>NZ_JAFIFQ010000081.1 GCF_020831925.1 Alkalimonas sp.
ATGGCCGAGGCTCCTCGGCCAGCGATAAGGTGGTTACTTCGCCTCTGGCCGCATATGTGGAAACAGGATCACATCGCGGATCGAAGGAGCATCTGCCAGTAGCATTACCAAACGATCAATACCAATGCCCTGGCCTGCAGTTGGCGGTAAGCCGTGCTCCAGTGCAGTTACAAAGTCCTCGTCGTAAAACATGGCTTCATCATCACCGGCATCTTTTTGTTTCACCTGCTCAAGAAAGCGCTCAGCCTGATCTTCGGCATCGTTTAATTCGCTAAAACCATTCCCAAGCTCGCGGCCACCAATAAAGAACTCGAAGCGGTCAGTAATCTCCGGGTTATGATCGTTGCGACGTGCCAGTGGAGACACTTCCGCCGGGTATTCGGTAATAAAGGTAGGGTGACGCAGCTTGGTTTCTACCAACTCATCAAACACTTCCATCAGAATACGACCATGGCCATAGTTGGCCTTCACTTCAATGCCCAGGCTTTTCGCCAGCTCAGCGACCGCTTCACGGCTTGCCAACTGCTCTTTGCTCACCGTTGGGTTGTAATGCAAAATAGACTCGGTAACCGACATGCGGGCGAACGGCTTGCCGAAATCGAAGACTTCGCCCTGATACGGTACTTCGGTCGAGCCCAAAACATCCAGTGCCAGACCCCGGAACAACTTTTCCGTTAAGTCCATTAAGTCATTGTAATCAGCATAAGCCCAGTAAAACTCCAACATGGTGAATTCCGGGTTATGGCGGGTCGACACCCCTTCGTTACGGAAGTTACGATTCAGCTCAAATACTTTTTCAAAACCACCAACCACCAGCCTCTTTAAATACAGCTCAGGGGCGATACGCAAAAACATTTGCATATCCAGTGCATTGTGATGCGTTTCAAACGGCCGCGCTGAGGCGCCGCCAGGAATGCCTTGCAACATGGGTGTTTCTACTTCTAAAAAGCCTTCATCGCTGAAAAAGCGACGGATATAGGCCACGGTTTTGCTGCGTACCAGGAAAGTTTTACGCGATTGCTCGTTCGAAATTAAATCCAGATAACGCTGGCGGTAACGGGCTTCATTATCGGTTAAACCGTGGAATTTATCTGGCAGCGGCCGCAGGGCCTTGGTCAACAGGCGGATATCCGTCAGCCACACGGTTAATTCACCGGTTTGGGTTTTAAATAAGTGGCCGCTGGCACCGATGATATCGCCCAGATCCCACTTTTTAAATTGCTCGTTGTACACACCCTCCGGCAAGCTGTCCCGGGCGACATAGAGTTGGATTTTGCCACCCATATCAGCAATGGTGGTAAAACTGGCCTTGCCCATGATACGGCGGGTCATGATACGACCACCCAGGCTAACGGTGATTTTCTGTTCTTCCAGCGCTTCCTTGCTCAGGTGCCCGTAGGTGGCAATCACATCGCTGGAAATACTGTCGCGCCGAAAATCGTTCGGGAATAGAAAACCGTCTTCGCGCAATGCCGCTAATTTATGTTTTCGCTCAGCAATCAGCTTGTTAACGTCCTGAATTTCGTTATCTTGATTCTGCTGTTCGGCCATTTTCGATTCCTGAGTCATGTAAGTAATAGCGTGATTGAACTTATAAGCCGGCTTTTAAGCTGGCTTCGATAAATTTATCCAGATTGCCGTCCAGCACCGCCTGAGTATTGCGGGTCTCAACGCCGGTACGTAAATCTTTGATGCGGGAGTCGTCCAGCACATAGGAGCGGATCTGGCTGCCCCAGCCGATATCAGACTTGCTGTCTTCCAGTGCTTGCTTCTCGGCATTTTGTTTTTGCAGCTCCAGCTCGTACAGCTTGGCGCGCAATTGCTTGAAGGCATTATCACGGTTTTTGTGCTGCGAGCGATCACTTTGGCACTGCACGACTGTGTTGGTCGGTAAGTGGGTGATCCGAATGGCCGAGTCGGTACGGTTCACGTGCTGGCCACCGGCACCTGAGGCTCGGTAGGTATCAATGCGCAAATCAGCCGGATTGATTTCAATCTCGATATCATCATCAATTTCCGGCGCCACAAACACCGAAGCAAAGGAAGTATGACGACGATTGCCAGAATCAAACGGGCTTTTACGAACCAGCCGGTGCACACCGGTTTCAGTGCGCAGCCAGCCGTAAGCGTATTCACCGCTGAACTTGATGGTACAGCCCTTAATACCTGCCACATCACCATCGGTGACTTCGTACAGTTCCGGATTAAAGCCTTTGTCTTCGCCCCAGCGCAGGTACATCCGCATCAACATGCTGGCCCAGTCCTGAGCCTCGGTGCCCCCCGAGCCCGACTGAATATCCAGATAGCAGTCGGATGCATCGTGCTTACCAGAGAACATACGGCGAAACTCCAGCAACTCAAGCTGTTGTATCAAATCGGCCAGCTCTGTCTTGGCTTCTTCAAAGGTGTCTTCATCGTCGGCTTCCACCGCCAGCTCTACCAAGCCCGCCACATCCTGCACGCCTTGCTCCAGCTTCTGGATGGTACTGACCACTTGTTCCAGTGCTGAGCGTTCTTTGCCAAGCGCCTGCGCTTTTTCCGGCTCATTCCAGATGGCAGGATCTTCCAGTTCGCGGCTTACTTCCTCCAGGCGTTCTTGCTTGGTATCGTAGTCAAAGATACCCCCGAAGCACAGCGGTGCGCTCGGTAACGTCTTTGATACTCTGATGGACGGGGTTGACTTCAAACATGGGCACTGAACCTTGCTACGGCAACAAAAAATTGGCGTGGATTGTAGCAAATTTCCACGCCAAGGGCAGTAGTTTTCGCCGTTTATACGGCCATCATATGCCGTACCAGCAATTGCAGGTTTTGTTGCTGGCGAAATTCGTTCACATCCAGCTGATACGCCAGCCGAACCTGTTGCACATTCACATCCGGCCAGCTGCTACGATCAGCATTAAACCAGATGGCATCCAGCAACTGACCAGAGCGATGTTGCAGCATCAGTTTTAAGTGTTTATCGGCCAGTACTTTTTGCTGCAGCAGGCGAAACTCACCCTCAAACACCGGCTCCGGAAAGGCTTGCCCCCAGGGGCCAGCCTGTTGCAGCAGCTCGGCAAAATCGAGCGCCAGGCAGTCCTGCGGCAACTCACCGTCGGTCAGCAGCTCCGCCAGCAAAAGTTCATCGCTGACCCAACGGCTCGCTACATAGTTAAGTGCCAGTTGAAAGGTTTCCAGCCGGTCAGCATCGATAGTTAAACCCGCTGCCATAGCATGGCCACCAAACTTTTTCAGCAAACCAGGATACTGGCTGGCGATGGCTTCAAGCATATCGCGGATATGCAAGCCGGGAATGGAGCGGGCCGATCCCTTCAACTCGCCGGCATCGCCCTCAGCAAACACAATGACGGGCCGGTGGTACTGCTCTTTGATGCGGCCAGCTAAAATCCCAATCACTCCCTGGTGCCAGTCGGCCTGATACAGGCACAAACAGGCAGGCAGCTCAGCTTGCTGCAAGGACAACTGACGCAAAAATTGCTGCGCTTCCAGCTGCATGCTCTGCTCGATGGCCCGTCGCTCCACATTCAGCTCATCCAACCTCGCGGCCAGCTCACGGCCAATCCCAAGCTCTGGTGCCAGTAGGCAGCTGATGCCAAGCGACATATCATCCAGCCGGCCAGCAGCATTGAGCCGTGGTGCCAGAGCAAAACCAAAATCACTGGCAGTCAGTCGGCTGGCCGTGCGATTGGCTACATCCATCAGCGCCTGAATACCAGGCCGGCAACGACCAGAACGAATGCGCTGCAGCCCCTGATGCACCAAGATGCGGTTATTACTATCCAGCGGCACGACATCAGCAACTGTCCCAAGCGCGACTAGGTCGAGCAGCTCGGCTAAATTGGGCTCTGGCAGGTTTTTTTCTTCAAAGTAATGCTGCTCGCGTAAACACGCACGTAAAGCCAGTAGCAAGTAAAAAGCAACTCCAACACCGGCCAAGGCTTTGCTTGGAAAGTCACAGCCGGGCTGGTTTGGATTCACAATAGCATCAGCAGCGGGCAACTCGTTGCCTGCCAGATGGTGATCGGTCACCAGCACCTTGACCCCAGCGGCTTTCGCAAACGCCACACCATCCAGCGCCGAGATACCATTATCCACGGTAATGATCAACTCAGCCCCCTGTGCCACCGCAAGCTCGGCGATTTCCGGACTTAAGCCATAGCCGTACTCAAAACGATTGGGTACCAGGTACTCCAGGTATTTAAAACCAAAAGCTTTCAGGCCAGCCATCAACACCGCGGTACTGGTGGCGCCATCGGCATCAAAATCACCGACGATCACAATGTGCTGTTGGCATTGCAGCGCTTCGATCAGTAATTCAGTGGCTTCTGGCATGCCCTTTAATTGCTGCCAGGGCAGTAAATCGGCCGCAGTACGACTGAGCTCTTGCACATTCCGCACACCACGGCTTAAGTACAAACGCTGCAATACCGGGTGCAAATTACCGGTTAAGGTACCGGCTGGTACCGTACGCTGACGCAGTTGTTTCGCTATCATCTTAGTTAGTCAGCTGTTGAACCAAGTTTGCGACTGGCTGATAGCCAGGGATCATCTGACCACTCGGCAATACAATAGCCGGGGTACCGGTCACACCAAAGGCTTGCCCTACTTGGTAGTGATTCGCAACCGGGTTACGGCACTCAATGGCACTCACTGAGCGGCCAGCTTTGGCCCTGTCCATGGCACTGTTTTTATCGCGCGAACACCAGATAGCTTCCAGCTCTTTAGCCGTATCCGACCCTTGGCCACCGCGAGGGAAAGCCAGGTAACGCACTGTGATGCCTGCTTTGTTGTAATCGGCAATTTCCTGGTGCAACCGGCGGCAATAGCCACAGCTCGGATCGGTAAATACCGTAACCACATGGCGTTCATCGTTGGCTTTGTACTCAATGTAATCGCTATGCTGCTCCAGTTGCCGTTGACGGAATGGCCGCATTTGCTGCTCATTCACCAATTGACGGTTTTGAATATCAAAGACGTTGCCTTCAAAAAAGAAGTTACCGTCGTTGCTGACAAAAAACAGCCCACGATTGGTAAATACCTGCACCAATCCATCCACTGGTGATGACGACATCGAATCGACCTGCAAGCCAAGCTGGGTCAACTGACGGCTGATGTTGGCTTCATCATAAGCAGGGGTCGCTTCTGCCAGCGCCGCACTACTCCACAAGCCAAGTGCAGCAAGTAAGATTGAAAATCGAAGCATGATGGTTCCTATACTCTCAAGTTAATCCCGGTGCTGTATATTAACCCCGAGGGTGATGTTGTTGATGCAAGTCCTTCAACCGGGCCTGCGCTATATGGGTATAGATCTGGGTGGTTGATAAATCGCTGTGCCCGAGTAACATCTGTACGACCCGTAAATCAGCACCATGATTCAGCAAGTGCGTGGCAAAAGCATGGCGCAACGTATGCGGTGACAACGGGTTTTGAATGCCCGCTACCTTAGCGTAAAACTTAATCCGATGCCAGAAAGTCTGGCGTGTCATTAACTGGCCACGGCTGCTTGGGAATAACACCTCTGTCGGCTGATTTAGCAAGTCGGGCCTGGCTTCAGCTACATAACGCTGCAACCAATCCATTGCTTCCTCGCCAATCGGCACCAGCCGCTCTTTTCGGCCTTTGCCCTGCACCAGCAAAACCCCCTGGCGTAAATTCAGTTGCCGCAGGGTCAGCCCCACCAATTCGCTGACACGAAGCCCGGCGGCATAGAGCACTTCTAACATAGCTTTATCACGCAGTCCTATGGTTGCAGTCAGATCGGGCGCTGCCAGTAAGGCTTCGACTTCAGCCTCTGACAAGCTTTTCGGCAGGCTCAGTCCCAGCTTGGGGTTCAGGGTTTGACTGAGCGGATGATCGGTACGCTGGCCACTGTGCTGCAGCCAGCTGTAAAATCGCCGTAAGGCACTTAATAAGCGCGAGGTGCTGCGTGCGCTGTATTGTTTATCCTGACGATGCGCCAGATAAAACTCAATCTGCTCTGGCTGCGCCTGCAGCAAGTCTGTCCCCGCCTCATGCTCGGCCAAAAAAACCGTGAACTGACGGATGTCGCTGCTGTATGCACTGAGCGTATGCGCACTGGCGGCCGACTCCAGCCACAACTGCTGTAAAAACTGCTCGATCAAAGGATGCTCTGACTGCGCCACCGCGATTCTGCTCTTGGATGAAGGACTTTATCAACGCTCAGTGTACCGCGAACAGCACCCCAGTTTCCATCCTGACTGCCTGTTTCTGACACAAACCCGCTCAGGTAAGTCTTACCTTGCTTTTGCCTGCGTGCCGCTTTTGCTACACTTGACCCCTGTCTTGCCTGACCCGAGAACCTGACCCATGCAGATTGGTCTTTTTTATGGCTCCACCACCTGCTACACCGAAATGGTGGCGGAAAAAATTCAGCAATTGCTGGGACCTGAGCTGGTCGCATTGCATAACCTGAAAGATACCCCACTGAGCCGGATGCAGGATTACGATATTCTGATCCTGGGCATTTCCACCTGGGACTTTGGTGAGCTGCAGGAAGACTGGGAAGCCTGCTGGGCCGATATCGCCGAGCTGGATCTGAACGACAAAGTCATCGCGCTCTATGGCATGGGCGATCAGATTGGCTACACCGAATGGTTTCAGGATGCGCTTGGCATGCTGCATCAGGCCATCAGCCACAATCGTTGCGATCGCATTGGCCTCTGGCCCAACCAGGGTTATGAATTCGAAGCCTCCAAAGCCTTAACCGACGATAGTCAATGGTTTTATGGCCTGGCTCTGGATGATGAAAACCAGTACGAACTGACCGATGAACGCTTAAAACAGTGGGTCGAGCAATTATTAGCCGAGTTGGAAACGCTGTAATCGCTTGTGTGAAGCCCAGGCTAAAATTTCAGGTAAAAATCTCGTAACAGCTGCCGGTAGGCCCCGGTATAGTGGCCATCGGCTTGCTGAATGCACAAATGACTGTGCTCTGGCACCACCGGTTGCCGACTCAGCTGCACCAAGGCCCGACGCACTGCTTTGTGAGGATTAGGCTGTACCTGGCATAAACGTCGCAACTGCCAGCCACTCATCTCAGCCGCCTGCAACAACAAGGGCAAGCCGTCAGCCGGAATCACCACAGCAAAATCCGCATCCTCGCTGGCCAATTGTGCAGCTTGTTGCATTAACTGTGGCCAGGGCAGGCTAGCACTGTGGCGCGCCAGCTGGCGGGCTGGCTCCCTGGCTGGCAAAGCCTGATGAAAATAAGGTGGATTGCTCAGCAGCAAAGAGTAACGCTCTGCCGGCTGATAGGTTAGAATATCCTGTTCAAGCACCTGAATAGCGTCTGGCCAGGGGCTGGCAGCCACATTGATACGGCTTTGCTGCACCGCACCGGCATCTAGATCCAACGCGGTAATGGGCAGAAGACCCTGACTGCGCTGCGCCAGCATCAGGCTAAGAATGCCACTGCCGCAGCCAATATCCAGCAGGCTGCCGGTGGCAGGAATACGGGCCCAGGCCCCCAGTAAGAGTGCATCGGTGCCTACTTTCATCGCACAGTGCTGATGGCCGATGAAAAACTGTTTACATTGAAAACCTGCTGCCATAATCCCTCCGGGGTGAAGTGTATCTGGCGGCAGTCACCTTGTCATCCGCCCGGCGGTTTTGCGCCAAGAGCGGCTTTACACCATGAGCGGCTTTACACAAGAGAGCAATGCATGCAATTTGATGAGTTTGACCTGGACCCGGCCCTGAACCGGGCGCTGCAAAAATGTGGTTTTAAGCAAGCCACCCAGATCCAGCAAATGGTGCTGCCCTTTGCGCTGGAGGCTCGCGATATTCTGGCTTGTGCACCAACCGGCACCGGCAAAACACTGGCGTTCCTGTTACCGGCAATCCAGTATCTGCTGGACTTTCCGCGCCGCTCGCCCGGCTTTGCCCGGGTGTTGATCATGACGCCTACCCGCGAGCTGGCGTATCAGGTGCATCAGGAAATTCAGAAACTCATCCAGTTTACCGATCTCAATGCTGGAGTGATTACCGGTGGCATCCATTACGACAGCCACACCGATGTGCTGACCAAAAACAACGACTTATTGGTAGCCACACCGGGCCGTTTAACCGAATATCTGGATAAAGAAAAATTCCAGGCCGAGCACATCGAGCTGCTGATCCTGGATGAAGCCGACCGCATGCTGGATATGGGTTTTATTGGCGAAATGAACCGCATTGTGCTGGAAGCAAGACAACGTAAACAAACCATGCTGTTCTCGGCTACGCTGGAAGGTGCCAATCTGGAGCGTTTTGCCGGCCACTCGCTGCACGAGCCGGAACGGATTGAAGCCGAGCCACCACGGCGTGAGCGCGGCAAAATTACCCAGTGGATCCATCTGGCCGATGATGTGAACCACAAGCTTGTGCTGCTGACTCACCTGTTAAAACAGCCTGAAGTGCAAAAAGCCATTGTCTTTGTTAAAACCCGCGAACGCCTGGCGCAACTAACCGGCCAGTTGCAAACTGCCGGTATCCGCAACGCCTGGCTGCAGGGCGAAATGCCGCTGGATAAACGCCAACAGGCTATTTTCCGCTTTCAGCAAGGTCAGGTACCGGTTCTGCTGGCCACCGATGTTGCTGCCCGCGGTCTGGATATCGACGATATCAGCCATGTGATCAACTACGATATGCCGCGCACCGCTGATATCTATGTGCATCGTATTGGCCGCACCGGCCGGGCCG
>NZ_JAFIFQ010000019.1 GCF_020831925.1 Alkalimonas sp.
AGAGATAACCGACGGGCCTGCTATCAAGCGCGTCGCCGTACTCGGCGAAGAGTTTAATGGTATGCGTCCGACCATGTTGGTCGAAGTTGGCGATACAGTAAAAAAAGGTCAGGGCTTGTTTGAAGACAAGAAAACCCCTGGTGTTGTTTTTACTGCCCCAGCAGCTGGCAAGGTGGTTGAAATCAACCGTGGTGCTAAACGGGTATTGCAATCTGTAGTGATTGAAGTGCAAGGCAATGATGCTGTGCAGTTCGAGAAATACAGCCCAGAGCAGCTGGTAAGCCTGAGCTCAGAACAGGTTCGTAAAAACCTGGTCGACTCCGGTTTATGGGTGGCGCTGCGCACCCGGCCATTTAGCCAGACGCCTGCGATTGACAGTACCGCCAAAGCTATCTTTGTCACTGCAATCGATACCCATCCGCTGGCTGCTGATCCGGCGTTGGTGATCAAGGCGAAGTCTAGTGCCTTCCAGCATGGTCTGACGGTGTTGCGGCACCTGACCGACGGCAAGGTCTACCTGTGCAAAAAAGCAGGCGCCGATGTGACGTCTGTTACCGGGGTTGAGGTTGCTGAATTTGCCGGGCCACATCCTGCTGGTTTGCCGGGTACGCACATTCACTTCCTTGAAGGTGCTTCACTGCAAAAAGTGGTTTGGCACATTGGTTATCAAGATGTGATTGCGATAGGTCAGCTATTTACCAGTGGTGAATTGCCGGTTGAGCGCGTTATTTCATTGGCCGGTCCTGTAGTGAAATCGCCACGTTTGCTGAAAACGGTACTGGGCGCTTCTGTTGAGGAGCTGACCGCAGGTGAACTTGCCGATGGTGAGCACCGTATCATTTCAGGTTCGGTACTGGCTGGTACTACGGCGCATGGCGTGCATGGTTATTTGGGCCGTTTTCACACTCAGGTGTCGGTGTTAGCTGACGGCAGTGACAAACACTTTTTAGGCTGGATTGCTCCAGGTAGTGAGAAGTTTTCCGTTACCCGCGCGTATTTAGGGCACCTGAATCCGAAAAAGTTGTTCAATCTGACCACTACCACCAACGGCTCTGCCCGTGCCATGGTACCGATCGGAAATTACGAGCGGATCATGCCACTGGACATTTTGCCCACTTTGTTGTTGCGTGATCTGTGCTCCGGTGATACCGACAGCGCCCAGGCACTTGGCTGCCTTGAACTGGACGAAGAAGACTTGGCTCTGTGTACCTTTGTGTGCCCAGGCAAGTACGATTACGGCTCCATTCTGCGTAGCTGCCTGACGACGATCCAGAAGGAAGGCTAATCATGAGTTTAAAGCATTATTTAGAACGCATTGAACCGCAGTTTGAGAAAGGCGGCAAATACGAAAAGTGGTATGCGCTGTACGAGGCCATTGCTACTGTCCTTTACACGCCAGGCTATGTCACCAAAAACAAGACTCACGTTCGCGACAGTATTGATCTAAAACGAATTATGATCTTTGTGTGGCTGGCACTGTTTCCTGCTTTGTTCTTCGGTATGTTCAATGTCGGGCATCAAGCTGTTGCCGCGTTGGCTGAAGGTTTTGGTACGCCGGATACCTGGCAGGTTGCCGTCTTCCACTTACTGGGCGGTAATCTGACAGAGAGCTCTGGCTGGGGCATGAAAATGCTCTATGGTGCCTGCTGGTTCCTGCCAATTTACGCCACTGTTTTTATAGTAGGTGGCTTCTGGGAAGTGTTGTTTGCTTCGGTGCGTAAGCACGAAGTGAATGAAGGCTTCTTCGTAACCTCAATCCTGTTTGCGCTGATTCTGCCTGCTACCATTCCATTGTGGCAAGCTGCCTTGGGTATTACCTTCGGTGTGGTCGTTGCCAAAGAAGTGTTCGGTGGTACCGGTCGTAACTTCCTGAACCCGGCGCTGGCTGGTCGTGCTTTCCTGTTCTTTGCTTACCCGGCAGAAATCTCAGGTGATGCTGTCTGGACTGTTGCGGATGGGTACTCAGGTGCAACCCTGTTAAGCCAAGGCCAAAACGCGACCCTGGATTACAGTAACATGCAGCTGTGGTGGGACTCCTTCCTTGGTTTTATCCCTGGCTCGGTTGGTGAAACATCGACCCTGGCGTTGTTGATTGGTGGTCTGGCTCTGATTTATTTCCGCATTGCCTCCTGGCGCATTGTGCTGGGTGTGATGGTGGGTATGGTACTAACCGCCTTATTGTTCAACGCCATTGGCTCAGACACCAATCACTTGTTTGCTATGCCTTGGCACTGGCACTTAGTGATCGGCGGTTTTGCCATCGGTATGTTCTTTATGGCGACAGACCCGGTTTCAGCGTCATTTACCAACGAGGGGAAATGGGCTTACGGTATTCTGATTGGCTTTATGGTGGTGATGATTCGTGTGGTGAACCCGGCCTATCCGGAAGGCATGATGCTGGCGATCCTGTTTGCGAATCTGTTCGCGCCATTATTCGATTTCTTCGTGGCTCAGGCCAATATCAAACGGAGGCTGGCACGCAATGTCTAGTAAAAACGATACCATCAGTAAAACACTGATCGTTGTCATTTCCCTGTGTCTGGTTTGTGCCTTTGTGGTTTCCACAGCGGCAGTGCAACTGCGTCCTTTGCAGCAAGCCAATATGCTGTTGGATGCGCAGACCAATATTTTGCGTAGTGCCCGAGTGTTGGATGGTGCTGCATCGGCTGCTCAGGTACGTGAGTTATTCGACAAACTTGTCGAAGAGCGCATTATTAATCTGACTACGGGTGAGTTTACCGATAAAGATCCGATGCAGTTTGATTACCGGGCTTCCTGGCGTGATCCTGAGTTAAGTACTCAGCTTAGCAAGCAGCAGGATGTGGCTTCCATTCGTCGTGCTCCGCATTATGCACCGGTTTATATGGTGCGTGATGAGGCTGGTGAGCTGAAATCCATCGTGTTGCCAATTCATGGCTACGGCCTATGGTCCACCATGCATGCTTTTATCGCATTGGAAACGGATGGCAACACGATTATCGGTATGAACTACTACGAGCAGGGTGAAACGCCAGGTTTGGGTGGCGAAATTGAAAACCCGCGTTGGATTGGTCAGTTTGACGGGAAAAAACTGTTCGATGACCAGGGTAATCTGGCTCTGACTATCGTACGTCCTGGTAATGCTTCTGATCCGAACCATGAAATCGATGGCTTATCTGGTGCTACTCTGACCGCCAACGGCGTGCAGAATACCTTTACCTTCTGGATGGGGGAGAAAGGCTTTGGTCCTTTCCTGAGCAAGGTTCATCAAGGAGTCCTGAATAATGGCTAGTGCAAAAGAAATTAAAACCGTCCTGTTTGGACCTGTCTTTGCGAACAACCCCATTGCTCTGCAAGTGCTGGGCGTTTGTTCTGCGTTGGCAGTAACCACGCAGATGGCAACAGCTTTGGTGATGTGCTTTGCACTGACCTTTGTACTGACGCTGTCTAACCTGTTTATCTCCATAATCCGCAACCACATTCCATCCAGCGTGCGGATCATTGTGCAGATGACCATCATTGCGTCCCTGGTAATTATTGTCGACCAAATCCTGAAAGCCTTTGCCTATGAAGTTTCCAAAGAGCTGTCGGTATTTGTTGGCTTGATTATTACCAACTGTATTGTAATGGGACGCGCTGAAGCCTATGCGATGAAAAGTTCGCCGGGTATGAGCTTCCTGGACGGCCTTGGCAATGCTATGGGTTACAGCCTGGTGTTGTTGGTGGTGGCATTCATCCGTGAACTCGGTGGTGCTGGTTCGGTATTCGGTGTTGAAATTTTGCCACTGGTCAGTGAAGGTGGTTGGTACCAGCCGATGGGTATGTTGTTGCTGGCACCGAGTGCTTTCATCATCATCGCCTTCTTTATTTGGGTGCTGCGGACCTTCCGTCCAGAGCAGGTTGAGCAGGCATAAGGAGCTGACAAGTGGGTTTAGAACATTATTTAGGTTTATTTGTCCGCGCCGTCTTTATTGAAAACCTGGCGCTGGCGTTTTTCCTTGGCATGTGTACTTTCCTGGCTGTGTCCAAGAAAGTCACCACCGCTTTCGGTCTTGGTGTTGCGGTTATCGTGGTGTTGGGCTTGGCTGTGCCAATCAACAACGTGGTGTACCACAACTTGCTGGCACCAGGTGCGTTGGAATGGGCCGGCTTCCCGGATGCGGACCTCAGCTTCCTTGGTTTTATCACCTACATTGGGGTGATTGCAGCCATGGTACAAATCCTGGAAATGACGTTGGATAAGTTTTTCCCGGCACTGTACAACGCGTTGGGGATTTTCCTGCCGTTAATCACAGTGAACTGCGCTATCTTTGGTGGCGTAGCCTTCATGGTGGAGCGGGATTACAACTTTACTGAAAGCGTGGTTTTTGGTCTGGGCAGTGGTGTTGGCTGGGCGCTGGCGATTACTTTGCTAGCCGCTGTGCGCGAAAAACTGAAGTACGCTGATATGCCTCACGGCATGCGTGGTCTGGGTTCCACTTTCCTGATTGTAGGTTTGATGGGTCTTGGCTTTATGTCGTTCTCCGGCGTTTCATTGTAAGCAGTAGAAGGAAAACACGATGCAAGAGATTATTCTTGGCGTAGTGATGTTTACTCTGGTCGTAGTGGCCCTAGTATTCATCATTCTAGCCGCGAAATCCAAACTGGTTGCCAGCGGTGAAGTGACCATCCTGATCAATGGCGATCCGGAAAAAGCCATCAAAACCAAACCAGGCAGCAAATTGCTGGGTGTGTTGGCTGATAAAGGCATTTTCCTGTCATCTGCCTGTGGTGGTGGTGGTTCCTGTGGCCAGTGTACAGTGCATGTACACTCAGGTGGTGGTGAAATTCTGCCGACTGAGCTGGATCATATTACCAAAAAAGAAGCCCGTGAAGGTTGTCGTCTATCCTGTCAGGTTGCTGTAAAAGGTGACATGGAAATCGAAGTCGAAGATGAAGTCTTCGGTATTCGTAAGTGGGATTGCGAAGTCATCTCCAATGACAACAAGGCGACCTTCATCAAAGAGTTGGTGCTACGTATACCGGATGGCGAGTCGGTGCCGTTCCGTGCCGGTGGTTACATCCAGATTGAAGCACCACCACACCATGTGAAGTACAAAGACTTCGAGATCCCGGAAAAATTCCGTGGTGATTGGGAGCGTTTTAACTTCTTCAGCCTGGAATCCAAAGTGGATGATGAAACCATCCGCGCTTACTCCATGGCGAACTACCCGGAAGAAGAAGGCATTATTATGCTGAACGTGCGGATTGCGACGCCGCCGCCAAACAACCTGTCACTGCCTTGCGGTAAGATGTCATCTTTTATCTGGGGTTTGAAAGAAGGCGACAAAGTGACGATTTCTGGCCCGTTTGGTGAGTTCTTTGCCAAAGAGACCGAAGCAGAGATGGTGTTCGTCGGTGGTGGTGCTGGTATGGCGCCAATGCGCTCGCACATCTTTGACCAGCTGCGTCGCCTGAAATCCAAGCGCAAGATGTCGTTCTGGTACGGTGCCCGTTCCAGCCGCGAAATGTTCTATGTGGAAGATTTCGATATGCTGGCGGCTGAGAATGACAACTTCGAGTGGCATGTGGCCTTGTCGGATCCTCAACCGGAAGACAACTGGGAAGGCTATACTGGCTTTATCCACAACGTCTTGTACGAGAACTACCTGAAGAATCACAAAGCGCCAGAAGATTGTGAATTCTACATGTGTGGTCCGCCGATGATGAACAAAGCCGTGATCAACATGCTGAAAGACTTGGGTGTTGAAGACGAAAACATCATGCTTGATGACTTTGGTGGTTAATCCTTTCTTATGTTGAAAGTGCATTACAAACTCTGGCTGGCCCTTCTGGGGCTGGCCATTTTCGTTTCTTGCAGCCCGGTTCCGACCGAGGAACGCATCACGCCCGAGCGTTTGCATGGTCAAACCATGGGCACCTACTATGTGGTGTCGGTTTTTGCCGGTGAGCAAGAGGTTGACTATGTGCAATTGCAGGCTGAGATCGATGCCGAACTTGAGCTGGTGAACCAGTTGATGTCGACCTATATTCCGGACTCGGAGCTGATGCGCTTTAATCGCTGGCATAGCACCCAGCCATTTTTGCTGTCCGAGCCCACGGCTGAAGTCATTGCAGAATCGATCCGGGTTGGCTTGGAAACCGGTGGTTTATTGGATGTAACCATTCGACCCCTGGTAGAGCTTTGGGGCTTTGGCGCCGAAGGTCGTATCACAAAAGCACCGACCAGCGAGCAATATCAGGCTATACTCCCTTATGTCGGCATCGATAAGCTCAGCTTGGATGGGCTCTGGCTCAGTAAGGCTGATCCAAGGGTCTCGGTAGATTTATCCACCATTGCTAAAGGCTTTGGCGTTGATCGGGTAGCAGATTTGCTCGATAGCAAGGGGTTTGCAGCCTATCTGGTCGAGGTTGGCGGCGAAATCCGCGCCCGTGGGCCAAAGCCGGATGGCAGCCCTTGGCGCATTGCGATTGAAAAGCCGGACTCGGATGGTCGTGCTGTGCAACGCATTATCGAGCCTGGTGATTTAGCCATTGCAACCTCCGGCGATTACCGCAATTACTTTGAACAGGATGGGGTTCGTTTTTCCCATATCCTGGATCCGCGTACTGGCCGTCCCATCCAAGGCCGGGTTGTATCCAGCACGGTACTGCATGCGTCTTGCATGGTCGCTGATGGTTATTCAACGGCTTTGATAATCATGGAAGCTGATGAAGCACTGGCTTTTGCCAATCGAATTGGCCTGGCCGCTATTCTGATTGTGAAGACCGATGACGGCTTTACTGAGTTGGTGAGTGAGGCTTTTGAACCCTTTAACCAGACGGGAGGCATTGCACGATGATGAGTACCTTTTTACTAACTTTTGCAGTTTTATTGTTGGTGGTGGTTGCGATGGCTGTTGGCTACCTGGTACAGCGCAAAACCATTAGTGGCAGCTGTGGTGGCTTGGGTGCTATTGGCGTTGAAAAAGCCTGTGACTGCGATAATCCTTGCGAAAAGCGTCAGGCCAGAATGAAGAAAGAGCAGTTCTGGCAGGAAAATAAAATTATCTAAAGCTGTTTCTGCGTAAAGCAGAACTGCCAGTAGCGTTGCTGCTAAAGTGATGGCTGGCTTGTTCTGCTTTTTGTTTTCCGAAATAATGACTTTTTTAGCCAGATGGAAGTCATTATGTCTTATCCACATCTTCATGCCTTTGATTCGCTGCACCAAGCACTTGAGGCAACTCAATTTGATGCACTTATCGTTCTTGCTTGCGACTTTAATCACACAGAGCTTGCTTCGTTAAAGGAAAGCATTCATGCAGCTGAGCTGGTGGATCAGCGCATCGGTCAGCAGCTGACCAGCATGTATTGCAGTGCAGTGCCGGGTCATCGTTTGATTTTGGCTCCGGTTGGTAGCCTGGATAGAGACTATGATGATGTACGCAGCTTTACCGATGCCGCCAAACAGGCTGTAAGTCTGGCTAAGGATATGGGAGCTAAAGCGCCTGTGGTTTGGGTTGAGCCGCTAAAAGATCCTTTGTATCAGCAAGCCGCTGCAGTGAGTTATCTGGCGATGTGTCAGGCGTTATGGCAGCCACTTGAAGGGCGTGAAGTGGTAGGTGAAGAGAAGCTTGAGCCTTTACATAGCATTGGCTTGTGTGGGATCTCGCCAGAGCAGGCCAAAGAACTGATGGCGATTGAAGCGGGTAGACGTTTAGCGCGGGATTTGGCCGGTACCGAGCCCGAGCGGATGAGTGCACTGAATTTTGCCGCCTACTGTCAGGAGGCATTTGCCGGTAGTGCAGTGCAGGTAGAGGTGGTGACTGATGTGCCCACACTGCAACGCGATTACCCTTTGATGATGGCTGTTGCCCGCAGCTCGCTGGCTGTAAAACGTCATCACCCGGCGGTAATTCGTTTAACGTACAATCCTGAGGGGGCTGTAGCGCAAACAGTGTTGCTGGCCGGCAAGGGGCTGGTTTATGACACCGGCGGTGCTGATTTGAAAGTTGGCGGCAGCATGGCGGGCATGAGCCGGGATAAAGGCGGTGGCGCCGCTGTGGCAGGCTTTATGTTGGCGATAGCCGGTTTAAAGCCGCAAGGTTTGAAAGTGGTGGCGGAAATTGGTGCGGTACGCAACAGCATTGGATCCGATGCTTTTGTGCCGGATGAAGTGCTAACCAGCCATGCCGGTGTGCGGGTAAGGATAGGGAACACTGATGCTGAAGGGCGTTTGGTGCTGGCTGATTTATTGTCACATCTGCGAGAGCAGGCACTGAATGAAGTGACTCCGCAGATTTTTTCCATTGCCACCTTAACCGGCCATGCGGCCCGCGCGGTTGGTCCCTATACTGCTTTGGTTGAAAACGGTCCTTCGAGAGCATTGCAATTGGCCGCTAAGCTCCAGCAGTTTGGTGATCTCTGGGGGGACCCTTGTGAAATATCCCGAAGCCGGCGTGAGGACTTCCAGTTTATCCAAGCCAAATCCGCAGCCGAAGATGTGCTCAGTTGCAATAATGCGGCTTCTTCGGTCACGGTTCGTGGCCATCAGTTCCCGATGGCTTTTCTGGTGGAGGCTTCCGGCCTGGCCGCACATGGCCAGTATCAGGCCAAGCCCATACCCTATCTGCATCTGGATATTGCAGGCAGTGGTGTTGATGGCGGCGACTGGATCCATGGTAAACCATCGGCAGCACCTATGCTGGCATTGTTGGCTGCAACCTTAGCTGACTAGCCGGTTGTTACATTCGCTGATTTGCTGGCAGGACAAAGCTTGTTCTGCCAGCAAATGCTGGTTATGCTGTGGAATGAATACTATGGCTTAGGCAGCAGATGATCCGGCAATGAGATTACGACAAACACTCCTGGTTTACCTGGTTCCCTTGTTGTTGCTGCCGGCTATTTTTTTTGGTGTGCTTGCCATAAAGTACAGCTACTCCTTCTACTGGCAGCAAGCAAATCAAAAAGCCAGTCATTTCCTGCATGGCCAACAACTAGCCATTCATACCGAGTTGATGACGTTGAGTATGAAGCTGGAAGAGTTGTCTTCCAGCCAAACCCTGGCCAGCTACCTGAATAGCAATGGTGCTGGTCAGTCATCCTTGGTGCAGGAATGGCAAGACTTTATGCAGCGCCAGGCCAGGTCTGAGTACCGCATCAAGTTATTGCAACTTAATGGTACCACCGAGCTGTTTGCTCCCTCTTCAGAGGCCGATGTCACTCCTTTACGTTTTCGGCAACGGCATTTGGCTCGTTTGCAAAGTATGATCCGTGATGAAAGCTTCTTCTTTGCAACCGAGCCTGACAGCTCGGAACAACGTTTGTATCTGGCACGTAAGGTGTACCACAACAGCTCATCTGCTGTGGGTGACTCGCGTCAGTTATGGGGCTATCTGGTTCTTAGTCTGGAGCCTAATGAGCTACGTGCTATTTTGCAGCAGTCACTGACACCGGGTAGTATTTCTCTTATCATCAGTCCGGCCGCAACCATCGCCTTTACGGATCGTGCACAGTTGATTGGCAGTACTTTCGCACCGAGCCATTTTCGTACTATTCAGCAAAGTATGCAGCAATCAGATATGATCCCTGGCACTCTGCTTGGCCAATCAATGCTGCTAAAAGGTGCAGAGTTACCCGGCAGTTTTCAACTGCTGATGGGGTTGAACCAGAGCGAGTTGATGGCTGATACCTTGCAGCTGTCCTGGGTCATTGGAGGTCTACTACTCTGTGTCATTCTGTTGCTACCATTTAGTATCTATTGGCTGTTGATCCGGCATGTATTTAGTCCAATCCGCAAACTGACTCAGGCGAAAACAGCGGTTGGCCGGGGGGATTTATCAACCTTGCTGCCGGTACAAAAGCAGGACGAGCTTGGCGATATGTTTGCTGCTTTTAATGTGATGGTGCGTCAATTGCGGGTATACCGTGAGCGGGAGCGAGCTTACAAGCAGCAATTGGAAGAAAAAGTACTCAAACGTACCCAGGACTTGGCGCGTGCTAATGATGATTTGGCAGCAGCCAACCAAGAGTTGATTGTCGCTCGGGAAACGGCGGAACAAGCCAGTCGGTTAAAAAGTGTGTTTTTGGCCAATATGAGCCATGAAATTCGTACACCTCTCACTGCAATCATTGGTTTTAGTGAGCAAAGCGTGCAGGAGCAACAGTTAGAGCGAATCAAAGATTACCAGTTGCGGGTACTCAAAAGCAGCCAGCATCTCCTGAATCTTATCAACGATATTCTCGATTTATCAAAAATAGAAGCCGACAAGTTGGAGCTACAACAAGAACCCTGTCATTGCCTCGAGATTATCGATGATGTCTATCAGCTAAGCCAGACGCAAGCTAAAGCCAAGGGACTGGATTGTGAGTTACAACTGCGTTTCCCATTGCCGGCTGTGATCATCAGTGATGAAGTGCGGTTCCGACAGGTCCTGTTAAATCTAACCAGCAATGCTGTCAAATTCACACAGCAAGGTAAAGTCATCATACGTGTTGAATACGACTTGATGGCGCAATTGCTGAAAATATCGGTAAAAGACACCGGCATTGGCATAGCTCCGGCTGAGCTATCCCGCTTGTTCCAGCCTTTTGTTCAGGCAGACTCTACCGTCACACGTCATTTTGGTGGCACCGGGCTTGGACTTTGTATTTCGAAAAAGCTCATTCAACAAATGGGTGGTGATATCCGGGTGGATAGTGTCAAAGGCGTCGGCAGTAACTTTGAAGTGCTGCTCGATTGCAGTGGCATGAATGTTGAGCTGGTGCAGTCGTATCAGGCACCTCAGCAGCCGCAACCGGCTCCACTGATGAATGAGCAATGCCCGCTGCATATCCTGGTAGCAGAAGATAATCCGGACAATCAGTTGCTGCTTAGTATTTTACTGCGGCAGGTGAATGCCAGTTATGTCATGGTGGAAAATGGTCATCAAGCGGTTGAGCAGGCACTTCATGAAGATTTCGATCTGATTTTTATGGATATGCAGATGCCTGAAATGGGAGGCGAGGAAGCTGCTGAGCTGATTCGCCATGCAGGTATCCAGACACCAATTATCGCGGTAACAGCCAATGTCATGAGCGAAGATATTGAGCGTTATAAACGCTCGGGTTGTCAGTCGGTGCTATCGAAGCCGATTGATCAGCAGCAATTTTTAAAACTGATTCAATCCTATCGTAGCGATGGCCGTCGGCATGATTACCAAGAGTTTGAACGTAAACTGGCTGAGGATCCTGTCGTGCTGGCCTTACAGGCTAACTTCCGCAGCAGGTTGCCTGAATTAATTGCTGGCTTGCATCAAGCCTGTATGAAGCAGGACTGGGATAAGCTGGCTTTTGAAGCCCATAGTTTAAAAGGCAGTGCCGGTAGCATGGGATTTAGCAATCTAACTGAATTGGCCGATGAGTTGGAGCAGCAAGCGCATCGTCATGCACACCAGTCTTGCCAGCAGTTAGTGCAACAAATGCAGCACATCGTGAGTGAGGATTTCACCAATGCCTGAGTTGTCATCCTTTGAATTGGCTGCTCCCTTGCAGCAAGATAGTTGTTTTGTCGCAGATTGGCCTTTGTGTCAGCTGCGCGTGATCAATGATCAGCAGTACCCCTGGTTCTTGCTGATCCCAAGACGAGCGGGTGTTTTGGAGTTGATTGACTTAACGCCCGAGGATTACCTGCAGTACCAACAGGAAAGTTGGCAGCTGGCTTGCTGGTTGCGTCAGCACTTTCGACCGGATAAATTAAATATTGCTGCCCTTGGTAATGTGGTGTCACAATTACACATTCATCATATTGCCCGCTTCAAAGTTGACAAAGCCTGGCCAGCACCAATCTGGGGAGTAGTTAAGATGCAGCCCTATCACCAGACTGAGTTGCTAGAGCGCATCCGTCTATGGCAGCAGAGTTTGCCTGAGTGGCCGTCACTGGCTTAATCGTCCAATACGAGGTTTCCGATGTCTGCAGAACATGCGCTTATTACCATTCTGGTTGAAAAGTTACGAAACGATAGCCTGGTATTGCCTACCTTGCCGGAGATTGCGTTACGGGTGCGTCGAACCGCCGATGATCCCGAAGTTAGCCTTGCCGTTATGGCAGAAACCATCAGCATGGACCCCGCCTTGACTGCCCGGATGATCCGGGTGGCGAATAGCGCCTTTCTGGGACGCTCCATTAAGGTAAGTACTTTAAATCAGGCGGTTACCCGCATTGGTCTAAGCCAAATAAAGACTATTGCTACGGCGATGGCGATGGAACAATTGTTTTTAAGTCAGAATGCGCACATCCAGCAGATGATGGACAAAGCCTGGCGGGATACCGTGCAGGTCACCAGCATAGCTGTAGCCTGTCTGAGTTACTATCGCTCACTGCAAAACAAATGCGTATTAAGCCCGGATGTAATGACATTAGCAGCATTGTTGCACCATATCGGTTTATTACCCATTTTGACGGAAGCAGAGAAGCACCAGGAAGTCTTTGGTCACCCCGGCTTTATGCGGCACGCCATGGCGAAGTTATCGCCACAGATTGGTTTGGCCATTATGAAAGCATGGGGCTTTTCGGAAACCTACCAGCGGGTGATTGCTGAGTGGCAGCAACCCAAGGTATCGGCGCAGCCGGATTATACTGACTTCGTTCGAATCGCGACCATAGCGCAGCGCAGCTTTCCCCAACCGGAACAACAACAAGCTTTACTTAGCCGCTACATTGAGCTTGGGCTGCTACCTGATGCAGACTTTATGCAAGAGCCTGCCATCGCCGCTGTGTATAAGGATGTACGGGCTCTTTTTGCCTGAGTCGGGAACTGTGTTTTATTCGTCCTTGGTCACAGCCTGAGCGATCTGCTCAAGTGCAGCGCTCAAGGTTGAGGCCATCAATAGGGAATCTGCAGCCAGCCGGGCGTCAGCATCTTCCCAGCCAAGCTCGTCGTTTTTACTGCTGATGCTGTCATGATAGCGAATACTTTTCAGGCTGCCATCGTCACACACTTTCAGGCTCAAGCCTTCTTCCTGCTGCAGCTCCAGGCGGGTCACCTGCTTATCTTGAAGATGGCTCTGTACTTCTTCGGTTGTTAGCAAGTGATTACTAAAGCGTACTTTGGCACCTTCTTCGTCCGGCGCCTTAAGCTCTACTTCGTGACCAAGTTGAAAAGATGAGGGTAACTGCTCTGACTGCAACCAGAGTTGCAGACAATTGCTAAGACGGTATGGATCCAGCCAGGGCAGTGCTGGTAAAGAGCCCATGGCTTTACGCAGCAAAGCCAGCACATCTTCAGCCCGACTACTGCTGCTGGTATTGATCATAATGCGCTGTTTGTTCTGGTCATAGCAGGCTAGCACCAGCTGGGTTTTGCTAAAGGCTCGAGGTAACAATTCAAAAGTGACATCCTCTTTGATGCTGTCTTTTTCTTTGCGGCTTAGCGCCCGGCCTTTTTCAGCTTCCAGCGCCTCAAGACGTGGCTGCATTTCTTCTTGCACAACCGTTGCTGGTAGTAGCTTTTCCTGTCGTTTGATAGCAAAAAACAGATAGTGTTGGTTTTGGTAGCAATAGCTCTGTGCCGATTCAAAAGGAAAGCTAAATCCCTGGCTACTTTGTTGCTGACCAGAGCAAGGAGTAAAACGAAACTCAACCAGTGCCTGCTCCAGAGCAGCCAGGTCAACAGACAATGGGGAACTTAATTGATAGACACGACTATTTTTAAACCACATAACTCACTCAGTTGTGCTGAAAAGCGGGCAGTATAACGTGCGGTCAGCCGCCGGTACAATGCCAGCGACTGTTTCTGTGTTGGTGTTAGCTGGCTAATTGTTTTGGAAAGCGGATGTGGTAGTGCAAACCGTTGCCTGGCTCGCTGCTTACTTCAATACTACCTTTCAGCGTTTGGCGGACCAGATTGTAGGTGATATGAGTTCCCAGGCCGCTGCCACCCGCTTCGCGTTTCGTGGTGAAAAACGGATGGAAGAGTTTCTCCAGCTGATCAGCATTGAGTCCTTTGCCATCATCGCTGAAGCGGATATCAATGTCGTTGCCATCCTCCAGCACCGTGATACGAATGTGGCCTTGTTCCTGCTCCTCAAAACCATGGATCA
This sequence comes from Alkalimonas sp., assembly GCF_020831925.1. Taxonomy (GTDB): domain Bacteria; phylum Pseudomonadota; class Gammaproteobacteria; order Enterobacterales; family Alteromonadaceae; genus Alkalimonas. The sequence goes on from NZ_JAFIFQ010000019.1 coordinate 14,038, forward strand.
GTGAGTTCATCAGCAAATTGGTAAAGATTTGCGAAATAGCCCCCGCTGGGCAGGTTAGCTTCAGATCTGCCGGGCAGTTCACATCCACCTGATGCTTGGTTTTCTTGAAGTGTGGATGCAAAGAGCGGATTACTTCTTGTATGTAAGTATCCAGCCGGATGGTGCGGATAGCTTCGCTGGTTTGATCGACTGCGATTTGTTTAAAACTGGCGATCAGATCGGATGCTCTGTTTAGATTAGACTCAAGCAGACTGGTTGTTTCACTAGCTTCAGCAATAAATTGCTCCAGGTTTTTTGGTGAGAGTGTTTTTTCCTGATAGGCTTTTTGCAGTGTCTGAATTTTCTCGGCTAAAAAGCTGGTAGCGGTTACGCCGATACCGACCGGTGTATTGACTTCGTGAGTGATGCCTGCCACAAGTCCACCAAGAGCGGCCATTTTCTCCGACTGCACCAGACGGTCTTGAGTTTGCTTTAAATCATCGACCAGATTTTCCAGCTCGGTTTGCTTGTTGCGCAGCGCATGCTCGATATGACGACGGCGTTCGATTTCTTCTTTTAGACTTTGCTGCTTTACTTCAAGCTGTTGCTTTTGCTGCTGTAAATCCATCATGGCTTGGCTGAGGCCTGAGGTTTTGCGCGCCACCTCCTGTTCCAGCACCAAGTTGTGTTGATCCAGCTTTTCATTGCTCACCAACAATTCTTTTTGGGTGCTTTCGAGTTCTGCTTTGTAATCTTGAACCCGACGAATGAGCCGGTTGAAGGCTGTGGTCATTACGCCAAGCTCAACGCTGTTTTGTGCCCGGCCTGCTTCGATACGGGTCCCTTCCAGATGGTCCAGCTCCAGATCTTCAATTTGCTGAGTTAACTCACCAAGCGGTTCTGTCAGGTAACGGCGAAATGCGAATAAAAACAGAATGATTAAGAAGGTGGTTTTCAGCATGGCGTTGCCGATCAGAAAGAAAATACCAATTTTTATCCGATCAATTACAATGGCGCGGCTTGAGAATAAGGTGACATCACCAACCTGGGTAGCACGGCCGGAAAACTCAAAAATCAGCGGGAAGGTATAACCAAAAAGGCCGGACTGTTGCTCAGCGAGTTGAATACCCTCACGGACCAACTCACTGCCATGGCGCTGACTGATGTCAACATGACGACCAAGTTGGGTGATGACGGTGCCGCTATCATCACGCACAATAATACCTTCCACCGCTGGAATAGCCAGTAAACCATCCGCAATCACCAGGGCCTGCTGGGTGTTCAATTCCCAGATCGCACGGGTTAGGCTCCCGGAAAAGGTTTGTTGCAAGGTAGCAAGTTCACTGTTGATATAGCGTTTGGTATTGAAGTATTCAGCACCGATCTGAGCAAGCGTGACCACAAAGGTCAGAATAAAATACACAGATAATACTTTGGTCAGCAGGGTTCTGGATAAACTTCTTTGCTGCATAGATGGTCCTTTAAAAACAGCACGATATTTATTTTTGTCTGGCTTGTTTGCGTGGCAAGCATCAGTATAGCGCCCACCTATGACTATAGCCTAATTTTCAGATTAGTTGCCTGTACCAAGGATAATACTGGGGTGTTTTACTGGTTCCTTTGGTCGCCATAGTTGAACTGTGTTTTTTGCTAAAGTAGCAGAGTTTGTGCCGACTTGCATTGTATTTAGCTTCTGGTTATAGTCGATGAAACACTGCGGGTAACACCAAGAAATTAAAAATAAAATAAGCACTCATAATTAAAAGAGAGCCGTAGAATGAGCTTAACCGCTTTAATTTGTGATGACTCGGTATTAGCACGTAAGCAAGTAAAAAAAAGCTTACCGGAGGGCTTTGCTGCCGACATTCTCACTGCATCCAATGGTCTGGAAGCACTGGATATTCTTAGCTCGCAAGAAGTTGGGGTGGTTTTTCTTGATTTGACCATGCCAGAGTTGGATGGCATCGGTGTGTTGGAAGCCATTAAGGCCCGGCAGCTGAAATGTGTTGTGATTGTGATTTCTGCCGACATTCAACCTGAGATGCAAAAACGAGTAGCTGAACTCGGTGCTTTGGCTTTTATTCAAAAGCCGGTTAACAGCGACAAACTCGCCCACATTATGCACCAGTACGGGTTAATCTAATGACCATGCTGACGCCAGACCAGCAGGACGCATTGCAGGAGCTGATGAATGTTTCCATGGGCTTGGCCAGTGACCAGTTAGCGCGCTTTTTAGATACGCTGGTTCATTTGCAGGTGCCTGCAATGCAGGTGGTTCGAGCCAGTGATATGCCTGCGCAATTGAGAGAGTTGTATGCCGATAAAGAAGCACACCTGATCAGTCAGGGGTTTATTGGTCCAGCTGGCATGCAGGGCGAAGCGATGCTGCTCTACAATCTAAGCAGTGCAAAACAGCTGGCCGCTATTCTGGGTTATCAGCAAAGCGAGGTCAGCGACGCGGAAATGTTGACCGACATCAGCTCCATTCTCACCACCACCTTTTTAAATAGTTTGGCAGCACAGCTAGGTAGCACCTTGTCGTACAGTGCTCCGCGACAACTGAATTGCCAGAACAATCAGCTGGTTGAGCGTCTGCAAGCCTTGGCGAGCCGCTGGAACGTAGCTTTGCAGGTCAATATTCAATATCAAGTGACAGATTATGCTTTTCAATGCGATATGATTTTGCTGATTCCGGGCACTGCTCTGCAGACGCTGCAGCAGCAGCTGGATGATATTTTGCAGGATTATTGATAGGCAAGGGTTTGGGGACACAACAAGTGTGTACAAGCGAGCAGTATTGATAGGCGAGGAGTACGGATGGACGCGCATTGGCTGGCGATGCCGATATTGCAGCAATTAAACAGTGGTGTATTGGTGTTAAGTACAGACTATGGCATCAGCTTTTACAACCAGTTTATTGAGCGTCGGCTCGGTGTACCTTTGGCCGAAGTCCGGCATAAGTCGGTGTTTGATGTGTTTACTGACTTACCGGAAGCCTGGCTGAAACGAAAACTGGATAGTGTTGTGGCGTTAAACGCACCAACCTTTAGTTCCTGGGAGCAGCGCCCTTATGTACTAAAACTGCCACATCTTCGACCTGTCAGTGGTGGCAGCGACTACATGATGCAAAACTGCAGCATGCTACCATTGGTCCATCCCCATACCGGCGAAACCTTTATCTGCTTGCTGATTGAGGACGCCACCGATGTCAGCATTTATCAGCTGGAATTGCAGCGTAATATGCAGGCTTTGCAGCAAGCGAACCGACTGGATGGCCTTACTAAGCTTTACAACCGCAGTTACTGGGAGCAGTTATTGCAATCCGAGGTCTTGCGTGCCAAACGCTATCACCAGCCCTTGTCACTGATTTTGTTTGATTTGGATAAATTCAAACAGCTGAATGATGACTATGGCCACCTGGGTGGAGATTTTGTACTGATTGAGCTGGCCAGTTTCATTCAGAGCCTGTTGCGTGAGTCAGACTTTCTCGGGCGTTATGGCGGGGAAGAGTTCGGGATTATTTTACCGAATACCAGTCAAAGTGGTGCAAACGAAGTCGCAGAGCGGATTTGCCGTCAGGTAGCAGCTCATCAGTTGTTGTTCAATCAGCGTATTATTCGTGCCACCATCAGTTTGGGGGTAGCCGAGCTGAATCCACATCGACATCAGGAAGCTCATGATTTGCTGCAGTGTGCAGACGTAGCTTTGTATGTTTCAAAGCGACAAGGGCGTAACCGAAGCACCAGCTATCGAGATGACTTGCAAAAGGTGCTGCAAAAGGTAAATTAAGATTCAAGCTGATTAACTATTGACAGACGTCTACAAGTCTGTGCATTATGGGCGCTATGAAAAAATTACTGACACTCACTACCACCATTATTATTACCACCACCCTGTCGGGGTAGGAGGTCGGTGGTGCTTTGTCGCCAGAAAACCCGTGACCTCACCCGTCACGGGTTTTTTGTTTTTACCCACAGAGCTTCGGCAAGCAGGCAGGCTTTGGCAGCTTGCAGTGCGAACCTTGATGGGAATAAGGGCATTAAGACCCAAGAGTTGCAACCAGGTTCAAAATAGACCAACAAGTTGAATGATTCAGGAGTAATACATGCGAGTGCTAAAATTTGGCGGGTCTTCGCTGGCTTCAGTCGCACGCTTTCAGGATGTGGCTGCTATTGTTGCAGACAGTGCCCGGCAAACCGAGCTTTGTCTGGTCTTATCTGCGCCGCAAGGCGTAACCAACCTGCTGGTTGAGCTCACCGATCTGGCCTATATGGGAGCCGATTATCAAGATTTGCTGCAAAGCCTGCAGCAGCGCTATCAGCAATTGCTGGATGATGCAGCCATACAGGCCGGTGCTGAGCGACTCACGTCCGTGCAGGTCTTGATGCAAAGCCAGCTGGAGCTGTTAGCACAGCGGTTGCAGGGGGTGCAACTGCTGCGGCACTGCCCTGATCACATCAAAGCGCAATTGCTCGGACTAGGTGAGCAGTTTAGTGTGGCATTGATGCAGGCTCTATTGCAGGTGCAAGGGGTTAAAGTAGCTTTGTTATCGGCCATTGAATGTGTGCGAAGTGAAGGCGATTATCTCAATGCCACTGCCGATATTAAAGGCTCGGAGCAAGCACTGAAAGCGGCTATCGCCGCTTCGCCAGCTCAGGTATACCTGCTGGCTGGTTTTGTATCCAGCAATGCACAGGGGGAAACTTGTTTGCTGGGGCGCAATGGCTCAGATTACTCGGCTGCCATCATTGCAGCCAGTATTCAGGCAAATGCTTGTGAAATCTGGACCGATGTCGATGGTGTCTACAGTGCGGATCCGCGTCAGGTGAAGCAAACGCAGTTGATTGAACGTTTATCGTACGATGAAGCCATGGAGCTGTCTTATTTCGGTGCCAAGGTTTTGCACCCTAAAACCATAGGTCCGCTGGCTCGCTATGGCATTCCCTGCTATATCAAAAATACCCTGAATCCGTCAGCACCTGGCACCTGTATTGCCAGTCAGGGCGATGGAGAGTCGCTGGTGAAAGGTATTTCCAGCTTGCAGCATCTGGCACTTATAACGGTATCTGGCCCTGGTCTTAAAGGTGTGGTTGGTATGGCCAGCCGGGTTTTTGCCACTATGGCTCGGGCCAATATTTCGGTGAACCTTATCACCCAGTCCTCATCCGAGTTCAGCATCAGCTTTTGTGTGCCTCAACTGCACTTAACCGCAGCGCAAAAAGCGCTGGAAGCTGAATTTGAACTTGAACTGCAAAACAACCTGCTGCGGCCTTTGGATATTGCAGCTGATATGGCCATTGTCAGCCTGGTCGGAGATGGCATGCGCCAGCATAAAGGGGTTGCGGCAAAATTCTTCGCCTCGCTGGCACAAGCCCGGGTCAACGTAGTGGCCATTGCGCAGGACAGCAGTGAGCGCTCTATTTCTGCCGTGGTGGCACAGTCGTCCTGCCAGGATGCGGTCAAAGTCTGTCATGAAAACTTTTTCAGTCACATTCCCAGCATCGATGTGTTTTTAGTCGGTTGTGGGGTGGTGGGGGCCGAGCTATTGGCGCAGATCAAACGGCAGCAGGCTTTCCTGCAGCAGCGCCATGTCAAACTGAAAGTCTATGGCATTGCCAACAGTCAGCAATTGCTGCTGCAGCCCGACGGTGTCGATTTAGCCGAGTGGCAATCGCAGTTAGCGCAAAGTAAACATAGCTTTTCTTTGCAGACGCTCAATCAGTTTGTACAGGAACAGCACCTGATCAATCCCGTGCTGGTTGATTGCACCAGTGCTGAAGCCATTGCGGGCCAATACGCCGACTTCCTGGCGGCTGGCTTTCATGTGGTCACCCCGAACAAAAAAGCCAATACTGCCAGCATGGCGTATTACCGTCAGCTGCGTCAAACTGCCCAGCAGCATCGCCGCCGCTTTTTATATGAAACCACTGTCGGTGCCGGTTTGCCAGTGATTGATACCTTACAAGGGTTGCTGAATGCCGGTGACGAGCTGTTGGCTTTTGAAGGTATTTTGTCCGGTTCTTTATCGTACATTTTCGGCATGCTGGAACAAGGGTTGAGCTTGTCCGAAGTGACTTTGAAAGCCAAGGCTATGGGTTTCACTGAGCCAGATCCGCGGGATGACCTATCCGGTATGGATGTGGCGCGTAAGCTGCTTATCATGGCGCGGGAGTCAGGTCTGGAGCTGGAGCTGGACCAGGTGGAGGTGGAGTCGGTGTTGCCGGCAGATTTTAATGCCTCTGGTTCCATCGACGACTTTTTAACCCGGCTGCCACAAGCCGATGCTGCTTTTGCTGAGCGGGTTGCTGCTGCCAAAGCCGAAGGCAAGGTGCTGCGCTATATTGGTCAAATCCGTGATGGCAAGTGTCAGGTGGCTATCAAGGCGTTGGCTGATGATCATCCACTGTCAAAAGTTAAAGATGGTGAAAATGCGTTGGCTATTCACAGCCGTTATTACCAACCGATCCCTTTTGTGCTGCGTGGTTATGGCGCGGGGGCGGCGGTAACTTCGGCCGGAGTGTTTAGTGATATTCTGCGGACCTTGTCCTGGCAGCAGGAAGTTTGAGCGGAGCCATCAGCATGACACAGTATTATTATGCACCGGCATCCACCGGGAATTTTAGCGCAGGCTTTGATTTGCTTGGTGCCGCTTTTGAACCGGTCAATGGGCAGGTGCTCGGCGATGTGCTGGCAATTCGCGGTGAAAGCGCCACAACTACATTAAGTCTCAGTGGGCGTTATCAACATCAACTGCCCACCGACAGCTCTGACAATCTGATTTTACGCTGCTATCAGTTGTTCCAACAACGTGTCGGTAAAACTCTGCCGGGACTGGATCTGCATCTGTACAAAGAGCTGCCGGTCGGCAGTGGACTTGGCTCCAGTGCCTGCTCTATAGTAGTGGCCTGTTTCGCCTTTAATCATTATTTTGCTGAGCCATTAAGCCAGGCAGAGTTGTTGCAGTTGATGGCAGAAGCGGAAGGTGGCGTCAGTGGCTCCGTCCATTATGACAATGTGGCACCATCCTATTTAGGTGGTTTACAGTTGATGCTGCCAGGTAGTGCCAATTTGTGCCGGAACTTGCCTTGGTTTGACCACTGGCAGGTGGTACTCAGCTATCCTGGTACCACGCTTTCAACCAAAGCGGCCAGAGCTGCCATACCAGCGCAATTGCCGCTGAAAACCAGTATTGAATTCGCCGCAGGCCTTAGCCGTTTTGTTTCGGCTTTGTATTGTCAGGACGAAGTAGAAGCCATAGCGGCATTGCACGATGTGGTGGCAGAGCCAGCCCGCGCTTTGCTGATGCCCGAGCTACCCGCGTTGCGTCAGGCTTTAACAGAGTTGGGCGTTGCCCATGTTGGTATTTCCGGTGCTGGTCCTACGGTATTTGCGCTCTGTCAATCGGAGCAGATCGCCGCAAAGGCTGCCGCTTATCTGGCTAGCCATTATGAAAAAAATCAGGATGCGATGACGCATATTTGTCGACTGGCCTCAGCAGGGGCTCGAGTAGTGAAGGATCCAACCCAATGCAGTTAGTGAATTTAAAAGTTGCCAGTGATCAAGTCAGTTTTTTGCAGGCAGTACGAACTGGCCTCGGCCAACAACAGGGGTTGTTTTTCCCCACCCACTGGCCAAAGCTGGATTGTGAGGCTTTGTTAGCGTTGCCCTTGGTAGAGCGCAGCAGTGAAATCATGCAAGCCTTGTTTGGTGATGAACTATCGCCGGATGAAATTCAGCAGATGGTGCAGCAGGCTTTTACCTTCCCCGCGCCTCTTCAGCTGGTGAAAGAAGATCTGTATTGTCTGGAACTCTTTCATGGCCCAACGTTGGCGTTCAAAGACTTTGGTGGGCGCTTTATGGCGCAGGCTCTGGCCAAAGCGCAACAACAGCAAAAAGTGACCATAGTGACAGCGACGTCCGGCGATACCGGCGCTGCGGTAGCACAAGCTTTCTATCGTCAGCCTGGTGTGCAAGTAGTGATTCTGTACCCTAAAGGTAAGATCAGCAGCCTGCAGGAAAAGCTGTTTTCTACCTTGGGTGAGAACATTACCAGTGTTGCCATTGAAGGGGACTTTGATCAATGTCAGGCGTTGGTAAAGCAGGTGTTCGATCAGAAAGAGTTAGTGCAGCGGTTGAATATCAACTCGGCCAACTCGATCAATATTAGTCGTTTACTGGCACAGGTTTGCTATTACTTTGAAGCCTTGGCTCAGCTGCCGGCCGAGCGGCGTAAGGATGTGGTATTTGCTGTACCGAGCGGTAATTTTGGCAATGTTACCGCGGGTTTGATTGCGAAGGCGCTTGGGTTGCCATTTAAGCGCATGGTGGCTGCAACCAATATCAACGACACAGTGCCTCGTTACTGGCGGGATGGACAGTGGCTGCCTAAGCGTACTCAGGCCACTTTATCCAATGCGATGGATATCAGTGCACCGAACAACTGGCCGCGGGTCGAAGCGCTGATCGAGCAAGGCGTCATTCAGCGTGAGGCGCTTGAAGCCATGGCGGTCGATGAAGACGACACCCAGCTGGGCATGCGGCAGCTTGCAGCCGATGGATACATCAGTGAGCCTCATGCTGCGGTCGCTTACAAGGCACTCAAGCGTTCGCTGCAACCTGGCGAGATTGGTGTTTTTCTTGGTACGGCGCATCCTGCTAAGTTTAAAGAGCAAGTGGAAAATATTTTGGGGTGTCCCATCGCCTTGCCTCCGGCGTTGGCCAAGTGTCAGGCCGAACCTAGCCTGAGCAAAGAACTACCCGCTGACTTTGCGGCCTTGGAGCAGTTGCTGAATGAGCTTGAATCCAATGCCTGAATGGCAGGATGTCTTGGGGGCTGAGAAGCATCAGCCCTATTTTCAAAACATCATGCAGCAGGTGCAAGCCGCGCGGGCAGCTGGCCAGGTGATTTACCCGCCAGAAAAAGAAGTCTTCAGTGCTTTTAAGTTGACTCGTTTTGCCGATTTAAAAGTGGTGATTCTGGGGCAAGACCCATACCATGGACCAAATCAGGCGCATGGCTTGGCTTTTTCGGTGCGGCCTGGTGTGGCTGTGCCGCCTTCGTTGCGTAACATGTACAAAGAGTTGGCACAAGAGTATTCGGACTATCAGATCCCTGCCCACGGGTACCTGAAAGCATGGGCTGAGCAGGGTGTACTCTTGCTGAATACAGCGCTGACGGTGGTGGCCAATCAGGCCAACTCGCACCGTGATTTAGGCTGGGAGCAGTTTACCGATAAGGTCATAGCCGCAATTAGTACTGAGGCGCAGCATGTGGTGTTTTTACTCTGGGGGTCGCATGCAATTCGCAAAGCGAGTCTGATTAACTGTCAGCAGCATACGGTGCTGACAGCGCCACATCCATCACCCTTATCGGCCTACCGGGGTTTCTTTGGTTGCAATCACTTTGTACAAGCCAATGAAGCACTCATAGCCAGTGGTCAACAGCCGATTGATTGGCAGTTGCCATTGCAAGTTGCGTTGTGAAACGAGCTTATCAATAAAAACGCCCACATCCTGCGATGTGGGCGTTTTTATTAAAATAACTCGATGTCATCCAGCTCGGGTTCGATGGTCCAGTCCATGTCAGCCAGTTCGCGTTTTAACCGTTGCCGCTCTTTCATGGCCTCGATTTCCCGCCATTTTCGTTTACCCGTACCACGCGCTTTTTGCGCCGGACGTTCCAACATATTCAGTAAGTCTTCGAAGCTTTCCATTAAGCTGCCTCTCTGATGTTGTTGTTATTTTCAACAAAGATGTACCATAGACGACGCTAAAAATAAAGGTTCAGAGTGACAGCCTGATGACATTTTACCCTATTTTGCTACTGGTCAGATGTCTTTGCAGGCTGGACATCAGGGCCGAAGTGGAGCTGTCAAAGTTCTCAGATTTACCATTAAGTGATTGATAAATAGGGCCGGATAGCTGTTTTCCAAGCTCAACACCCCATTGATCAAAGGAATTAAGCTGCCAAATAGCCCCTTGGCAAAACACTTTGTGCTCGTACAAGGCAAGCAAGGCTCCCAAATAAAAGGGGGACAGCTCCGGCAGCAGCATGGTATTGCTTGGTTTATTACCCGGTGACGCTTTGTGCGGGGCTAGTCTGTTGGCCTGTTCTTCACTCAAGCCCTGTGCCAAACACTCTGCTTTGGCTTCCTCGATGGTTTTACCTTGCATCAGCGCCTGGGTTTGGGCAAAGCAATGGGCCGCCAGCCGCAGGTGGTGATCTGCCAGCTGGTGCTGAGGTTTGGCAGCCAGAATAAAGTCGGCAGGGATAACCAGTTGGCTTTGATGCAGCAGCTGGTGATAGGCATGCTGACCATTGGTGCCGGCGTCGCCCCAAATCACAGGCGCCGTGGCGCAAGCAAGCGGTTGTCCGTCATGATCTACCTGTTTGCCGTTGCTTTCCATATCCAGTTGTTGCACATAAGAGGGCAGCAGACGCAGATAATGATTGTAAGGCAGCAAGGCCTGGCTTTGACAGCCCATACCGTTGATGTACCAAATGCCAAGCAGTGCCAATACCACTGGCATGTTGTTGCTTAGATCAGCCTGCAGAAAGTGTTGATCCATGGCATGGGCACCGGCCAGGAATTGGTCAAACTGTGCATTGCCAAGCTGCAAAGCCAGCGGCAGACCAATGGCCGACCAGATGGAATAACGGCCACCCACCCAGTCCCACATCGGCAGGATGTGCTCTGGCACAATACCAAACTCAGCGGCAGCCTTGATATTGGAGCTGGTTGCCCAAAAATGCCGGGCAATCGCAGCCTGATCAGCACCATGGTCTAGGAACCATTGCCGCAGAGTCAGCGCATTCTGCCGGGTTTCTTCGGTCCCGAAGGATTTGGATGCGACCACCACCAAGCAGGTTTCCGGGTTCAGGGTCTTGCAGATATCATGCACCACAGCGCCATCAATGTTGCCGGCAAAGTGGAGTTTCACCGGACTCTGGTTGAAGGGACTGAGCGCTTCACAGGTCATTTGTGGGCCGAGCAAGGAACCACCAATACCGACCCAGATTAAATCTGTAATGGGTTTGCCCTTATAGCCAAGGTAGCTCTGTGTATTGAGTTGATTGACCAGCGCTGTCATCTGCTGACGGCACATACGGATTTCTTCAGCGATAGCCTGATCTTCCAGCGCCGTTAAAGCGTGGTCCGGTAAACGCAAGCGCATATGGCCTACACTGCGCTGTTCGGTATGATTGATGGCTTCACCGGCCACCATGCGTGAGCACAGCTGGCGCAGCTCACTCTGCTCTGCTAATGCCAGCAGCTGTTGCCAGCGCTTGCTATTGATCAGGTTTTTGGAATAATCCAGCTCAATGTCACAGGCGTTAAGCCGGAAGCGCTGAGCGCGCTCCGGATCGTCTGAAAAGGCCTGCCGTAATGAAAAGGGCTCAGATGCCAGTTGCTGCAGAGCCTGCCAGGGGGCGCTCATAATGTAATCCTTCTGCAATGGTTAGTTATAGTTGCTGCTTTAACAGTTGCTCCAGTTTGCACTGATCAGCCGCAAATTTACGGATGCCTTCCGCTAGCTTTTCGGTGGCCATAGCGTCTTCATTCAATGCCCAACGAAAGGCGGCTTCCGTCATCGGTGATGGCTGCGGTGACGAGGCACCATGATCCTGCAAATAGACCGTAAGCTCACCTTGTTGTTGATCCAGTTCCTGCAGCAGGGCAGGGCTAATAGTCAGGCGATCGCAACCAGCTAATGCCAGTACTTCACCGGTATTGCGAAAGCTGGCACCCATCACAATGGTGGCATAACCGTGTTTTTTGAAGTAGTGGTAGATTTCCCGTACCGATAACACACCAGGATCAGTTTCAGCGGTATAGTCCTTACCTGTAGCTGCCTTATACCAGTCCAGAATACGGCCGACAAAAGGTGAAATCAAAAAGACACCGGCTTCGGCACAGGCTATGGCCTGTGCCTTATGGAACAGTAAAGTTAAGTTGCACTGAATGCCTTCCTGCTCCAATACCCGGGCTGCCTGTATGCCTTCCCAGGTGGAGGCAATTTTAATCAAAACCCGCTCTGGTCCCACCCCATTTTCCTGGTAAAGCGCAATCAACTGTCGGGCCTTATCAATGGTAGCTTGCGTATCAAAGGACAAACGGGCATCCACTTCGGTTGAGACCCGACCCGGTACCAGCTTACTGATGGCCGTGCCGATATCCACTGCAAACTTATCGCAGGCCAGTTGCAGCTGGCCCTGGCTATTCTGAGCCTTCGCTTTGGCATAATGAATAGCATTGTCGAGCATGGATTGGCTGGATACTTGCTGACTGGCATTCAGCAACAGGGATGGGTTGGTGGTGGCATCCACTGGTTTAAACTGCGCGATGGAATCCAGATCACCGGTATCTGCAACCACGGTGGTAACGGCTTTTAGCTGATCAAGTAGCGTGCTCATATTGTTTAATTACCATCATTTTTGGCCGAAAAACTGTTTTTCAGCGTTTATCATAAATTAATGTAGGAAAATTACAACACAACCGTTGCCTTCCCTGCGGTTTGATTTGGTTCTGCGGCAAAAGCCATTGCGCAGACAAGCCGATATTACTATAGTGCGGTTATGGGCCGACAGGCGCTGCTCTAACCGGGAAACTTATCACAGGACGTCCATGATTTTCCAAAGCAGTTTTTACCAAACCAAACGTATTCTGCTGGTCGATGATTGCGAACCCATTCGTGCATCCATTCGTGGCATGCTACAGCAGATTGGTTTCGAACACATTACGGCCGTAGCTGATGCCAGTGCTGCACTTGAAAAAGCAGAGCTTCACAGCTTTGATTTTATTCTAGCTGACTTTCAGCTGGGTGATGGTTTAAATGGTGCTCAGCTGTTTGATGCTCTCAAGAAACGTGAGCTTTTAAAAGCGGGTTGTTGTTTCGCCATGCTCAGTGCCGAATCGATGCGACAAGCGGTTTTTGGTCTGTGTGATCGGCAACCCGATTGCTACATTCAAAAACCCTTTACATACCTTACGCTGGAAAAGCGACTGGCCAGAGCGATGCAGCAAAGGTTGGTGGTACGGAAAGTTTTTCAGGCTTTGCCAAATGCACCTGATGTAGCTCTGGCTGAGTGCGATCGGGTTGTCAGAGAGTACCCTCCGCATGCGCTGTACGCGCTGCGCTTAAAAGGCGAATTATTGCTGCAGCATAAACAGCCCCAGCTGGCAGCGCAATTGTACCAGCAAATTTTACAAAGCAGAGAGCTCAGTTGGGCACTTTTGGGTCATGCGATTGCTCAGTTCCAGCTTGGCGATCTGGATCAGGCCAGCAATATGCTGTTGGTGCTCAGTAAAGCAGAAGAAACCAGACCAGAAGCACTGGATTGGTTGATCCGTCTGGCGTTACTGCAACAGCAACCTGAGCAGGCCTTGTTGCATTGTCAGGAGTTAGCACGTTCGTTACCTCAATCGGTCGAAGTGCTGCAGGTGCAAGCTGCTTTAGCCAGTCTTTGCCAGCAACTGGATGAGGCGATACGCTGCTGGCAAAAAGCCAGCCAGCAGCATCGTTATAGTGTGCTCGATTCGGCTCAACACTATTTAAACCCTGCGCGTATGTTGCTGCTAAAAGCGATGCAAAGCAAGTCGCTGAAATTGGATCCTTTGCTAAGTAAAGCTGAAGAGTCCTTGCAAGCCATTCCGAAACGCTTTTTGACCGAGACGTTGCAACCTGAACTCTTGTTGGTGCAAGCCCGTATTGCTCTGTTGCAAGGTAAATTGCATCAGGCGAAGCAGTGGCTGGCAGAAGCAGAGCAGGGAGATGTAAGCAGCTGGTCGGTTGCTGCGTTCATCGATCTGGCGTTGGCAAAGTTGGCCATGGCTGATGTTAAGCAAGCCGACGCAGTCATGGAGCGACTGCAGCAGCATAGCTTCTCGGGCGGGCTAACCGGGTCGGTTGATTTGGCATACAGCCAGTACTGGCAGCAGCAGATCCCAAAACTTTGGAAAACAGCCAAAGGATTTATGCAACAGGGGCAGCTGGATTATCGGGAGCAGTCGTTTCATCAGGCTTTGAGCCGGCTATGGCAAGCATTTCTGTATCTGCCGGGCAACAGCAATCTAGCGTTAAGCTTATGGCAGACACTTGCTAGCTTGCCAGCAAGCAATAAATTGCAAGCTGTTGCCAGTGTGCTGTGCCAGGTGCTGCAGCAAAGCCAGTTGGACCAGGCAGGGCAGCAACGTTTTGCAGCCTTGCACCAGCAACTTTTGGCTCATTACAAATTACCGGCACTGTCGCTTCCGTCAGCCTCGGCAGGCTAGATAACGACGAGGCTAAGTGCTGATAACCAAGAGGAATAAACAGAATGCTGATGGTGATTTCTCCTGCCAAGGATCTAGCCATGCAACGCCAAGCTCCAGTTGAGGAGCGGACTGAGCCGGCCATGCTGGCTGATGCTAAGCAGCTGATTGACATTTGCCGGGATCTAACCCCGGTGGATATTGCCAAACTAATGAAGCTGAGTGATAAGTTGGCAGGCCTGAATGCTGCCCGTTTCGCAGATTGGCAGCTGCCTTTTACCAGAGACAATGCCAGCCCAGCGTTATTTGCTTTTAATGGGGATGTCTATCAAGGCCTGGATGCAAGTAGTCTGACGCCAGAGGATCTAAAATTTGCACAGCAGCACTTACGGATTTTAAGTGGCCTGTATGGGGTGCTGCGGCCGCTTGATTTAATGCAGGCCTACCGTCTGGAAATGGGTACCCGCCTGAAAAATCCAGCGGGTGAGACGCTCTATGCCTTCTGGCAGGATAGGATCAGTGAACAACTAAATCAGCAACTTGATGAGCTTGGCTCCGAGTTGTTACTTAACCTGGCGTCGCAAGAATATTTTAAAGCAGTGAAACCTAAAGCTTTGCAGGCCAAGGTGTTGAATGTGCAATTTAAGGATTGCAAAAATGGCCAATACAAGGTGATCAGCTTTTATGCAAAAAAAGCCCGGGGCATGATGGCTCGTTATGTGATTACCAATCGGGTCAAGACGGCTGAGCAACTGCAGAGCTTTCATAGCGGTGGTTATTATTTCAGTCAGCAAGAGTCCAGTGCCAGCGAGCTGGTTTTCCTGCGCGATGAAGTAGCCTGAAGCCTGGCAATCAAGTACACTAGCGCCCCTTTTTGCGCCAGAGGCAGCTCTTAAGATGAAGTTTCCAGGTCATCGTAAAATCAAACATTACTTTCCGGTGTCGGCTCCTAAACCGGAATTACCTCGTTTTGAGGTGGATCCAAGGCGCGATACCTATGTAGTAGGGCTGGATCAGGTGATTGTTGATGTGGTTGCCAAAGTCGATGATACTTTTTTGCAGCAACACGGCATTGGCAAGGGGTTGTCCAATCTGGTTGAACATGACAAAGCCGATCGCATTTATCAGCAGTTGTTGAGTCTGGGTGCTATTTCCGATCACTTTGCTGGTGGCACCATCGGCAACACGGTACACAATTACTCCGTGCTGGCAGATGATAAATCGGTGTTGCTTGGTGTGATGTCGGCCAACATTACTCTGGGCTCACCGGCCTATCATTATCTTTGCCATACCAGCAGCAAGGTAGATTTAAACCATTTGCAAGCGGTTAAGGGCGATGTTGGCCGGGGTATTACTCTGATCACGCCGGATGGCGAGCGTACTTTTGTGATAGACCCAGGCGACATGGATCAGCTAACAGCCTCCGGCATTCCGGCTGAGCTGGTGACCAATGCCTCCGCACTGGTGCTAAGTGCCTATCCGCTTCGTGCCAGCGGTCAACCTATCATCGCTGCGATGGAGCATAGCTTCCAACTGGCTAATAAAGCTGAGGTGCCAGTGGTGATGAGCCTGGGCACTCGTCATCTGGTAGAGGAGCTGCGCAGCAGCATTCAGCAAACGGCCAGCCAGCATGTACAAATTCTGGCAATGAACGAGCAAGAGGCCGAGGCACTTACCGGCCAGGCTGACCCGCTTTTGGCCGCTGAAGCGATCC
This sequence comes from Alkalimonas sp., assembly GCF_020831925.1. Lineage (GTDB taxonomy): Bacteria > Pseudomonadota > Gammaproteobacteria > Enterobacterales > Alteromonadaceae > Alkalimonas. The sequence goes on from NZ_JAFIFQ010000019.1 coordinate 29,983, forward strand.
TGGAATGGGTTGATATGGTGCTGATTACTGCCGGCGCTGACGGGCTCTACTTATGTGGCTACACCGATGAAACACTTAAGCGCGAAACCAGCCATCCGATCAAATCAGGCAGTCTGGCCGACTTCAACCGGTATGAATTCAGTCGGCCTATGCTGCGGCGTGATTGCCGTCAGCCGCTGAAAGTCTATTCGCATATTGATCCATACCTTGGTGGACCAGAGCGCATTGCCAACACCAATGGTGCTGGTGATGGTGCTTTAGCGGCCTTACTGCACGATATGGCAGCCAATCATCATCATCGTCAGTTGCAGCCAATGTCGAGTAAACATGAGCAACCCTATTTGGCGTATTCTTCTTTTGCTCAGATTTGTAAATATGCCAACAGGGTGAGTTACGAGATCCTGGTGCAATACGCCTCCAGGCTCAGCAAGGGTTTGCCTGAGCGCGAAGACAGTCTGGAAGAGGCTTACTGGGAGCGCTAACGGATGCCTCTTATGAATCATTCCGGATAAAGACGAACTCAGTTGCTGTTTGCTGTAATCTTGGCTAAGTTGTTTATAAACTCAATGAGTGCTGGGGGATAGCATGGATTTACAGCAACTGGAAAAATTAAACGAATTGCGTGAAAAGGGCATTCTATCTGAGCAGGAATATACCGAGCAAAAACAAAAAATCCTGAGCCAGCCCACGATAAGTCTGCAGCAGTTTTTTTTACAAACCAACCACTACACTATGTTGATGCATCTGGCGCAGCTTTGTGCATTCATTTTGCCTATACTCGGCTGGGTGGTGCCATTGGTGATGTGGCTATCGCGCAATGAAGACGCCACCATTGACCGGCATGGCAAAGTGGTTTTTAACTGGATTTTAAGTTTTGTGCTTTATTTCTTTATTGCTTTACTGCTTACCGTCATCCTAATTGGTTTTCCGATACTGCTGGCTTTGGTCATTTGTTCTATCGCCTTTAGTGTGCTCGGTGCCATCAAGGCAAAAGAGGGTATCATTCAAAATTACCCCCTTTCAATTCGCTTCTTTCGCATCGATGAAGTGGAAGAGACATAAAAAAAATTTATGCAGTCACTGTTGGTCGCGTTGTAGTCTCTGTCTGGGCTAGCCATGGCTTTGGTTGCATGAGCATCCAATCTTGCTGCATCCTTCTGCATTGCCGCTGAGTCAGTCTTTTGAATGGACTTGGCGGGTGGGCAAAAACTTGCTATAAATCATTCCAGACGGCTTTACATCTAGAGCTTATACACTAATCTTTGGATGTGGTGGTGACTGGTACGAGCTGCATAACAACGATTCTTTTCCGTGCTGGCAACGGATAAAATAACAGCCCAACGATCAGGAAAAAGCCCACCAGAGCCGGTCAGAGCCAATGGCCTTAATGCACCCTACAACACGTTCAGGAAACCATCATGTCCGATTTTAAATCACAAGCACTGAAGTATCACGCCGAGCCTACCCCAGGCAAGATCAGTATTGAAATCAGTAAACCTGCGGAAACTGTTCGCGATCTGGCACTGGCCTATAGTCCGGGTGTAGCTGAGCCGGTACGTTGCATTGCGGAAGATCCGGATGATGTGTACAAATACACCGCCAAAGGCAATTTAGTTGCGGTGATTTCCAATGGCTCTGCCATCTTAGGTTTGGGCAATCTGGGGCCGATGGCATCCAAGCCTGTTATGGAAGGGAAAGCGCTGTTGTTTAAGCGCTTTGCCAATCTGGACTCCATTGATATTGAAGTCAGTCACCGCACCACTGAAGAGTTTATCAATACCGTTGCCAACATTGCTGATACCTTTGGTGGCATCAATTTAGAAGATATCAAGGCGCCTGAATGCTTTGAAATCGAAAAAGAGCTGATCAAGCGCTGCAATATTCCAGTATTTCACGATGATCAGCATGGCACAGCCATTGTCACCGCTGCTGGTATGCTGAACGCATTGGAAATTCAAGGCAAAGAGCTCAGCGAAGCGACCATAGTCTGTATGGGGGCTGGTGCTGCGGCCATTGCCTGCATGGAGTTGCTGATCAAGTGTGGCGCCAAGCGCGAATACATCTATATGCTGGATCGTAAGGGCGTGATTCATACCCGGCGTGATGATCTGAACGAATACAAAAAGCTATTTGCCAACAACACCGATAAGCGCACGCTGGAAGATGCACTGCAAGGTGCGGATGTCTTTGTCGGCGTATCTGGCCCGGATGTCCTGCCAGCAGAAGCACTAAAGCTGATGGCCGATAAGCCGGTGATTTTTGCCTGCTCCAACCCGGATCCGGAAATTAAACCCGAGCTGGCGCATGCGACCCGCAGCGACATCATTATGGCGACAGGGCGTTCCGATTACCCGAATCAGGTGAATAACGTGCTGTGTTTCCCGTTTATTTTCCGTGGTGCCCTGGATGTTCGGGCCAGCGTGATCAACGATGAAATGAAAATTGCCGCTGTGCATGCGATTCGCAGCATTGCGAAGGAGCCGGTGCCGGCAGCGGTATTAAAAGCCGCAGAAGTCGATGCGTTGGTGTTTGGTCCAGAGTACATTATTCCAAAACCAATGGACCCACGTCTGCTGGAGCGGGTTTCCAAAGCGGTATCTGATGCAGCTATCGCTTCCGGTGTAGCCCGTCTGGTACGCTAACAGGATACCAGCAATAAAAAACCGCAGCTCTGGGCTGCGGTTTTTCTTTGGAAATGCAACACGGCTTAGTCTTCGGTATCGTCTGCTTCAATGATTTCCGGAATCGGCTTGCCCATGCTGGTCAGGATATCACGTACTTCCTGCGGAATTTGATGCGGGCTGTCTTTACGTAGATCGTCATCGCTTGGCAATGGCTGGCCAGTAAAGGCATGCAGGAAAGCTTCACACAGCAATTCACTGTTGGTGGCATGGCGCAGGTTGTTGACCTGACGTCGGGTGCGTTCATCGGTTAAAACTTTCAGAACATTCAGCGGAATAGACACAGTAATTTTTTTGACTTGTTCGGATTTTTTACCATGTTCCGCATAGGGGTGAATGTATTCACCATTCCATTTAGCCATAACAATACCTTGTAGTTGTTGTCGTTGGATGCTTCACCGCCCGCACTTTCAATCCATTGCTGCATCGGGTGGTAGCAAGTGCCGAAATTTTAACTCTTTTACCGCTTCAGTCAAATAGCCATCCAGCAATAAGCTTTATCTTAGCAGAGAAAAGTTTTGACATCGCCATTTATCTGGTTATACTTTTAGACGTCTAAACATCTAAAATAACTCAGGAGCTTCAGCATGAGCCAACGTCACTTTGCTACCATAGCGGCCCGGGCGGGTATTGCCCAGGACACAGCCCATGAAGCAGTGACGCCACCGATGTACCTGACCACCACCTATCGGTTAAAAGCACTTGGCAAGGCAGGCGCTTATGATTACAGCCGCTCCAACAACCCAACCCGCGATCTGCTGGCTGAGGCTTTGGCTGAGCTGGAGGGGGGAACCAAAGCCATCGTGACCAATACCGGTATGTCGGCGTGTTTGCTGGCGCTGCAGTTATTAACACCGGCTGATACTTTGGTGATCCCGCATGATTGCTATGGTGGCAGTTATCGGCTCTTTACCAATCTGGCTGAGCGTAAACAGAGCTTTAAACTGGTGATTGTCAATTTCCAGCAAAAGGACTGGGTCAGCCAGATTGAAGCCGCTCAGCCCGCGATGATTTGGCTGGAAACGCCGAGCAATCCCTTGCTCCAAATCACCGATATTCGCGCTGTTTGCCAGTTGGCCAAGAAACTGACTGCCAGGGTGGTAGTAGATAACACTTTTTTATCGCCGGTACTGCAGCAACCACTGGCATTGGGAGCAGACATCGTCGTTCACTCCACCACCAAGTACATCAATGGTCACAGCGATGTGGTCGCTGGTGCTTTGATTTGCGCCGATCAAGCGGTGGGCGATGAACTAAAATGGTGGGCCAATTGTCTGGGCATTACCGGCGCAGCCTTTGATGCTTACATGACACTGCGAGGCCTGCGTACCTTATTGCCTCGGATGCAGCAGCATCAGGCTAATGCGGAGCGGATCGTCGCTTTTTTGCAGCAACAGCCTTTGGTCAGTAAGGTTTATTACCCTGGCTTGGTTGATCACCCTGGCCATGCTATTGCAAAGGCCCAGCAGCAGGGATTTGGGGCCATGCTTAGTTTTGACTTAGCAGTTGAGCCCGCTTTACTGCAGGATTTTCTGGATGCACTGCAGTGCTTTACTTTGGCTCAATCGCTCGGTGGTATCGAGAGCCTCATTTGCCACCCAGGTAGCATGACCCATGCCTCGATGGATGCTCAAGCGCAAGTCACCGCTGGTATAGGGCCAACCCTGCTGCGTTTGTCGGTTGGCATTGAAGCCATTGACGATTTACTGGCGGATTTAGCGCATGGCTTTGCTGTGTTGGAATCAGCCAGCCGGGCTGGTCGCCAGCAGATCGATTCTGCTACCAGCCAGGCCAGTGCCAAAGCGTCAGGCCCAAGTGCCAGTGGTGCTATTGATAGCAAACAAGATTTTTCGCAGCCATTGCCGTTGAATCCGGCATTGACCGCTTTATGGTGAGATGATGACAACACAAGCTTTAAGAAAACTTGATCGTGCCGCTAACAGCCAGGTGCATAAATTTGGCGGTACCAGCCTGGCCAATGCCAGCCGCTTTCAGGCGGTGGCTCAGATAGTAAAGCAGATTGTGCAGCAACATGATTTGCAACCGCACAGTGACTTCTGGTTGGTGGTGTCAGCACCGGGCAAAACCACTGATCAGCTCTGCGCTTTGTTAGCGCTGGCCGGTCAGGGCGAGCCGATTAAGCAGGCTGTAGCTGAGCTGGGTGGTGCTTTGACTGAGTTGGTTCGTCAGACCCTGACTACCCCTTGGCAAGACGAAGTGCTGACCGAGCTGACCCAGTGGTTGGTAGCTTTGCCTGAACAGGTTCAGTCTGGCCAAACGGCTGATGTGCTGGCACTGGGGGAATCTTTATCCGCCTTGCTGTTGAGTCGCTTATTGCGCCAATCCGGCCTGCAAGCCGATTGGCTGGACAGTCGAAAATTTTTGACCGTTGAAGGTCAGCAAATCCGCTGGGATGAGTCCGAGCAGCATTTGCTGGCGCTTCGAACGGAAGGCATTCAGGTCGTCACCGGCTTTATTGGTCGCGATCCGGCCGGACACAGTCTGACGCTGGGGCGCAATGGCAGCGACTATTCCGCCACTATACTGGGGCGATTGGTGCAAGCACAGCAGGTGCATATCTGGACCGATGTGGATGCGATTTACAGCGGCGATCCACGCCGTTTACCGGCGGCCCGACCTTATCATCAGGTGAGCTGGCGCCAGGCTTGCTTGTTGGCAGAACTGGGGAACCCGGTACTGCACGCCCGTACGCTGGCCCCTTTGTACAATAGTCAGACTCAGCTGCAGGTGCGTTCCAGCTTTGAACCTGAACGCCAGGGCTGTCAGATCGTTCCGGATACCAGCTGCCAGGCCAGCTTTGTCACCGATTTGCAGCAGATGGTGCTACTCAGTGTGCATGACCTGCATGGCTTTGATGCTCATTGGTTGGCTGCTGAACTGCAACAACCTGTGGTGTCCCTGCAACAAAGTGCGCAGGGCAACCTGTGGTTACTACCAGCTAAGGTTGCTGATCAGGCGGTGCAGCTGTTGGCTGAGCGCCAGGTGCATGCAGTGCATGATACCACGGCCTATTATGCAGTGGCCTGGTTAAAGCCTGCGCCTGTGCAGCAAGAGACCTTACCTGCCGATGTGGCGGCCTGTCTCCAGCGACTTCGACCCGCTCACACTTATCAGAACAAAGAACTTGCCGTCTGGTTATTTGCACAGGAGCTATCTGCCGTGAGTTTTGCCGAACTGCATCAGTATTGCACCCAGCCACGCCCTGACATCCAGCTGATAGTTGCGGGCACGGGAAATGTGGGCTCCGAGTTTTTACGTTTATTACCGGGGCATCAGCAGCGCTGTCAGGGTAGCCATGGCCTGCAATTAGCAGCATTATTTAACTCGCGCCAGATGGTGCTAAAACCTGCTGCCGTGCACGAGTTACCCTCACTGCTACAACAGGCCGGGCCTTTAAATCAGCAGGCCTTGCTCACTGAAATTGCCCGTTTGCCAGCCCCTAAGGTGCTGATTGATTTAACACCAAGCCAGGCTCTGGCCGAGCAGTATCCGGATTTTATTGCCGCAGGTTGTCATATTATCAGTGCCAATAAGCAAGGCGTTACTTTGCCTGAGCCGCAGTATCAGCAGATCCTTAACCAGCTCAATGAGCAAAAGCTGCACTGGCTGAGCAATACTACGGTTGGTGCTGGTTTACCAGTGCAGCGAGCATTGAATGAGCTGCAATCTGCCGGCGATAAAGTAAGCCGCATCAGCGGGATTTTCTCCGGTACTTTGTCCTGGTTACTGTGTCAATACGATGGCAGCAGGGCATTTTCCGACTTGCTGCTGCAGGCGAAAGAACTGGGTTATACCGAGCCGGATCCGCGCGAGGATTTATCCGGTCGCGACGTGCAGCGCAAGTTGCTGGTGCTGGCCCGGGAACTCGGTTGCTCACTGGATTTAGCCGATATCAGGCTGGAACCTTTACTGCCTGAAGCTTTGGCAGGCGCAAGTTGGGATCATTTCTGGCAACAGCGCGCTGAGTTTGATGCGTTGATGCAGCAGCACTTTGAGCAAGCCTCACACCAGCAATTGCGTTATGTCGGCGAGCTTCGCCTGACCGCTGATGGGGTCGATGCCTGCGTTCGCTTAGTCGCCGTGCCAGGTTCGGACCCATTGGCTGCCATTCAACCGTGCGACAATGTATTTGTGATTGAGTCCGACTGGTATCAGGAGCTGCCTTTGGTGATCAAAGGTCCCGGTGCTGGCCGAACCGTTACTGCCGGTGGTGTGCATGCGGATCTGGCGCAGCTTAGCCGCCAGTTGTTATTGTCAAATGTTGCTAATTTACCGAGGTCGTCGTAAATGTCCTTTGCTCATGCCCAATTTTTAGAAGCGATTAACCGCAACCTGCACGATGTGCAAGGGAAAACCAAGGTCAGTTTTGAGTTTTTCCCACCAAAAACCGAGCAAATGGAGCAGACGCTCTGGCAGTCCATTGAGCGTTTAGCCCCTTTGGCGCCGAGCTTTGTTTCGGTGACCTATGGAGCCAACTCCGGCGAGCGTGATCGTACCCACGACATCATTAAATCCATCAAGCAACGTACTGGCTTGATTGCCGCACCGCATCTGACCTGCATCGATGCCAGTGTTGAAGAGCTGAAACAAATCGCCCGTGATTACTGGGACAATGGTATTCGCCACATAGTAGCGCTGCGAGGTGATTTGCCTGCAGGCACCACAGAGAAGCCTGCGCTTTATGCTGCTGATCTGGTCGAGATCCTGCGCTCGGTAGCCGATTTTGATATTTCAGTGGCGGCTTATCCAGAGGTGCACCCGGAAGCACCCAATGCGCAATTTGATCTGCTGAACTTAAAACGAAAAGTTGATGCCGGTGCCTCCCGCGCCATCACCCAGTTCTTTTTTGATGCGGAAAAGTTTTTGCGTTACCGCGATCGCTGTGCCGCTGTTGGGATTGATGTTGATATTATTCCTGGAATTTTGCCGGTGACCAATTTTCAGCAGTTACTGAAGTTTGCTGCTCTAACCAATGTGGCAGTGCCTGGCTGGATGCATAATGCCTACGAAGGTCTGGAGCAAGACCCTACCACCCGCAACCTGGTAGCGGCCAATATTGCGATGGAAATGGTGAAAGTGTTAAGCCGGGAAGGGATAGAGCACTTCCATTTCTATACACTCAATCGCAGCGAATTAAGCTATGCCATCTGTCATTTACTTGGCGTTCGGCCGCTTGCTCAAACGCAGGCTTAAGGTGGAGGCTTGCTTTGTCATCTGCCGGTAACCCAGTGCCGGCAGACTAATTATTTAATCTCGACAACATTTGGATATAAATTCACAAAAACAGCATAATAATTCTTGTTTTTTGCTGTGTCACTGCGTAGACTAGCGGCTTATCCGTGTGAGGAAAGTCGCCGATGTCGCAATCTCAATCTCAGTTTCAATCAATGGTTTTGTTGAAAAAACGCGCAATTATATTGGGCGCAGCTGGTTACAGCGGTGCCGAGCTGGTGCAACTGATCAGCCAGCACCCGGCCATTGAGTTAGTGGCTGCTTATGCATCTGCTGGTCGTGAGCCTGAGGCTTTTGCCAGTTTGTATCCAAGGTACAGCAATCAGCTGGATCTGCAGGTACTGCCCTGGCAGCCTGAAGCTATCAATGAGGTAGCGCAGCAGGCGGATATCGCCTTTTTAGCTTTACCGCACGAGGCCAGCGAAGAACTGGCACCGCAATTGCTGGCCAAGGGACTGGTAGTGTTCGATTTATCCGGTGCTTTTCGGTTAAAAAACGCTGCCTTGTACCCGGAATTTTATGGCTACCCGCATCAGCATCCGGAACTTCTGCCACAGGCTCCTTATGGCCTGGCAGAATGGATCAGTGCTTCTGAGTTGGAACATTCTTTATTTGCCGTGGCTGGCTGTTATCCAACCGCTTCAGCGCTGGCGTTATTGCCGCTTATCAAAGCTGGCTTGCTGGCCGAAGGTGCTGTGCCGGTGATCAATGCCATCAGTGGCGTATCCGGGGCTGGGCGCAAAGCCAGTCTTGGTACCTCTTTTTGCGAAGTTGGCCTTTCGGCTTACGGCTTTTTTGGCCACAGGCACCGGCCGGAAATTGAGCAGACGCTGGGCTGCTCTGTGGTCTTTACCCCGCACCTGGGTAATTTTAAGCGCGGCATTCTGGCGACCATCAGTGTCTGCTTAAAGGCCGGTATCAGCAAAGCCGAGGTCGATGCGGCCTATCAGCAGCATTACCAGCACAAACCGATGGTGCGCTTATTGCCGCGTTCACCCAATGTCGCTGATGTGGCTGGCACCTGTTTCTGCGATCTGCACTGGCAGCAGCATGGCCAGCAATTGGTGGTGGTGTCTGCCATCGACAACCTGCTAAAAGGCGCAGCGGCTCAGGCGGTGCAATTGGCCAATTTAAAGTTTGGTTACCCGGAAGCAGCCGGCTTGCTGGCAGGAGGTTATCGTGACTGAGGTACGGCCACTTATTGTCAAACTGGGCGGTCGTCTGTTGCAAGAGCCGCCAGCGATTACAGCTTTACTGGCGGTCTGCCAGCACATCAAACAGCAGCGGCCACTGGTGTTGGTGCATGGCGGCGGTGCTCAGGTAGAAATCTGGTTGCAGACCTTTGGCTTTGTCACTGAAAAGATCGATGGCCAGCGGGTGTCGCCGCCTGAGCAAATGCCAGTGATTGCCGGTGCTTTGGCTGGCGGGGTTAATGCGGAGCTGGTGGCTTTGGCCGATTTGGCGGAACTAAAGCCAGTTGGTTTAACCTTGGGGGCTGGTGGCAGTTGTCGCTTTGAAGCCATCCCGCAACTGGGCGCTGTTGCCAAGGCCATGCCAGGCCAGCCCGAGTTATTGCAGGGATTATTGTCGCAAGGCTTTACCCCGGTGCTTAGCTCCATCGGCCATAGCAACGGCGCACTGTTGAATATAAATGCTGATTTGGCGGCCGCAGCGCTTTGCCAGTTGCTGCAGGGTGATTTACTGCTGCTGACCGATGTGCCAGGGATTTTGCAAGCCGATGGCAGCTTAATTCCACAGTTAGATGCGCAAGCCGCCAACCGCCTCGTTGCCAGCGGCGTGATTAAGGGCGGCATGAAAGTCAAATTGGACGCCGCGCTGGAAACGGCGCAAGCCTTAAAGCGCAGCATCGTAGTGGCCGGCTGGCAACAACCGGACCTGTTACTGGCGTTGCTGGCGGGTCAGCCGGTAGGTAGCCGGATCCAACCTTAGATTAAAAAACACAGCGAGTTCGCTTATGACATCTTTTCATCAACTCTTGTCCTTGCAGGAGCTCTCACCAGAGCAGTTGCAGCACTTGCTGCAACTGGCATTGCAAATCAAGCATCAGCCAGCACTGTACCAACAAGCCCTAGCCGGTAAAAGCATCGCCTTATTGTTCGAAAAGCCTTCACTACGAACCCGCGTTAGCTTTGATGTAGGTATCCATAAATTGGGTGGGCACAGCGTTTACCTGGATCAGCAAAATGGTGCTATGGGTAAGCGGGAGACGGTGGAGGATTTTGGTCGTAATCTGGCCTGCTGGACCGATGCCATCGTCGCACGGGTTTATACGCAGAGCACGCTGGAGAAACTTGCCGCCAGCAGCGGTATTCCGGTGGTCAATGCGCTCAGCGATTTATACCACCCCTGTCAGGCGCTGGCCGACTTGCTGACCTTGCACGAAACCTTCGGCGATTTAAGTCAGGTACAACTGGCTTTTGTCGGCGATGGCAACAATGTCTGCCATTCGTTGATGCTGGGCGCCGCCTTAGCTGGCATGAAACTGGTGGTGATCACGCCGCCTAATCATGGTCCGGATGGCCATGTACTGCAACAGGCGCAGGCCATTGCCACAAAAACTGGCGCCAGCCTGAGTTTAAGCCATCATTTATCCGAAGCTCATGGTAGCCAGGCTATCTACACAGATACCTGGGTGTCGATGGGAGAATCGATGGATGCAGCCGAGCAGTTGCGTCGTTTTGGTGATTATCAGCTGTCCAGTGCTGTGTTAGAGCGACTGGGCATTTCCTATTTAATGCACTGCTTGCCCGCGCATCGGGGGCAGGAAGTCACCAGCGAGCTGCTGGACAGTAAAGCAGCCCTGGTATTGCAGCAAGCAGAAAACAGAATGCACGCGCAAAATGCGGTGCTGGTTCAACTTTTAGCATGAGGTGCGAGATGAGTGTAAAAAAAGTCGTATTGGCGTATTCCGGCGGATTGGATACTTCGGCCATCGTGCCTTGGTTAAAAGACAACTACAACTGCGAAGTGGTGGCCTTTGTCGCCAATGTCGGTCAGGGCGATGACGAACTGGCCGGGGTGGAAGAAAAAGCCATCGCCTCAGGGGCATCCAGCTGTTACGTGGTGGACTTGCGCGATCAGTTGATGCGTGAAGTGGTCTACCCGACCTTAAAAACCGGCGCCGTCTACGAAGGTCAGTACCTGCTGGGCACCTCCATGGCCCGGCCGGTGATTGCCCGCGCTCAGGTCGAATTGGCCCTGAAAGTAGGCGCTGATGCACTCAGCCATGGCTGCACCGGCAAAGGCAATGATCAGGTGCGCTTTGAAAGCGCTTTTGCGGCGTTGGCGCCGCAACTCAAAGTGATTGCGCCCTGGCGCGAGTGGGAGTTCAGCTCCCGGCAATCCTTGCTGGACTATCTGGTTGAAAAGAAAATCCCAACCACCTCGTCTGCCACCAAGATTTACAGCCGGGATGCCAACCTGTGGCATATTTCACACGAAGGCGGTGAGCTGGAAGACCCCTGGTGCGAGCCATCTGAGCAGGTCTGGACCTGGACGAAATCGCCGGAGCAGGCGCCGGATCAACCAGCCTATGTCGAGCTGTCATTTGTGGCTGGTGAGCTGCAAAAAATCAATGGTCAGGCATTGGCCCCGGTCGAGGCCTTAAGCTTGCTGAATGATATTGGAGCCGAGCATGGCGTGGGCCGGATTGATATTGTCGAAAACCGCTTAGTGGGTATGAAATCCCGTGGTTGTTATGAAACCCCGGGCGGTACCATTTTACTGGCCGGCTTGCAGGGGCTTGAAGCTCTGGTGTATGACCGTACGGCGCTGAATTACCGTGAGGAGATAGGCCTGAAGTTTGCCCAGCTGGTGTACGATGGCCGCTGGTTTACCCCACTTAAAGACGCCTTACTGGCCGCTGCGACCAGCCTGGCGCAGGACTTGACCGGTGATGTAGTATTGAAGTTGTACAAAGGCCGGGTCACTGTAGCCAAGCGTCGCTCTGTCAACAGCCTGTACTCGGAAGCCTTTGCTACCTTTGAAGACGATGAAGTCTACAACCAGCAGGATGCAGCCGGTTTTATTCGTTTGTACAGCCTGGCCAGCCGCATCCGTGCCATGCATGCGGCTGATAAAACAGCGCAGGAGTCCTGATTATGGCGATGTGGGGCGGGCGTTTTACCGAAGCCACGCTGGATGAGTTCAAAGCCTTTAATGATTCCATCAGCTTTGACTACCAGCTGGCGCAGCAGGATATCGCAGCATCGAAAGTCTGGGCTGCAGGCCTTGCCGAAGCTGGCCTGATTGCAGAGGATGAAGCTAAACAGCTGCAGCAGGCGTTGCAGCAGTTGGCCGAGGAGCTGCTGCAAAATCCTCGTTTGCCGGTCGAAAGCGGCGAGGAAGACATTCACAGCTGGGTTGAAAGTAAGTTGACCGAGCGTCTTGGCGCGGTAGCCCGTAAGCTACATACCGGCCGCAGTCGCAACGATTTAGTGGCGACCGATTTACGGCTTTGGACCCGGGCTGCCGCCAGCGCTGTGCGCAGCAGTTTGCTGGGCAGTATTCAGGCATTGCTGAGTTTCGCTGAGGCTGCCGGCACGGCGGTGATGCCGGGTTATACCCACTTACAACGCGCACAGCCGGTGATGGTGGCGCATTGGGCGTTGGCTTATGTGGAGATGTTTAAACGTGATCTGGGCCGCTTGGACGATGCCAGCAAGCGGCTGAATGTTTGTCCGCTTGGTGCGGGCGCCCTGGCTGGTACCGGTGTACCGGTGGATCGCAGCTGGTTGGCACAGCAACTGGGTTTTGATACCGCCGCAGCCAATAGCCTGGATGCGGTGTCCGATCGGGATTTCGTGGTTGAGCTGTCTGCGACTGCTAGCTTGTGCATGACTCATGTCTCACGTTTATCGGAAGATGTGATTTTCTTTTGTTCTGGTGAAGCGGGCTTCTTTAAATTGGGTGACGCCATCAGCAGTGGCTCATCGCTGATGCCGCAGAAAAAGAATCCGGATGTATTCGAGCTGCTGCGCGGCAAAAGTGGCCGTATTCTGGGCCAACTGGTGGCTATTTTGCATGTGCTGAAGGGCTTGCCGCTGGCATACAACAAAGACATGCAGGAAGACAAACAAGGCTTCTTTGACTTGATGCAGCAGTGGCAGCAATCCTTGCAGGTATTGGCGACGGTATTGCCACATTTAAGCGTGAAAGTAGATGTTTGTCGTCAGGCGGCTGAGCTAGGCTACAGCAATGCAACCGATTTGGCTGATTATCTGGTGGGGAAGGGCATTCCCTTCCGCGATGCCCATCACTTATCCGGACAGTTGGTGCTGATTGCATCCGGGCAGCAAGTGCCACTGGAGCAGTTGCCACTTGCTGAGATGCAAAAAGTCAGTGCGGTTATCGGTGAGGATGTCTATCCAGCATTAACCTTAGAAGCAGGTATGGCGCGGCGCAATGCGCTGGGGGGGACCAGTCCGGAGCAAGTGCTGCCAGCGCTGGTGCAAGCAAAGGCTTGGCTGGCTGCTCAGCAATAGGCCGTCCCAAGCATGAACAACGGCCAGCATTGAGCTAGCCGTTTTGTTTGAGTTGCTATAAGTATCTACCAGTTTAATCAAACAGTTCCAGCAGCTCGGTGCTGGGTTCATCTTCATCAAATGAGAAAGCTGGACTACCGGGTTGAGCGTACTGGCTCGGCTCAGTGCCTCGCAGGAAGAATTCAAAACTACTGGTGTGATCATTGGCCCGGGTTAATAAACCGGTTTCCAAATCGATACGCACTGAGGAGATACCAGAAGGTGTTTCCACCTGATCTGCCGGCATATCCTTCATCGCCACTCGCATAAACTCCAGCCAGGCGGGCAGGGCAGTTCGGGCACCGGCCTCGACGCCACTGCTTTGATCGCGTCCTAAATTCGCGTTCCAGGTGGCACGGCCCAGGCTACGGTTGGCATCGTCAAAGCCTACCCAGGCGACACCGACCAGTTGGCTGTTAAAGCCGGCAAACCAGGTATCTTTGGAATCATTGGTGGTACCGGTTTTGCCGGAAATATCACGGCGTTGCAAGCTCTGAACCCGCCATGCGGTGCCATTCCAGCCGGTACCACGGTTCCAGTTACCACCACCCCAAACACTGGATTTAAGGGCTTCCCGGATTAAGAATGCGTTTTGCTCAGAAAGCACGCGTGTGGCTTGGTTCGATGCTTCCGACTGTGACTTTTCTGGGACCGGATCTAAGCTGGCAAAGAGTTGGGCCAACTGAGCTTCTGCATCGCCGTCTGCATGCGCTGGTCCCTTAGCGCTTGGCTCCGGTCGTTCCAAGCAGTCACGGCAGGCAATTTTAGGCTGGTGTTGGTAAATCAGCTCGCCTTCTTCGTTGTAAATACGATCGATCACATAAGGATCAATCAGAAAACCGCCGTTGGCAAAAACAGCATAGCCGGCCGTCAGTTCCAGTGGAGTCACTGACGCAGAGCCTAGCGATAAGGTTTCATTACGCGGTAAGTCGGATTCAGCAAAGCCAAAATTGCGCAAGTGTTGAATGGTGGCGTCGATGCCGACACCGCGTAGTAAGCGCACCGATACCACGTTCTTTGATTTGGCCAGCGCTTCACGCACCCGAATAGGGCCGTCGTACACGGCGGGAGAGTTGCGGGGACGCCAGGCTATGCCTGCGCCCTGATCCCAGTGATGGATAGGGGCATCATTGACAATGGACGCTAAAGTATAACCATGCTCTAAGGCTGCCGAATAAATAAAAGGCTTAATGGTAGAGCCTGCCTGACGCTTGGCTTGGGTTGCCCGGTTAAACTGACTTTGAGCAAAGCTAAAGCCACCGACTAATGCCTGGATGGCACCTGTATTTGGATCTATGGCCACCAGAGCGCTGGTGGCTTCGGGTTCCTGACTTAATTGCCAGTGTTCGCCATTGTGACGCACCCGGATGTGCATGCCAGGTTGCAGAATATCTGCTGCTTGCTTAGGGGCATGCCCCTGGCGTTGATCGTTGATAAAACGGCGGGCCCATTTGAGGCCGTCCCACGGCAAGGTCTGTTGCCGACCATCAGCCAGCAGCACTTGAGCTTCTTGTTCTTCAACTGCGACCACGATGGCATGATGCAAATCTTCCAGGGTGGTGTGCTCTGACAGGTAGTTTAGGATCTCTGTTTCTTGCCAGGTTGGATCCTTCTCCGCTCCATTTACTACTGCGGTCCAAAGCTGGGCTTGTGGCCCTCGATAGCCATGACGCTCATCGTAATCGTACAAATTTTGCTGGAGGGAGCGACGGGCTGCATCCTGAATAGGCTTAGTGATGGTGGTAAATACCTGCAGACCAGCGCTGTAGGCGTAATCTTCACCAAACATATCCACGACCTGCTGTCGGACCATCTCCGCAACATAGGGAGCCGAAGCAGTAATCTGAGCGCCATGGCGACGGCTTATGACCGGCGCTTGCAGAGCTTCACGGTATTCCTGTTCAGAAATATAGTTCATGGCCAACATTCGGCCCAGCACAATATTG
Source organism: Alkalimonas sp. (assembly GCF_020831925.1). Lineage (GTDB taxonomy): Bacteria > Pseudomonadota > Gammaproteobacteria > Enterobacterales > Alteromonadaceae > Alkalimonas. The sequence goes on from NZ_JAFIFQ010000019.1 coordinate 45,406, forward strand.
CGCCGATTACGGGCATTGACAGGTGAGCGGACAGGATTTAACACAGAAGGAGCTTGAGGTAAACCTGCGATAATGGCGATTTCATCCAGGGTGAGTTCATCAACTGTTTTACCGAAGTACACCTGAGCAGCAGCACCAACACCAAAAGCGCGATGGCCCAGTTCAATTTTGTTCAGGTAGAGCTCAAGAATTTCATCCTTAGTCAGCAGTTGCTCAATACGAACGGCTAAGAAGATCTCTTTGATCTTTCGGATCACTTTCTTTTCACGGGTTAAAAAGAAGTTTCGTGCTAACTGCTGGGTAATGGTACTGGCACCCTGCTTAGCATCCCGGGTGCTGGCTACTACGATAGCAGCTCGCATCATGCCAATCACATCAAAGCCTGGGTGCTCGTAGAAGCGACTGTCCTCCGTGGCGAGGAAAGCTTCAATTAATTGAGGTGGCATTTCGTCAAGGGTCAGAGGTATGCGCCGTTGCTCGCCAAATTGCGACATCAGCTCACCATCTGCCGTAAAAACGCGCATGGGCGTTTGCAGCCGCACATCCTGCAGCAAGCTCACATCAGGTAGATCATCTTTCACATACCAATAGGCCCCCGCCACTGTTAACACAGCCAGAACAAGCCCAATTAAGCACAAATACAGAATTTTTTTAAGCCAGGACACCCATTCGCCTCAGTTACAACTGTCAATTTGGACATCGGACAACTAGTATATAGTTGTTTGTTTTTGAATAAACTCTTTTTATTCCTGAAAAAAGGATCTAAGCTACATTGTATAACAATAACAAATGTAATAACTACGGCTGTGTGTTGCTATGATGAAACCACTCTTTCGAAAACAGTCTCCGATGATGGTGGGCATAGATATCGGCTCCCACTCGGTAAAAGCTGTGTTGCTAAGTCAGCAGCAGGATCAATTCCAGCTGGAAGCCTTTGCAATTGAACCGATGGCCAAAGGAGCTATGTCCGAACGTGAAATCCAGGACATTGAAGCCGTGGGCAATGTATTAAATAAAATCCGTAAAAAAATTCCGCGCTCGGTTAAGTTTTCTGCTGCAGCAGTCTCAGGTTCAACGGTCATCAGTAAAATCATTTTTATGGATGTCGCCTTAACCGATGCTGAACTGGAAAGCCAAATTGAGGTCGAGGCCGATAGCCTCATTCCTTATCCACTCAACGAAGTCAGCATGGACTTTGAGAAGTTGGATACGAATGAATCCGATCCATCCAAAGTCAATGTATTGCTAAGTGCAGCCCGCACCGAGAGTGTGGAAAGCCGTGTAGCGGCGTTGGAGCATGGTGGTTTTCATGCCAAAGTGATCGATGTGGAAAGCTATGCACTAAGCCGCTCAGCGGCTCTTTGTCTGCAACAGTTGCCAGATGATGCCAACCAGAAAGTCGTTGCTATGGTCGATATTGGCGCAACCATGACACTTTTATCGGTGTTGGAAAAAGGCAAAACACTTTACACCCGTGACCAGGTATTTGGTGGTGAGCAATACACTCGCAGTATTTTATCCTACTACAACAAAAGTTACGAAGAGGCAGAGCAAGCCAAGGTAAATGGTGATTTACCACCCAACTATACCTTTGAAGTGTTGGCACCTTTTCAAACCATGTTGCTGCAGCAAGTTCGGCGTGGTGTTCAGATGTATTTGACCACCAGTGGTAAAGAGAATATTGATTATCTGGTGATTTCCGGTGGTACGTCTCTGCTTGAAGGCATCGATAAGTTGCTGACGGACGAATTAGGTATTTATACCGTGATCGCCAGGCCATTCGCCGACATGAATTGCGCGAGCTCGGTTGATAAAGAATTACTGAAACAGCAGGGGCCGCAACTGATGGTTGCCACAGGCCTGGCGTTGAGGAGTTTTTCACCATGGCACATATAAACCTACTGCCGTGGCGCGAGGCTGCGCGTAAAGAGCGGCAAAAGAAATATATGAGCATTTTGACTGCCGTAGCCCTGGTGAGTTTCATGCTGGTTTTCGTTGTGAGTTCGATTTACAGTGCCAGGCTGGAAGGGCAGCAAAAGCGCAATCAGTATTTGCAAGCTGAGATTAATAAACTGAACCGACAAATTGCTGAAATTCGTGATTTGAATGAGACCAAGAATAGTCTGCAGCAGAGGATGGCACTGATCAGCCAGTTGCAAGGCAGTCGTAACTTGGGAACTCAGATCATGGACGAAGTGGTGCGAGTGGTGCCAAGCGGCGTTTATTTGACCAGTTTGGAGAAAAAGGGCAACGCCATTCTTATCAATGGTCGAAGTGAATCCAATAATCGCTTGGCCAATATGATTCGTCTGGTGGAAGACTCCGAGCTGCTGTCGGACCCTTTGCTGGAGTTTATTGAAACGGGTCGTAGTAATCAGCTGTTGAGTGACTTCAAAATGCATGTCCGGGTGCAAGGCTTTGAAGTGCTGCAAGGGGAGATGCCATGAAGCTTGATTTGAATATTGACTTCTCCAACATTGACGTCAATGAGCTGACACTGGACAACATTGGCAGCTGGCCTGCTGTGGTGAAGGTCATCTTTGCAGCCATGGTGGCTGTAGCAGTTGCCGCGCTCAGTTATTACATGCTTGTTAGCAGTAAGATTGATGATTTAAATGCAGCCCAGCGTCAGGAAACGCAGCTACGTCAGGAGTACCGCACCAAGTATGCATCGGCCGTGAATTTGGAGCCTTACAAACAGCAAATGGCCGAGATGGAGCAAACCTTTTCGTTTTTGTTAAAACAGTTGCCGGCAACGCATGAAACCCCTGGTCTATTGGATGACATTACCTATGTTGGCACCACCAGTGGACTGAACTTTGTTCGGATTAACTGGATGCCGGAGATTGAGAAAGAGTTTTATACCGAGTTGCCGATACGTATTGATGTGATAGGTGACTACCATCAGTTTGGTAACTTTGTCAGTGAAGTTGCTCGCTTACCGCGTATCGTTAGTCTGCACGATTTTAATATTGCTGCGGAGCAGGATGGTAAGCTGCGTTTTAATGTTGTGGCGAAAACCTATCGTTACAAGGAGGCTGACCAATGAGGTGGTTGTGGTTAGTTTCAATGGTGCTATTTTTAACAGCCTGTTTTGATGATATTTCGGATATTCATCAGTTTGAGGCTGAAGTGAAAGCCAATACGCGTACCCGAATTGAGCCTTTGCCTGAAATGAAAGAGTTTCAACACATTGCTTATCAAGGTGCGCAGGCAAGAAGTCCGTTTGCGCTGCCACGGCGCGAGGTCATTCAGGAGCGTTTTGTGCAGCAACGTGATTGTCCGCACCCCGATCCAAATCGGCGTAGGGAGCCATTGGAAAGTTTTGCGTTAGATAATTTGATCATGAGTGGTACTCTGGGTGACAGCAGCCAGTTATGGGCTCTGATCCAGGCAGGGGATCAAACATTGCATCGGGTGACAACGGGTAACTATCTTGGTTTGTACCATGGCCGGGTGCTGGCAGTTACTCCAACGCACATTGAATTGCTTGAGCTAATCCCTGATGGAGCAGGCTGTTGGCAGGAAAGAACAACAACGTTGCAGATGGCTGGATCTGCTAATTAACAGGTGTGTAATGCATGATGGATAAGATGACTAAAACAATGAGAAGCCATGTAAAATACGCCATCTACAAGGCTATGGTATTAATGGTGTTGCTGAGCTTGCCGGCAACGGCCAGGCCATTGTTGCATGATGTGCGTTACAGCCCATTAATGAGCGGTGAGACTGAGCTTGAGTTTGTATTTGATCGATCGTTTGGCCAGTCTCCGGATGTCCAGGTGTTCAGCCAACCGGCCCGTATTGAGCTGTTGTTCAGCAATATAGGGGTGGATGAAGCGCTGGCACAAATCGATGTAGGCCGGGCTGGTATCAAGGAAATAAATACGTTCAGTGAAGAGCAAAGTGCCCGTATCGTGATCTACCTGGAACGGTTAAACCCCTACCAGACACGACAGGATGGCAACAGCTTTTTTCTGCATTTACAAGACAGCCAGACTGAGTCGATACCAACGTACAACAACCAAATTAAACCGCGTGCACTAAATGCCATCCAGGCCATTGATTTTCGTCGTGGTGAGCGTGGTGAGGGGCGTGTTTTGGTGTTCCTGCGTAATAATGCCGCGGCAGTGAATGTGACTGAGCGCGCCGGCAAATTGCATCTGGACTTTCATAACACCAGCATTCCAGATGACATGTTGTATATTTTAGACGTGATGGATTTCGGTACCATTGTTCGGCAGATTGAAACCTTTCATCAGGATGGTATCAGCCGACTGGTGATTGAACCAACGGAAGCCTTCACGCACAGCTACCAGCAAGTCGACAATATTTTTACTCTGACCGTGCAGCGGGATACCACTCAACGCAGTATTTTAGGCGGGCGTGAGTATCAGGGGCAGGCCATTTCTCTTAACTTCCAGGATATTCCGGTTCGGACCGTGCTGCAGATTATTGCTGATTACAATGGCTTTAATCTGGTTACCAGCGACTCGGTAACTGGTAATGTCACTCTACGTCTGGATGGTGTGCCTTGGGATCAGGCGCTGGATATCGTATTACGGGTTCGTGGGTTGGATAAACGCATGGATGGTAATATCTTAATGGTTGCGCCGACTGATGAACTGGCTAGCCGAGAGGCCCGTGAACTGCAAGCAAGGCTGGATGTTGAAAATCTGGAGCCACTGTATTCTGATTTTCTGGTCATCAACTATGCCAAAGCTGCTGACATAGCCGCACTGCTGCGTAATCAGGATACCAGCTTGTTATCTGAGCGTGGCGCTGTCACAGTGGATGATCGAACCAATACCATTTTGATCCGTGATACCAGTCGCTCAATTGAAAATGCCCGTCGTTTGGTAGAGCGCCTGGATATTCCTGTTCGGCAGGTGTTGATTGAATCGCGGATGGTTACCGTCAAAGACAATGTGCAGGAAGATCTCGGTATTCGCTGGGGATTCTCTGATCAGCAGCGCACCAAGGGTACTTCAGGTACTGCGGCCGGTGCTAATACAATAGCGGGTGGTGTCATTCCTAGCCTGGATCAGCGCTGGAATGTCAATTTACCGGTCACTAATCCGGCCGGTAATATCGCCTTTCATGTCGCTAAGTTATCGGATGGTACCATCCTTGATTTAGAGTTGTCGGCTCTGGAGCAAGAAAATAAAGCCGAAATCATTGCCAGCCCAAGGATCACTACATCCAACCAGAAAATGGCTCGCATCGAGCAAGGTACTGAAATCCCTTATGTGCAAGCTGCATCCAGTGGTGCTACTACGGTTACCTTCAAAAAAGCAGTGTTAAGTTTGGAAGTTACGCCGCAGATTACCCCTGACAACCGCATTATCCTTGATTTAATAATTACTCAGGATACACGGGGTGATACGGTCCAAACGCCAACAGGCCCCGCCACTGCCATTGATACCCAACGTATTCAAACCCAGGTGCTGGTTGATAATGGTGAAACCATTGTGCTGGGCGGAATCTATCAGCAACAGGCTATCTCTGCTATCTCCAAAGTTCCGTTGTTTGGCGATATCCCTTATGTTGGTCGCTTGTTCAAGAATACCAGCGAATTCAATGAAAAGACTGAGCTGTTGATTTTCGTGACGCCAAGGATCTTAACCGATGGCTTGTAAGTGAGCTGCTTTTTAGCTCTAAGCTCAGCAAGCAGGCCGGCTATGTCCGGCCTGCTTGCTGAGTGGTCGGCAAACCGGCTAATATTTTTGAAATAAGCTTGCCAAGCGAACGCCATTGCTGACATAATTCAGCGCTTCAAATCTTCGTGGGAGCCTTTGTTCCTGACTTTAAGTTCACCAAGACAATGAATTAGCACGACGACATATGGCAGAAAAACGTAATATTTTCCTTGTAGGTCCTATGGGTGCTGGTAAAAGCACAATTGGCCGTCATTTGGCAGACATGCTGCATCTTGATTTCTATGACTCGGATCAGGAAATTGAACGCAGAACCGGTGCTGATATCGCCTGGGTGTTCGATTTAGAAGGTGAAGCTGGTTTTCGGGTTCGTGAAGAGAATGTCATTCAAGACTTGACGGAAATGCAGGGCATTGTTCTGGCAACGGGCGGTGGTTCTGTTACCAGCAAAGAAACCCGGAATCGGCTGTCCGCACGTGGTATTGTGGTGTATCTGGAAACTCCAATTGAAAAGCAGGTTGCCCGTACTCAACGCGATAAGCGTAGACCATTGCTACAAACAGAAGAAGATTCAGAAGAGGTGCTGACGCGACTGGCAACAGAGCGTAATCCGTTGTATGAAGAAATTGCCGACCTGACTGTGCGGACGGATGAGCAAAGTGCTCGCGCCGTAGCCAGCCAAATCGTAGAACAGCTGGGTTTCTGATTTCGTTTTACTATCTTTCAGTTAAAGGGGGCTGCTTATGCATCGTGTTCGGGTTGAACTGGGTGAACGCAGCTACCCTATCGATATAGGCCCAGCCCTACTGCAGCAGCCAAGCCTGCTGATAAAACACTACCCTCAGGTTATCATCATCAGCAACGAGACTGTCGCGCCTCTTTATCTAGAAGCCGCAAGCCGTTTGTTTGCTAACAGCCAGGTGCTGCACTTTTTGTTGCCGGACGGCGAAGCCTACAAAACGCTGGAGCAGTTTGGTCATATTCAGACATTTTTGCTTGAAAATCGCTTTGCGCGTGATGGTTTGCTGGTCGCACTTGGTGGTGGCGTTGTCGGGGATATCACCGGCTTTGTTGCCGCCACCTATCAGCGTGGTGTCGACTTCATTCAGATCCCAACGACTTTGTTGTCTCAGGTCGATTCTTCGGTCGGTGGGAAAACAGCGGTGAATCACCCCCTTGGTAAGAATATGATCGGGGCTTTTAAACAGCCACAGCAGGTATTGATTGATACCGATGTGCTGTCTTCACTGCCAGCGAAAGAGTTTGCTGCGGGCATGGCGGAAGTTGTTAAGTATGCCCTGATAGCGGATCCTGACTTTTTCGATTATTTAGAGCAACAAGCTGAAGCCATTGAGCGTTTGGAGCCAACTGTACTGGGCGAAATGATTGCACACTGTTGTCAGATGAAAGCAGATATCGTTGCCGCAGATGAAACGGAGCAGGGCAAACGTGCCTTGTTGAATCTGGGGCATACCTTTGGGCATGCGATTGAAGCTTGGCTTGGTTATGGTCGCTGGCTTCATGGGGAGGCAGTTGCTGTTGGTATGGTCATGGCTGGGCAATTAGCGCACAGTCGCGGTTGGTTATCGGCAGCCGAGCTGAATCGTATTCAAAGGTTGCTAACACGTTTTTCCCTGCCGGTGGCAAAACCTGAAGGCATGTCGATACAGGACTTTTTACCCTATATGAAGACGGATAAAAAAGTCCGGGCTGGCAAGATGCGATTTGTATTGCCAACTTCGTTTGGCTATAGTGAAATCATTGCTGATGTTGATGAAGTTGAATTGCTGAGTGTTTTTTCCTGAATGTCGCTATCACCCCTAGCTGCTAAGCTACAAGCTCACGCTACTTTACTGCCCTCGCAGCGTGAGCTGCTGGAACGGGTATTATTTCAAATTGAGTTCAATGGGTTTCAACATATCCATCTTATTGGCGGCACCGGCTCAGGTAAAACAACACTGAGTCTGGTGCTTGCAGAGCTATTATCGGATGCAATGAATCTGGCTTATTTTTCCTCCCAGCCAGATATGACGACTACACAGTGTCAGAAGCATCTTCTGCAGCAATGGTTTGGTTTAAGTGAGTTTGAAACAAACCTGATGGAATTGCTGGAGCAGCCGCATCCCCAACCATTGGTCTGGATCTTAGATAGTCAGGGTAGTTTGCCGTTAGGCTGTTTATCGTTGTTGCGAGCCCACCCTATTCATATCATCACCACAGGCCCTGATGTATTAACGGAGGCTGAGCTTAACCTGGCGATTTCACCGGTAACTGAAGCTGAAGCAGAGCAGTTGCTGCCAGTACAGATGTTGCAAACGCGCTCGGCTGCTGAGCGCTTGCAAGCCGCTGCAGGCAATTTACACCGTTTGCTGGAGCCCGAGGTTGTGTCGGAGCGAAGCGACAGCAAGCCGGTTGCTATGTTGGCTCAAAAGTACCGAACAGCATCTCTGGTGCTGGCTGTGTTGGGGGTTGTGGCTATTCTGCTATTTTGGTGGCTGTCTCAGCCATCAGAGCCAGAGTTATTACTGGCTGATAATCAGCCCAGGCCAGTGGTGCAAGCGTGGAGCCCGGCCGATGTTGTGGTGTCTGAAGCTGAACCCGGTCAAACGGACGTTGACAATAGGCTTCCTAATGAAACTAGCGCCGACGATACCTTGCTGACTGATGCTGAAGCCTTGCATCTAACCGAATCAATAGCAGCCGGCGAGCAAGAGCTTATGGATGAGCCAGCGCTGGAAATACCTTCAGCTGTGCCTGCCATGCAGCCAGAGACTACTGAGCAGCTCGCTAGTGCCGAACAATCTGCGATGGCCGGGCAAACTGCTATCACTGAGCACCCAGAAGACGTTGCGCCTGGATCCGATACGATTTTACTGGAACCTAATGCTTGGCCATATGATGAAGCCAAGCTATTAGCGATGAATGAAGACCACTATGTCTTGCAACTGGGCGCCTTTGCAAATCTAAATGCTGCTCAGGCAGTGCGTCAGTCTTACCCGGAACTAACCGTGTTGATTTATCAGCGACAGCACAATGGGCAGTCACAGTGGGTGGTAGTGCTTGCTGCTTACCGAACTGCTGAGCAGGCCAGAGCAATCCGGGCTGAGATCCCTGCGGCTCTAAGAGCTGAGACTCCTTTTATTAAATCGATGCAACAGGTGTGGCAGGAGATTCGCTCGAGTCAACCGGGACAGGGTAATCACAGTCAATGAGTAAATCCAAACAACGGGCTTTTCTAAAATGGGCTGGTGGCAAGTACAACTTGGTGGAGTCCTTAGCCCGTTTTTTGCCACAAGGTGATACTCTGGTTGAGCCTTTTGTCGGTGCAGGCTCTGTATTTTTGAATACCCAGTATGCTCGTTACCAGCTGAATGATATTAATCAGGATCTAATCAGCCTGTATCAGATTGTTAAACAGCGACCTGAACAGTTTGTGGCGGACGCCAGAGCCTGTTTCGTTGCAGCCAGCAATCAAAAAGAGTGTTACCTCAATTTCCGCCAGCGTTTTAATGACAGTACCGATACCTATGAACGAGCGGTGCTATTTTTGTACCTTAATCGCCACGGGTACAATGGATTATGCCGCTATAATCTGAAAGGCTTGTTCAACGTGCCTTTTGGCAGTTACAAGAAGCCGTACTTCCCAGAAGCTGAACTGTATTTTTTTGCAGAAAAAGCGCAGCAGGCTGAGTTTAGCTGCAGCAGCTATCAACAGGTATTTGCTGACTTAGCGCCGGGATCAGTGGTTTATTGCGACCCACCTTATGTACCGCTCAGTAAAACCGCCAGTTTTACCAGCTATGCCCGGGAAGGCTTTAATCTGGATGATCAGGCGCAACTTGCCAACCTTGCCGAGCAAGCATCGCAACAGGGCTGCACTGTGCTTATCAGTAATCACGATACCACCTTAACCCGAAAAATTTACCAGCAAGCGAGCTTACATCCAATCCAGGTCGCCCGCTCCATTAGTCAAAAAGGCGATGGACGCAAAAAGGTGGCAGAGCTATTTGCTTTGTACCAACCGCCAGTCAGCAATGTGATCAGCGTAGTACCCAAGATACGACGAGCAGTACGGTAACGACAAAAATTAAGGCCATTACCACCCCTACAACGATGTAGGGCATAGGACTGTTGGCATTAAAATCTTGTTGGCGTTGCTGCTCGGATTGAACACCGATAAATGCACCGGCAACAGCTTTGAGAACTTGCTTCCAGGAGGCGGGCTTATTTGTTGTCATTGTTGACTGGCAGCATCCGATCCAGCAACTCAACTAAGTCAACAAAGTGAAACTGTGAAGAGCGGCTTTGCCCCTGCAACCAGCTTAGCCAGCTAAATTGGGTAGCGCATTCAGCAGAGGTCTGGCAAGAAAGTGTGCTGTGGTCAGACTGCAGCAGCCACGCAACACCGCTAGCCAGCAGCACTAAGACCAGCAGGGCTATCCGTGTTTTATGCTGTAACAAAGCTTCCATCAAAAAAATCCCGCAGCATCCTAACTATGGCAGATACCATAGCAGAATGAGCGGTGGGATACAAGTTATTTACTTTTATGCTGGTCTGTTGCGCAAGCAGTTGGTAAGTAAAGCGTCTTAGAAAGACGCTGTGAGACCGAAAAAGATGGCCCGATCGCCGCTTTCTTTTTTGGTAGCAAAAGCTGAGGCGGTCAATGTATCGGTAATGGCGTAATTTAGACTGATGCCAACATCGTACAGCGACTCATCGGAGTCTTCCCAACCGGCATGCAGGCCAATACTCCACTGATCATTTAAGGCAAACTCGGTGCTGGCCTCGATGTATATATTATCGAATTCATCGTAATAAAAGGTAATGCCGGCAAAACCAAAATCGACGCCAATATGGTATTCCAGATAGTCTTCATCAATGCCGTCAAAACGGTATTGCAGCACACCAATATCCAGCGCAATGCTATCGCTGACATCAAAGCCATAGCCAAGGTAAAGGTTGGTCTCTGAACCAACCTCTTGATCGGTCGTGCCCCAGAAACCGGCGTAAAAGCCCTGGTAATCCGCTTCAATCGAACCTTGCACGTGGAAGTGATTGGTGAGCTTGTAACCACGGAATACATACTTGGTCATCCCACTTACTTCGGCGCTGATGCCGACTTCGTTGGCTTGAGCTGTGCTAAGACCGCTGATTGCGAGCAGCAAAGCGCTGGCTAGGATGGTTTTCTTCATTGCAGTTGTCCTTGTGTTTTGATTATCACATGGCGATTCCAAGAACTGTGCCAGCTTAATTTATTTATATAAATCAGATTGTTAAGCTTATTTTCGTTGCCGCAGGCATACTTTATTGTGCTGGGCTGGTGCAATGCTGCTTGCTTTTTGTGCAGTGAATACGGGTGCTTTTCCGGCCTAAATTCAGTAAAGTAGCCACTCTTTTGGTGCGGAGAACTTAGCCATGCAACCTTTTTTAATTGCGCCTTCCATTTTGTCTGCCGATTTTGCCCGTTTGGGAGAAGATGTGGATCAGGTGTTGGCCGCTGGTGCCGATGTGGTGCACTTTGATGTGATGGATAATCACTATGTGCCTAACCTGACCTTTGGTCCCATGCTGTGCCAGGCTCTGCGCGACTACGGGATCCAGGCCCCGATTGATGTGCATTTGATGGTAGAGCCGGTGGATGCACTGGTACCACAATTTGCCGAAGCCGGAGCCAGCATTATCAGCTTTCATCCGGAAGCCAGCCGTCATGTCGATCGCACCTTGCAATTAATTCGTCAGCATGGCTGTGAAGCTGGTCTGGTGCTCAATCCTGCCACCCCGTTATCGGTGTTGGATTATCTGATGGATAAAGTTGATCTGATTTTGCTGATGTCGGTCAACCCGGGTTTTGGTGGTCAAAGCTTTATTCCTTCGACGTTGCATAAGCTAAAACAAGTACGGCAGTTGATCGACCAATCTGGCCGACCGATTCGGTTGGAGGTAGATGGTGGTGTGAAAACCGATAACATTGCTGAAATTGCAGCGGCCGGTGCGGATATGTTTGTAGCCGGCTCTGCCATTTTTAACAGTCCAAGCTATCGCGATACCATCGACGCGATGCGGGCTGAGCTGGCTAAAGTAGGCTAAAACGGAGTTTGCTGCTGCCTTAGGGTATGGGAAGCAGTTATACTGCAGGATTATTTTTACAATTTTAAGACGGAAAGGATCTATGACAAGCAAGCCGATCGTGCTCAGTGGAGCACAACCTTCAGGACAACTGACCATTGGAAACTATCTGGGCGCCCTTCGTCAGTGGGATCGGATGCAGGACGATTACGACTGTCTGTATTGCATTGTCGATTTACATGCCATTACCGTGCGACAAGATCCTGCAGCGTTGCGTAATGCCTCGCTCGATAGCCTGGCGCTGTATTTAGCCTGTGGCATTGATCCTGCTCGCTCCAGTATTTTTATGCAATCCCATGTGCCGGAGCACAGCCAACTGGCCTGGGTACTGAACTGTTATACTCAGTTTGGTGAACTGGGACGGATGACGCAGTTCAAAGACAAATCCGAGCGTCACAACAACAACGTCAACGCTGGACTATTTACCTACCCGGTGCTGATGGCCGCTGATATTTTGTTGTATCAGGCCAATCAAATTCCGGTCGGGCATGATCAGAAGCAACATCTGGAACTGGCCCGCGATGTGGCGATGCGTTTTAATGCGCTGCATGGCAACATCTTTACCGTACCAGAGCCTTTTATTCCCAAGGTGGCAGCCCGGGTGATGAGTTTGCAGGACCCAACCAAAAAGATGTCGAAATCCGACGACAATCCGCAAAACTTTATTGGTTTGTTGGAAGATCCCAAAGTCATCGCCAAGAAAATCAAGCGTGCAGTGACCGACTCCGACGATCCACCTCGTGTTACTTTTGATCTGGAAGCAAAACCAGGTGTAGCCAACCTGCTGAGTATTTTAAGCGGTGTAACCGGCAAAACCGTGCCTGAACTCGAAGCCGAATACCAAGGAAAAATGTACGGCCACTTAAAAACCGATGTGGCTGATGCGGTGGTCAACCTGTTGGAACCTCTGCAGCAGCGCTTCAAAGAAATCCGGGCCGATCAAAACTTAATGCATAAAGTATTGCATCAAGGCGCAGAGCAGGCACGCAGCCGTGCAGCGGAAACACTGCGTAAGGTCTATGATGCTGTTGGTTTCGTTTTACCCTAAGACCGGTATCCGATGAGCCAGATACTGCCGTTTTCAGCATGGTTCTGGTTGTTGTTTTTTAGTGCCGCCGCATTAGGCGGCATGGTGCGTTTCTGGCTCACCAATCTGCTAAGCCGGAAACTGGGTATGGCACTGCCCTGGGGTACCATGCTGGTCAACAGCAGTGGCGCTATGGCGTTGGGGTTTCTCGCTGCCAGAGCCGCTGAAACGGAGCAGGCACAGTTGCTATGGCTGGTGCTTGGCATCGGTTTTTTAGGCGCTTACACCACAGTCTCCAGTTTTAGCCTGCAAACCTTAAGCCTGTGGCAAGCCGGTCAGTGGCAGCGAGCGCTTTTGAATGTGTTGCTTACCCTGCTGCTTGGGCTTGTTGCTGTTACCCTGGGGTTTTACTGGGGGCAAGCGTGAGAAATCCGCCAGTGACCTACTTGCTGGTGGGGCTTGGTTCTGGCCTCGGAGCCAGCCTACGCTTGCTCTTATCTATCCTCTTGCATCAGCCCGATGCACTTTGGCCCTGGGCTACTTTGCTGGTGAATCTGCTTGGTTCTGTCTTGATTGGTTTTTACGCCGGCATGGTGGGCACAGCAGGGCGCTGGCAGGTCAGCGAACCACAGAAGCAATTTGTTCTGGCTGGCTTTTGCGGCGGTTTTACTACCTTCTCGGTGTTTAGCCTGGAGGGATTGCAGTTGCTGTTGGCAGGTCATGGAGTGCTGGCAGCGCTCTACGTGCTGGTGTCGCTGTTTGTCTGGTTACTGG
>NZ_JAFIFQ010000020.1 GCF_020831925.1 Alkalimonas sp.
ACGATGCTTTCTCGCTCGACCGAAACCGCACCACCTTATCGGATGAACCCGGTAAAGATAAACTGAGCAGCAAAGCACTGGCGCTGCGTTCGGATTACAGTGGCGTCGTCGGCGCTGATCTGATGTGGCAACTGAGCTGGCTGTCGGCCGACTCGGACTACAGCTTTGATGAAGACTGGGCTTTTGTGGGGATCCGCCCGGGCTGGGAATATTCCGCTTTTGACCGTTATCAGCGCTCCCGTGAGCAGTGGACGCTGGATTATCGTCTGGTATCGGATGAGCAGGGCCGCATCACCGACAATACCGATTGGGTGCTCGGGTTTTATGTCAGTGGCCGGGAGCTGGATTTACAGCGGACGCGTCGCTCAGGCACCAGGCTGCGTACTTTTGATAATAAGCTGCAACGTGATAATGCAGCGGTGTATGGCGAAACCAGCACCGCGCTCTCGGAGCAGACCACCTTGGTGGTTGGTGGTCGGGTAGAGCGCTATAAAGACGATTACCGGGACAGTGGCAACTTGACGATTCAACAGCGGCATACCATGTGGGGCGGCAAGCTCAGCCTGAATTTCCAGGCCAGTGAGCAGGCGATGATTTATACGTTGTTGTCACGTGGTTACAAGGTGGGCGGCGTGAATGGCGAGGCACTATCCAGAGCGGGCGATGATGGCCTGGAAGCCTTGCTGCAACAAGCCACCTTCAAACCGGAAACTCTGGTGAATGCAGAGTTTGGTGTGAAAGGGGCTGCCATCGATGGCAGCCTGGTAACCCGGGTGGCGGTGTTCCATATGTGGCGTGACGATATGCAGGTCAAGGGTTGGTTGAACCCGGATCTGGGCCCTGAATTTGCCGGCTTTATCGACAATGCCGGTCGCGGCCGCAATTACGGTATTGAAATGGAAAACCGTGTGGTGCTGCATCCAAGCTTTACCCTGCATGTGAATGCCGGGGTGCTGAAATCCAAGTTAGGCCCTTATGTCACCCAGTCCGGTCTGGATATGACCGGTCGTGATCAGGCCCATGCACCGCGCCTGACCTACCAGCTGGCTGGTGACTGGTTCCTGAGTGAGCAACTGACGCTGCAGGCCAGTGTGCAAGGCAAAAGCGGTTTCTATTACTCCGACGGCCACAACGCCCGCTCGGCCAGTTCCGAGCTGGTGAATCTGCGTCTAAGCTATCAGCTGGAGCAATGGCAATTCGCGCTCTGGCTGCGTAATGCGCTGGATAAAGACAAAGCCGTGCGTGGTTTTTACTTTGGCAATGATCCACGCGATGAGTATGCGCCACACACCTATGAGCAGTGGGCTGAGCCACGCCGCTTTGGTGTGACCGCCAGCTACCAATTTTAACAGCGCACTCAGGAGACGATGATGAAACTTTCGGTTGAAATCAGCAAGTACCCACTGGCCGATGAGTACATTGGCCCAATCAAGGCCTTTATCGAACAACTGCAGCAAGAGCCACAGCTGCATATTATCACCAACACCATGAGCACCCAGCTGTTTGGTGACTACGATGCGGTGATGTCGGCATTGCAGCGCTGCATGAAATGGTCGTTTGAGCGCTACGGTAAACTGGTGTTTGTCTGCAAGTTTATTCCGGGTGATCTGCGGCCATGATGGCGGCTTTGCAGCAGTTCTGGCAAGAGTGGCAGCTGCTGACCAGTTTAGAGCTGGTAGCCATGCTGCTGGCGCTGGCTTACCTGCTGCTTGCCATGCGGCATAGTTTGTGGTGCTGGCCGGCGGCGCTGGTCAGTACACTGATCTACACCTACGTGATGTGGCAGCATCAGCTGTATTCAGAAACCCTGTTGCAGCTCTATTATGCTGCTATGGCTGTTTACGGGCTGGTGCATTGGCAGCAGCTGCAGCAACAACTGAAGCAGCCTAAAGCAATAAAGCCAGTGATTGAGTGGGGCTTGCGCCAGCATCTGAGTTGGATCAGCATTGCCGCGGGCAGCGGTCTTGTTCTGGGCTATTACATGGCCAACTATACCCAGGCCGACTTTGCCTGGCTGGATGCGCAAACCACCACTTTCAGCATCATGACTACCCTATTGGTGGTGCGTAAAGTGTTGTCGAACTGGCTGTATTGGGTGGTGATCGATGCGGTTTGCATCTATGTTTATTTTCAGAAAGGCCTGTACTTCACCACCGGCCTCTTTGTACTCTACACCTTCTTGGCAGTGATAGGATACCTGGCATGGCGCAGCCATTACCGGCAACAACAACATACCAGCGGGCAGGTGCTGCAGCCGGCCTGAGTAATGCTGAAGCAGAGCAACGCATTCGTCAGCTCTGCTTGCATCTGGAGTTTTTTGCCAGTCACCCCCCCATAGCCATGAAACCACTGTCGCAAGGTAGCACCAACTTAAGTTACTGGGTGAAAACCAAGCGCGGTGAATATGTGGTACGTCATTATGCGCCGGATGTTACCGGGGTTTGTCGTCAGCAAGAGCTGCGTTGCCAGCATGCTGCTGCTGTTGCAGGCCTGGCACCCCCGCCTTTGTGTTTGAACAATCATCAACAGGTATTGATTTCTGAATACTTGCCAGAGGGCAAGCCGCTGGCGTTATCATCATCGCTGCTTGCGGCTATGGCGACTCAGCTGGTGCGTTTGCATCGATTGCAAGTGCAAACCCCGGTGTTACAGCCTGGTCGCTATCTGCATGAGCTGAAATCTCATGCTAAAACAAGCTGGACATCAGCTAATGAGGAGTTATTCGCTGCATGCATGCAGGTTGTTGCCATGTTTGAGGACATGCCGCAGGATCTGGTGTTGTGCCACATGGACTTACACGCTGGCAATTTGCTTTGGCAAAAACAGCGAATTTGGTTGTTGGATTTTGAATATGCGCAGCTGGCGGACAGCAGCCTGGATCTGGCTTCGGTGCTGGAAAATTTTTCACTGAATGCCGAGCAAAGCGAGCAGTTGCTGCAGTTGTATTGTCAGCAGCGTAATGCGGCCTTATCAGCCGAGTGCTGGCAGGAAAAAGTGGCCGCTGCCAGGGTGCTGTATCAGGGGTTCTGCTGGCTGTGGTACCTTGCCTTACCTGAAGGAAAGACTGAGGCGGTGCAACACCAACAACGTTTGCAGTTTTTGCTGCACCGAGGGCAGACCGCCTCAGCACCCTAGTTGCACTAGAGACCGCCTAGCCGCTCAGCCAGGATTTTGTAACGCTCCACGTCTTCTTTTTTAAACAAGGGCTTACCTTGCTCATCTTTATCGGTGGTGACCAGTAGGTTTTCCCGTGCCAGGCGTTCAACCCGTATGTTTTGCACACCAAGAAACTCGGCCACTTCATCCACACTCATCAGGCTCATGCTGTTATCCTTACTCACTTTTATTGTCGTTTGTGCTAAGTAAAGCCTAAAACTGCTGATTTGTGAATCAAATTTTTTTGCGTTCAGCCTGTAACAACTGGTTACACCTAAGGTTGATAGAAAAGTGGCGCATCGACAGCAGGCATGATAATTTTTTGCTGCTAAAGCATAAGGACAGCATGATGAAACTTTTAACTACTTTACTTTGTGTTCCACTCAGTCTGACTACCGCCGTTTTTGCAGACAGCAAGGTAGCTCCTGTCGCCGAGTCGCGGCCTTTTACTGTGAGTTCACCTCATGGTGATCGGGTTGATCCTTACTATTGGCTGCGGGACGATTCGCGTAGCAGTCCGGAAGTGATTGCCTATCTGGAAGCTGAAAATGCCTATGCTCTGGCGCATCAGGCCTCTTATGCTGATCTGGTGGAGCAATTGACCGATGAATTGATCGGACGTTTGCAGCAGGATGACAGTTCTGTTCCGTTTGTGATGGGTGACTATCAGTACAGCACCCGCTTTGAAACAGGCAAAGAGTACCCAATTTATGTGCGTACGCCGGTCGCAGGTGGTGATGAGCAGATCCTGTTGGATGTGAATGTTTTGGCCGAAGGGCAGGATTATTTTCAGGTCGCCAATTGGTCGGTCAGTCCCGATCAGCAAAAACTGGCTTATATGGAAGATACCACCGGGCGGCGCCAGTATCAGCTGCGGGTGAAAGATTTGACCACAGGCGCCTTGCTGGATGACACCATGACTGGGTTGTCATCATCTCTGGCCTGGAGTGCCGATAGCCAGCATCTGTTTGTGGTGGAAAATGATCCTGTGACCTTGCTTAGTACCAAGGTCTATCGGCATAAGCTAGGTAGCCCGGTCGGTGAGCGTGCTCTGGTGTATCAGGAGCACGACAACAGCTTTTTTATGGGGGTTGGTAACACCCGCGATCGTAATTTCGTAGTGATTGGTGTGAGCAGCACAGTTTCCAATGAGATGCGGGTGCTGGATGCCAGTAAGCCGGATGGAGACTTTCAGCTGATAGCTCCACGCCAGCGTGATTTTAAATACTCGGTCGACCACCTTAATGGTCGCTGGATTATCAATACCGACTGGGATGCGCCCAATTACCGCCTGATGACAGTAGCGCACGATAAAATTGGCGATCGCACTAACTGGCAAGAGTTAATTGCCCATGATGAGCAGGTCTTCCTGGAAAGCTTTATTGCTTTTGAAAACTACCTGGCCATTAACGAACGCAGTGAAGGCTTGCGTCGTATCCGTCTGATCAATTGGGAAGACATGAATCAGCAACAGTTTCTGGCATCGGATGAACCTAGTTACGTGATGGGCTTTTCTGTGAACCCTGAGCAGAGCCAGCAGTGGCTGCGTTATACCTATACCTCACTGACCACACCAGCCAGTGTCTATGAAGTCCATATGAAGACCGGCGAGCGGCGTTTGCTAAAGCAAGATGAAGTGCTGGGCGGTTTCGACCAGGCCAATTACGTCACTGAACGGGTTTGGGTGCCGGTAGACGATGGAGTAAAAGTCCCGGTTAGTTTGTTGTATCGCAAAGGCTTTGAGCGTGATGGCTCCGCTCCCCTGTACCAGTTTGCCTATGGCTCTTATGGTATTTCGATGGATCCATTCTTTCGCTCCGGTATTTTGTCGCTGGTCGATAGAGGCTTTGTTTACGCCATTGCGCATATCCGTGGCGGACAGGAGATGGGTCGCCATTGGTATGAAGATGGTAAGCTGTTAAATAAAATCAACACCTTTAACGACTTCATTGCGGTGACCGATTATCTGGTAGAGCACAAGTACGCTGCACCGGATACCGTGATAGGGATGGGAGGCAGTGCTGGTGGCTTATTGATGGGAGCAGTTGCCAATATGGCCCCACAGAAGTATCTGGGGTTGGTAGCGCATGTGCCTTTTGTCGACGTGGTCACCACCATGCTGGATGAGAGCCTGCCACTGACCACCAATGAGTACGATGAGTGGGGCAATCCGAATGATAAAGTCTATTACGACTACATGCTGTCCTATTCGCCTTATGATCAGGTAAGCGAGCAGGCCTATCCAGCTTTGTTTGTCACAACAGGCTTTCATGACTCACAAGTGCAGTACTTTGAGCCGGCGAAATGGGTTGCTAAGCTGCGTACTGTCAATACTTCCGAAAAGCCAATCCTGTTCCGGACTACGATGGAAGCCGGGCACGGTGGTCGCTCAGGCCGTTTTGCCCGCTTGGGGCAGGTTGCTGAAGAGTATGGGTTTGTGCTGGACTTAGTGGAGCAGGCCCAATCGGCCCGCGATTAACTCGGCACATGACGGGTCGGGGTCTGAAACAGGCCCCGGCTCATGTCCACTAGTTCGTAATAGTTCGTTGCTATGCTCAGACGACAGCCATGCGCCAGGCCGTATTTTGAGACGGGCTCTGGTTAGGCTTCCTCAAAGCCGCTGCTAATCAGTTGCACCACCGCTTGTAAAGCGCGCTCGGCATCCTCACCTTCAGCGACAATCTCCAGTAATTTGCCTTTACTGCTTGCCAGCATTAACAAGGCCAAAACACTGCTGGCATCGGCAGATCTACCATCCTGAATCAGCGCTATCTTGCTTTGAAACTGCTGACACAGTTGCGCTAGCTTAGCTGCCGGCCGGGCATGCAGGCCCAGCGGGTTGACGATGGTGACTTCGGCGCTACACTTGGTCGTCATGAAGCGTGGCCATGGTGACGTACCAGCTCGCGGTGGCGAATTTGAATGTCGCTACGTTGTTCACGCAACAGGTCTGCCAGTTGTTCGGCGATAAATACTGAACGGTGTTGGCCACCAGTACAGCCAATAGCAATGGTTAGATAACTGCGGTTGTTTTTCTCGAGTTGTGGTAACCAATGGACCACAAATTGATGGATTTGTTGAATGTAATCTTGCACCACAGGCTTCGTTGCCAGGTACTGTTGTACTGGCTGATCCAGCCCGGTTTGCGGCTTGAGCTCCGGCTCCCAGTGCGGGTTGGGTAAAAAGCGTGCATCAAACACAAAATCAGCATCTTTAGGGATACCGTATTTAAAACCAAAGGATTCAAACAGAATCACCAGTCGACCAGATTGTTGGCCCAATAAACGCTCACGTATTTGATCCGCCAACTGGTAGACATTAAGCTCTGTGGTGTCGATGTAGAGATCGGCTCGACTAGCAATTGGATCGAGCAGTTGTTGTTCCCGCAAAATAGCATCGTCCAGCGACATGGCCTGGTGCGATAATGGATGCATGCGACGGGTTTCGCTAAAGCGTTTTATCAGGCTGTTGTGATCGGCATCCAGATAAAGGATGGTCAACTCCAGCTTACGCGGTAAGTAGGTCAGGATTTCTGCCAGTTCGTCCGGCTCTTCCGGTAAGTTGCGGACATCAATGCTGATGGCTACCCGCTCGTACTTACCCATCACGGCATTGGCGAGTGTAGGTAATAAATTAACGGGAATATTGTCAACACAATAATACCCAAGGTCTTCCAGTACCCGCAGGGCGACCGATTTGCCGGAGCCTGAACGGCCACTGACGACCAACAATTTCATCTAACGTTCCGCCTCTTGTTGAGCTGCCAGTAAAATTTGGTATAAATCATTGTCGGATGTAGCATGGCGAATTTTCCGGGTCAGCTCTTTTTTCGACAACAGGCGTGCAATGGATGCCAAGGTATTAAGATGCATCTGGCACTGGTTTTCCGGGATCAGGATAGCGCAGAAAATATCCACCGCCTGGTTGTCGATGGCATCAAACTGGATCGGATCTTTACTGACCACGAAGATCAAGACGGGCTGCTCAACATCTTTTAGTTTGCCATGGGGGATGGCAATGCCTCCACCTATGCCGGTTGAACCAAGTCGCTCCCGTGCCATCAGGGACTCCAGGATCACGTACTCTGACGTCTCAGGCAGCTGTTGGTGACCCAGTTCGGCGATGTACTCAAGAATGCGTTTTTTGCTGTTAAAAAGGACTGCACTTTTGGTGCAGTCCTGAGATAACATAGTGCTCAATGTAGTCATACTGGTCAGTGTCGTGCTAATTTCTCTTTGTGCTTAATGACTTGCCTATCCAATTTATCGATGAGCTGGTCAATGGCGGCATACATATTTTCACTTTCTGAAACGGCAAAAACTTCACCACCATTCAGGTTGAGCTTGGCTTCTGCAATCTGCTGTAATTTTTCCACGTTTAGCACCACATGTACATTGTTAATGTGCTCGAAGTGGCGCTCGAGTTTGGCAAACTTGTTATCCACGTAGTCTTTTAAGGCTGCGGTGATTTCAACATGACGACCGGTAAGATTGATTTGCATAGCCTGTTTCCTTCTGGTTAAGTACTCAAAGCAAGGTCTTGCGTTGATTTGACGGCGGGATCAGCAAGGCCTCACGGTACTTGGCAATGGTTCTGCGGGCAACATTGATGCCCTGGTCCGACAAAATTTCCACCATCTTACTGTCACTCAGTGGTTTTGCCGGGTTTTCCGCCGCCACTAACTTCTTAATGAGCGCCCGAATCGCGGTAGACGAGCACTCGCCACCATTCTCGGTGCTGACATGACTGGAGAAAAAGAATTTCAGCTCAAAAATACCCCGTGGTGTGTGCATGAATTTTTGCGTGGTCACCCTGGAAATGGTGGACTCATGCATTCCGACCATTTCGGCAACATCATTCAGTACCATGGGTTTCATCGCTTCTTCCCCGTGTTCAAAAAAGCCTTGCTGCTGTTGCACAATGCAATTGGCGACTTTCAGCAAGGTATCGTTTCTGCTCTCTATGCTTTTTAGAAACCACTTGGCTTCTTGCAAGTGTGAGCGAATAAACTGACTGTCCGCGCTATTCTTGGCGGTACGGCTCATGGCTGCGTAGTGTTGATTGATACGTATTTTGGGCATCGAATCCGGATTAAGTTCCACCAGCCAACGACCTTTTACTTTTTTGACCGTCACATCCGGAATAATGTAGCTTTGTTCTTCGCGGATAACGGTGGTACCAGGCCGTGGATTCAGGCTATGGATCAGCTTCATCGTATCACGCAACTCGTCTTCTTTGAGCCGGGTTAGCTTCATCAGGGTACGAAAATCGCGATTGGCCAGTAAGTCGGCATGCTGGCTAATCAGTTGTCTGGCTTCTGCCAGCATTGGTGTGGCGGGATCGAACTGGCGCAGCTGCACCAGCAAGGACTCCTGCACGCTGCGTGATCCAACGCCGATCGGGTCAAACAACTGTATACGCTTTAGCACCGCCTCAACTTCATCTGCCTCGATCTCATCCATGCCAAGCGACTCGAGGATATCTTCACAACCGATGGTTAAAAAGCCACTCTCATCGATGGCTTCAATGATGATTTCTGCAATAGCGCGGTCTGTATCGGAGAAAGGGGTTAGCTCCATCTGCCAACGCAGATAGCTTTGCAGGGTTTCACTGGTTTCCCCCTGGTAAGTCGTGTCTTCATCGCCATTGTAGCTGCCGGAGGTCACCGGAGCGGCGCTAACCAGATCATCCCAATGGTTATCCAGTGGTAAGTCGTCGCTGATGTCCTGGCTGGTCATGGCTTCGCCGGTATCTGGCTCGTAGGGCTCATCGGTACCGCTGTCATCAGCACTATCATCCGATGCCGCATTGGCTCGCTCGGCACTCAACTCGCCTAAGCCATGTTCGTCGCTGCCGTTCAGTTGCTCGTAATCCTCTTCGGCTTCAAGCAAGGGGTTGGCATCCAGTGCTTCCTGGATTTCCTGTTGCAACTCAATGGTCGACAGCTGGAGTAGCCGGATGGCCTGCTGCAGCTGAGGAGTCATGGTAAGTTGTTGGCCAAGACGAAGTTGCAAAGATGGCTTCATCGGTGTGTACTGTGCTCCTGCATAAAAATTGAAAGCCTGTCGTTATAACTATAGCCTGAATTGCTCACCTAGGTATACATCCCTGACTTGCTGATTGGCAAGAACATCCGCAGGTGTTCCCTTGGCAATCAGCTCACCATGACTCACTATGTAGGCGGTTTCACAGACATCAAGGGTTTCACGCACATTGTGGTCGGTAATCAGCACGCCGATACCCCGCTGACTTAAGTGTTGAATAATTTTCTTAATATCCAACACCGATATCGGGTCGACGCCAGCAAAGGGCTCATCCAGAAGGATAAAGCGTGGATCCGCTGCCAGCGCCCGGGCAATTTCGACCCGGCGGCGTTCGCCTCCTGACAGGCTCATGCCAAGGCTCTGACTAATATGGCCAATATGAAACTCTTCCAGCAGATCATCGGCGGTTTCTTCCTGTTGGGCTGCAGTCAGATCTTTACGGGTTTGCAAGATGGCCATCAGGTTGTCCCGTACGGTTAACTTGCGGAAAATCGAGCTTTCCTGAGGCAGATAACCAATACCGAGCCGGGCGCGCTGATGGATCGGCTGATCGGTTAAATCCTGCTCACCCAACTGGATCCGACCTTTGTCACTTGGAACCAGTCCAACAATCATGTAGAAGGTGGTGGTTTTGCCTGCACCATTGGGGCCTAGCAAACCGACAATTTGGCCGGCGTTGACTTCAAGGCTGACATCTTTCACCACCTGGCGGCCTTTGTAGCTTTTGGCCAGATGCGCTGCAGTTAATTTCATGGTTGCTGTTTCTCTTGCTTCTTCTCTGGCTGCGGCAAGGCCTCAGGCGCAAAAATGGTGCGGACACGGCCATTTTCTCCACGCTCTGCCTGCAGTTGCTGTGTTTCAATGTTGTACTCAATTCTGGCGGCTTGTACCAAACTGCCACTTTGTTTTAACTCTGCCGCACCGACCATGATCAAGATCCGGCTGGCCCGGTCGTAACGGATCTCATAGGCTTCCGCTTCGACCAGGGAGTTATCTTCCATCCGTTGACTGTAGGTTGCTGGTGAGCCGCTGGCAATAAAGATTTCCAGCCCTTTGCCAGCTGAACCATCGACCTCCAGCCGCTCGGCTCGGATGTTGAGGCTACCTTGCTGCACCAACACATTGCGCTCATAGACCACATTCGAGCTTTGCAAATCGGTGAAAAAGGCTTCGGAGTCGATGCTCAGTGGTTGTTGAAAATCCGGCAGGGTTGAAGCCAAAGCGGATGCTGTCAGCAGTAGAGCCGCCAACGCAATTTTAAGGTTCATGATGGTAATCCGTTCGTAAGTGATGTTCAATTTCAATCGTCTGCTGCACAATACTAGCACGCAAACCCCGGCCAAAGATGGTAAAGCCATCGCCAAAAATCTGCACATCCTCATCGGTAACAAATTGCTCTGAGGCTAACAGCATTTCAAGATAACTGGTTTGCACTCGATCAATCAAATCACCGCTGGCCAGATTTTGTAGTAGCACAGCGCCATCCAAAATCAGTTTGTCATCGGGATAGAGCACTGCTGTGTTGCTGGATGCTTGCCAGCTCAGGTTGTGCGTCCGATCCAGCAAGGTAAACACTGGCTGCTCCAGTTGGGTAAAGCCCAGCAAATCGTAATGTTCCATGCGGCTGGCTTGCATCAGCTCACTGAGTTGACCCTGTTCATCGTACACAATACGGGTTAACTGTTCAGCCACGAAGTCCGGGATCAGCTCACGCTCGGTCAAAGGCGCACTGGCTTCATCGCTGCGGTCATACCAATACCAGGCCACTGCCAGCAGAGCAAGCAGCAGTAACAGAGTGCTCCAGGGCTTCATGTGCTACTACCCTGGAACTGGTGAAAGGCATTGCGGCTCATTAGCAGTAAGTCCGCTGCTTCACGAACAGCACCAAAGCCGCCTGGGCAGGTGGTGACATAATGACTGTGCAGACGCAAATAAGGATGGGCATCCCGCACTGCGATGCTAAGTCCGACGTGTTGCATCACTTCCCAGTCACTCAGATCATCGCCAATATAGGCTACCTGCTCTGGTGTGAGCCGCTCTTTTTGAAGTATCTCGGCAAACGCAGGCTGTTTACGCTCTTGTCCCTGATAAATATGAGGCACCGTCAGTGATTGCATGCGGTGTTTGACGATCTCGGAATGCCGGCCGGTAATGATGGCTACCTCAACACCAGCTTTACGCAAGGCTTTGATACCATAACCATCCCGGGTATGAAACGCTTTCAGCTCTTCGCCATCATTGCCCAGATAGATACGGCCATCTGAGAAAACGCCATCGACATCGCAAATCAGCAACCGGACTTGCTGCGCTTGTTGCCAAAGGGTATGCGATACCTCCTGATAGCATTGCTTAAATAGTTGCTGCATATCAGAGCACTCCAGCTTTAAGTAAGTCGTGCATATTCATTGCTCCTACCGGGTGCTGGTGTTGATCCACAATGACCAGGCCATTTATTTTCCGCTGTTCCATCAGTTTCAGCGCCTCTGCTGCCAGCATCTGTGGCTGGGCGGTGATGCAGTTGCGTACCATCACGGCCGTAATCAGCGTATCGTGTATATCGTAGCGCTGGTCAAGAATACGGCGTAAATCACCATCGGTAAAAATGCCTTGCAGGGTACCGCTTTCATCCACCACTGTGGTCATGCCTAGGCCTTTGGCTGACATTTCCAGCAGCGCTGTTTTGATGGTGGCTGTGGTAGGCACCATCGGGATGGTGTTGCCGGTATGCATAACGTCCTCAAGACGAAGCAGCAGGCGCCGGCCGAGACTGCCTCCAGGATGCGACAGGGCAAAATCATCGGCAGAAAACCCCCTGGCGTTGAGCAGTGCGACAGCCATGGCATCTCCCATCGCCAGGGTGGCGGTGGTACTGGCGGTTGGTGCCAGGCCGAGCGGACAAGCTTCTTGCTCCACCTGCACACAAACATGCACGTCCGATAGCCGCGCCAGGGTTGAGGCCGGATTGCCACTCATGCCAATTAAATGCGCACCAATACGCTTGAGCACAGGAATAATGGTTAGCACTTCGCCGGTTTCACCGGAGTTGGAAATGGCAATCACCACATCGTCCTTGGTAATCATGCCCAAGTCACCATGACTGGCTTCACCCGGATGAACAAAAAAAGCCGGCGTACCGGTTGACGCAAAGGTAGCCGCTATTTTGTTGGCAATATGACCGGACTTGCCCATGCCAGAAACAATGACCCGCCCCGGGCTGTCCATAATTAACTGGCAGGCTTTATTGAAATCATCATTCACAAAGCGCGCTAGTTGCGAAATGGCGGTTGCTTCTATCTGCAACACCTGCAGCGCTTGTTGGGTAAAATCTATGGTCATGCTGTATCCATTAACTCTAACTGGAAAATAATAAGTACTGATAACCGATAAAAGCCATCAACAGTATGCAGCCTTCGACCCGATTAATGCGCCGAAGTTTGCCTAAACGTAAACTCATCAGTAATAAAGCCAGGGTCGCCGCCATCATCACGTAGCTGTCTCGGCCTGCAGCAGCAGCGTCGATTGCCCCTGGGGCAATGATGGTGCCAACGCCGAGCACCGCCAGAATATTAAAAATATTTGAACCAATGATGTTGCCAAGGGCTAAGTCATCCTCGCCTTTTAAAATACCAATAAGGCTGGCAGCCAGCTCAGGCAGGCTGGTGCCTATGGCAATGATGGTCAAGCCAATCAAGAGGTCGCTCATGCCAAAGTGGCTGGCAATGGTCACAGCCCCGTGCACCAGCAACTGTGAGCTGGCCAGCAACAGGGTCAGCCCAAGCACCAGCCAGGCAGTCGCTTGCCAGGTCGGGGTGGGGGGCGGTAACTCTGCCTGGTACTCAGTCAGCAAGGGATCGTCCGGTTGCGCATGCTTCCCCCAGTACACCATCAGCACCAAAAACAACACAAAACCACCCAAAAACAGAGCTCCTTCAGCTCGGGTTAAGCTTTGGTCGGCTAGAAACAGGTAGCCTAACAGGGTGACCAGGATCAGCAATGGAAATTCGCGTTTAATGGTCATGGAGGCTACAGCGATCGGTTTCAACAAGGCGGTGGCACCAATCACCAGCAAAATATTGGTAATGTTGGAACCAAGGGCGTTGCCGACGGCCGTATCGAGTCGTCCTTGCCAGGCGGCTGTGGCCGAGACCATGATTTCAGGGGCCGAAGAGCCCATTGCAACGATAGTCAGGCCAATGATCATTGGTGAAATGTTCAGATTGCGAGCTATGGAAGAGGCGCCGTAGACAAAGCGATCGGCACTCCAGATCAGTAGTACCAGGCCAACCAGAACGAAAATAGTGGCAACAAGCAGTGGAGACACCTGTGATTCCTTGTAAACAATGGATCCTGTTGGCGCATTTTCCCGTTTATTGACAGGAAAAGCAAAACTTAGTGCGCCTGGGAACGTTCTACTTTCTGCAACGACTTGTTACGAATAATAGCAAGGTGTTGTGGTGGTAATTTTGTTACAATTGATCCCTTACTCAAGCTTGGCCGGATCAGCGTGCTGGTCCTGTTGATTGAAATGATGTATCAGCACCGGTATAGTGCGCGGCTGCACCGATGCAGGCTCGCGAGCAATGGATGGAGAGAATTTTGTCCGATTTGATGGTGGATATTCAAAATCTGACATTCAGCCGTGGAGAACGGCTGATATACGATGGCATGAGCATGCAGGTTAAGCGTGGTCAGGTTACGGCTATCATGGGTCCCAGTGGCATTGGTAAAACCACCTTGCTGAAACTGATTGGTGGCCAGCTGAAACCGGAGCGCGGGGATATCCTGTACCAGGGGCGCTCCATTCCTAAAATGAGCCGGGCAGAACTGTACCAAACGCGTAAATCAATGAGCATGTTGTTTCAAAGTGGTGCCTTGTTCAGCGAAATGACAGTGTTTGACAATGTCGCTTTCCCTATTCGGGAACATACCAAGCTGCCGGAAACCCTGATTCGTACCATGGTGTTGATGAAGCTCGAGGCCGTCGGTTTGCGCGGAGCCAGGGATTTGATGCCATCCGAGCTGTCTGGAGGTATGGCTCGCCGGGCTGCTCTGGCAAGAGCCATCGCGTTGGATCCGCAGCTGATCATGTACGATGAGCCTTTTGCCGGTCAAGATCCCATTTCGATGGGTATCGTGGTCAAATTGATTCGTGAGCTCAACAATGCACTGGGGCTCACTTCTATCGTGGTTTCTCACGATGTTCCCGAAGTGATGAGTATTGCCGATTATGTTTACGTGGTGGCAGAGAAGCATGTGATTGGAGAAGGAACGCCGGAGCAACTCAGGCAGCATGCATCACCCTTGGTGCAGCAGTTCTTAAAAGGCGAAGCCGATGGGGCAGTGCCGTTTCACTTTAAAGCGGCGCCTTATGCCGATGAATTAATGGAGCTGTTGTAATGTTTGTAAACCGATTACAACGCCTGGGTGCCGATACCATACAAACCGTAGCAGGCTTAGGCCGGGCCACCTTGATGCTGATCGGTGCCGTCTTTGGCAAACCGGATGTTCGCAAAGGTTTTCCGCTGTTAATCAAACAGCTGTATGTGGTTGGGGTTTTATCGCTGCTGATTATCGTGGTGTCAGGTCTTTTTATTGGCATGGTCCTTGGATTGCAAGGCTATACGGTGTTGGTGAAGTTTGGGGCCGAAGGCATGCTGGGCCCCTTGGTGGCTCTGAGTTTGTTGCGTGAACTTGGCCCTGTAGTAACGGCTTTGCTATTCGCTGGCCGGGCAGGCAGTGCCTTAACGGCTGAGATTGGCTTGATGAAAGCCACCGAGCAAATTTCCAGCATGGAAATGATGGCGGTGGATCCATTGCGGCGTATTATTGCGCCCCGCTTCTGGGCTGGTGTGATCAGTATGCCCTTGCTGGCTGTAGTCTTTACTGCGGTCGGGATTTTGGGAGGGCATTTAGTCGGTGTCGATTGGTTGGGTGTGGATGCAGGAAGTTACTGGTCCGCCATGCAGGCCAATGTCGATCTGTATCAGGATGTTTTCAATGGCATCATCAAAAGTATTGTGTTTGCTTTTGTGGTGATGGCAATCGCTTTGCACAAGGGTTTCGATGCGGTGCCGACATCCGAAGGCATTGCTAAGGCGACTACGGAAACCGTAGTTACTGCATCGCTGGCAGTGCTGGCGTTCGATTTTGTATTAACCGCATTAATGTTTGGTGGATAAGATGAACACACGGAAAATTGAAATTGCTGTTGGCTGTTTTGTCGCTATCGCGATAGGGGCATTTTTGATCCTGGCGTTGAAAGTGGCCAACACGGGTTTTGCCGGTTCAGGCGAAACCTATACCTTGTACGCCGACTTTGAAAACATTGGTGGTTTAAAAGCCCGCTCGCCGATCAAAGTAGGTGGCGTTGTAGTTGGCCGAGTCGCTTCCATTGAGCTGGATAAAACCTATTATACCCCGCGGGTGCGGTTAGAAATATCTAAGCAATACGATAACTTTCCGGAAACCAGTTCTGTGGTGATTCTGACCTCAGGGCTGCTGGGCGAGCAGTATCTGGGCATTCAGCCTGGTTTTATCGATGAAACCGTGCATATCCTGCAAGATGGGGATGTGATTGAAGATACGCGTTCAGCCATGGTGCTGGAAGAGTTAATTGGTCAATTTCTTTTTAACCGGAATTAATCATGAATATAGTGAAAACAATGGGCCAACTGCTGTTGGCTGCAAGCTTGGTAATCAGTGCTAACGTTCAGGCTGAAGTAGAGCGCTTCACCGATCCTTATCAGATGATTTCAGTGGTGGCAGATCATGCCTTTAGCCGACTGGCACAGGAAAAAGACAACATTAAAGAAAATCCGGAACTGTTGCGTACCATGGTGCATGAAGAATTGTTGCCATACATCGATGTGCGGTATGCTGCGTTTCGGGTGATTGGCAATCACATTCGCAGTACCACGGAAGAAGAGCGTGATGCCTTTGTCGCCGCTTTTCAGGAATACATGATTTCCACCTATGCTGGTACTTTTACGCTGTACCGGGATCAGCGGGTGATTGTGGAGCCTGGTCAGGATGTTGGCAATCGTCGGGTGGCGACAGTACGGACCCGAGTGATTGATCCCGGCAAACCCGATATCACCATCGAATTCAAATTGATTCGCCATCGGGATAGCGAGTACTGGCAGGTATTTGACATGGTGGCTGAAGGTATTTCTTTATTGGACAGCAAACGGGCAGAACTGGGCGGTATGATTCGTCAGCAAGGTTTGGCGCGGGTCACCGAGTTATTGCAAGAGCGTGCCAAGCTGCCGATTGAACTGGCCGAACCTGAGGAGTAAGCTGTGCTGAACATAGAGCAGCAGCAACAGCGGCTGATTTTCAGCGGCGTGCTGGACAGAAATACGCTGCTGGCATTTTGGCCTTTTCGCCTGCTGAACAGTTTGTCGGGTGATGTGGTATTCGATTTAAGTCAGTTGCAATCGATCGATACTGCAGGACTTGCCTGGCTCTTAAAGCAATTAGCACTTGCCAGGCAGGCCGGCTTGGTGGTTCAATTGCAGCATGTTCCAGAGCAAATGCGCTCACTGGCGAAAGTCAGCGATGTGTTGGAGCTCTTGCCTATCAGTGACTAATGCCGGGAATTCATGGATATTCAACAAATAGAACAAATTCTGCAGGAACAATTGCAGCTAACTGAAGTCAAAGTCAGCGCTGATGGTTCACACTACTCGGTGCGGGCAGTTGGTGACTGCTTTGCCGATGTAAGCCGGGTGCGGCAGCAGCAAATGATTTATGGCCCTTTGATGGCAGCCATCCAGGATGGCAGTATTCATGCGGTGTCCATTCGAACCTTTACCCCAGCGCAATGGCGTAGAGAAAAATTACTTAACTCATCGATGTAATCACTTATGCAGCAATTTCTTGTGACCGGTGGTGCTGAACTGCGTGGCGAGGTAACCATTTCCGGTGCCAAGAACGCAGCACTGCCTATACTTTTTGCCAGTATTCTGTCTCATGATCAGGTCATTATTGATAACGTACCTGAACTGAAAGACATTGATACCACCTTCCAATTATTGCGTCAGTTTGGCGCAACCGTCGAGCGTGCTGGACACCAGGTGCAGATCCACGCCGGTGCGATAAACAGCTACAAAGCCTCGTACGATTTGGTCAAGACCATGCGGGCCTCTATTCTGGCACTTGGTCCTTTGCTCAGCCGTTTTGGTGAGGCCGAAGTGTCTTTACCCGGTGGTTGTGCCATCGGTGCTCGCCCGGTCAATTTACACATTGACGGCTTACGTAAAATGGGTGCTGAAATCACGGTGGAGAATGGCTACATCAAAGCTCGCTCAAGCCGCTTGAAAGGCGCCCACATTGTGATGGATATGGTCAGTGTTACCGGCACTGAGAACCTGATGGCTGCGGCCGTACTGGCCAGTGGTACTACTACCATTGAAAATGCCGCCCGCGAGCCAGAAGTCACCGATTTAGCCAACTTTTTAATCGCCTTGGGTGCCCGTATAGAAGGGGCTGGTACGGATACCATCCGTATCGAGGGGATTGAACGTTTGGGCGGTGGTCAGTATCGCGTATTGCCCGATCGGATTGAAACCGGAACCTTTCTGGTTGCCGCCGCGGTCACAGGTGGCGATGTGACCTGTCGCAATACACAGCCTGGCGAGTTGGAAGTGGTGCTGGATAAGCTGCGTGAAGCAGGCGCTGATATCAGCACAGGCCCGGATTGGATCCGGCTCAATATGGCTGGCCGTACTTTAAAAGCCGTTCAGGTCAAGACAGTGCCTCACCCTGGCTTTCCGACCGACATGCAGGCTCAGTTCACTGTGTTGAATGTGGTGGCGCAAGGGGTTGGTACGGTCACGGAAACCATTTTTGAAAACCGCTTTATGCATGTGCCTGAGTTGCAGCGTATGGGGGCACGCATCCAGTTGGAAGGTAACACCGCGGTGTGCCAGCATACCGAGCATCTAACCGCAGCACAGGTGATGGCGACCGATCTGCGCGCATCTGCCAGTTTGGTAATTGCGGGTCTTGTTGCGAAAGGCACTACCGTGGTGGATCGAATTTACCACATAGATCGTGGCTACGAGCAGATTGAGCATAAGTTAGCTGGTCTAGGAGCTCATATTGAGCGGGTTGGTTAAACCCGCCAATGTCGCGCAGTGTGTGGTGATGCTTTGGCAGGGAGTTAACGAAACTCCCGAATCAGGGTAGGCACCACCATTCGCTCATTGTTGCGCTTGATGGTGAGCTGAACCACAGTATCAGGCGGGGTCTCGGCAATCACATTCAGTGCATGCTGGGTACTGCGCAACGGTTTGCCATCAATTTCCAGTAAAATATCGTTGACCTGAAGCCCGGCCTCAGCCGCTGGGCTGTGCGGGCTGATGGATGTTAGTTGCACGCCATACAGGGTTTGGCCGGTGGAGATTAGCCGATCGCCAGCCGCATTGATGACAGGCTCTCCATTAACGCCGAGATGTCCGCGGATCACCCGGCCATGCTGGATCAGCTTTTCCATGACCCGGTAAGCCAATTGGTAAGGCACTGCGAAGAAGATCCCTTGTACATCCTGACTTTGACGTTGGAAGGTGCCGGCATTAATCCCAACCAAAGTGCCGTTGCTGTTGACCAGAGCGCCGCCGGAATTGCCGGCATTAATGGCCGCATCCATCCGCATAAAATCGATATAACCGCGTGAGCTCAGGCCATCGTTGCCATTAGCACTGATAATGCCCTGAGTAATGGTTTGGCCAAGGTTCAGCGGGTTGCCTATGGCGAGCACGACATCCCCCACCTGAGGCTGTAACTCAGGATCCTGCGGGATGGCTGGCAGGTTGTCAGCCTCCACATACAAAAGTGCTAAGTCGGTAATTTCATCATGACCTATCAGCAGTGCTTCAAGCCAGCGACCATCTTGTAGCGCCACTTCGATATGATCAGCGCCATAAACCACATGGTGATTGGTTAAGATGTAGCCTTGCGAGCTCATAATCACGCCAGAGCCGAGCTCCTGTCGCTCTATGGTTCGCGCCCGGAGTGAACGTGGGTGGCTGATGGTGGTGCGGGTATAAACATTCACCACCGAAGGTGCTGCCAACCGAACGGCACGGGCATAAGAGACGGGCGCTGCCTTTTGCACCGCATCATTTGAGGTATGGCTGGGCCAGGGGAAGCGTAGCTGCTCTGGAAACAGCAGCAATAGAATCAGCGCCAGCGCAAGGCCGTAAGCTACACTTCGCAGTAAAAATAACAGAATCTTGAGCACTGACATCGGTTTAGCCAACGAGAGAATCTGTTAAGGATACCATTATTTACAGAAAAGCAGTAGCGGGCTAACGCTACTGCTTTGCACATTACCGATTATGGAAGCGGTGTTAGCGGATCAAAACATACAGGGTCTGATTGCCGCGCTGGATATTCAGGGCGACAACGCCGCGCTGCTCTTGCAAAGCTTTGCGTAGCTCGGCCAGGTTATGGATGCGCTGGCGGTTGACTCCGATGATCACATCGCCTTTTTCAAGACCAAGCCGCGCGGCTGGGGCGCTTCGCTCCAACTCACTGATCAATACACCGGCTTTACCATCCTGGGTTTGATCGTTCAATAAGGTGGCGCCTTCAAGCATAGGGTGAATGACATTAGCCGCGACCTGGGCTTGCTCCGCCCGACGAAGTGTGACGTCGACATCCATGGTGCGGCCATCACGCAGGATGGATAAGCGTACCTCACGGCCAGCGCCTAAAGTCGCGATCTTGGCTCTGAGCTCGCGGAAGTTAATGATACGATTGCCATTCATGCCAACAATGACATCACCGGAGCGCAGACCGGCCTCGGCTGCCGCTGAGTCTGGTACTACTTCATTAACAAAAGCACCTTGGGTGACAGACAAGTTCATGGCTTCGGTTAGCTCGGAGGTCACATCAATACCACGGATCCCGAGACTGCCACGGCGGATTTCACCAAACTCAATCATTTGATCGACTAAATTTTTCATCATATTGGATGGGATCGCAAACCCAATGCCGACATTGCCGCCATGCGGCCCCAAAATGGCGGTATTAATACCTATCAGCTCGCCGCGTAAATTGACCAGAGCCCCACCCGAGTTGCCGCTGTTAATAGCCGCATCGGTCTGGATAAAGTCTTCGTAGCCTTCCATACCCAGATTACCGCGGCCAAGGGCACTGACAATGCCTGAGGTAACCGTTTGTCCAAGCCCAAAAGGGTTACCGATGGCAATGGCAAAATCACCGACTCTTAGGCGATCCGAATCGGCAATTGGCAAGGCGACCAGATTGTCAGCCTCGATTTGCAGCAAAGCGATATCGCTCTCAGGATCTTCACCAATTTTCTTGGCAGCAAAGGTGCGACCATCCTGCAGGTTAATAATAATATCTGAGGCATCCCGTATCACATGGGCATTGGTGACGATATAACCTTGCTTGGCATCAATAATAACGCCCGAGCCTAAACCACGAAAAGGGCGTTCTTCACGGAATTCTCCAGGCGCTCTTGGACCAAAAAAGTGGCGAAAAGCGTCCGGCATGCGTTGGCGTACTTCACGGCTACCCTGCACCGAAATATTGACCACGGCAGGGGTGGCTTGCTCCAGCATCGGAGCCAAGGTAGGGGTTTCGCCCTGACTGAGCTGACTTAACGGAAGGTTTGCCTGTGCCAGCCCAACAGTTAAAAACAGGCTGGCAAGCAGGCCACTAACAGTAAGGATGTTTTTTTTCATACACGCAGATCTCCATCTAACACGCTGAGCATAAAATTTATGATTCAGAATGCTGCTAAAGACGCTCAGCGTTCAAAAAAGTTCATCGGTATCGGGTGAGATATCATCCAGAAACGTTGTTTCTGGATGATGTCCGCCTGGCTTTAAGCTGACGCAGGCTTTTTCGCGCTCTCTTTTAAAAGGCCACTGGCACCGCCGGCATAATCTTTCGGTTGCTCAAAGGACTCAGAAAAGGTTGGTTTGCGTTCGTCCAGCTGGTGGATAGACTGGCGGATCTGGTTGGCGGTATCGGACGACAAATAGGATATTGGTTCCGACTTCTTTTCCAGCATCGGTTTTTCCACCAGCTCCATCTTACTTTGTTGCAGGTGACTGGCAATTTTGCCATAGTTTTGCTGCAACTGAGTTATCAGCTGATTGGTGGTTTCCAGGTGGTTGGAGACATCCGCCCGGTATTTTTTCAGTTGCTCCCGCGTGTCGGTCAGTTCTTGTTGTAACTGGCTCTGATTGTGTTGCCGCAGGGCAAGAAACCATGCCACCAGACCTCCACAAACAAAGCCAACTGCCAGCCATACTAAAGTCATTGTTAGGGTCATATTTGCTCCTGCATTAACATCAAACGATTCCTCAATAAGTGTAACCGATTTTTTCAGTTAGAGTGGTAAGGCATGTTAAGATATCACCCTTGGTTTAATTGTGGCTGAACAGCCTTCTTTCAAGTAGAGCCATTATGCCCTCACCACAGGAAAAATATCAGCAAGATTTGCAACGTGTTGATTTTCAGCCGGATGCTGCCCAGGCAGAGGCAGTCCGTCACTTACAACGTTTGTACGATGATCTGCTGCAACAGCAACGCCGTCCGCTGGGGTTGTGGCAGCGTTTACTTGGCAAAAAACCGGAGCAGCCTGTTATTGGCTTGTACTTCTGGGGCGGTGTAGGCCGTGGTAAGACTTATCTGGTGGATACTTTTTATGAATGCCTACCAGTGCAACGCAAAATGCGGGTGCACTTTCACCGCTTTATGCATCGGGTACATGAAGAGCTAAAAAGCCTGAATAATCAAGCTAATCCACTGGAAATCGTGGCCGATCGCTTCAAACAACAAGCGGATATTATTTGTTTTGATGAGTTCTTCGTGTCGGATATTACCGATGCAATGTTGCTTGGTACCCTCATGCAGGCCCTGTTTAGTCGTGGCATTACTCTGGTCGCTACATCGAACATTGAACCCGATGGTTTGTACCGCAACGGTTTGCAGCGAGCGCGTTTTTTACCTGCCATAGAGCTTATTAAACAACATACGGTGGTGGTGAATGTCGACAGCGGCATTGACTACCGGCTGCGCACTTTAGAGCAAGCTGAAATTTATCATGCCCCGCTTGATCAGCAGGCTGAATTAAATCTGGCGCAGTACTTCCAGGCGTTATCGGATGAGCCAAGGCAGCAGGATGTGGCGATTGAAGTAGCGAACCGGCAGATCCAGGCCAGGCATGAAGCTGATGGTGTTGTTTGGTTTGGTTTTCGTGAACTGTGCGAGAGTGCCCGCAGTCAATACGATTACATGGAGCTTAGCCGTTGCTACCACACGGTACTGGTATCCGGGGTGAAGGTGATGGGCCAGCACAACGATGATGTGGCGCGTCGCTTTATTGCGCTGGTCGATGAATTTTACGAACGCAATGTCACCTTGATTTTATCGGCCGAAGCTGAGCTTGAGGCCTTGTATCAGGGCGGCTTACTCAGTTTTGAATTCAAACGCTGCATCAGCCGTTTGCAGGAAATGCAGTCGCACGAGTACCTGGCGCGGGCTCATTTGCCGTAGCGAAGAAAAAAATTGATATTTTTTAACCAGAAGGGCTGATCTTTTGCTGCAGATACATTATAATGCGCGCCCGGCCTACGTTACAGCCTCTACTGCCCTTTAGCCAGGCAGTAATTGTACTCGAAGGGGTACGGTCACGATACACGCAATAGCCCTGCGGGTATCAGGTGTAACTATGTAAGTTTTGGACTATTTAAATGAAAACTTTTACTGCTAAACCAGAAAGCGTTCAACGTGACTGGTACGTTGTTGATGCGGCTGGTAAGACTCTGGGACGTATCTCAACTGAAATCGCTGCGCGCTTGCGTGGAAAACACAAGCCTGAGTTTACTCCACACGTAGACACCGGTGATTACATCATCGTGGTCAATGCGGACAAAGTGGTTGTCACTGGCAACAAAGCCAAAGACAAAATGTACTACTCGCACAGTGGTTTCCCTGGTGGCATCAAAGAAATTAACTTTGAAAAGCTGCTGGCGAAAAAACCTGAAATGGTGTTGGAAAAAGCCATCAAAGGTATGTTGCCAAAAGGTCCATTGGGCCGTGCTATGTTCCGTAAGTTAAAAGTGTATGCCGGCGCCGAGCATCAGCATGCTGCTCAGCAACCGCAAGTTTTAGACATCTAATCGGAGCATCCCATGGCACAGAATCAATACTATGGAACTGGTCGTCGTAAAAGCTCAACGGCCCGTGTATTTTTAAAAGCCGGCTCAGGCAACATCGTGATCAACAAGCGCTCTATCACTGAGTACTTTGGTCGTGAAACTGCCCGCATGGTGGTGATGCAACCACTGGAGCTGGTTGATATGGTTGGCAAATTTGACATGCATATCACCGTCAAAGGCGGCGGTATCAGCGGTCAGGCCGGCGCTATCCGTCACGGCATTACCCGTGCCTTGATGGAATTTGACGAAACACTGCGTCCAGAGCTGCGTAAAGCTGGCTTCGTGACCCGTGACGCTCGTCAGGTTGAACGGAAGAAAGTGGGTCTGCGTAAAGCACGTAAACGTCCACAGTACTCCAAGCGTTAAGCTGTATTTACACCAAAGAACCCGGCCTTGTGTCGGGTTTTTTATTGCGATTCAGCGGCGGTTAATCCTTGTGTAAAGCGTGGCTTTTCATTATGATCGTCGATATTTATTCATTTATAATAATTTGCTGGTAAACAGCCGCTTAAACCAAGTTGTGATTAAGCGTTAATGTGGAGATGAGTGGATGAGCAACGCGCCTGTAGATCATGGCCGACGCCGCTTCCTGACCATTGCAACATCGGTCGTGGGCGGAGTAGGGGCCATTGGAGCCGCTGTTCCCTTTATTGCGTCCTGGAGCCCGAGTGAACGGGCTCGCCAGGCTGGTGCTGCAGTAACTGTAGATGTCAGCAAAATGGAAGAAGGACAGCTGATACGGGTAGAGTGGCGTGGAAAACCGGTCTGGATTGTAAAACGTACCCAGGAAATGATTGATTCGCTGCCGGATCATGAAAACCGTCTACGTGATCCTGAATCGAAAGAGCCACAGCAGCCGCATTATGCTCAGAACCGTCACCGCTCGGTGCGTCCTGAGTTTTTTGTTGCCGTTGGTATCTGTACCCACTTTGGTTGTTCACCGACTTACCTGCCGAATGAGTTTGCCGCTCAGGCCGAGGGTGTTCGTTCTGGCTTCTTCTGTCCTTGCCATGGTTCGCGTTTCGATATCGCGGGTCGGGTATTCCAGAATGTCCCTGCGCCAACCAACTTAGAAGTTCCTCCGTATATGTATACCGATGAATTCGTCATTATGATCGGTGAAGACGAGGAGACGGCCTGATGAAAAATCTGATGAACTGGATTGAGTACCGTCTGCCGGTTGTGGAAAAAATGAAAATCCACATGACGCAGTATCCGGCACCAAAAAACTTCAACTTTTGGTACTTTTTTGGCTCCTTGGCCATCGTAGTACTGGTAAACCAAATCCTGACCGGTATTTGGCTGACCATGAATTACGAGCCTTCCGCTGAAGGTGCGTTTCGCTCCATTGAATACATCATGCGGGATGTCGAGTACGGCTGGTTGCTGCGTTACATGCACTCCACCGGCGCTTCGGCCTTCTTTGTGGTGGTCTACCTGCATATGCTGCGCGGCATGATGTATGGCTCTTATCAAAAACCACGGGAGCTGCTGTGGATCTTTGGTATGCTGATTTATCTGGTGCTGATGGCTGAAGCTTTTATGGGCTACATGCTGCCATGGGGTCAGATGTCGTTCTGGGGTGCTCAGGTCATTATCTCGATTTTCGGTGTTATTCCCTTTATTGGTGATGATTTAACGCTGTGGATCCGTGGTGACTACGTTATTTCCGGTGCCACCCTAAACCGTTTCTTTGCACTGCATGTGATTGCGCTGCCGTTGGTGTTGGTCATTCTGGTGTTCCTGCACATCATGGCATTGCATGAAGTGGGTTCTAACAACCCGGATGGTATCGAGACCAAACGCGATAACGATGGCACTGTGCCGGCGGATGCGGTTAGCAAGTTCGAGTTCCACGACAACTTCACCAAGGGTGGCAAGAAAGTCATTATCGACTCGATCCCGTTCCATCCTTACTACACGGTGAAAGATCTGGTTGGTTTGGCCGGCTTCTTGTTCCTGTTCGCCTACGTGATTTTCTTTATGCCTGAAGGCGGTGGCTACTTCCTGGAAGCACCAAACTTTGAGCTGGCCAACCCGATGAAAACACCTGAGCATATTGCTCCGGTCTGGTACTTCACACCTTTCTACGCCATTTTACGTGCTGTTCCTAACCCGTTATTTGGTGCTGTGGCGATGTTTGCTGCCATTTTGGCGTTAGCACTGTTGCCATGGATTGATCGCGGCAAAGTGCGTTCAGTACGCTACCGTTGTGGTTTGCACAAACTGAACTTGGTGAACTTCTGCATCAGCTTTGTGGCACTGGGTATTCTGGGTGTGTTGCCGGCAACACCACTCTATACCATCTTGTCACAGCTGTTCTCATTCACTTACTTCGGTTTCTTTATTTTGCTGTGGTTCTACAGTAAGAATGAAAACACCAAGCCATTGCCAGAGAGGTTGACCTGATGTTGAAGCATATTATTTCTGCAGCGGCCTTGCTGGTATCTTCCATCGCATTGGCTGCCGGTCCGAATATTCCACTGGAAAAAGCTCCGGTTGATATTCGCGATACCGAGTCGTTACAGCGTGGCTTTATGTTGTATCAGAACTATTGTCTGGCCTGCCACCAGATGCAGTATCAGCGCTATGCCCGCAGCTTCCGTGATTTGAATATTCCGGAAGAGCTGGGCATGGAAAACCTGATGTTTACCGGCACTCGGGTTGGCGATCACATCACCAATACCATGGATCCGGCCGATGCGGCTGAGTGGTTTGGCGATGCGATCCCGGATTTAACCAATGTAGCGCGGGTTCGCGGTCCAAACTGGATTTATACCTACCTGAAGTCTTTCTACAAAGACGAGAGCCGTCCTTTTGGGGTCGACAACGATGTGTTTCCAATGGTTGGTATGCCACATGTATTGCAAGAGCTGCAGGGTGTGCCATACAAAGCTTATGAAACCCGTCTGGTCGATGGCCAGGAAACTCAGGTCTATGTCGGTATTCGTACCGACGGCTCGGGTGAGATGAGCGAAGAAGAATACGATCGTGCGGTTGCGGATCTGGTGAACTATCTGGTGTATACTGGTGAGCCCTATCGGCTGGAGTCGGAGCGCCTGGGGATCAAAGTATTGATCTTCCTGGCTATCTTCTTCGTGTTAGCTTACCTGCTGAAGAAAGAATACTGGAAAGATGTTGACTAAGCATCTGATTCCAAAAAGTATTTGATTACAGGGGCCTGATGGCCCCTTTGCTGTTTATTGTAAACCGGAGGAATGCATGGCGATTTCAGCCAATAAACGCCCTGTGATGACATTGTTTTCTGCTGCCGATGATATGTACAGTCATCAGGTGCGTATTGTACTGGCAGAAAAAGGCGTCAGTGTTGATATTCTCCAGGTCACTCAGGATAACTTGCCTGAGGAGCTGTATGAAGTGAACCCTTATGGCAGCTTGCCGACCCTGTTGGATCGTGAACTGTCACTGTATCAGGCACAAATTATCATCGAGTACCTGGACGAGCGCTTTCCACATCCACCTCTGATGCCGGTTTATCCGGTGGCACGTGGTCAGGCACGCCTGATGATGTATCGCATCGAAAAAGACTGGTATGCGCTGGCCGAGCGTATTTTACGCCACGACGACGATGCGGAGCAGGCGCGACAGGATCTGACGGAAGGATTGCTGGCAGTTGCACCTTTGTTCGATGAGGCTCCCTTCTTTATGAGTGAGGAGTTTGGCCTGGTCGACTGTTACATGGCAGCGTTGCTGTGGCGTTTACCGAAACTGGGTATCGAGCTGTCCGGCCCTGGTAGTAAGACGCTGATGAATTATATGGGACGTTTGTTTGATCGGGATTCATTCCTGGCGTCGCTGACGGATGCAGAGCGTGAATACCGGCGCGTGAAAGGGGTCTGAGATGACGCCGAATCGTCCTTACCTGCTTCGGGCATTTTATGAGTGGATTGTGGATAACGACTGTACCCCATACCTGGTGGTGGATGCAGCCTACCCAAAGACCAAGGTCCCGCAGCAGTTTGTACAGAACGGCCAAATCGTATTGAACCTGGCGCCGTCGGCGGTCGCTCAAATGCAGATGGGCAATGAGGTGATCAGCTGCAGTGCGCGCTTTGGTGGCCATCCATTTGCACTTTATATCCCGGTTAAAGCTGTGCTAGCGATTTATGCCAAAGAAAATGGTGCTGGCACGGTCTTTACCTTGGACGAAGACGAAGACTTTCCGGATGAACAGGACACTGACCTGGCACCTGAGCCTGAGACTTCACCTCCCGTCACGCAGAAAAAGGCGAAGGCCAGTCATCTTAAGGTGATCAAGTAAGTCAGAATGAAAAATGCAGCTTGGGCTGCATTTTTTTATCGTGCAGGCTGTGGACTGGCTAGTTGGCAGAATGCCTGCAGCAACGGATCGGATACACGTTTAGCCAAATAGCATATGCCCAGATCAAATGGTTCAAACTGGTAGTGGCTGTCGAGCAGGCGGACCCTGTCGACTACCGGACTATGTTGCACTACCACATCCGCCAGTACGGCAACACCACTACCAAGTGCTACCATACTAGCCATGGCCTCATGTCCATCAACCATGGCCACAATATTAGGGCGGAACCCCTCGGAGTGGAGCCACTTCTCAAAGCGTTCGGCGGCAGGGCCATGTGCAGGAGCGATCAGCGGTACTTCGGACCAGGGAATTGGATTCATACCAAGCAGATCATTCACCTTACAGGCAATACTTGGTGCAGCCAGCGATACAGGCAGTTTGGCGATACTATGAAAAAGCATACTGGAAGGCAGATGCTCAGGTCTGGCCGCAAGCGCAATATCGACTTCATCCTGCTTTAACCGCTCAAGCGCCGATGCAGCATCGCCTGTGGTCAGTTGAATATCAGCTTTAGGGCAGAGTACACGGAATTTATCAAGAATGGCCGGTAGATGGCTGTAACTTGCTGTCACGGTGCAAAATAAACGGATACAGCCTTGCAGTTCTGCCTCGCCGCTTGATAGATCCGCCTGAAGTTGATGCCATGCATCCAGATACTGCCGCACAAAGGCCAGCACCGTTTTCCCTTCACGGGTCAGTTCAACTGAGCGGGTATCCCGCAGAAACAACTGAACACCCAGTTCCTGCTCCAGTCGTTGGATAGCACGACTCAGAGTGGACGGGCTGACAAACATCTGCTCACTGGTGCGGGCAAAGTTCAGGCTAGCTGCCAGGTGCATAAATAATTGGGCTTGCTTGATGTCCATGCTATTTCATAATCTGCAATACAGAATTGTAAATATATCACTTCACGCAACTAAAGTGCCAGCATAGAATGGCCTCATTAACGCAGCAGCTTAGGCTGCCAGAGCCAGAGTGGCTGGCCAGCGTACCAGAATTTTGAGACAAACTATGAGCAACTATTTTAACAGCCTGAATTTGCGGCAACAGCTGAAACAGCTGAAACAGTGTCGTTTTATGGATCGCAGCGAGTTTGCCGATGGCTGCAATGCGATTAAAGACTGGAACATTGTCATTGTCGGTTGCGGTGCTCAGGGCCTGAACCAGGGCTTGAACATGCGCGACTCCGGTCTGAATATCAGCTATGCCCTGCGTGAAGAGGCCATTCGTGAACAGCGTGCTTCCTATCAGAAAGCGACCAGCAATGGCTTCAAGGTTGGCACCTATCAGGAGCTGATCCCAGCGGCGGATTTGGTACTGAACTTAACCCCAGATAAACAGCACAGTGCAGTAGTCGATGCTGTCATGCCATTAATGAAACAAGGCGCTACGCTGGCGTATTCGCATGGTTTTAATATTGTCGAAGAAGGCAAACAAATTCGCCCTGATTTAACGGTGATCATGGTGGCTCCTAAGTGCCCTGGTACTGAAGTTCGTGAAGAGTATAAGCGCGGTTTTGGTGTGCCGACACTGATTGCTGTTCATCCGGAGAATGATCCTAAAGGACAGGGCCTGAGCATTGCTAAAGCCTATGCAGCGGCCACAGGTGGTGACCGTGCCGGGGTATTGCACTCGTCTTTTATTGCCGAAGTGAAATCGGATCTGATGGGTGAGCAAACCATTTTGTGTGGCATGCTGCAAACCGGCTCCATTTTGGCGTTTGACCGTATGGTTGCCGATGGT
This sequence comes from Alkalimonas sp., assembly GCF_020831925.1. Lineage (GTDB taxonomy): Bacteria > Pseudomonadota > Gammaproteobacteria > Enterobacterales > Alteromonadaceae > Alkalimonas. The sequence goes on from NZ_JAFIFQ010000020.1 coordinate 29,487, forward strand.
ATCGAGCCAGGCTTTGCCGGCAAGCTGATCCAGCAAGGCTGGGAAGTGATCACCGAAGCACTGAAGCATGGTGGTATCAGTCACATGATGGATCGGCTGTCCAATCCAGCCAAAGTGAAAGCGTACCGCTTGGCCGAGCAGTTAAAGCAGCAATTGCGCCCACTGTTTGAGCAGCATATGGATGACATCATCAGTGGTGAGTTCTCCAGCACCATGATGGCTGACTGGGCCAATGATGATGCCAATTTACTGCGCTGGCGCGAAGAAACCCGCCAGTCCGGCTTTGAGCAAGCCCCGGTGTCGGATGAGCACATTGCTGAGCAGAGCTATTTTGACCGCGGCATCCTGCTGGTTGCTATGGTGAAGGCCGGTGTTGAGCTGGCGTTCGAAACCATGGTAGATGCCGGCATTATTGCAGAATCGGCTTATTACGAGTCCTTGCATGAAACGCCATTGATTGCCAATACCATTGCTCGTAAGCGCTTGTACGAAATGAATGTGGTGATTTCGGATACCGCAGAGTATGGCAACTATCTATTTGCCAACGCTGCTATCCCACTGCTGCGTGACACGGTGAATAGCTTGCCTGCCGAGCTGATCGGTAAAGGATTGGCGGCACCGCAGGTTGGCGTAGATAACCTGGAGCTGATTGCTATCAATGAGGCAATCCGTAATCATCCGGTTGAAGTGGTAGGTAAAACATTACGCGGTTATATGACCGCAATGAAGAAAATTGTCGCGGCTGAGCAATAATTAGCTTTCATCCTGAAACGGCATCCTTGCCGTTTCGTGGAGCCGCCAACGAATGATGTGGTCAACGGTGAGTTGCACAGCGCCAGAAGCGCAGCAACTACCGGACCAATAACGATGTTATACGTGGACCTTGGTTGTTTGCCCTGCTTTGCAGGGCCTTTTTTTTACCAATGCAGCCACGCTGTGTTTCGGGCAGAGCCTTGCGCTTTATGCAGCCAATAACTCAGTTTGAGCGCGCGCACCAACCAGCCTTGACGGAAATAGCCAAGTAGCAGGTCAGGCAAGGGCATCGAAATAGATGCTTTAAGGGCGGCGAGGTTTTGTTGCAGCTGTTGGTTTGGAGCCTCTTGGCTGGCCGTGGTTGCTTTGCAGGCGCCAATAAAGTTACGACTACAAAAATAGCTGATGTAAAAGTTGGTGCGAGCCTGCCGATGGGGCAACACCTGCTGCAGACTGCTTTCAAAGCCAAGCAGCGCTTCTGCCAGATCTATGGCTTTCTTTCGCTGCATCGCAGGTGCCTTATTGGATAAAATGCTGCCAGGGCGCTGACGGTACTGCACCCAGGTACTGGGCTGGTAGTAATAGCTGGCTGCGTTTAAGGCCAATTTAGGGCTCACATGAATGTCTTCGAAATAACGGCCAACGGGGAAGAGTAAGCCTTGCTGCCAAAGGCTGCGCTTGGAAATCTTAGACCAGATATGCATCTGCCCGGCAGCGAAGAGACCAGTGATCAGTACTTCTTTATCGCTGCAGAGCTGCTGTTTCGGGCCATGAAAGCTACTGCGGTGATGTTCGCCGCGCAGGTAATGCTTCAAAGAGCGTTTGTTTCGTAGCAGCTCAAAGTCGCAGAGCACCAAATCAGGAGCCTGTACCTTGATGATGGACTCCAGCTCGGAAATTGCACCGGTATTCATCACATCATCAGAGTCAAAGAACCACAGGTAGCGGCCGTTGGCATGGTGCAATAGTGTGTTGCGGGCGGCGCTAAGGCCTTGGTTGTGCTCGTGCCGGTAAATTTTTATCTGGTTCGGATAAGCTTGCTGCCAGCTATGCATAATGGCATAGCCATGATCCGGAGAGGCATCGTCTAAAAGTAGCACTTCACAGCCGCTATCTAATTGCGGCATGATGGAAGCAAGGCATTCGTGTAAGTAGTCAGCGACTTGAAAGGCTGGGATCAAAATACTTAACCAAGGCGTCATCTGTGCAGCTCCAGGGAGAATGAAAAGCAAATGTTACAGAGTCCGCTTGTAAATAACTGTAATGAAGTGTCATTAAGTTAACTATTTGCTGATAATTTATGCGAAAAGAGGTGAAAATGAAAACAATTGCACTGGTGGCACACGATGGTAAGAAACAGGATTTGCTGGACTGGGTGAAAACGCATGCTGATTTTTTTGCCGATAAAGCACTTTATGCCACTGGCACCACAGGCTCCCTTTTAGCTGAAGTGCTGGGTAAAAGCGTGCATTGCTTTGCCAGCGGTCCGCTGGGCGGTGATCAACAAATTGGTGCTTTAATTGCTGAGCAACAAGTTGATTGGCTGGTATTTTTCTGGGATCCACTGAGCTCGCAGCCACACGATCCGGATGTAAAGGCCTTGATCCGTCTGGCGGTGGTTTGGAATATCCCGGTGGCCTGCAACAGGGCCACCGCAGATTTTATTGTGCATTCAACCTTGTTGCAGCAGGACTATCAGCGAGAGGTGCCGGACTTTAAAGCGTACCAAAACCGTTTTAAACCAAAGGACTAAGGTTTATCCTGTTTATCCTGTAAGTGCTCTGGGCTACGTAGAACATGAGTCTCTTCATCGTAGCGGCCATGCAGTTCGTCTTTGATGGTTTTGTCCCACAGGGGCACACCAATAAAGTAGCCAGCTCGGCCAATAGCATGTGCCGCAATCGGCGATGTTAGGGTGGTAAAGGCCATCACTGCCAGTGCTTTTAAGGTGACACCGCTATCAACAAAAAACAGCATCACGCCACACATGATAAGACCTGCTCCCAGTACACCCGACTTGGTGGTGGCATGCATGCGGGTTAGCAAATCAGGCATACGGAATACACCTAAAGATGCTACCAGCATAAAGAAGCTACCTGCTGCAATGAAAAAGGCAGCCAGAATATCAATGATCATCGCGGTGACTCCCTTTTTCTAAATAGCGGGCAAAACCAATGGCAGCCAGAAAGGCGGTCAGCGCCAGTACCATGGCGACATCGATAAAGGCGTCGCGGCCGGTACGAATAGCGTAAAGACCAATCAAGCCAACCGTCATCGAGGCAATCAGCTCCAGCGCCACCACTCGGTCGGGCAGGGTCGGCCCTTTAAATAAACGCCAAAGGGCCAGAAAAATGGCTACGCTCAGCACAGCAAAGCATAGCCAGAGTGTATAATCGAGTACTGGATTCATCGCATCACCCGCAGAATTTTAGTTTCCATTCGTTTTAGCTCATTCATCACATCTTCTTCATTATGCAGATACATAACGTGCACATAGAGTACCTTTCGATCAGAAGAAACATCCAGGCTGAGTGAGCCTGGCGTCAACGAAATCGCATTGGCCAGCATGGTGATTTCCAGGTCAGACTCTGCCCGCAGCGGCATGGCAATCACACCAGGTTTCATCAGGTGAATCGGTGTGAGTACATCGTAGGCGACTTTCAGGTTCGCCATGATCAGCTCTTTGGTAAAGAACACCACAAAGCTGAACATTCGAGGAACCCGCAGGCGGTACTGGCGAACATCAGGATGCTGACGAAACACCAACACCAGCACCAGGTAGCCGATAAAGAAACCAATCACCAGGCCGCCGGCATTCATGGTGTCGGTCAGTGCAGCCCAAATCAGGGCTAAAACCAGGTTTGAAAGCAATACATTCATGGTGTTGTGCCTCCCAATACGGCTTCAATATAGCCCGCCGGGTTGAGCAGCTGCGCTGCCGCCATTTCGGCCATCTGGTAAATCGGCTGGGCAAACAGACCTATGCACACCGTCATGGCTGCCAGCAAACCAATCGTCCAGTACAATAGAGCATTCCTGGTTGGTGCTGGGACCGCTGGGTTGGGTTCTGGCGAGGCTTTCCAGAAAGCTTCATTCCAGATTTTAATCATGGAGAACAGTGTCAGCAGACCAACCAGCAACGCAATGCCTACTGCCCACCAGGCGCCAGCCTCAACACCAGCTTTGATCAGAATAAACTTGGCAAAGAAACCAGATAAAGGCGGCACACCAGCCAGTGATAACGCAGGGATCAGGAACAACACGGCCAAGCCAGGATGATTACGGTACAAGCCACCGAGTTTTTTCAGCTCAAAGCTGCCACCCAAGCGATACATCAAACCGGCCACCAGGAACAAATTGGCTTTCACAATGATGTGGTGCATGATGTAAAAGACACCACCGATCAATGCCAGCGGGGTAAAGAGGGCCAGGCCCAGAATCATGTAACCAATCTGGCTGATGATATGAAAGCTTAAAATCCGTCGCACTTCAAACTGAGCGGCTGCACCCAGTACACCGGTCAACATGGTGAAAATGGCAATCCACAGCAAAATTTCATGGGTAAAGCCAGTATCAGCGGTAAAGATCAGCGTGAATACCCGGTACAGCGCATAGACACCCACCTTGGTTAGCAAGCCGGCAAAAATAGCCGACACCGCCACCTGCGGCGTGTGATAAGAAGCCGGTAACCAGAAAAACAGCGGGAACGCAGCTGCTTTGATAGCAAAAGCGATCAGGAACAGGCTGGCGATCACCGTCACCATCTTCTGATCTTCCAGGCTGGCCATTTTCACGGCGATATCGGCCATATTCAGAGTGCCCACCAAGCCATAAGTCAGGCCGATGGCGGTGAGGAATAAGGCGGAAGAGAGCAGGTTGAGTGTGACGTACTTGATGGCCCCTTCCATCTGTGCCCGCTCGCCACCTAAGATCAACAGGGCAAAGGATGCAACCAGCAAGACTTCAAACCAGACATAGAGGTTAAAAATATCGCCGGTTAAGAAAGCGCCGTTCACGCCGGCCAACAGCAAGTGCAGCAGCGGGTAATAACCAAAACGTTCAAAGCGCTTGCGCACCGTCTTTAAGCTATACAGCGCCGTTGCAAAGCCAGTGATCGAAGCCAACACCACCATAATGGCGCCCAGCATATCGGATACCAGCACGATACCAAAAGGCGCAGGCCAGGAGCCAACTTCCAACACCTGAATGCCTACTTCGCGGGTATGCAGCAATAACCAGACTGAGCAAATCAGCAGCAGAGCCGTACCAATGGCGCCTAACCAACGCTGTGCGCTGTGGTTACTCAGGACCGTCAGCGAAAGGGCACCAAGCAGTAACGGAATTATAATCGGGAGTGCAACCAATACTTCCAGATCCATCAATCGGTTCCTTTCATTTCGTTCATGTCATCGGTCTGCACTACTTCGCAAGCCCGGTGGATCAACACCACGGCAAAAGCGAGTACACCAAAGCCAATCACAATGGAGGTCAGAATGACCGCTTGCGCCAAAGGATCCGCCGCCGGGCCTTCAATCAGCAGTTCCCCTTTTGGGATAAGAGGCGGAATGCCTCTGTCCATGCCTGCTACGGTAAAGATCAACAGGTTGGCGGCATTGGAAAGTAAAATCAATCCAATCACCAACTTAACCACAGAGCGACGCAGCATCATGTAGATGGCAGCCGCATAGAAGGTGCCAATTAAAATGGCCATTAAGGTTGTCATGAGTGTTCTGCCTCCGCCAGAGTGAAAACGACCGTCAGCACGGTGCCGATCACGCCGAGAAAGACACCAATATCGAACAGCAAGGGCGTGCTGAGCTTTAACTCACCAAAAATCGGTAAGTCCAGACTCCACCACTGAGCGGTAAAGAAAGACTCCCCGACAAACAAAGGTGGTAAGGAAGCTACAGCCGCCAGCACCAGGCCAATACCGACCAACTGCAATGGGTGGACCCGCAACATATCACGGGCGGCTTTGTAATCTTCTGCAAACAACTTTAAAGCGACCGCTGCGGCAGCAACCAGACCGCCGATAAAGCCACCTCCTGGCTCATCATGGCCGCGCAGCAGTAGGAAGAGTGAAAACAACACCAGCAAGGGCAGTAGCAGCGAGCTACCGGTATTCAAAATTAAGGAGCGCATGTTAAAGCGACGTGGTTTCATCATTCTTCTCCCTTGCTAGCTGCAGCACTTGCTTCTGCTTCAGCTTTCGCGTCGGCTTTGGCTTTGTCTTTTTGCGAGCGGCGCAAATTAAAAGCAGCCCGACGATCCGAGTTAGTGACCGGTAAGGCCCCGGTGCGTAAATGGATCATGGCGTAGACACCGATGGCCACCAGCGCCAGAACGAAAACCTCACCGAGCGTATCAAGCGCTCGGAAATCTACCAGAATCACATTGACCACATTGCGGCCATGGCCCAGTGGCCCACTGTTCTGCAGGAAGTACTCAGAAATGCCTTCCAACTGACGGGCACCGGTGATCACCAGGATCAGAATGGTCATCAACAAACCGGTCATGCCGGCGATAATGGCATCGCGGATCCGGTTGGCAGTAGACGACAGGCTACGGAACTCCGGCAGCCGGTACAGCACCAGTACCAGCAACAGCACGGTGATGGTTTCTACCAATACCTGGGTGATGCCGACATCGATGGCACTGAAGAACACATAAAGCAGTGCCACACCAAAACCCAAAGCTCCCAACATGGCCACTGCTGCCAGGAAAGAGCGCACTAGCACAGCGATCAGCGCCGAGAAAATAAGCAGCACAGCAATGGCAACCTCATGTACCCGCATGTCTTGGAAGCTGATGTTCAACTCCAGTTGGTTGACCCGTAATAAGGCCCAGCCCACAACAATAATCACGGTACCAAGGGTGGTGATCAGGTAGTTACGCAGATAGCCGTTTTGCAGCGTATTAGTCTGCCAGGCGGCAAACTGTGTCATGCCGAGCATCAGACGCTCATACACCACTTCCGGTCCGATTTTTTCAGCACTGTGCATAAAGTTGGTCAACTGACGCCAGCCACCCCAGACTTTAAACAGCAACAAGCCCAGCAGCAGGCTGCTCAGACTGAGCATCAGTGGTAGGTTGATACCGTGCCAGAGCGCCAGGTACAGCTCAATCGGCTGACCATAGACAGCGCCAGCGGCTGCTGCCAACAGGCCCTTATCGGCAATAAAAGGCATCAGGCCAAACAGCAATCCCAAAGTAGCCAGTACCGCCGGTCCAATCAATAAAGCAATATCCGGGTCGTGCGGCTTTTTCGGGGTGTCAACCACGGCACCAAACCAGGGCTTTAGCGCAACGATGGCTGCGACCAGAACCACCAGGATATTGGCAATCACCGTAGCGATGGTCAGGCCAATGTGCCAGTTGGAAGCACTAAGTACCGCTTCTAGCAGCAATTCTTTACCAACAAAGCCAAACAGCGGAATAATGCCTGCTAAGGAGAGGGAGGCCAGTACCGCCACTACCGTGGTTTTTGGCATGCTGTGGCGTAAGCCGCCAGCCTGGGTAAAGTCTTTGACTCCGGCGGAGTGATCCAGAATGCCAGCCACCATAAAGAGCGCTCCTTTGTAGAGCGCATGAGCCAGTAAGAAGGTCACTGCGGCTAATGCAGCCGTTTCGGTGCCCAGGCCCAGCAACATGGTTAGTGTACCCAGGGCCATCACAGTGGAGTAGGCCAGCACTTTTTTGACGCCAGTAGCGCGACTGGCGAGGAAAATGCCGGTCAACATGGTTAAAGCACCGAACAGAGTCAGCATCAGCAGCCAGGTATCAGTACCGCCAAGGCCAGGATTGAGCCTGGCCAGCAGGTACACCCCGGCTTTCACCATGGTGGCGGAGTGCAGATAAGCCGATACCGGTGTGGGCGCTGCCATGGCGTTGGGCAGCCAGAAATGAAACGGTGCCTGGGCCGACTTGGTAAAAGCGCCGAGCAATATCAGCAGCAACATGGGTAGATAAAGCGCATGCTCGGTCAAGCCATCGCTATACAGGATGGTGCTGAGCTCATAACTGCCTGCGGCCATGCCCAGCATAATAAAGCCGGTCATCAGCGCCAGGCCACCCATCACAGTGATCATTAACCCCTGATGGGCTTTTTTACGGGCGTCTTCCTGCTCATGGTTAAAGCCAATCAGCATAAAGGAGGTGACTGTGGTCAGCTCCCAAAATACAAACAAACTGATCAGGTTATCGGATAACACCACACCCAGCATGGACCCCATAAAGCCAAGCAGAAAGACGAAAAAGCGACCCAAGTCCTTGTGTTTTTCCAGGTAGCGACCACCGTAGGCCAGGATAAAGAAGCCAATGCCGGTGATCAGCAGGGCAAAGAGTAAGGATAGGCCATCAACCAGAAAGCTCAGTTGAATACCCATGCCAGGAAACCAGGCGTAAGCAAATTGCAGGCTGTGGCCCTGACTTACCAGCGGCAACATGCTGGCAAAATAGGCAAACAGGGAGGCCGGCAAAAGTGCCAGTAACCAACCGCTATGGCGGCCACCCAGCCGATGCAGCCAGGGGGCAAAACAGGCTAAAATAAAGCATGACAGCACGGCTATCAGCATCATGTGTCGCTCCTTATAACAGGCACACAGTGTATAACGAATTGTATTATGGCTTAATTTCTATGGGCTTGCTAGCTATGCCAGTTCAGTGCACAGCAGTTCTCGGTGGATGGATAATCCTGATATCTCCAGCCGAACAGTATTTATTGTTTTATGCAATACGAGACGTATACTGCCGGTTTACGTTGCTGCTTGGAACCCATTCGATAGGATTTTATTATGGCTGAACACTCTGCGGCACCAAAAGTACGGGTTTTACACTTTGTAACCGGAGGTTTTTCCGGTGGGGCAACCCAGGTTGCTGTGTCTTTGGTGAAGGCTGCTCAGGAAGGACCGGATGTAGAGCCTTTGCTGGTGCTCCGGAAAAAGATGCGTACTGATCCTCGCCGGGTTCAGGAGTTGATCGACCAAGGACTGCCTGTTGCGACGGTGCCAGGCGTATCGCATTTGATTTCCATTCTGGCCCTGGTCAAGCTGTGTAAGGCGTTTAAACCAGATGTTCTGGTTGCTCATGGTTTTAGTGAGCATCTTTGGGGCCGTTATGCTGGTCTTATTGCCAAGGTACCGCATCTTGTGCATGTCGAGCACAACACCAAAGAGCGCTATACCACCTGGCGTTTAATGCAATCCCGTTGGCTGGCCAAGCGCACCGATGCGATTGTTGGGTGCTCCGAAGGGGTAAAGCAATCATTACTTGGCATGCAATTACCTGCAGAGAAGATCATTGCCATACCGAATGGCATTCAATTGGAACCTTTTGCACAAGCAGCACAGCAGCCTTATGCGGACAGGGCTGCACAGATCGTCATGGTTTCCCGTTTTGCCAAGCAAAAAGATCATGCCACCTTATTGCAGGCCCTTGCTTTGTTAAAGCACCGAGGGCTCACGCCACAACTGATGCTGGCTGGTAAAGGCAAGGCTCGATACATAGAGCCACTAAAGCGTTTGTGTCAGCAGCTGGGTATTGAGGAGCAGGTTCGCTTTCTTGGTTTATGCCGAACGGTTCCACAGCTACTGATGTCCAGCAAAATTGCGGTGCTGAGTACTCACTATGAAGGGATGCCGCTCTCACTATTGGAGGGAATGGCCGCTGGCTGTGCTGTTATTGGTAGTAAGGTTCCTGGTGTGCAGGAAGTGATTGAGCATGGTACAACGGGCATATTAGCAGAGCATGCAAATCCGATCGCCTTGGCTGATGCATTGCAAGAACTATTGGAAAAGGAAAGCTTTGCCCAGCAATTGGCGAGCAACGCTATGCAAGTGGCCTGGCAAGAGTTTTCAAAACAACGTATGAACGAACGCTACAATGCACTGTTCATCAAGCTGGTTGAAAGGGATAAGTTCTAAAACAATATTGAGAATAGTTCTCATTAGGTTTATACTTGCCGCCATTGTTTGTGCTGTCAGTGTATTCAGAACGGAGCTCCCTATGCGTCTTGTTTCGATGGTGTTGTGTTGCAGTGCCTTGTTGTCGCTTGCCAGCCAGAGTGCGGCGGTGTTCAGTGCTGAAGTGAATGTCTACTCAGCCCGCCAGGAAGAGCTGATTAAGCCTGTGCTGGATGAATTCAGCGCCAGCACGGGGATCCGGGTCAATCTGATTACCGGCAATGCCGATGAGTTGATCACCCGTATTGCCAGTGAAGGGCGCAATAGCCCAGCCGATTTATTAATTACCACCGATGTCGGTCGTTTGTACCGTGCCAAGCAACAGCAATTGTTGCAGCCTCAACGCTCTGAGCTGCTGCAGCAAGCGATCCCGGCCCACTTGCGCGATGAAGCCGGCTACTGGTTTGGTTTAACCGTGCGGGCTCGGCCGGTGATGTATGCTGCCGATCGTTTAAGTGAAGCCGATAAAGCGGAGCTTGCAGACTTAACGGCAGAGCGCTGGCGCGGCAGGATTTGCGTGCGCAGCTCGGGTCATATTTACAACCAGTCGATGGTGGCCGCTAAACTGGCGCATGATGGTACTGCGGCGACCGAACAATGGGTGCGTGGCTTGGTACAGAACCTGGCCCGCCCTCCGCGTGGTGGCGATCGCGACCAAATTCGGGCCCTGGCTGCTGGCGTCTGCGATCTGGCGATTGCCAATACCTATTATCTGGCCGGGATGATGAATGATCCGCGCGATCAACAAGCTGCCGCCAGCATTGCGGTGTACTGGCCAGAGCAAGACAGTAGAGGTGCTCACATTAATATTTCTGGCGCAGGCGTCGCTGTGCATGCCCCTAATCCTGCTGCTGCACTGCAATTGCTTGAGTTTATGCTGAGTGACAGCTCGCAGCAATGGTATGCCGAAGCCAACCATGAATACCCGGTGCGTCCTGGCGTTGCCTACAGCGAGACCTTGCAATCCTATGGTGACTTCAAAGCCGATACCTTGCCACTGGAGCGTTTGGGTGAGTTGAATGCCGAAGCTTTGCGTTTAATGGATCGTGCCCGTTGGCGCTAGTGCCTATCTCGAACAGAGGGCCTAAGTGCGAGCAGTATTGAACCCGATGAAGTGGCGACTTGACCCCTGGCGCTGGCTGGTATTGCTACCGGCCAGCGTGCTTGCTGTGCCGGTACTGGTAATTTTGCTCAGCTTGCTGCAACCACAATGGGACGTCTGGGCGCATTTGCGCCAAACTGTGCTCTGGTTGTATATCAGCAACTCGCTGTTACTGGCTTTTGGCGTGGGTTTTGGTGCACTTATGTTGGGTACGGGCAGTGCCTGGCTGGTGTCGCAATACGAGTTCCCCTGCCGTCGCTTGTTGGAGTGGATGCTGCTATTACCACTGGCTATCCCCGCTTACATTATTGCCTATACCTACACTGGGTTGCTGGACTTTGCCGGCCCGGTGCAAACGCATTTACGCGACTGGTTTGGTTGGCGTTATGGCGATTACTGGTTTCCCGAAATCCGCTCGCTGGCTGGCGCCATCCTGATGCTGTCATTGGTGTTGTACCCCTATGTGTATATGTTGGCGCGTAATGGTTTTCGTGAGCAGGCTGCCTCGTTGCAGGAGGCCAGTCGTACCTTAGGCCTGACCACCCGGCAGCACTTTTGGCAGGTGGCTTTGCCCTTGGCCCGGCCGGCCATTTTAACCGGGACAGCTCTGGCAATGATGGAAGCCTTTGCCGATTACGGCACCGTGCAGTACTTTGGCGTCGATACCTTTACCACCGGCATTTTCCGTACCTGGTTTGGCCTCAATAACAGCCTGGCTGCGGCTCAGTTGGCGGCTATGCTGACCAGTTTTGTACTGTTTTTATTGGTGTTAGAACAATGGTCTCGTCGCAAAATTCGCTATTATCATCAAGGGCAAAAAGACAGCAGGGCTCCGCGTAAAGAGCTAAGAGGGGGGCGAGGACTGATGGTGCTGGCGCTTTGTTTGCTGCCATTGCTGTTTGGCTTTGTGGTGCCTGCGGCGCAATTAAGCTGGTGGGCCTGGGCCACCTGGCAGCAGACCCTGGATGAGCGCTTTATGCAGTTGGTGTGGAATAGCTTTTCGTTGGCGGCCTTGGCAGCTTTGTTGGCGGTGCTGCTGGCGGTGATATTTGCCTATGCCCGACGCTTGCGTCGCGACTGGCTAGTGCTGGTGCCTGTCCGGCTGGCGGCACTGGGGTACGCTATTCCTGGTACTGTGATTGCCATTGGGGTGATGCTACCGCTGGCATTTTTGGATCGTCATATCGACTTGCTGGCAGAGCAATGGTTTGGCGTACGAACTGGCTTACTGTTTTCCGGCACCTTGTTTGCTTTGCTGCTGGCTTACAGCGTCCGGTTTTTGGCGGTTTCGCTGCACAGCGTCGAAGCCGGCTTGCAGCGCATCCGGCCCAATATGGATCAAGCGGCCCGCTCGCTTGGTTGCTCACCGCGGCAGGTGCTATGGCGGGTGCATGTGCCCTTGTTGCGTGGTAGTGTATTAACGGCGTTGTTGCTGGTGTTTGTCGATGTGCTCAAGGAGCTGCCAGCCACCTTGATCCTGCGGCCTTTTAATTTCAACACGCTGGCTGTACGGACTTTTGAGCTGGCCTCGGATGAGCGGCTGGCCGATGCTTCTTTGTCGGCACTGGCCATTGTCCTGGTTGGGTTATTGCCTGTGATTATTCTGGCCCGCTCGATGGAGCGGGTCCACTAAAGCGGACCAAAGATGCTGGTACTGGAACAACTTGCGGTGGCCTATGGCCCCCATACCGTAGTGAAAGACATCAATCTGTCGTTATCGAAAGGCCAAATCGGTTGTCTGGTTGGTCCGTCTGGCTGTGGCAAAACCACCTTGCTGCGTGCCATTGCTGGTTTTGAACCGGTCGCCAGTGGCAAAATTAGTTTAGCGCAGGGTGTGGTCAGTGCACCCGGTGTGCAGTGCCCACCTGAACAGCGGCAACTGGGCATGGTGTTTCAGGATTTTGCTTTATTTCCGCATTTAACGGTAGCGCAGAATATTGGCTTTGGCTTAAAGCATTTAAGCCGAAGTGATAGCCAGGCGCGCATTCGTGAGTTATTGCAACTGGTTGGCTTGCCCGACTTAGCCGGGCGCTACATTCACCAGCTTTCCGGTGGTCAGCAGCAACGTATCGCGCTGGCCCGGGCTATTGCACCTAAGCCTGAAGTCTTGTTGTTGGATGAGCCCTTCTCCAGCCTGGATGCAGACCTGCGTGAGTCGCTGGCGCGGGATATCCGCCAAATCTTAAAGCACGAACAGATGACGGCCGTGATGGTGACGCACGATCAATTCGAAGCCTTTACCATGGCGGATTTGATTGGTGTGATGGAACATGGCCGGATGCAGCAGTGGGCCACACCTTATGAGTTGTACCATAAGCCGGTGAATCGCTTTGTGGCCGACTTTATTGGCCGGGGGGTGCTGCTGGCTGGCCAGATGCTGGATGCGCAGCAGGTGAAAACCTCTTTTGGCATCTTTCGCCAAAGCTATCAGCCAGGCTTGCAGCAGGGTGATTTGGTTGATGTGTTGATTCGGCCAGATGATATTGTGCACGATGATGACAGTGGCGTTACTGCCAAGGTGCTGGAGAAATCCTTCCGCGGCTCGCATATTCTGTACAGCCTGGAGCTGCAAAGTGGTGATCAGGTCTACTGTCTGGCTTTGAGTCATCACAACCATGCAGTTGGCGAAATGATTGGCATCCGGCTCGATTTGGATCACATGGTGGTGTACCCACGGCTGGCATCCGCCAGCCAGGCGTTGGCTCAATAAAAACTAAAGGCCTGTTCCAGCTCTACAATTTGATGTTGCAGGCCAGCTAGTTGGTACTCCAGTTGGGTGCGGGTTCGCAGCAGTTCTGCCTGTTGTTGGCGGTGCTGACTGATTTCCCGATAGAGTTGCTGGCGCCCTTCCGGAGTGTGCCCATCGCCAAACATCAGCGCTTCTTTTTCTGTGATAGTCTGTGCCAGCTGTTGATGGTCACGTTCATTTTGTGCCAGGCTGCGTTCGGTCTGCTGTGCTTGTTGCTCCAGCAGGAAAATTCGTCTGCCAGCATCAAAACCCAGTAAAAAGTCGACTTCGGCCTCACCCTGACAAACGCCCTGATAGCTCTGGCCTTTGCGGCCAAACTCATAGCCATTGCTGGTTCGGCAAAAAAGCTGCAAACCTTGTCGATGACCACGCTGATAAAGGGCCAGATCAGGGACAATTTGGTGCTTAGCACAGTCCTGGCGGTAGGTATCGATGCGCGCTGGCGAGCGACCTTGAACGCCATCGGCATACCCTAGCGTCTGCCAGTCGGCTTGCAGACACTCATCTTTGCTTAAAGTGGCGCAGCCAGACAGCAACAGCCCGGTAAAGAACACAGCAACTAAGCGCATGGTTTTCTCTGACATTGAATTTTGCTCTACCTTAAAATATCCGGTGGTTACCGACAACAGATTTTAACGCTGCTTTTGCAGATAGCGGGTAAATTGATCGGGTGGTAAAGCCGCGGACCACAAATAACCTTGAGCCGCATCGCAGCCCAGCTGTTTTAACAGCTGGAAGGTGGCATCATCTTCCACACCCTCTGCCACCGTACTTAGCTCCAGACTTTTTGCCAGCTGAATGATAGCGCGTACCAGGGGTTCATCCCGCAGCGATATCGACAAGGAGCTGATAAAGGATTTATCCACTTTCAGGCTGGAGGCATTGAACTGGCGCAGGTAACCCAGGTTGGAGTAGCCGGTGCCAAAGTCATCGATGGCGAAGCTAATGCCTAAAGCGCCAAGGCTGCTCAGTTGTTGCTGTACAAAGTCACTGTTGTCAATCAACAAGGACTCGGTAAGCTCCAGCTCCAGCGCGGTTGCTGGTAAGCCACTTTGCCGCAGCGCATCCAGCACCGTGTGCTCCAGCCTGCCGTCGCGAAACTGAATCGGTGATACATTGACCGCCACTTTCACATCGGGAAATCCAAGTTGTCGCCATTGCTGGCAGTCGTTGCAAGCCTGTTGCAAAACCCAGGCACCAAGCTCAAGAATGAGGCCGCTGTATTCTGCCAGCTCGATGACTTCTGCCGGGTTGATAAAACTGCCATCACTCTGAGGCCAGCGCAGTAGGGCTTCTGCACCCTGCACATGTTGCTGTTGCAGGTCGATTTTTGGTTGGTAATAGAGCTTAAATTCGTTGTTTTTCAGCGCATCGCGGATACGCTGCAGCAAATTAAACTTGTCGGTATTGGCCTGATCCATCGCATCACTGTAAAAGCGCCAGGTATTACGCCCTTGCTCTTTGGCGCTGTACATGGCCAGATCCACTTTGCGGCACAGTACATGGAACTCAATACCATCGGCGGGTGCGCTGACAATTCCAATAGAACCTGAAACTTCTACTTTGGTTTGCATCAGGGTAAATGGCTCGGTAGTCTGCGTCAGCAAACGGGCGGCCAGATCGGCCAAAGGCGCATCATCCGAGTCTGCCGGGCAGAGCACCATAAATTCATCCCCGCCAAAACGGCAGAGTACCGCCTGCTCACTCAGCTCGGAGTGCAAACGCTGCGCCAGTTGCTGCAGCAGTAAATCACCGGCAGCATGACCCAGGGCATCATTTACGGGTTTAAAATTATCAAGATCCAGGAACAACAACGCCAGGCGCTGTTGTTGTTGCAGGCACTGCGCCTGCATGGTACGAAACAGCTCCTCACAGAGTGTCCGGTTGGGCAAGTCGGTCAGTTTGTCGTGCATTGCCAGACGTTGTAATTGTTGCTGGGTATCCCGTACGCGCTTATTTTCTGCCTGTAGCGCCCTTAGTGAGCGGTGCAGATCCTGTGCCATCAATTGCACACTAAAGCCGGTGATGCTCAGAATTAGGCTCACATACAGCACCTGACGCCAGCTGTCATCGGGTAAAAACGGGGTGAACCAGCCTTGCATGCTGGTATATCCCATACTGACGGCAGCAACAAGGATAAAGCTTAGCAAGGACAGAAACAGATTGCGGCTGCCTAAAATAGCGGCAAATACCAGCACGCCGGGATAGCCGACCACTGCCAGATCTCGGATACCCCCGGATACCAGGGCCAGACCTGTGAGCATTAGCGCCATCGACCAAAGCAGGACATAAGCAGCAAGCAAGGGACGCTGCTTCCAAGCGGCCAGAAAAGCGATGGCAAGACAGCCGCAGCCTAGCAGGAGTAACCATTGCGTCATGCCTGTAGCTACTGACATTGCCAACAGCAAGCCAAACAAGGTTGTACCTGATATTTGCAGTAAACGCCGAACGCGCAGTGACTGGATGCTCTGAGGTTCAGAGGCTTGGTCTTGAATGGTATTGGTTTGCCAGTCTGAACTCATTAGGGACGGCTTCTCCGGGCAAAGCAAAATTGTGCAACCAAGAGTAAGGCAAGCGGCGGCTAAGTGCAATCACCTAAATGAGTGCTACTGGGCTTGGGTTGACCGTACTTTGGCCCCGTTTTGCTGTAGCTGCTGCAGACTGGGTAATAAACGATCTTTTATCCGCTCCAACTCGCCGGAGTGCTTTAACTGAGTAATGGCCGCACTAAAGGCTTTGTTCAGCTCAGCTGCCTTTGGATGTTGACGGGAAAACAGTAAGTACAAGGGCTGCGTTTCAATGGGTGGCTCGAGCCAATCAATCTGAGCGCTGAACTCCGGAAACTGATGCAACAGCAGATAAATGCCGTTTAATTTGTCGCCGGCCATCAGGTCGACCCGGCCAGCACTGAGTAAGCGGAATAATTGTTCTTCACTGGCAACCTGGTAATGACGGATGCGGGTTTCTAGCAAGCCCTCTGGATGCGAATAGCCTAGCACAGAGCCATAACGAACGCCTTGATGGACCAGGTCGAGATATGAATCGAAGTCAAAATCCTGGTTGCGCCGTTTAAAAAACACAATGGAAGTGTCATATACGGGCTCAGGAAAATAAAAATCCAGTTCACGCTCAGGGGTATATTTAACACCAATGATGCCGGCGTATTGTCCAAGCCGGGTTGCCTGCATGGCACGTGCAAAGGGCATGTAATGGATCTCCACCTCTTGACCCATAATGTCGAAGGCTGCCTGAACAATGGCCGTAAGAGCGCCGCCCTCCGGTAAATGCTCTCCGGTATGGGGCGTATAATCTGAACTAGCCAGCAGAATGGGCTCAGCCCAGAGCAACCAACTGGATACTAGCAGCCATATGCTTGCACAGATTGATTTCATCAACAGCACCAAAGGCGGAACATGCAGTAAGTATGGCAGAAGTTAGCAAAGGTGTTTTTGAGCTAGCATAAAGAAAGACGCCCCGAAGGGCGCCAAGAGGGCAAAACCAGTGGGAAACCACTATGAAAAGCTATTTTTGCAGGAATTCGCTCAGAACCTCGGCTACAGCCGGCATGCCAACCACGCCATCCAAATGCCCCCAGATGCCGGGAATTTCGTGGTACTCCACCTCTTTACCGGCCGCCTCCAGAGCTTGCTGGGTGGTACGACTCATCTGTGGCAGTAGCAGTTGATCGCCGCTAGCCGGTAGCAGCAGGGTACGGGCCTGTATCCGTTTCAAGGCTTCCTGCCAGTTGTCGCCCATGCCGGCACGAAACAGCTGGGAGGCACGCACCAGATACAGAATATGATTGGCATCCTGGTAGGCGGCTCGTAACGCGGCATGCTCACGCAGTTGCTGCCAGGCCGAAAAGCTGGCGCGAATATCCTGATGGGGTGCGGCATCGGTGTAAGGTGCCGGATAGCGCAGGTTGAAGCCGGTCGGGTAAACCGCATCCTGAATAATGTAGGATAAGGCCGTGATCAGGCCTTCAGTGGGTTGACCGGTGGCATAATAATCCCCATTGTTCCAGGCCGGGTCGGCTTTGATTGGGTAAGCCCAGCGCTCCAGCCGCACTGCAGCCCAGGCATCCATAAAGGCCGAGCCAATGACCGGCACCAATCGCTCCACCCGCTCCGGATAGCGGGTGGCCCACTCAATGGCTTGAAAGGAGCCCATTGACGCGCCAATCACGGCGAACAGGCGTTCAATGCCGAGACTATCGAGCAGGGCTCTTTGCACTTCGACAAAATCACCGATGGTGACCACCGGAAAATCCAACCCCCAGGGCTTGCCGGTCGCCGGGTTGATGGTAGCTGGCCCTGTGGTAATCACATTGGGATCAAATACATTGGCATTGACCAGGGTATCGACACTAATCACATAAAATCGATCGGTATCAATGGCTTTACCTGGCCCAATGATGTTGTCCCAATAGCCGGGCAGGGCATCCTCCTCGCTGTACTTGCCGGCGGCATGTGAGCTGCCGGAAAAAAAATGGGTAATTAAGATCACATTGTCTTTGGCTTCGTTCAGCTGGCCATAAGCCTCCCAGCCGACCTGAACCGGTGCAATCAGCTGGCCGTTCTCGGTGGTAAACTCAGCAATTTCAAACCGCTGCTTTTCTACCAGCATGGCCTGTGCAAGACCACTGAACAACAAAGCGCTAAAGAACAGTATCCGTAACAGCATGGGGTTTCTCCTTAAAATAACTGAAACAGGCCAATGGCGATAAAGACACCGACCAAAGGCACCAGTACGCTGACGACAGCAACCGGCCAGTAGGCATTCTGGTGCGTTTCACCACAGATAGCACGGATGGTGGTGACCACATAGCCATTATGCGGCAAAGAATCGAGCGCGCCGGATGAAATCGCCACTACCCGGTGCAGCTGCTCCGGATCAACGCCACGATCCAGATAGGTTGGGGCGATTTCCGGTAGCGCTATGGCCTGGCCGCCAGAGGCCGAACCGGTCAGGCCTGCAATAGCACTGACTGCGACTGCTGCGCCAAGCAATTCTGGGCCTGGCAAATGGGTCATGTAATCCACCACGCCGGCAAAGGCCGGCGTTAACCGGGCTACGCTGCCAAAGCCCACCACAGCAGCGGTGTTGCCAATTGCCAGCAAGGCACCCAGCACACCTTCATTGGTGGCGGCCGCCGGATTGCGTAAAAACTTCATATTCAGCAGGTACAAACTGCTGACCCCGCCAGCCAGGGCAACAATCAGCGCTGCTTGCTGCAGGGATTCATGCAAAAAGAACGACAGTGTGAGCACCACTAACAGCGGGATAATACCAAAGATCGGATTAGGCAGACTGCGATCTTCGACCACAGGATCGCTGGCGCGCTGGATAAAGTGCTCGCCTTTGGCCACGGCTTTTCGAATCATCCACATCAGGCTCATGTAACCGCTGATGGCCATAATCACCGCTACCACCAGGCTGACTTCCCAGCCGGCATAGGGGGTGGTGCCAAGATAAGGGATTGGGATCCAGTTCTGAATTTCCGGTGAGCCGGCCGAGGTCATGGTAAAAGTGACTGAGCCAAGTGCCAGCGCTGCCGGTATAAAACGTCGGGGTAGGTTGGCACCTTTAAATAAACTAACTGCCATTGGGTAGGCAGAAAATGCCACCACAAAGACGCTGACGCCACCGTAGGTTAATACGGCACAGGCCATCACCACGGCCAGCACAGCCCGGGTATGGCCGATACGTTTGACAATGGCCAGCGCTACCGCATCGGCGGCACCGGTGTGCTCCATCAGCTTGCCGAACAAAGAGCCAAGCAAAAACATCAAAAACCAGGCGGCAACAAAACCGGAGAAGCCGGTCATGTAGCCATGGACAAAGTCCACTTTATTGGCGATATCCCAAAAAGGAATGCCATTGGTAGCGGCCACCAGCAAGGCACACAGTGGTGCGGTAATAAAGAGGTTGAAGCCGCGCATGGTTAACACGATCAGCAGCAGCAACCCAAGGATCAAGCCGAATAACCCCAGCATGCAAAATTCCTCGTTGTATTTTGATTCAGTGTGATACAACAACAGCAGTCAAGCCATAGTACTAAGGTACAGGTTAAAAATTCTGCATTTAGGCCTACAGTAGAAGCGTATTGTTAACGACTCAGCAGGAGAGCCATGATGGCAACGAACGAAAAACTAAAAAACAGCACTGCAGCAAGACGGGGATTTACATTGAGCGCTTTGGCCTTGGCGGTCAGTACCGGATTGATAGCCACTGCTGCCATCGCAGCAGACGACGAAAATGCCGCCGAGAGCGAGCTGCGGTTAGAGCGTATCGAAGTGACAGCGCGTCGCACGGTAGAAAACTTGCAGCGGGTGCCGGTGGCGGTGACCTCCATTGGTGAAGACGATATTCTGCAGCGTGGTTTATCCACCATCATTGAAGTGCAGCAGTTCTCACCCAATACCACCTTGCAGCAAAGCCGGGGTACCAACTCCACCTTAACGGCTTTTATCCGTGGGGTGGGTCAGGAAGATCCGCTGTGGGGGTATGAGCCTGGTGTTGGTATTTACATTGATGATGTCTATGTTGCGCGGCCGCAAGGTGCTGTGCTGGACATTCTGAATATTGAACGGGTTGAAGTGCTGCGCGGCCCACAAGGCACGCTGTATGGTAAGAACACCATAGGCGGTGCTGTTAAATACGTCACCAAACAAATGACCGGCGATACCGAGTTTGCCATCAGTGGCACGGTCGGTAGTTTTAATCAGCGTGATGTAAAAGTGACGGGCCAATTGCCACTGATCCAGGATCAGCTCTATCTGGGAATCGGCTATGCCAATTTGCAACGTGATGGCTATGGTGAGTTTCTGATTTCTGATTTAGCCAATCAGGATAAAGAAAACTACAACAAAGACATCCAGGCCTTCCGTGCAACTTTGGAATATCGGCCGGCTGACAATTTCTTTATGCGACTGAGCTACGACAAGACCGATGATAAGTCGAACTCCAAAGGGGGCTTCCGCCTGCTGCCAAGCTTGCTGACTGATGCGCCGGTACCGGACAGTGTGTACGATTCGTACACCAGCTTGCCAACCTGGACCCGGGTAGAAACTGAAGGGATGAGCTTGTTGCTGGACTGGACTGTCAACGACAGCTTGAGCCTGAAATCCATTACGTCACGTCGTGAAAACTACTCACCAGTAAATATCGACTTTGATAATACGCCACTGCGGATTTTCGATGTGCCTGCCATTTACGAAGATAAGTGGTTTACCCAGGAACTGCAGCTGAACTACCGTACCGACAACCTGAATCTGGTGTCTGGTTTGTATTACTATACTTCTGAATCTTGCGGTGTTTTTGATGCCATTCTGGAAGTGTTGGGGCAAACCGCCTTTGGTACTCCGGGTTTAACCCGGGAAGTGGCTGGTTGCAGCGACAGCGATAGCAGTGCCGCCTATGCCCAGGGTTCCTACCAACTGAATGATCAGTGGTCGTTAACGGCAGGCCTGCGCTACACCAAGGACAAAAAAGATGCCCTGGTACGCAATGGTCTGATTTTTGATACCGTTTATCCGGAGTCCGGCTGGATCCCGGGTTATGTGCGCCCGGATGGTTTGCAAACCCCGATAGTACTGGATGATAGCGCCAGCTGGAGCAAGTGGACGCCGAAACTGGGTGTCGAATTCCAATACAGTCAGGACACCATGTTTTTTGCCAGTTTTAGTCAGGGTTTTAAATCCGGTACCTTTAATCCCCGGGCCGAAAGAGCGGAGCCTGCAGCCAACCCGGAAGATGTGCTGTCGTACGAAATTGGCATGAAAAGCGATTTAACCAATACCTTCCGTCTGAACGCCACCCTGTTTATGCTGGACCATAAAGATCGTCAGTACATCTCGGTGATCCCGGATCCAAATGACGCTTCGGTGCTGAATCAGCGACTGGGTAACGTTGGTCAGTCCGATGCCACCGGTGCCGAGTTTGAATTTACCTGGATGGCCAGCCGTAACTTGCAAGTCTATGGCAGCTTGGGCTTGATTGATGCGAAGTTTAAAAATGTGTTTAGCTTTGATCCAAGCACAGGTGGTCAGGTAGACATTACCGATAGCTTTGTGGTGACCAATACGCCGAAAACCACTGCGAATCTGGGGTTTAGCTACGAAATGCAGCTGGCATCCGGTGGTGATCTGATTTTTAACGGCAACTACCATTACCGCAGCAAGTACGCGCTGACCGAGCTGAACAATCTGTTGGAGCAGAGCAGCTATGGCCTGCTGAATCTGTCGGTGAATTGGTTGAGTGCTGATGGCCACTGGACGGTTGGTCTGCATGGTAAAAACCTGACCGACAAGCAGTATCTGGTGGGGAACTATGCCTTTATCTCGGTGGCGGATGATGGCAGCTTTGTGCCAGGCTTGGGCGGTGACAACACCCTGATTGGCTATTATGATGCGCCTCGCACCATCAGTCTGACCGTGGGTTACCGCTTCTAAGACAGCAACGATGGCCGGAACTGTACTCCGAAGGGCAGTTCCGGCTATGATAGCTACCACCTTCGCCTACTCTGAATCAAGAGCTGCCATGATTGCCATCATTGCTGATGACCACCCGTTGTTTCGTGTTGCCCTGTCACAGGCCGCCCAAACCATTTTAGGCGACCAGGCGCTTTTGCTGCAGGCCGAGAATATGGAGCGGGTCTGGGCTTTATTGCGCCAGCACCCGGATACCAGCTTGATTTTCCTCGATTTGAAAATGCCTGGCGCCGATGGTTTTGCTGGGTTAACGGCCTTGCGCACCGAGTACCCGGATGTGACCGTGCTGATGGTGTCGGCAGTGGAGGAGCCGGCAGTGATCAAGCAGGCGATGCAACTGGGTGCGGCTGCCTATGTGCCCAAGTCAGCACCGCTGGAGCTGATGTCGGCTGCCATCGATGCTGTGCAGCAGGGCGATACCTGGTTACCTGCCGAGCTTAGCCAGGAAGTGGCCGATGCTACCAGTCTGATCGATGATGATTTTGCCAACCGGCTGGAGCAACTAACGCCGCAGCAGTTTCGGGTACTGAAGATGATCGCCGATGGTTTATTAAACAAGCAAATCGCTTATGAGATGACTGTGCAGGAAACCACCATCAAACAGCATGTGTCGGCGATTTTGCGCAAGCTCAATGTCAATAACCGCACCCAGGCGGGTATTTTATTCGAAAAGCTCAAGCTGCCTGACAGTCATTCCTGATATTCTTACAATCAATGCCAGTGATGCCATGCATTCGCCAAAGTTATGAGAATGGTCCCTTTTCACGGTAAAAATGCTGTCCCAGACCGCCGTTGCTTTGCCTGAGCTGTGCTCAACGACATGGTTCCAAGAGGATTGCGCCTACTGCTCTTTACTTTTTTTATTAAATATCAGATGGTTGCTGTATCTTTGGCGGGTGCGGCCCAAAGGCTTTACATCACTTTAGGCCCATATCCTTAGTGAATGTCAAAGATGGTATTTATTGATTTCATTTATGGTTCATTCAGGGCTAGATTAAAATCACAACAGCCAAAAGCCCTGAGGAAGATCCCATGACTTACCAAAGCACCCTGGACCAATTCGCCACCCTGATCGGCAGCAAAGACAGCAGCTGGCAGGAAATCAGCCCGGAATATGCGGCTCGTATGGCGCTGCAAAACCGTTTTCAGACCGGGCTGGATATTGCCCGTTACACCGCGGGCATTATGCGCCAGGACATGGCCGACTATGATGCTGATAGCAGTCAGTACACCCAGTCGCTGGGCTGCTGGCACGGCTTTATCGGCCAGCAAAAGATGATTGCCATCAAAAAGCATTTTGGCAATACCAATAAAAAGTACCTGTACCTGTCTGGCTGGATGATCGCAGCACTGCGCTCTGAGTTCGGCCCATTGCCGGATCAGTCGATGCATGAAAAAACCGCTGTACCCATGCTGATTGAGGAACTCTATACCTTCTTACGCCAGGCCGATGCCCGTGAGCTGGGCGGCTTGTTCCGTCAGCTGGATGCGGCCAAAGACGCTGGCGATGCTGCCAAAGCCGCTGAGCTGCAACAGCAGATCGACAACCACCAAACCCATATCGTGCCCATCATTGCCGATATCGATGCCGGTTTTGGCAATGAAGAAGCCACTTACCTGCTGGCGAAGAAAATGATTGAAGCCGGTGCTTGCTGCATTCAGATTGAAAACCAGGTGTCGGACGAAAAACAATGCGGTCACCAGGATGGCAAGGTAACGGTGCCACACGCTGACTTCTTGGCGAAAATCCGCGCGGTGCGTTACGCCTTCTTAGAGCTGGGTGTGCCGGATGGTGTGATTGTGGCCCGCACCGACTCGTTGGGTGCCGGTCTGACCAAGCAAATTGCTGTCACCAAAGAGCCGGGCGATCTGGGCGATCTGTACAACAGCTTTCTGGATGGCGACTACGTGCAAAGCGCCGATGACATTGCCAATGGCGATGTGGTAGTCAAAGCCAACGGCAAGTTGTTAAAGCCAAAGCGTCTGGCCAGTGGTCTGTTCCAGTTCCGCCCAGGCAGCGGCGAAGATCGGGTGGTGTTGGATTGCATCACTTCGTTGCAGCACGGTGCCGACTTGCTGTGGATTGAAACCGAAAAACCGCATGTGGGTCAAATCGCTGCCATGGTGAACCGGATCCGCGAAGTAGTGCCCAATGCCAAGCTGGTGTACAACAACAGCCCATCCTTCAACTGGACGCTGAACTTCCGTCAGCAGGTGTTCGATGGCTGGCAGCAGGAAGGCAAAGATGTGTCGGCTTATGATCGCGCTAAACTGATGAGCGCTGAGTACGATGCTACTGAGCTGGCGATTGAAGCCGACCGCCGTATTCAGACCTTCCAGGCCGATGGTGCCCGTGAGGCCGGAATTTTCCACCACCTGATCACCTTGCCTACCTACCACACGGCAGCCCTTTCGACCGATAACCTGGCGAAAGAGTACTTTGGTGAGGCTGGCATGCTGGGTTATGTCGAGGGCGTGCAGCGCAAAGAAATCCGTCAGGGTATTGCCTGTGTCAAGCACCAGAATATGGCCGGTTCGGATATGGGCGACGATCACAAAGAGTACTTCTCCGGTGATGCGGCGTTAAAAGCATCCGGTAAAGACAATACCATGAACCAGTTCTAGTTTTGGCCTTGGTTGGGGCTTTGATTGGGCAGCTTTCGGGCTGCCCTTTTTTATGGGCGTGTTATTTACTGGTTGGCTTTTTCTCACTGCTCTGTGCTGACGGCGTCGCTAAAAAAGCAGGTTGGCGATAGGCATCTAGTTGTTGCTCCAGTAGCTGCGCCAGTGCCAGTAGCTCGGGTTCGCTCCAGGGGCTGCCAATCAGACTGACGCCCAGCGGGAAAGGGCCACTAAAACCAGCCGGCAGGTTGATGGACGGATAGCCAGCCACAGCGGCGGCGGTTGAGGTGCCAAAGTTGAATTGATCGCCTTGCTGGTGGTCAATGGGCCAGGCGGGGCCATAAGAGGGTAAAATAATAGCGCTGGCGCTGGTCAAATGCTCGTCGAGCAGAGCTTCAGCCAGCTCACGACTTTGTGCCAGTGCTTTTTGATAATAAGGCGCCTGTTCACTCAGATTAACCGCTGCAGCCTGTTGCAAGTACTCCTGACCAAAAAATGCCAGCGCTTCTTCCCCTTTGGCATGATTAAAATCGACAATGCCTTGCAGACTGTTCACCGGTGCCGGCACGTTAAAATCACGCAGCCACTGCTCTAAATCGCGTTTGTATTCATACACCAACACTTCCAGCTCGCTCTGATAAAGCTCTGCCGGCACCTGCCAGGCATCCACTTGCTGCACGGCAATACCAGCGGCTAACAGCTGCTCGACCAACTGATCCAGCATAGGACCAATCGCTTCGTCTCTATCGTCATAAGCCCTGATCACCACTACCTGCTGAGTTGCAGCTGCTTGCTGGCTGGCTGCACTCAAGGGAATGGCAAACTGCTGTTTGGCTTCGGCGGTTAGCATGGCATCCAGCAGCAGGGCTGCATCGTATACTTTGCGGGACATTGGCCCAGCAATGTCCTGCGCACTGGCAATAGGAATAATGCCATGGCCGGACACGCTGCCACGAGTGGGTTTGATGCCCACCACGCCATTCATGGCTGCCGGGCAAATGATGGAGCCATCGGTTTCAGTACCCACCGCCAGTAAAACGAAATCGGCGGCAACGGCTACCGCCGAGCCCGAGCTGGAACCGCAAGGGGTGTGACTGAGTACATGCGGGTTTCGGGTTTGGCCACCTAAAGCCGACCAACCGCTGGCCGAGCCGGTACCACGAAAGTTGGCCCATTCCGATAAATTGGTTTTGGCCAGGATCACAGCTCCGGCTGCCCGCAGTTGCGCCACCAGTTCGGCATCTTGTTCGGTGACAAAGCCTTGCAATGCCAAGGCTCCTGCAGTGGTTGGCATGCTATCGGCAGTGGCGATATTGGCTTTAAGCACCACGGGCAGACCATGCAACGGTGATAACGCTTTACCAGCAGAGCGCTCTTGGTCACGCTTGCGGGCAATGGCCAGAGCATCCGGGTTGATATCGATGATGGCGGCCAGCTGATGACCTTGCTGATTGTGCTGCTCAATTTGATTTAGGTAATGCTGAACCAGTTGCTCACTGCTCAGGCTGCCATCCTTAAGTGCTTGTTGGGCGCTTTTGGCGTCCAGCCATGCCGGGTCGATGGCCGCTTGCAGTGGCAGGGCAGCACAAAGTAACAGGGGGATCAAAGCTTTCATAGATGGCCTCGTTTTATAGAAAAAAATCAGCATATGTTAGCTTCTCGCCAAACACCAGATGTGGCGTGAAATCAAGCACTGGTTTGCTCGTAGCAATAAAAATACGGGGCAGGGTTGTTCAGATCCCAATAAAGCGAGCTAAAAGCAAATCAGGATTATCCGAATTTTGTGGTCAAAAATGCTACCATACCAACAATATGCGGATAGCTGTCAGGGGGCTGGGATGATGCTGAGTTTGTTGGGGTGGGCGGGGCTATTGGCCGCGCTGTGGCTGAGCTTTCCGCGCGAGTTCTGGCCCAAGCTAAAAGCAGAGCCGGAGTACCAGCATCTGGTGTTTGGCTCGGCGGCGGTGTTGCTGCTGCTTTGGTTGCTGCAGGCCAGTATTTTTGACGGCCTGGCGGTACACTTTCTTGGCATTACCCTGGTAACCCTTTGCCATGGCTGGCGCATAGCGGTTTGGATCTGCTTGTTACCGCTGCTGGTGATGCTGGCGCTGGGGCTGCAGCCTTTGGCCGATGGTGGCTGGTATGGGCTGATTACTTTTGTGCTGCCAGCGCTCTTTAGTGCCGGCATCTTCTGGTTTAGTTACTACTTTTTGTTGCCGCGCCATTTGTTTATTTACATTTTTGTCGCTGCCTTCCTGGCCAGTGCCCTGACCATGTTGCTGCATATGGGGCTGACGTCCGCCTGGTTTTACCTCGATGGCCGCTACCCCTGGCACATCATTCTGGACAACTACTTAGTGCTGTCGCTGCTGATCAGCTTCCCGGAAGCTTTGCTTAACGGCATGGCCGTGACCCTGATGGCGCTGTACCGACCGCACTGGCTGCGTACTTTTTATGAGAACGAGTATTTGTCGTCTGCTGGTTGATGCAGATAATTCGGTACCAGGTATCTGAAGGCTTCAGATAGGGCTGCTATGGTGAGGACTGTGAGGGCGACCGATACGATCGGCAACAGCACAAAGCCATAAGGTAGGTAGTCGAGTGCTAATGTCGGCAGAGCTAAACCTACCGGTAAAATGATAACAATCAAGGTCATCAGTAGAGTGTGACCAGAGGTGATGTGCCAGGAGTCGCGAAAGCTGATGGGATAATCAACAGCAATGGCCGGGAATACCAGTGCAAAGCGGCCCGCGAGTATTAATAACGCTACCACAAACAAAAGCCAACCAAGCATCGGAATCAACAGCAGCACTGCAGTGCAGGCGATAATGAGTACGTAGCCAATCATGCGAATGATATAAGCGGTTTCCCGCTTACCCCAGCTGGGTAATGCCATTATTGACGCTGTACCTTGTCCAAGCAGCATGCTCCGGTGGGTCAGGATGGCGATGATGGCGTACATAATAAACCAGCCGATATGCAAACCCACGTCAAGTGGTGTGCTATGGGCGAGTTCCCAGAGATACTCAATCAGAATGAGCAGCAGCATGGGAATTGCCAAAGCACGGATTAATTGATTTTTATTGTGGGTAATCTTGTTTAAGGTGGATTGCAAAATAGCTATAAACATAAGGGACCTTCCTTGGTGCGAGCCCTGCAGCCGCTGATATTGACGGCTGTGTTCGCTAAGATCGAGTAATAAAGCTTGATGACAAGAAACACACCATTATCCAAAAAAAGCAATATCAGCGCAATAATGGCGTTACTTTTTGTTTGAAGTAATTGGGGCTATGGAGGTGTTACTGTGACAGCATTAACGCAGCAACCGCTGGAACAAGCGCTTCAGTGCCATTGGTTTGAGTGGTTTCAGCAGGAAGTGGAAACCGGCATTTAGCGCATGCTCGCGGATCTGCTCGTTGTGATCGGCCGAG
The DNA here is from genome assembly GCF_020831925.1 of Alkalimonas sp. GTDB lineage: Bacteria > Pseudomonadota > Gammaproteobacteria > Enterobacterales > Alteromonadaceae > Alkalimonas. The sequence continues at coordinate 57,596 of NZ_JAFIFQ010000020.1, forward strand.
TGAATAATCACCGGCAATTGCAGCGAGAAGTGGTTGCTCAGCTGTTCCGCCACCATCACCCCGGTAGCGCCGTTATCCAGATGGTAATCAAACAGCAGCACATCGGGCTTTAAGCCCTCGCGAATGGCTTTAAGAGCCTGCTCTGGCCGGCTGATGGGGTGGACCTGGCAATCCCAGCTACGGAGTAGCTCGGTCACCGCCTGCAGCAACTGTTCATCGTTATCCAGCAGCAAAACCCTTTTGCCGGCAAAGCTGGCTTTGATATCGGGCTTAGTAGCTGGCTGCAGGCGCGCCTGCGGCGCGCTGCACAGCGGCAGACGGATACTGAAACAGCTGCCGTGCCCGGGCGTAGAGCGCAGTGTCAGCGGGTGCTGCAACATGCTGGTGATGCGATTGGCAATGGCCAGGCCAAGCCCCAGGCCTTTTTGGTGCTGATTATCGCCTTGCTGAAACTCTTCAAAAATACGCTCCTGATCGTCCATGGCAATACCAATGCCGGTGTCGATCACTCGGATCTCCAGCTCCTGTCCATAACGCTTGCAGCCGAGCACAATCCGGCCCTGCTCGGTGTAGCGAATGGCATTAGCCAGCAGGTTTTGCACCACCCGTTTGAGCAATTTGCGATCAGTGGTCACCGCCAACTTGCTTGGCAGGTAATGAAAATCCAGGCCCTTTTCGGCAGCCAGTACCGCCGCATCACGGGCACTATCATCCAGCAATTCGCTCAGTGCGACCGGCTGATGGTGCGCTTTGATCACACCAGCATCCAGCTTGGTCAGTTCCAGAATTGAAGTCAGCAGTTCTTCGGCCGAATCCAGTGAGCTGATCAAATGCTCGCTCAGCTGTTTTTGCTCGACTGAATCGGCTTTTTCCCGCAGCAGGCCGGCAAAGAGAGCGGCGGCATTGAAGGGCTGCATCAGGTCATGGCCAGCAGCGGCAAAAAAGCGGGTTTTGGCCTGGGTGCTGGCTTCAATTTTTTGCTGCGCCTGCTGCAGTTGCTGATTCAGCGTCTCCAGTTTGCGGGTGCGATCCGCTACCCTTTGCTCCAGTGTCAAATTGCTTTGCTCCAGTGCCTGCTGCACTTCAATAAAGGAACTGACATCGGTAAAGGTGGTGACAAAGCCGCCGCCGGGGAGCGGATTGCCCTGCATCTCGAACACCCG
>NZ_JAFIFQ010000002.1 GCF_020831925.1 Alkalimonas sp.
CCTGCGCCACCTAAAGCTTTATCGACCATGATTGTTGTCCTCTTGTTCTGTTGATATAAATAAGGTTCTGATTATTCGCTGCTTGCAAAGGCTGGCTGGCAATTCTGTTGGCGCAGCCAGAGGATGTCTGACTGAGCGCTCGCGCGAAGGAGTTGCTATGGCGAGCACAACAGAGATTGGCAGACAGCCTCTTATCCAACCGCTACTTCTTCTGGCTAAACAGCTGATCCAGCTTTTCTTCAAAGCTGTGGTAATTCAGAAAATCGTACAGCTCCATCCGGGTTTGCATGTCGTCGATCACCGCTTTCTGATCGCCTTGCGCTAAGATGTTTTCATAGACTTTCAGTGCCGCCTTGTTCATGGCGCGGAAGGCACTCAGTGGATACAGCACCATAGCCACCCCCACACTGGCCAGCTCTTGCTTGTTGAACAAAGGCGTTTGGCCAAACTCGGTAATATTGGCCAGCACCGGCACATCCAGCGCGGTGGTAAAGGCCTGGTACTGCTCCAGCGTATGCACGGCTTCAGCAAAAATGGCATCGGCACCGGCAGCCTGGCAGGCCAAAGCCCGCTCAATGGCCGCATCCACGCCTTGCTGTGCTAAGGCATCGGTGCGCGCCATAATAAAGAACTGTTCATCGGTACGAGCATCGACCGCAGCTTTTACCCGATCGACCATCTCATCTAAGCTGACGATTTCTTTGTTTGGCCGGTGACCACAGCGTTTTTGCGCTACCTGATCTTCAATATGAAAACCTGCCGCACCGGCACGGGTCATTTCTTTCACGGTACGGGCAATGTTAAAAGCCCCACCCCAGCCGGTATCGGCATCGACCAACAAGGGTACTTCGGTCGCACCGGTAATACGGCGAATGTCTTCGCAGACATCGTTCAGCGACGTCATGCCAAGGTCCGGTAAACCAAAGGACGCATTGGCGACGCCAGCACCGGATAAATACAACGCTTTATGGCCTACCCGCTCGGCCATCATAGCAGTGTAAGCATTAATAGTGCCGACCAGTTGCAATGGTTGATTGTCGACAATCGCCTGACGCAGCCGGGCTCCGGCGCTTAAAAGAGTGCTCATGCTTGATTCCCCGTTAGTTGCAATTCAATGTTGCGCCGCGATGCACCAATATGGCGGCGCATCAATAAATCGGCCAGTTCCCCATCGCGGTTGGCGATGGCATGAATGATGGCTTTGTGTTCATCAAAAGCCCGCGACACCCGCGGCCCGTTCATGCCTAACTGCACCCGGTACATCCGGACCAGAAAGTATAGCTCATCACATAATATATTGATTAAATAAGAATTTTTACTACCAAGAATAATGCGGTAATGAAAGTCCAGATCGCCGGCTTCCTGATAATAACTCTCGCCTTCGCGCACCCGCTGAGTGCTTAGATGCTGATCCAGCAAGGCGCGTACTTCGGCAATTTCAGCGTCGGTCATTTGCTCGGCAGCCAACCGGCAGGCCAGGCCTTCCAACTCTTCGCGCAGCTGATACAAGGCGATCAGGCCTTCTTTCGACAGGGTGACCACCCGGGCCCCGGCATTGGGAATGCGTTCAATCAGATGGCAGCGTTCCAGCCGCGCCAGCGCTTCACGCAGTGGAGCCCGGCTTAAATCAAAGCGTCGTGCCAGTTCCGGCTCACTGATTTTACTGCCAGCCGGGATCTCGCCTTCGACAATAGCGCGCTGTATTTCCAGCAGCACGCGATCGGCTGCTGTTACCGGCATCCGCCACATTGGGCTTTGCATTGTCATCAAACCATCACCTTGATCAACCTGAATTGTCGACATAAAAAAACAATAATGCAGTTTTAGTGGCTTTTAAGCGCTTTGTCAAGCTTGCTAAAGCATCGATTGTCGACAATACCACCAAAGTTGTAGCCTCTGCTTGCCAGGTTAAGCTTTCTGCAGCTGACAGATGATCCTGGCATCCGTTTCAAGTACAATAGCCGCCCTTTACTCTTTGGCGACTCGCACCATGTCCACTGCAAAAACCTACCCGATCGTAACCCTGGCTGCAGGCCGGGAAAAAGCGCTAAAACGGCGCCATCCCTGGATTTTTTCCAAAGCCATTCATGCGGTGAAAGGCACCCCGAATGCCGGCGATACCGTGGATGTGGTCAGTTTCGACCAAAAATGGCTGTGCCGGGCGGCTTACTCGCCAAAATCGCAAATCCGCTTACGGGTCTGGACCGACAAACAGGACGAAGCCATTGATCAGGCATTTTTTGAACGGCGCATTGCACAGGCACAAGGCATGCGCAGCATTTGGTTTGCCAACCAGGATACCAATGGTTACCGGCTGGTAGCGGCCGAGTCCGATGGACTGCCCGGCATTATCATTGACCGCTTTGCCGACGTGTTGGTGTGTCAGCTGCTTTCGGCCGGTGCGGAGACCAACCGCAAGCACTTACTGGCCGCCTTAAAAGCCCTGTACCCAGCTTGCAGAATTTACGATCGCTCCGATGTGGAAGTGCGTAAAAAAGAAGGTCTGGAGCTGAAATCTGGCTGGCTGCATCAGCCACTGGACAGCACCGAAGTGACCATTCGTGAACATGGCATGACGGTGTTGGTGGACGTGGCTGAAGGCCATAAAACCGGTTTTTATCTGGATCAGCGGGCCAACCGCCTGCGCTTGCGGCAACTGGCAGCCGGCAAAACCGTGCTGAACTGCTTTAGCTACACCGGTACTTTTGGTGTTGCAGCTTTGCTCGGTGGTGCCAGCCATGTGATTAACGTGGATGCCTCCGACAGCGCCCTTGCCTTATCCGAGCGCCAGTTGGCATTAAATGGCCTGCAACCAGAGCAGACCAGCCACGTTAAGCAAGATGTGTTTAAACTGCTGCGCCAGTACAAAGAAGAAGGCAAACAGTTTGATTTGCTGATTTTAGATCCGCCGAAATTTGCCGACAACAAAGGCCAGTTGATGGGAGCCTGTCGCGGCTACAAAGACATCAACCGGGTGGCGATGCAATTGGTGAAACCAGGTGGCTTACTGCTGACTTTTTCCTGTTCTGGCCTGATGGAAGATACCTTGTTCCAAAAAGTAGTGGCCGATGCGGCACTGGATGCCGGCCGGGACTGTCTGTTTGTTGAACGCTTGCACCAGGATGCCGATCATCCGGTAGCCAGTTTCTACCCGGAAGGTCATTACCTGAAAGGTCTGATCTGTTACCTGGCTTAATGCTTATCAATGTATGTAGCTCCTGTAAAAAAAGCTGACCCTGCGTCAGCTTTTTTTACATTCAACCGCTATAAAAAAATAATCCTCTTAGTTTTTAACCTTTTAAAAAATGGCCCGGATTATGCCAGAAAAAAATACCAGCCTTGATTGCTGTGCGACAGACTTAGTTTAAGCCTGTGCTGAAATAATAAAAATCAGAGGATAAGTAGAATGAAAAAACTGATCTTAATCAGCTGTTTATTAGGTTTTGCTTCAAGCCTGAGTCATGCAGGTGTAATCCGGCACGATGTCGACCCGGATGAATACCTCTGGCTGGCTCGTCAGCAACAATTTGACAGTGTTGGATATACCATCTTCAATGCTGCCGGGGGTGGTACCTTTATTTGCAGTGGCACCGTCATCGCTAAAAACTGGGTACTTACCGCAGGCCACTGTGTGGATGATGCAATTAACATGACGTTCTATCTCCCACAGTACAATGAAGATAGAACGTCATTAACGCACACTGCCGTTAATGCTTCATCCTGGGTTTGGCATGAGAACTGGAACGGTGACCTGGGCGCTGGCTGGGATATTGGTCTGATGTACTTTGATAACCCCTTTGATGTTGAACCGGCGAAACTCTATACCGGCAACAATGAAACTGGGGCTATCACTACCCATGTTGGCTATGGTGCTTCAGGTACCGGCCTCACTGGTGCTACCCAGCCACCAGGCACTCGCCGGGCAGGCCAGAATGTGGTTGATGGCTTGGCTTCCTCGGAAGGAACCGGTCAACAATTGCTGTGGTCTGATTTTGATCACCCAAATCCAGCCGCTACAGACCCTTGGGGTGACATTTACAATGACTGGGTAAATTACTGGTACAGTAACCATCCGCTTTTTGCAGGCTCTGGCATTAGTTCTGATAATGCAGCCCTGCCGCTGGAGTACAGCATAGCTGGTGGTGATTCAGGTGGTGGTGCTTTTATTTTTGAAAACGGTGAGTGGCTATTAGCTGGAGTGCACTCTCTGGGCTGGAACATCAATGGCACCCAGCCACAGGCAGATTATGGTACCTTATTCGCTTCGGTACGCGTCAGTGATCTTACCGATTGGATATACAGCTACACAGCCACCGTATCGACACCAGCAAGCCTTGGCATTTTTGCTTCGGGTCTATTACTGCTTTGCTGGCGACGCCGTACCCAGCTCTCTTCACGATAGCGCTCCCTCTGATTTATCCCAGCCGGTCAGTGTCACTGACCGGCTTTTTACTAGCTATCCATCGAATCCCCTACCTTTTCAGGGTGTTTCTACCGTCTACTCTTTGTTATGCTAAGCAGCTCGTTAATTTGACAGGAACCTGCATGAAAGCTTTGTTTAGCTCATTAGCACTGCTGATAAGCCTTAGTACTCAGGCCAGCTGGCAGCTTGATAACAGCCAGTCACGACTGGATTTTGTATCACTGAAAAATGAAGTGGCTGCCGAAGTGCATCAGTTCAGCCAATTGAAAGGTCACTGGCAGGACGATGGTAGCCTGAGCATTGAAATTGCAGTGGCTGGTTTGCAGACCCATATCCCGATCCGCGATGATCGCATGTGGCAGTATTTGTTTAAACTGGATGATTACCCGCTCATTACCGCAACGGGTTCAGTCACCCCTGACGCAGTGGCTGATTTAGCCATTGGCAGCAGCAAAACATTGCGGGTACCGTTGCAGCTGACCATTGTTGGCCAAACGCAGCGGGTGCAAAGTGAAGTGCTGGTCACCCGGCTTGGCGAGAGCAGCTTACAGGTCAACACCCAAGCTCCTATTATGGTGAATGGTGCTCAGTTTGGTTTAACGGAAGGTTTAAATCGCCTGCGTGATCTGGCTGGCCTGCAAAGCATCAATCCAATGGTGCCGGTTACCTTCACCGTGCGGTTTGAGAAGTAACCGCGAATAGCAGCCTAGATGCAGCCTGGAAAAAGGCAGGCTGCTTTTCTAAGTGCAGGTATTAATTCATATCGATAAAAGCCAGACCCAACTGGTAGCCTTCCCCGCTTTCCTGGCCGCAGCGCATCACTTTGGCCGTGGCATCCAGCGGCGGTATACTGTTGTTGGCTGACTCCAGGCGCACCCGAATCAAAGTACCCATTTCCAGTGGCTCATTGATATCCACCGACATGCCTGATGCACTTAAATCACGGCAAATACCATCAACGGTGCGGCCTGCTTCCGGATCATTGATCAGCAGCTGCACATCGGCATTAACCATCATACGGTAAAAATGACGCTTATCACTTTGGTTTAACATCACTACTCCCCCAGCTTATCCTTGCTTAATGTGTTTGTACCTGACTTACTAGTTATATAGCTTTCACCGTAGCCTGTAAAGGCGCGATTGAGCACCCCAACGGAAATAAGGCGTCAGGGGGCTGACGACTTCGCTTCGCTGATAGCGTTTAACACCCGTTTCAGTGAAATAGGATAAGCCGTCCCCAAAGTTTGAGCAAACAGCGACACTTTTAGCTCTTCAATCATCCAGCGAATATCGCTCACTGCATCAGGCAGCACAGCCTGAGTTTTGTACTGGCCAAGCAGCGCCTGATACGCTTCTTCGGCGCGCTGGTAATCGTGCATCATTAAACGATCGCGGTGTGGGTCAATCGGTAATTTTTCCAGCCGTTTTTCCATCGCTTTTAAGTAGCGCAGGATATCGCCAAGCCGCCTGGCACCATACTTACTGACGAAGCCCTTAAACAACAAGGTTTCCAAATGCTGTTTCACTTCCCCCTGCGCCTGCACATGCGCCAGATCCACCTTGCCTTTTAAGCGCTTTTGAATGTGGTGACCGAGCGACAAAATTTGTTCCACCTGCAAGGCAATAGCCAACACCCGCTCATTCAGCTCGGCCCGCACCTGTTCTTTGATACCGTTAAACTGCTGTTGATTGTGCGGAAATTCCTGTTCGCTTAACATGGCATCCACCGCCGCCGCGATGCAATCGTCAATCAGTTCCAGCACTTTGCCAAAGGGATTAAAATACAGCCCAAGCTTGGCTTTGTTAGGCAAAGACTCCTGCAGGTATTTCACCGGCGATGGGATATTTAACAAAATCAGCCGGCGCAAACCAAGCAGGCTGGTTTGGCGGGCCAAAGCAGCATGGTCAAGCAACTTGATGGCGACCGAGTCGCCTTCATCTACCAGTGCCGGATACGCCTTGATCTCATAGCCGGCTTGCAACTGCACATATTCACTGGGCAGCTGACCAAAGCTCCAGTCGGTGAGCTGTTGCTGCTCGATATCCGGCTCGGCTACCTCGCTTAAGGTTTGCTGTACATCCCCCTGCAGCTGCTGTTTCAACAGTGCCAGCGAACGTCCCTGTACCATCAGCTTGCCGCTGGCATCCACCACCTTAAAATTCATCTGTAGATGTGCTGGCAAGGATGCCAGATCCCAGGCATCGTCCGGCACCGTGGTGCCCGACATGCGCCGTAGCTGGGCAGTCACCGCCTCTAGCAGCTTGCCCTGACCAGGTTGCAGCACCTGCAGCAGAGCATCGGCGTAATTAGGTGCCGGCACAAACTGGCGGCGGTAATTTTTTGGCAAGGATTTAATCAGCGCCACCAACAGCTCATGCAACAGGCCTGGGATCAGCCAGTCAAAGCCCTGCTCATCAATTTGATTGAGCAGCGCCAGCGGAATCACCACACTCACGCCATCATCCAGCTCACCTGGCGCAAAGTGATAACTGAGCGGCAACTTGAGATTGCCCTGGCTCCAGACGTCTGGAAACTGGCCAGCGCCAACCTCATCGGCGGCACGCTTTTTCAGCGCTTCGGGGTCAAAGTGCAGGAAACGTTTGTCTTCTTTGCGTTTTTGCTGCCACCATTTGCTGAAATCAACGCGGTTATTGGCTTCCACCGGCACACGGTCGGCGTAAAACTGCACCAGATCCTCTTCGTCCACCAGAATATCGCGCCGCCGGCTTTTATCTTCCAGCGCGATCACCTCATCCAGCAGTTTGCGATTGTGCACCAAAAAAGCTTCCTGCTGCCCCAGCTCGTCATGCACCAGCGCTTCGCGGATAAAAATTTGATGGCAGGTTTGCGCATCGAGCTTGCTGTACAGCACCGGCCGTTTACCAACAATGATCACGCCGTAGAGGCTCACCTGCTCAAAAGCAATAACAGCACCGCGTTTTTTCTGCCAGTGTGGCTCGCTGTAGCTGCGGCTTACCAGATGTTCAGCCAAGGGCTCTACCCAGTCCGGCTCGATTTTCGCCAGGCAACGGGCATAGAGCCTGGAGGTTTCCACCCATTCGGAGGCCATCACCCATTTGGGCTTGCGCTTAAACAAATGACTGCCGGGAAAAGCATAAAAACGGGTTTGCCGCGGCCCAAGGTAATCGGCTTCGGCATCTTTGCAACCTATCTGACCGAGCAAACCAGCCAGCAAACTGCGGTGAATTTCGCCGTAGCCTGCGCTGGCCTGATTGGCACGAAAGCCAAGCTCTTGCATCAGTTGGCTTAACTGATAGACCAGATCCTGCCATTCACGTACCCGCAGATAGTTCAGCAGCTCGGTTTTGCAGAGTTTACGAAACTGATTGTTGCTCAGCTCCTCCTGCTGCTGTTGCAGGTACTGCCAGAGCTTCAGGTAACTGACAAAATCCGAGTCCTGATCGGCAAAGCGGCTGTGCAGCTCATCGGCTTTTTGCTGTTTATCCAGCGGCCGCTCCCGCGGATCCTGAATCGAAAGTGCTGCTACGATCACCACCACTTCGCTAAGCGCCTGCTGTTTGGGCGCTTCCAGCAGCATCCGGCCGAGCCGTGGATCAATAGGCAAGCGCGCCAGCTGACGGCCAAGCTCGGTCATTTGCAACTCGCCAGCTTTACGCCTGGTTGCTACCGCGCCCAGCTCTTCCAGCAGCTTGATGCCATCGGTAACAAAGCGACTGTCTGGCCGTTGTAAAAACGGAAAAGCTTCCATGCTGCCAAGGCGCAAAGATAACATCTGCAGAATAACCGAGGCTAAATTGGTGCGCAGTATTTCCGGATCGGTGTATTCAGGCCGGCTGAGAAAATCCTCTTCGCTGTACAAGCGAATGCAGATACCAGCAGCAACCCGGCCACAGCGGCCCTTGCGCTGGTTGGCACTGGCCTGACTAATGGACTCAATCGGCAGCTGCTGTACTTTGGAGCGGTAACTGTAACGTGAAATACGGGCAGTACCGGGATCGATGACATAACGAATGCCCGGCACTGTCAATGAGGTTTCGGCCACATTGGTCGCCAGCACAATGCGCCGGCCTGGGTGCGATTGAAACACCCGGTTTTGCTCGCTGGCACTTAAGCGTGAATACAGCGGCAGGATCTCGGTATGCGGCAGCCGCAGTTTTTCCAGCGCATCAGCGGTATCGCGAATTTCACGCTCGCCGTTTAAAAATACTAAAATATCGCCCGGCGGCTCGCGGTACAGCTCTTCGACCGCATCGAACAGGCCTTGCAGCTGATCGCGATCTTTATCGTCCTGCTCATCCCGCTCATCAAAGGGCCGGTAACGCACCTCCACCGGATAGGTACGGCCAGAGACTTCAATCACCGGTGCATCGTTAAAGTGTTTGGAAAAGCGCTGTGGGTCGATAGTGGCCGAGGTGATAATGACTTTTAAATCCGGCCGTTTCGGCAGCAACTGCTTCAGATAACCCAGCAAAAAATCGATGTTCAGGCTGCGCTCGTGCGCTTCGTCAATAATCAAGGTGTCGTACTGATTTAAAAAACGGTCCTGCTGCATTTCGGCCAGCAGCACCCCATCGGTCATCAGTTTGATGCGGGTCTGCTCTGAAGTGTGATCGCCAAAGCGGATTTTAAAGCCTACCTCTTTGCCTGGCTCCACGCCCAGCTCTTCGGCAATACGATTGCTAACACTGCGCGCCGCCAGCCGCCGTGGTTGGGTATGACCTATCATGCCGGCAACACCGCGACCAAGCTCCAGGCAAATTTTCGGCAACTGGGTGGTTTTGCCTGAGCCGGTTTCACCGGCAATCACCACCAGTTGGTGTTTGGCAATGGCGGCTTTGATGTCGTCTTTTTTGGCGACCACCGGCAGCTCGGCCGGATAGTTCAGTTGCAAGATCTGGCTGGCTCTTTGCTGGCGCTGGGCTACCGAACGCTCCAGGTCCTTGGCTATCGCGCCCTGAGCTTCGCAGCGTTTGGCTTCATCACTGATTTTTTTTAGACCATGCAGGCGCTTACGTAAGCGGAACTGATCTTTTTGCATGGCCAGACCGAGCAGCCGGTGCAGCTCGTTTAGTGAAAGTGGATTGGGTACAGAATTGGGTTCAGACAAAAAAGCGCCCTCAGCAAAATGAGGGCGCTATGCTAGCAAGAAGCAGGCTCAGCTGCAATTAAGGTTCCAACGAACAAACCACCAGATTGAGCCATTAAACCGCTTTGCGGTAATGCGAATTCATTTCCTTGTCCAGCGCGGCCAGTACATGGCTGCGGCTGATGATGCCAAGCAGAAGATTGTTGTCATCCACCACCGGATACAACTTGGGTTTCAGCTTTAGCATCATTTGCGCCAGATCGATGATGCCATCGTACGGTTTAACCGACAGCACTTCTGTTTGCATGATATCCCGCACATGCGCCACCTGCTGGTCGTGGTAGGTGGATTTCAGCATTAAGGACAGGCAGTCCTGCTCGGACAAAAAGCCTATCACCTTATTGTGATCATCCACCACAGGGCCACCGGTCTGATTGCTGATGGTCAGCCGATCCGCAGCCAGCTCCAGCGTCATATCCGCGGTAAAAGTCACCGGATGGTTGTTCATATAATCGCCTACTTTCAGTAAGTCCATGTTTCCCCCTGAATACAGAATGAAAGCTTACTTTAAGCCTAGCTGAAACTGGCAAAACTGCCGGTTTTTTACCGCGAAACCGCAGCTAACTGCTGATATTTTAATCAGTTAATCGTCGGCAAAAATAGCCGTCAATGCCGGTTGATTGCTGCCAATCTTGCCACGGTACATGCCCGGCGTATTAAAGGACCAGCTTAGTTCGCCGTTAGCATCCACCACAATGACACCGCCGGTGCCGCCCACTGGCAGCAAAACATCCTTAATTACCGCATCGGCAGCGGCTTTGGCCGACAGCCCCTGATATTTCACCCGGGCACAAATATCGGAGGCCACTTGATAGCGAATAAAGTACTCGCCATGACCGGTGGCAGAAACTGCGCAGCTGCTGTTATCGGCATAATTGCCAGCACCAATAATAGGAGCATCGCCAATACGGCCATAGCGTTTGCCGGTCATGCCGCCGGTAGAGGTAGCAGCGGCCAGATTGCCATTGCTATCTATAGCCACCGCGCCAACGGTGCCCATTTGCCAGTTGGGATCGCGTGTAAGCCCGGCCTGATGGGGTAAAGCCCCTTCGGCGGCTTTCATGCGTTTGAGCGCTTCATAGCGAAACTCCGTATTAAAGTAGCTGTTATCGACCTGCTCCAGGCCTTTTTCCGCGGCAAACTGCTCGGCACCGGCACCGGATAACATCACATGTACCGATTCAGTCATCACCTTGTGCGCCAGCAGAATGGGGTTTTTGACGGTACTGACCCCAGCCACAGCACCGGCATTTAAGGTGGCACCATCCATGATGGAGGCATCCAGCTCATGACGTTCATCCCAGGTGTAGACCGCGCCTTTGCCGGCGTTAAACAGCGGATTGTCTTCTAAAATAGTCACGGCCTTGATAGCAGCATCCAGGCTGGAGCCACCGGCTTGCAAAATAGCGTAGCCCTGCTCCAGCGCCAGTCGGAGTCCGTCATGGTAGGCTTGCTCTTGCTCCGGCGATAAGTTAGCACGCTCTATGGTGCCGGCACCGCCATGAATGACCAAGCCTATGGGTGTTTCTGCTACCGCTGCTGTGCCAGCAGAGAGTCCGGTGGTTAAAGCAGCTGCCATCAATGTCTTACGCATCTTTGTTGTCCTGTTGTTGTTCCGATGGATAGACTAGTTGTAACCGATCTCAACAGCACTGACAAATTTGTGCGTCTGATGGTACTGACTTTGCGGCAGATCAAAACCAGCCGCCAGGTTCAGCGATAGCATGGCGGAGTTCCTTTGTAACACAGACACCAACCTTGTCTGCTGACATTTTAGCGCCGCTTGCCGGCGCTTTTTTTGCCGGGCACCCGTTCAGGCGGTCACCACTCCTGGCTATCAGAAAAAACGGCTGAAACTAAAAAACACCTGAAAACCGCGACGCCGATCCGTCAGTGGGCTATCCGCGATGGCATCGTCGTACCAACGGTGATCCAGACCCAGCCGGGTCATGCCCCCAAAAAAGATCGGTGTGGCCACCGACAAGCCAACGCCAGGGTTCCAAACACTTCCGGCCTGATAGGCTGGCCGGTTGTCGGTGGCTTCATCCGGTCGCACCCCGTAGTAATAATTGACCAGGCGGGCATTGCTATAATCCATACTCAGATGAGGCTCCAGCATCAGTGGGCCAAACCAATGCACATAGCCAAGCCGGTTGCGCACTTCGTACCCATCGGAGTTGCCAAGCACATCGTGCAGCCAGGACGTTTCCAGCCGGATCCCCTGCCAGTCATAGCGCAGGCCAAAGCCTGCATCCATCGAGGTTTTGCGCTTTTGCATGCCTTCGAATACCGGGCTTTTCGAGGCATCGGTGCCAGCAAAGCGCGGGGCCAACCGGGCAGTCAGCACCAGCCCATCCTGCTGCAACAGCTCGTAGCTAATAAAAGGACCATACACCGATAACCGCTCGCCCCGGTAACCAATCACCGGAATTGGCACTGTCCGCCTGCGGTAATCCTGATACAGCTCCTGGTTCAGCCCCACCCCAATGCCATAGATAAAACCGCGCGGCTCTGCCCGGGCTGTTTCGCTATCAGCCCGGGCATTAAAACCACACAGACTAACAGCCAACAACACACTGCTAAAAATAAATAGAAAGCGGTCACTCATTAAAAACCCCTCGTTAAAGCACCGTCGGATTCAATTGCCAGATGCTCCAGGTAAGCATTGTTGCAAAACTAACCCAAGCTAAGTATGGCAACAACAACACAGCCGCCAGGGTACTGTGTCGTTTAAACAATAGCAAAGTGACCAGGATCGCCAGCCACAGCAGCACAATTTCGGCCAATGCCGCAGCACCTAAGTACCAGGCAAAAAACAACCAGCTCCAAAGCGCGTTCAGCACCAGCTGAATGCCATAAAACAGCAAAGCCCTGCCAGTAACTGCCAGGCGGTCACTGCGCCAGACCAGCCAGGCAGCAAGCGCCATCAGGGTGTATAACAGGGTCCAGGCAGGGCCAAACAGCCAGCCGGGCGGAGCCCAGGACGGCAATACCAATTGGCGGTAAAACTCCGGCGCATTCAACGACCCCAGGCTGCCAAGGGCGGCTGCCAAAAAAGTAATCAGCACCATGGCCAGCAAGGCACTGCATTGCTGTAATTTTGTGTAAGGAGATTGTCCAATCATCATCACGCCATAGGATTTAAGTAATTGTTTCATGACTGCGTTACGGCCAGAGCAGCGCTTCGATCACTTTTCTTTCAGCCTAGCTTGCCGCTGCCGATACTGGCGTGGTGTCAGGCCGTGATAGCGGCGAAAAGCGCGACCAAAGTTGGCCGGATCGGCATAACCCAACAAATAGGCTATTTGCTGCACCGCCAAATGGGTGCTCGTTAAATAATGACAGGCCATCCGTTGGCGCCAATCGTCCACTAACTGCTGATAACTGGTCTGCTCATCGGCCAACCGTCGGCGCAAGGTGCGACCGGACATAGCAAATTCATGCGCGACTTGTTCAATGCCCGGTAGGCGCCCTTTGGTGCGCGCCAACATCTGTTGCACCAAACCAGCTGTACTTTGTTGCTGCTGCCAGCGCTGTAATTCCTGCTCGCATTGGCTGGTCATCTGCGTTTTAAGCTGTGGATCCGCCCAGGGTGATGCAATCGCAAGGTCTTCCCGGTCGATAATAAGCCGGTGCATGGGCTGATCAAATGCAAGCGGACAAGGAAGAAATGCCTGATAGAGCGCACTGTAAGCCGGTTGAGGAAAGCCCAATTGCACTTGCAACAACCGGTATTGATGACCGGAGACAAAATCCAGTATGGCATGCAACGCCACCGCAAAAGCCTCCACCACAAACTGACGGACAGCACCAAGCGGCTGCGCTTCCGAGAGATTCAGATGCAATTGTTTTTTATGCAACTGCATGCTCAGGGTTACCAGCGGGCTGCGCACTACGGTGTACTGGCAGATAAGCTCAAGCGCTTCCTGCAAATTACGGCTGCTCATTGCTGCCAGCCCAAGCAACCCATGGGTGGTAATCGTCAGCTGACTCCCCAGATAAAGCCCTAATGCCGGCTCCTTACTCTGTTGGCAGCTGGACAAAATAATGGTTTGAAATTGTGGCCAACTGAGTGGCGCATCCGGCTGCTGAGCTGCATCTTCAGCCAGCCCGGCCTCAGCAAGCACCGCCACCGGGTCCCCCCCACGGCTTTGCACCAAATCCAGCAGATTGCGCAAGTAATGTCGGGGCAAGTGCACTTCATGGCTGTGGCTACTGATGGTCATGGCTTTGTTTGTCAATTGGCAGCTTCCTGTGTTCAGCTTAACCCAGCTTAGGTCATCCCACAGACTTTGTCCGCAAATAACCAGAAATTGGCTGCTAATGCCATGTTAACACCACCAGCAAGGGGCTATGCTGAGTTTAAGCGACAAGATAAGGCAACCACCATGTGGAAGTATCTGAAATTTTGTTTGTTTCATGCGCTGACTTTGCCTTTTTTCATTGGCGTCAGCCTGGGTGGTCTATGGATGGCACTGGGGCTGGGCTGCTTGCTGCTGGTGATTGTGGCCGGCGATGTGCTGGCCGGAGATGATAGAACCGAGCCGGACTATCATTATAGCTGGCTGCTAAACGGGCTCTTGTACAGCTCTTTGCCGTTGATCATGCTGCTGTTTTTCAGTTTGCTATGGAGTGTATCCAGCCAGGATCTGTTCGGCTATGGCCAATGGCTGCATCAATGGAGCGGCTACGATGCGCTGGCGGCCCGGGCTCAGAATCAGTGGTGGCATTATCTGGCACTCAGTGCCGGTGCCGCTTTGCTGATTGCCATGGTAGCTACCGTACCAGCACACGAATTAACCCACCGCACCTCCAACCGGCTTGCCATGCTGGTGGGCCGTTGGCTGCTGGCATTTAGTTGGGACAGCTCTTTTTCCATTGAACATGTGTATGGTCATCACCGTTATGTTGGCACTGCACGCGACCCTGCTACAGCACCACGTGGGCGCACAGTCTATGCTCATATTCTGTATGCGACTCTTGGTGGCAATATCAGCGCTTGGCAGATTGAACAAAAGCGCCTCGCCAGGCTAAAGCAGCCAGTGCTGAGTTACCATAATCGTTTCCTGCGTGGTGTCGCCATGTCGTTGTGTCTGTGCGTTCTGGCCTATGCTCTGGCTGGCTGGCAAGGCCTGTTGTTGTTCAGCCTGTGCGCTCTTTTGGCCAAGGCCACGCTTGAGGTGGTGAATTACATCGAACATTATGGGATTGAGCGGCCACTTAATCAGCCGGTTCAGCCCTACCACAGTTGGAACAGCACCAAACGCATCAGCAGCTGGGCCAGTTTTAACCTGACCCGTCACTCCCATCACCATGCCCGGGCGCAACTGCCTTTTTATCAATTAAAACCCTACCCGGATGCCCCAAATCTACCAACAGGTTACCTTGGCTCCATGCTGTTGGCGCTGATCCCACCGTTGTGGTTTCGTTTGATGACACCAAAACTGGCACAATGGGATCAGCAGTATGGCAGACACGGCGCTAGGCGCTGAACTCGCTTTTCGTTATGCTGTGGCTCCGACAATCGATACGAGTGTATTATGCAAACAGCCTTACCTTTTTCTCAGGCTTGTGAAAACAACAAGGGGCCCATTTTACAGATCCTGCGCAGTGCCTTTGCCAATCGCCAGCAGGTGTTGGAAATTGGCAGTGGCACCGGCCAGCATGCGGAACACTTTGCCCGTGAGCTACCCCACCTGCACTGGCAGTGCAGCGATCAGCCAGCTTACCTGCCAGAGCTGAACCTGCGGTTGCAGCTGGCAAAGCTACCAAATCTGCCAACAGCGCTAGCGCTGGATATCCGTGAAAATAGCTGGCCTTATGCCAAAGTGGATGCTGTCTTTAGTGCCAATACGCTGCACATTATGAGCTGGCCTGTGGTGCAGCAGTTGTTTGCCCGATTGGATGAGTTTTGCCGGCCCAGTGCCAGCCTTTGTATTTATGGTCCTTTTAATTACCAGGGGCAATTTACCAGTCCAAGCAATCAGGCCTTTGATCAAAGCTTAAGGCAGCGCGATCCGGCCATGGGGATCCGTGCGCAAGAGGCGGTGGTAAAACTGGCCGCTGAAGCCGGTTTTGCATTGGAGGCCGACCATGCCATGCCGGCTAACAACCGTTTGTTGCATTTTCAGCGTTAAGGCAAAGGCTCAGAGCTTGCCGGCTGGCGAAATGGTAAGCGCGCCTGGGCCTGACGCTGATACAGCGCCAACATATCTTCTTCGCCTTCAAAGTAGCGACCAATCGCGTCTTTAAGCGGGCTGTCACGGAAGTGATAACAACCATAACGCGTAACCGGCTCAAAACCGCGTTGCAGCTTGTGTTCGCCCTGAGCGCCGGCATCAAAGCGCTGCAAGCCCTGTTCAATGCAGTAGGCAATGCCAGCGTAATAACAGGCTTCAAAGTGCAGAAAATCCCACTCCGCTTCACAGCCCCAATAGCGGCCATAGAGGGTATCCGCTGAGCGGAAACACAAGGAAGCGGCTATGAGTTGTTGTTGATGGTAAGCGGCAAAAATCACCATGCTATCGGCCAGCTGCTGGCCCCATTGATGAAAGGTGGCTTCCGTCAGATAACCGGCATGGCCGGAACGTTTTAAATAGGTACGTTGATAAAAGCGATACAATTGCTGCCAAAGCATGGCATCGGCGTCGCAGCCATGCACCACAGTAAGATGAACACCAGCATCCTGCACTCGCTGACGCTCTTTGCGAATTTGTTTGCGCTTGCGTGAGCTTAAACTTGCCAGGAAATCATCAAAAAACGCGTAACCATAATTACGCCATTCAAACTGCACATCCCGCCGTGGCCAGTAGCCGGCAGCGGTTAAATGATCGCGTTGCCCACTATTCGGGTACAGGCACTGAATGCTGCTGAGCCGCTGCTTTTTCATACACTGCTGCAAGGCATCCAGCATCAACGCCATCAACTCTGCGTCCTCTTCGCCCGCTAAGATCCCAAAACGTGGCCCTTCGGCCGGGGTAAAAGGAATGGCCAGCACCAGCTTAGGAAAAAAGTCCAGGCCATAACGCTGGTAGGCCTCAACAATGGCCCAATCAAACAGGTATTCGCCGTAGGAGTGTTGCTTTAAATAAGCAGGTGCTGCCGCAATCAGCTGTTCGCCTTGCCAGATGGTCAGGTGATTAGCTTGCCAGCCAGTACCGGGCCCAACACTGCCACCGCTTTCTAGCGCCAGCAAAAAATCATAACGGGTAAAAGGGTAATCCGGAGCAAATAAAGCGTTCCAACTATCGGCAGGTACCGATTGCAGCGAGTCCATCCATTCAATGCGTCTACTGGCGGTCATTGGCTATCCTCTGCAAAGCCTGTAAACACTGGCTCAGCGGCCAGATCTAGCAGGTTATGCGTAACTATATTGCGCCCTATTTTTGCCATGGTGGCGCAGTCTGGCGTCCGGGTCAAGCAACAAAAAGCAGCGTCCACGGCACATCCGCTTTTGTCTATCGGTCTATGGAGCTGCTACACTAGCGCCAGAATAAATTCACCAGCCCACGCTGCCAGCTAAGAGCCATGATTGTTTATGTCTTTTTACTTTTACGATTTTGAAACCTGGGGCGCTGATCCCAAACGTGATCGCCCGGCGCAGTTTGCCGGTATTCGCACCGATGCCGAACTGAACATCATCGGCAAGCCGGATGTCTGGTATTGCCAGCTGGCTCCCGACTACCTGCCGCACCCACAAGCGGCGCTGATCACCGGCTTAACGCCACAGCTGTGCCAACAGCGCGGTCTGCCGGAAACTGAATTTATGGGGAAAATCCTTGAGCGTTTCAGTGAGCCAGATAGCTGCGTGCTGGGCTACAACAGCATTCGCTTTGATGATGAAGTGACCCGTCACAGCCTTTACCGTAATTTTTATGAGCCTTACGGTCGGGAGTGGCAACAAGGCAACAGCCGCTGGGACTTGCTGGATGTGGTACGGGCCTGTTATGCGCTGCGACCGGAAGGCATTGAATGGCCGCAAAAAGACGATGGCAGCCCCAGTTTTAAACTGGAAGATTTGGCCAGGGCCAATCAGCTGGCTCATGAGCAGGCGCACGATGCCTTATCCGATGTCTACGCCACTATTGCGCTGGCAAAGCTTATCCGTGATAAACAGCCGCGCATGTTTCAATTCTTATTTGAACATCGAAAAAAGCAGGCACTGAGCAAATACATCAACCTGGCCAACCAAACCCCTTTGGTGCATGTGTCCGGTAAATTCCCGGCCAACCAGGGCTGTGTCAGTTGGGTGGTACCGCTGGCTTTCCATCCCACCAACAAAAATGCGCTGATTGCCTGGAATCTGCTGGCCGATCCAACGCCTTTGCTGGAATTCGATAGCGACCAGCTCCGCGATAAGCTCTACACCAAAACCGCCGATTTAGCCGAAGGTGAAGAGCGGCTTGGCCTAAAACTGATTCATCTGAACAAGTGTCCGGTGCTCGCCCCCGCCAAAACCCTGTCGGAGCAACGGGCCGATGCCCTGGGCATTGACCGCAGCAAGTGCCGGGCGCACCTGAATCTGCTGCTGGCCAATCCACAGGTGCAGCAAAAAGCGCAGCAGGTATTTGCGGTAACGGAAGCATTCCCGGATGAAACCAACCCGGACTATCAACTTTATCAGGGCTTTTTAGCCGATGCTGATAAGCAAAAAATGGCAGAATTGCACCAGCTCAGTCCACAGCAGCTGGAGGTGCAAGCCCCGCTATTCAGTGATGACAGGCTGAACCAGATGTTGTTTCGCTACCGGGCCCGAAACTACCCTGCCAGCCTTAATGAGCAGGAAATGCTGCAATGGCAGCAGTACTGCGTGGATCGGTTAACCGATGGACTGGATGCACCACCACTGACACTGGAGGCTTTTCATCAGCAGCTGGAGTTGGCAGCACAACAGCACCAGCACGATGAACGGGCGATGCGGATTTTAAAAGCTTTGTATCACTATGCAGAACAGCTGTAGTCTGAAACTAGCCAAGACGTGAGGTCAAACAGGATGGCAGCGAAGTATTGCTTCGCTGCCCATAGCACTTACAATGGCTGATCTTTATCGGCCAGCTTGCGCAGGTTTTCGTGAATTTTAAACAGTACAATCAATAATTCACACCAAATTCGCACCCCAATGGCACCAAAAATCAAAATACCCAGGCCAGCAAAGAAACTGGTAGTAAACATAGTTCCAAGCCCACTCAAGGCAACCCCAAGCAATAGCAGCCAATAGACAAAGGTGATAATTTTGGGTGTTAGCATCGAATCAAAGAATAAAACCTGATTCATCGGTGATTCCTTCTGTTGTTATTTTTCAGGATGACTTTATCGCTTACTGCCGATAAAGTACTTACTAACAATATGACAACACAGATAAAAAGCAAGACCCTTGCATTCACTTTTACTGCACGTATACTAACACCTACTTGTCGGAGTGCCCTGCCGGTTGCCCATACAACCGAAAGAGCTGAGATCGCAATTGCGAGATCCGTGGAACCTGATTCAGGCTAATACCTGCGAAGGGAACAAGAAGTGCCAGGGCTGTCTGTTTCCCAGCCCGCACGACAAGAATGCATCTGCCACAGGCCAGATCATTTTTGTCTTCGTTCATCCACGCCAGACAAGCAACCTCAACCGATTACGGAACCAAGGAGCTTGCTATGTCAGAGCATCAACACCCCCTTTCCAAACGTGAACAAAGAGCCCGCGCCCAGGCCTACATCAGCCAACTGCAGGGTGAAACCTTTCCCAATTCAGTGCGTCGCTACTTGCAGGGCGAACGATCGGATATCAGGGTACCGGTGCGATCCATCCAGCTGCACCCCACCAAACACAAAGATGGCAGCTTAAGCGATAACCCGCCGCTCAATGTCTATGATACTTCCGGGCCTTATGGCGATCCGGCGCAGCAATTGGATGTGTTAAAAGGCCTGCCTAAGCTGCGGCTAGACTGGATCACTGCCCGAAACGATGTGGAAGCCTCCCCCGTTCCCCCTTTTCATGAAATCGCACTGGATGAGTGGCACACCGAATTTTCGCATCGGCCGCTGCGCGCCAAAGCCGGCAAAACAGTGACGCAATTGCACTATGCTCGTGCTGGTATCATTACACCGGAGATGGAATACATTGCGCTACGTGAAAATATGGGCCGCACAGAAAAAACGCAGGACGATGGCATGCGCCGGCACAGCGGCAACAGCTTTGGCGCCCGCACGCCCAATGTGATTACCGCCGAATTTGTCCGTCAGGAAGTCGCCGCCGGGCGCGCCATTATTCCCGCCAATATCAACCACCCGGAAGCCGAGCCCATGATCATTGGCCGCAATTTTAAGGTGAAGGTGAATGCCAATATCGGCAACTCCTCGGTTACCTCCAGTATTGAAGAAGAAGTGGAGAAGCTGGTCTGGGCCACCCGCTGGGGCGCCGACACCGTGATGGACTTATCCACTGGCCGCCGTATTCATCAAACCCGGGAGTGGATTTTACGCAACAGCCCGGTGCCGATTGGCACGGTGCCGATTTATCAGGCGCTGGAGAAAGTCAAAGGCGATGTCAGCCAGCTTAACTGGCAGGTGTTTAAAGAGACCTTGCTGGAGCAAGCTGAGCAAGGAGTGGATTACTTCACCATTCATGCCGGCGTGTTAAAAGAGTACGTTGCTCTGACCGCCAAGCGGGTGACCGGCATCGTCTCGCGTGGCGGCGCCATTATGGCGCAGTGGTGCCGGATTTATAACCAGCAAAGTTTTCTGTACGAGCATTTTGAAGCCATCTGTCAGCTGTGTGCCGCCTACGACATTTCGCTGTCGCTTGGTGATGGTCTGCGTCCGGGCAGTATTGCCGATGCCAACGATGAGGCCCAGTTCGCAGAGCTCAAGACTTTAGGCGAGCTGACCAAAATCGCCTGGCGCTACGATGTGCAGGTGATGATTGAGGGCCCGGGCC
Source organism: Alkalimonas sp. (assembly GCF_020831925.1). Lineage (GTDB taxonomy): Bacteria > Pseudomonadota > Gammaproteobacteria > Enterobacterales > Alteromonadaceae > Alkalimonas. The sequence continues at coordinate 20,479 of NZ_JAFIFQ010000002.1, forward strand.
ATGTGCCGATGCAGCTGATTGAGGAAAACATGACCGAGCAGCTTAAGCACTGTCATGAAGCGCCTTTTTATACCCTGGGCCCACTGACCACCGACATTGCGCCAGGTTACGATCATATTACCTCGGGCATTGGCGCCGCCATGATTGGCTGGTACGGCTGCGCCATGCTGTGCTACGTGACACCCAAAGAGCACCTGGGCTTGCCGAACAAAGAGGATGTGAAGCAAGGCCTGATAGCCTACACCATCGCTGCCCATGCCGCCGATCTGGCCAAGGGGCATCCGGCGGCACAGCTAAGGGATAATGCCCTGTCAAAAGCCCGCTACGAATTTCGCTGGGTCGATCAATACAACCTGGCGCTGGATCCTTTCACCGCCAAAGCCTACCACGATGAAACCCTGGGCCACGAAGGAGCCGATACGGAAGAGTTCTGCTCCATGTGCGGCCCTAAGTTCTGTTCGATGCGGCTGAATCAACAAATCGCTGAAGAGTCCGGTAGCCAGGCCAGCGCCACGGAGTTCGCAGATGCCGGCAGCTAATGACTCCTTAGCCAGCCAGAGGCTATCCGATGTGCTGGCACAGACCAAAGTACTGTCAAAAGTACCGGCAAAAGTAGCGGAAAAACCTCTGGTCTGGAGCATTGCCGCTTCCGACTCAGGTGGTGGTGCTGGCATCCAGGCAGATGTGCTGACCCTGCAGGATCTTGGCTGCCATGCCTGCACCGTACTCACAGCTATCACGGCGCAGAATTCGGTCCGGGTGCAAGCACTGGACCCGGTTTCGAATACGATGCTGCAGGCTCAGTTAGACGCTTTGAAAAACGATCTACCCGCCAGGGTGATTAAAATTGGTCTGTTGCCAACACCTGACAGCATCCTGCTGCTGGCCGGTTGGTTGCAGGACTACAAAGCGCAACACCGGTTGTTGGTGGTGGCCGATCCTGTGCTTGGCAGCAGCACGGGCCAGCACTGGCACAGTGAGGACTTACTGGATGCCTGGCGTGCTTTACTGCCGCAAATCGATGTGCTAACCCCGAACTTACCGGAGCTTGGCTTACTCAGCGGTCGGCCTAATCAAGCTATCGACGAGCAGGTTGCACTGCTGCAGGCCCTAGGGGTTTCGACGGTGCTGGTCAAAGGTGGCCATGCCAGCAAGTCTGCGGAGGTCACCGACGTGCTCTACCACCAGGATGCTATCATCGCATTCTCCGCCAGTCGGCTGCAAAGTCCCCATCAGCATGGTACCGGCTGTACCCTGGCCAGTGCTCTGGCTGCTTTTCTGGCTCATGGTTATCCGCTAGAAGATGCATTGGTGCTGGCACGGGCTTATGTACAGGCTGCGCTGCAGCAAGGCTACGCCACCGGGGCGGGCCCGGGCGCTCTGGCCCATCCCGGCTGGCCAACCAAGCCAAGCTACCTGCCACGCATTGAGAGTGCCAACTGGCCGACAGCGCCCATAGAGCCCTTTGCTGGTATCAGCCAGCCGTTGGCGGTGTACCCGGTTGTTGACTCCCTGGCCCTGCTGGAACAGCTGGTACCCGAGCAACCTGGCTGCATTCAGCTACGGATCAAACAAGGCAGTCTGGCTGAAATCAGCGAGCAGATTGCCGCTGCAGTCGCGCTGTGTCGCAAGCATCAGGTACGGCTCTTTATCAATGATCACTGGCAACTGGCGATTGAACATGGCGCTTACGGCGTGCATTTAGGCCAGCAAGATATAGAGCAGGCAGATTTGGCCGCGATCCAACGGGCCGGGCTTCGACTGGGCATTTCCAGCCACGGCCCTTATGAGCTGGTCAGAGCCTTGCAATTACGTCCTTCTTATATCGCGCTAGGTCATGTATTTGCCACCCAAACCAAGCAAATGCCGTCACAGCCGCAAGGTTTGCACAAGCTGGCGTTATCGGTCCCCTTGTGTGATGGCACGCCAACCGTCGCCATAGGCGGTATTGATCAGCACAGCTTTGCCAACGTCTGTGCCAGCAAAGTGCATGGCGTGGCCATGGTCAGTGCTATTACGCAGGCGGAGCAGCCATCAGAAAGCTTGCGCCGCTTTAAGCAGTTATGGGAGCAGCATTATGCGTATCACCGTTAATCAGCAACCACAGCAGGTTGCCGAGCCTTGCAGCTTGCAACAGCTGGTGGAACAACTGGCCCTGAACCCGAATGGGCTGGCACTGGCGGTGAATCAGACCGTGATTGCCAAGCGCGAATGGGCGAATACATTGCTTGCTCCTGAGGATCAGGTGGCAGCTTTTCAAATTGTAACCGGAGGCTAAGATGTTGACCCTGGATGGCGTACAGTTAAACAGTGCTTTGCTGCTAGGTACCGGAAAGTTTGCCAGCGCCGATCAATTAGTGGCCGCAGTACAAGCGTCAGGCACCGAGCTGGTAACCCTGGCGATGAAGCGACTGGATTTACAGCACCGGTCCGATGATATCCTGGCCCCGTTGCAACAGCTCGGTATCCGGCTACTGCCCAATACCTCTGGTGCCAAAACAGCAAGCGAGGCTGTGTTTGCGGCCGAGCTGGCACGGGAAGCGCTGGGCACCAACTGGCTAAAACTCGAAATCCACCCGGATCCGCGCTATTTGCTGCCAGACCCGATTGAAACCCTGCAAGCAGCACGGGAACTGGTAAAGCGTGATTTTGTGGTACTGCCCTATTGCCCGGCCGATCCGGTGCTGTGCAAGCGCTTAGAAGAAGCCGGTTGCGCCGCTGTGATGCCCCTAGGTGCGCCGATAGGCTCGAATCAGGGCCTGCAGACGCTGGCGATGCTGGAGATCATTATTGAGCAAGCCAGGGTGCCGGTGATTATCGACGCTGGTCTGGGTGCGCCGTCTCATGCCTGTCAGGCACTGGAACTGGGTGCCAGTGCTGTTTTGGTCAATACCGCCATTGCCAGTGCCGCTGATCCCGTTGCCATGGCTACTGGCTTTCGACTGGCGTGTGAGGCCGGCGTTTATGCCCGGCACAGCGGCCTGGCTACAAGGTGCACCCAGGCCCAGGCGTCCAGCCCTCTGACTCACTTTTTGGAGACCTTATGAAGGCCGGTTTCTTTGCACTTTGGCAACAGCAAAGCTGGGAACATCAGCTGCTACAAAGCCGCAGCTATACCCTGGCTCAGGCCAGGGAGGCACTTGGCAAAGCCCGTCTTAACCTGCAGGACTTTCAGGCACTGATATCGCCTGCTGCCGAACCACTGTTACCACAGCTGGCAGCCAAAGCCCAGCAACTAACCCGACAACGCTTTGGCTGCACCCAGCAACTGTTCGCTCCTCTGTATCTATCCAACCTCTGTGCCAATGAATGCAGTTACTGTGGTTTTTCGATGAGCCAAAAAGTGAAACGACGGGTACTGAACGCAGCAGAAGTTGAGATAGAATGCCTGGCACTGCGCAAATCCGGTATTGATCAGGTATTGATAGTCACCGGCGAGCATGAACGCAAAGTGGGCATGCCCTACTTTCGGCAGATGCTGCCACTCATTCGCCGTCACTTCAGCAGTCTGATGCTGGAGGTGCAACCACTCTCCGAAACCGATTATTGCGAACTGCGTAAGCTGGGCGTGGATGCCGTTATGGTGTATCAGGAAACCTATCAGCAAAACGCCTATCAGCGCTATCACTTAAAAGGCCAAAAAGCGGATATAGGCTGGCGGTTGGATTGCCCGGATCGCCTTGGCCGTGCCGGCATCGATAAAATAGGACTGGGCGTATTGTTTGGCCTGGCTGACTGGCGCACCGATGCCAGTTTTTTAGCCATGCATCTGTTGTACTTACAGCAACACTACTGGCAAAGCCGCTATTCCTTATCCGTACCTCGTATCCGCCCTTGCAGTGGTGGCATTGAGGTACCGTACCCACTGAGCGATAAACATCTGGTGCAGTTGATTTGTGCTTTTCGATTGCTCTCACCTAGTTTGGAAATCAGCTTATCCACCCGTGAGCGGGCTGAGCTGCGCGATCAACTGGTGCCCATCGCCATTACCAGCAGCAGTGCCGGTTCCAGCACCCGTCCTGGCGGCTATGCGGTCGATCCTGAAGCGCTGGAGCAATTTAGCATTGATGACAGCCGCTCTCCGGCGCTTTATAAGCAACGGTTGCAGCAACTGGGGTTGGCACCGGTTAGCAAAGACTGGGAGTCGTATCTGGGGCGCTAGCAGCGTATCCCTGTGCTGCTATGCTATGCTGAATGCAACCAAAAAAGCGCTAAAGGATCCCTATGAAGCTGACCGAAGTTAAACACCCGTTAATTCAACATAAAATGGGCCTGCTACGAGCGGCTACTATCAGCACCAAACAGTTTCGGGAGCTAGCCAGAGAAATCGGCAGCTTACTCACCTACGAAGCCACCACCGATTTACCGCTGGAAGAAACCAGTATTGAGGGCTGGTGTGGCACCATTCCGATCCGGCAAATTCAGGGTAAAAAAGTGACCGTAGTGCCCATTCTTCGAGCTGGTTTAGGCATGATGGATGGGGTGTTGGAGCACTTGCCCAGTGCCCGTATCAGTGTGGTTGGCATTTACCGCGATGAAGATAGCCTACAGCCTGTGCCCTACTTTCAAAAACTAGCACCCGACATCGATCAACGTCTTGCCATCGTAGTAGATCCGATGCTGGCCACCGGTGGTTCGATGATCGCCACCATTGATCTACTCAAACAACAGGGCTGTAAACAGATTAAAGCTTTGGTGCTGGTGGCAGCGCCAGAAGGCATTGCCGCCCTATCGGCCGCCCATCCGGATATTGAGCTTTTTACCGCCGCCATCGATGAGAAACTCAATGAACAGGGGTACATTCTGCCAGGCTTAGGAGATGCTGGCGATAAATTGTTTGGTACCAAGTAACGCTGCGTGCTGTAAGTTGCGTACTTTAAGTTGTTGCAACCACAGGTAAACTTGCCTAAAATAAAATAGAGCATTTACTCTAAAGAGGCTTCTTATGCAGGTGCATTCTTCCATGTCGGGCTGGTCCGCGATGCTGCTTATGATGTTGCCTATCAATTTGCAGGCGGTACCACTTAGTCTGGCTGATGCGGAACAACGATTGGCATCGAACCGAACCGTGCTGGCACAACAAGCCGATTTCGATGCCTGGCAAGCACAACAGCGCGCCTTAAATAGCCTGAACTTGCCACAGCTGAGTATCACCATTGCCGGTATTGCCTATGAAAAAGAAGTCACCTTTGATATTCCGGTGATCAATCAACCTGCTGAACTAGACGTCTTTCGCAGCGGCATTCGATCACAGCTTAATCTGCTGTGGCCGCTGTATACCGGGGGCCGTACGGATGCTGCTCAGCAACAAGCAGCTGCCAGAGTGACCGAGGCAGAGGCTGAACAACGACAGTTGCAGTTACAACTGTTAAAACGCTTGTTCGACTTGTATTTCTCCAACCAGATGATGCAACAGGTGGTGCAGGTTCGTCAGCAAGCCTTACAAACCCTGGATGCGCATCTGCATAAAGCCAAACGCTTTGAACAAGAAGGTCTGATCACCCAACTGAACCGGATGCAGGCCGAAGTTGCTCAGGCCGAAGCCCGGCGCGAGGCTGTTTTTGCCCAGCGTCAATTGAATGATGTGCGTGCCGCCCTGCAAAATCTATTGCAACTGGAGGAGCTAAGCTGCCTGAGCACCCCACTGCCTAAACCGGTGCCGCTGACCGAACCGGCCGACTGGTTTGTCAGCCAGGCTAAACGCCACAATCCAGTGTTTCAACAATTGCTGGCCAAAGACCAGCAATTGAAGCAACAGCTGCGCATTGAACAAGGCAAACGCCTGCCAGAGGTGTTTCTGATCGGCAGCTATGATTTAAATCGCTCCGCAACGCCACTGACAGAGCCCGACTGGAGTATTGGTTTGGGGTTACGCTATCACTTCACCACGCCAGTGGACCGCCGAGCCAGTGCCAGTGTGGTGCAAAGCCGCCAACAACAATTGGACCACAGTCGCCATCAGGCCGATGCCGATATCAAGCTGGCCGTCGAAAGCAGCTATCGTACCGTGCTGCTGCATCTGGAGCAATTTGAGCTGTTGCAGCAAGACTTGCAACTGGCCCGCGAACATTCCCGACTGCAGCAGCATGCTTTTGAACAAGGGATGGCAACCTCACTCGACGTGACCGATGCCCGCTTAAAGCAGGCCGCAGCTGAGGTGCAAGCGTTGCAAGCCGCTTTTCAATACAGCAGTGCTCTGGCGCAGTTAACCCAGCTCAGTGGTCAGCCAGAACTATTAGCCACCTGGCTGCCAACCTTATTGCAGCAACAAAGCTGCCCTGCTATCTGAGGGAACTCTATGTCACTAAAAAAAATTGCCGTTGCCATTGCCGCTGTCAGCTTGCTGCTGGCTTTGTTTTGGTGGCTTTGGCCCGCTCCGCAGCCAGAACTCTTGCATGGCGATGTTGAAGTTCGTGAAATTCGCCTGGCCAGTAAAATCCCTGGCCGTATCCTCAAGCTGCATGTGCAGGAAGGTGATCAGGTGCAGGCTGGTCAGTTACTGTTTGAATTGTATAGCCCCGAACTGAACGCCAAACTGGCACAAGCTGAAGCCGCTGAAGCTGCGACCAAAGCCTTACAGGATGAAGCCGAAGCCGGCCTGCGCAGTGAAGAAATTGAAATGGCGCGGCTCGACTGGCAACGTGCTTTGGTGCAGCAAAACCTGTATCAGTCCACCTTAAACCGTATGCGTAACCTGCATGAAGAAGGCTTGGTATCGCAGCAGCAACTGGAAGAAACACATGCCAAATGGCAGGCCGGCGTTGATCAAGCAAGTGCCGCTGAAGCACGCTACACCATGGCAGCCTCGGGTGCCCGTGAAGAGCAACTTCGGGCGGTACAGGCTCAAAACCGCCGGGCTGCGGCAGCCGTTGCAGAGGTGGAAGCCTACCGGCAGGAAACCCGGATGTTGGCTCCTGTAGCAGGTGAAGTGGCCAGTATTGTTATTCAACAAGGTGAGTTGGCACCAGCTGGCTACCCCATCATCACGCTGGTCGATCCGACTGATGTCTGGGTGGTGTTTAATATTCGCGAAGATAAACTCAACGCACTGGTGCCTGGTACCACCTTTGAAGCCAGGGTGCCGGCGCTGAACGAAACCCTGGACTTTCGGGTGAGCAAGCTCAATGCCCTGCCTTCTTTTGCCAGCTGGAAGCAGGTTCGCGGCACACCCGGTTATGATTTAAAAACCTTCCAGTTGGAAGCCAGGCCGATACAGCCTGAACAGAAGCTTCGAGCGGGCATGACCGTGATTCTGGCGTTGGAGGACTGATGTCGGCTTTTCGGCGCAGCCTGGCACGAGAGTTGGCCCATTTGCAACACGATAAGGGCGATCGCTTTTTGACCTTTTGGTTGATGCCAGCGCTTTGCCTGTTTGTCTGGTGGATCTTTTCCGCTGGCCAGCCCGAGCAATTGCCTGTAGCCGTATTGGATCAAGATCGCAGCACCCTGTCACGTCAACTGATCCGGCTGGTGGATGCCGCTCCCGGCGTGGCTGTCACGGTAAGCGCCGACGACAGCAAAGCGGCGGTCGACGCACTGCGACAGCGACAGGTGTATGGTCTGCTGATCCTACCTAAAGGTATGCAGGATGACGTCTACAATGGCCAACCTGCCGAGCTGGTGCTACAGCTCAATAGCCAGTACACCACCTATGCCTCTACACTCCAGCGCGGTATTCAACAAGCTGTCCTGACCGTCGGTGTAGCAATCAGTGCTGATCGTCTGCAGCGGCTTGGCATATTTGCCGATGCCAGTTTGGATACCGTGATGCCGGTCCAGGTCCTGGCAACGCCGTTATACAATGAAGGCCCTAATTACGAGGTCTTTTTGGCTGCTACCCTGATCCCGGCTTTATTTCAGATCCTGGCGATGGTGTTAACCGTTTCGGCCATTGGCCGGGAGCTTAGAGACGGCAGTGCACAAGGCTGGCTGGATACTGCCAATGGCTCTGTAGCCATCGCACTGTGCAGCAAGCTACTGCTTTATTTGACGATGCTTTGCTTTTATGGTGCCGGCTATGTCTGGTTTTTCCAGCAACTGGTCCCCCATAGCTATACCGGCTCACCACTGAGTATCTGGCTCAGTTTTGTACTGATGAATGCTGCCGCCATGGCCATTGGCGTGCTGCTGATAGCACTGACCCGCAACTTTCGGATGGCACTTAGCCTGGCAGGCTTTTACAGTGCGCCAGCTTTTGCTTACTCCGGCCAGGCGTTTCCACTGGTCGCCATGCCAGAGCTGGCCCAATACTGGGCCAGTATTTTACCTTTGACGCATTGGTTAAAGATTTACAACCAGCAATGGTTGGCAGCTGCCCCTTTCGCTGCGGCAACTCATCCTTGGCTTATCCTGCTGATGATCCTGCTTTTGGGCAGCCTGATTGGCTTTTTGCTACTGAAACGCTCTGGCTTCAAACCTGAAAACTGGGGAGCGCGCTAATGAGCATCTGGCAACACAGCCTGCACACCTGGCGATTGATTTTTCAAGACAAAGGCGCCATCCTGCTGCTGTTCGTCGCCGGCCTGATTTACTCTTTCTTCTACCCTTTGCCTTACCATTACGAGCAAGTAGAGTCGGTACCCGCTATCCTGATTGATCAGGATCAGAGCAGCTCTTCACGCACACTGCAGCGCTTATTAGTAGCCGCTCCCAATCTGGAGCTTAGGCAAATCAGCAATGATCCAGCCGCGATCCAGGCGGCACTGTGGCAAGGCGATGTGATGGCTTTGATTATTATCCCACAAGGCTTCCATCAGGATGTTCTGGCAGGCCGTTCTGCTCAGGTGCAGGTAGCCAGTCATGGTGGCTATTTGCTGGCTGGTAGCAAAGCATTGATGAATGCCAGTGAAGCTGCCATGACCATGGGAGCCGCCATTCGTTTGCACAAGTTGCAAAGTTCAGGGTTTAGCCCAACCCAGGCCATGGACAGCTTGCAACCCTTGCAATTGCATAGCCGTGCCATGTTTAACCCCAAAGATGGCTATGGTCATTCGATTGTGCCAGCGGTGATGGTGCTGGTGATCCAACAAACACTGCTGATTGGCGTTACCTTGCTGCTTGGTCGCCAAGCTGAGCTGAAACAACTGCCTGGCGGCTGGCGCGCATACAGTGGTATGTTGCTCACCTTTAGCAGTATTGGCTTGTTGAACTCCTTGTATTTTTTCCTGGTTGCGCTGCGCCTGCAGCAATACGCCCAGCTGGGGGCCTTACTGCATTTAGTAGTATTCTGCCTGTTGTTCTCGCTCTGCATTGCCGCTTTCGCCCTGTTGCTTGGCCGACTGTTTCAAAGCCGTGAGCGTGGCCTGCAACTGCTGTTGGTCAGCGCTGTGCCTATGCTATTTATCTCAGGCTACAGCTGGCCAGCAGAGTCACTGCCAACAGCGCTTTATTATCTGCGTTGGCTGCTGCCTTCTACCGCTGGTATCCATGGCTTTGTTGGTATCAATCAGCTTGGTGCCAACTTAAGCGATGTTTTACCCGAAGTAATGGCACTTACTGGCTTAAGTATCGTGTTGATTAGCTGCGGCTTATGGCTGTATCGCAGCAGCGGCAAACAACAACCTTAAAGCGGCAGCCTCTTGCCGTTCTGGCTAGCCTTCACATTTCTCGTGTCATGGGTACTGGTTATTCACCACCTAAAGGCACAGCTCAACAGTCTGGCGCATCCTTTGCATAACCTTTGATTCACATGCAGTCATCATTCCTTTTTAACCAGTACAAGGAGCAGCTACCATGCTGATAGCCCCCTACACAGGCAGTACCGAGTACCAGACACTGAAACAACGTCTGCACGAAGGCAAAGCCGATTTGCATCCTTTACCTGTAATTCAGCCTGATAAAGGCATCAAGCCAGATATTCAACCACAGCCGGTACCCGATCTGAGACCAACACCGATACCTGACCCCGATCGGGTCACGCTCAGCCAACCAGCTGAAAAAACGGCCGCTTTAAGCCTGACCTACCGACCAGATGGCAGAGTAGCAGAAGAAAGCAGCGTGCAAGTGGATTACCTTAGCCAGATGATGCAGGCGATGACCGACGCCCGTGTTGGCTTTGATCGGGAAAAGTACGAAGCACTGCAAGAGAAAATCGATGAAATCCTCGCTAAGGATGATCTCACGGATGCAGACCGTGCCCAGATAGAAGCGCTCGAGCAGGAACAGAGCCGGTTATTTGAAGTAGCTGCCAAGCGAATGGCTGAACAAACCGCCAATAAGGAAAAAGTCTGAGGCTGACTTGCGGCAAGCAGCAAAAACTGGCATCTTGCCGCCATCCTCGTTGTAACCGGAACCATACTAGTGGAACTTATCCCCTGGTCTTTTCATACTCACTACGGCTTTACCTTGCGCGGCTACTACAGTGCACCACGAGGAAAGCCAGTGCTGCATGTATTGCATGGCAATGGCTTTTGCAGCCGGATGTACCAGCCGATGCTGCAGCAGCTGGCGAAAGATTATGATTTGTTTTTATCCGATGCCCAGGGCCATGGTGACAGTGATCATGGTGGTGCTTTCATTGGCTGGAACGAGAGCGCTGAACTGGCACGCCAGGCCTGGCTGGCCCACCGGCACCAGTATCCGGATGTGCCTCATATCGGCTTGGGTCACAGCTTTGGTGGCGTGTTAACAGCCCTGAACAATGCCAGTCATCCGGAGCTCTTTCACCAGGTGATTTTACTCGATCCGGTGTTGTTTACCCCCAGTATGTTGGCCAGTATGAAAGCCCTGAGCATGGTACGGTTGTATAAACGCAATCCTTATGCCCGCGCCGCCTTAAAGCGCCGCCAGCATTGGCCGGACAAAGACAGTGCTCAGCACTACCTAAAGCAACGTGCCTTGTTTCGTAACTGGCAACCAGAAGCTTTGGCGGCCTATATAGAGCATGCACTCAAACCAAGCGAACAGGGCGTTAGTTTAAAATGTCAACCAGAGCGCGAAGCCGAAATTTTTGGCTCGTTCCCACGCGATCTATGGCCCCAGCTAGCAAAGCCCTGTGCCCCCACACTGGTACTCTATGGTGACAACAGCTACCCCTTTGTTGCCAAAGCACTAAAGAAATGGCAAGGCCTCAACCCGGCCATTGAGCTTCAGCAACTGCCCGGTGGTCATTGCTTTATGCAAGAAGCGCCTGAAATGACAGCCAATGCCATTCAATCGAAACTTACCTCGATCCGAAACGTCTGAAACAGGTATAATTGTTGGCATCTGTTCAATGGGAGCAAATCAGAGTCATGATAAAAACACGTATTGCCCTTTGTGTGCTGGCAAGCCTGCTGGTTTCTGCCTGTACCACCAAGCCGGAAGTCAGTAGCAGCGAGCGCCTGCCTGCAACCATAGTACCGGTTGAAACCCTGGTGGTGGAAGAGGTACCAGACAGTGAAGTTACTCAGGCACTTGCTACCGATTTTGAGATGATTTTCATCGATCAGGACATGAGCTTTATCGGTACCCTGCCTTGTGCTGATTGTCCCGGCATCGCCTTTCATCTGAATTTGTTTCGTGATGGTCGTTTTGAAATTCGCCAGGAATACTTGGAACGCAACGATATTCTGCTGGTAAAAGGCACCTGGTTGCTGGAGCAACGTACCCTGCACCTGATGAACCAGCAGCACACCTTGCCTACCTTTCAGTTTGTCAGCAATCACCGTCTGACCATGCTCGATATGGCCGGTAAGCCTATTGTCTCTAGCCTGAACTATCATCTGGATCGTGCCAGCCGCTTGCAAACCATCGATACCCGTCGCCCTATGCTGGGTTTGTACCGGGTGAATGGTGACAGTGCCAGTTTTACTCAGTGTGACTCAGGCGAGCGTTATCAGGTGGCGATGACCCAACACCATATGCCGATGCTGCGCAATTACCGCCAGGATCCGCAACTAAGCGGTAAAGCGGTAATAGCTACCCTGACAGGCCGGCTTGGCAATGGCAATGACAGTAGCACCCTCTTTATCGATCAGTTTGAGCAGTTCTGGCCTGGTGCGAGCTGTCCACAACGACATGCACCTACGGCAGTACAAGGTGTAGTATGGCGAGCCGAAAAAATTGCCGACCAATACGTGCCACAACATTTGAATGTGCGGGTTCTGTTCCGTGACAACGATACCCTTTATGGTTTTTCCGGCTGCAATAACTTTCATGCCAGTTATCGCCAACGCGCCAATACCCTGCAAGTTAGCCCATTGGCTATGACTCGCAAGTTCTGTGAAGAAAGCAGCCGTATAGAAACTGCTTTTACCGAACGACTGCAAACTGCAGACAGGGCCGAAGTGAATGGCAATGCGCTGCAATTGTTTAAAGATAATCAAGTTATTATGCAACTGGTTCCCGCAGCAAATTAAGCGATACTGCCCTCCCTTCAGCAAAACGCCGGCAATTGCCGGCGTTTTTATCAGCGCGCTATCAAGCTATCCGTTTAGAGTTCGATAATGGGATAGCCTAACTCTTCAAGTTGTGGCAGCACTTTATCACGCTCTCCGACTACCACAATCACCATCTCTGCGGTATCCAGATACTGCTTTGCCAACTGATTGATACGCTCTTGGCTGATGCTTTCTACCAACCGATTGCGCTGTTCAGTAAACTCAGGGCCACTGTTAAACTCCAACATTTGTGCCATGAATCCAAGCTTGGCACTGGGTGTTTCGTAGCGTAATGCCTCAGACTGATTGATAGCATTGCGCATAAACTGCAGCTCTTCAGCAGTTATACCGGACGAGCGATAGTGATCAATCTCGAACATAAACTCACGGATTGCAGCCGCAGTCACATCGGAACGTACTGAAGCTGATGCCGTAAATAAACCTGAGAACTGATCACCCGAGAACCAGCTGCGGGCACCGTAGGTGTAGCCTTTGTCTTCGCGCAGATTCAGGTTGATCCGGCTGTTGAAGGCTCCCCCGAGTACAAAGTTCATCAAGGTTGCTTCGTAAAATTCACCAGTCAGATCACGTGGCAGAGCTGGCCGGCCAATGCGGATATCAGAGTGCGGTGAATTGTCTTTATGCATCAGATAGACGGTGGCTGTTTTGACCTCAGGGTGCTCCACTGTTAATTCAAGTGCAGCTCCTTCACCTTGCCAATGTGCCAGTAAGCCACTCAACACAGGGCTTAACTCAGGCTCGGACAGATCGGAAACGGCTATCAGCTTGCCACCTGCAGGCTTGAACTGCTGCTGATAATAAGCTTTGATATCCTCGACTGTCATGGCAGCGATGCTTTCCTGAGTACCGGTGCCAGCTAAGGCGGCAATGCTGTCGCCATACATCAATTGGCGATACGCATTATTGGCCAGGAAACTGCCATCTTTTAAGCTGTGTTCTAACCCTTGCAGAGCTTGCTGTTGCAACCGCTGAAAATCCTCCTCTTTAAAAGCCGGCCGCAGCAGAATTTCCTCTACCAACTCCAAAGTAGCCGCCAGGTTCGAGGTAAGGCTTGAAATAAAGACATTGATGTCCTGGTCGTTAGCACTGGCTCGTACGCTACTACCCAGTAGATCCAACGCCATACTGATCTCTTCAGCACTAAAGTTCTGTGTGCTTTCACGCAGCATAGAGGCAAGCATCGCTGCCAGTCCAGCTTGCTCCGGGCTATTGTAAAAATTACCAGCCGGTATTTTCAGCAATAAAGCTGTAGTTGGTGTCTCGTCATTTTCAGTCGCCAGCACGTCAATGCCATTGGCCAGTTGCATGCTCCAGGTTTCCGGAACACGAATGGCAGGATTTGCCCCCGCAACCGGCATCACACTGCGGTCAAAATTATCCACCGCCCGGCGCATCGGCAAATCTGCCAACTGACTTTCGCTGACATCCAGTTCAGGGTCAAAGATACGTGGGGTAAAATTGTCTTCGGCAGCAATTAAATGCAATTGACCGCGCGGCACCACACTCATAATGACTCCTGGCTGCTCCAGCACATATTGCTGATAAACCCGAAGTACATCTTCTTCTGTAATGGCCTGATAGCTTGCCAAAATATCAGCAATACGATCCGGCTGATTGAAAAAGGTTTGGTTGTAAGCCAACTGACTGACTTTGCCGGATACACTTTGCAAGCCAAAAATACTGCGAGCTTCAATCGCAGCTTTAGCACGGTTTAAATCGTTATCCAACACACCTCGCTGCTGAATATCCGCCAGGTTTTGCCGGATAATGGCTTCGATATCGGCCAGGTTCTTCCCTGCCGCAGGATGTGCCAATGCCATCATGGTAAATGTACAGGCCAGCTCCATGCAGCTATGTCCGGCACTCGCCTGTACAGCAATACTGGGGCGAACCAAGCTCTGATAGAGTAATGAGTTATTACCCGAACCAAGAATGTCAGCCAACACATTGAGTGCCGGGGCATCGGGATGACCAACATAGACGGTTGGAATGCTGATAAATAGCAAAGGAAGATGGACGTTGTCTTCCATCGAAATGTAGCGATTCTCCGATAGTCTGGCTGGCGATTTTTCCATAGCAGTTACTTCAGGTCCCCGTGGAATTGGGCCAAAGTATTTTTCCACCAACGGCAACACCTGCTCGGTGTCCACAGCGCCACCTATAGTGAGTACCGCATTATTAGGCCCATACCAGCGCAAAAAAAACTGTTTTAAATCCGCCATGGTGGTGCGATCAATGTCATCCATATGACCAATCACCGGCCAGGAATATGGGTGGCCGAAATCATACATAGCTTGAGATACCCGCTCCCACAGCCGGCCATAAGGGCGATTATCCACCATCTGACCACGCTCATTTTTTACCGTGGCCTGCTGCACATCAAACTGCTCCTGTGTGACTGCATCGAGGAAAAAGCCCATCCGATCAGCTTCTAACCAGAGCATTTTTTCCAACTGATTCACCGGCACTGTCTGAAAGTAATTGGTGCGATCTGCATTGGTAGTGCCGTTTAAAGTACCACCGGCCTCGGTCACAATTTTAAAGTGCTCTTCATCTGCTACGTTTTCAGAGCCTTGAAACATCATGTGCTCAAAAAAGTGAGCGAAACCGGATTTACCCAGCTCTTCCCGGGCTGAACCGACATGGTAGGTGACATCAACATGGACCAGTGGGTCCGAGTGGTCTTCGTGAATGATGACGGTCAGACCATTTGCAAGTTCAAATTTCTGATAAGGGATAGCCACCACATCATCAGCAGGTTGATGCTGTTCTAGCAGTATGATTCCACCGGGGAGTGAGCTACTGTATTGGTGCGCGCAGGCGGCCACTCCAATCGCACATAAAGCGGTAAGTGTTAATTTGGATAGTTGCAAAGGAAGCTCCAGCTTGGATGTCATTTTCTTCACGATTTAATCACAAAGTGGTACTGCTGTTAAGGCAACAAGTTGTAACAAAGTATATCCCCTGGCAAAGCGGAATTCATTGCTCGTTCAGTTGCGAAGCACTATGCTGCTTTAAACTCTTGATGATTGGGCCATTATGCGTCGTTTCTTTCGTATTTTCAGCCTAAGCCTGACTTTACTGCTTGCCTTGCTGCTAGCAGCCTTTTTGTGGGTTCAACACCAACTTCGTCAGCTTCCCGTCACTCATCTTGATTACCAAATCAGCAACTGGGGCCTGCGTGAACTGCAACTGGAGCATCTTAGCTTTGATTATTTGCTGGATGAGAGCCCGCTTCGCGTTGAACTCAAGCAGTTGACACTTTGCTGGCACTGGCGTAACTGGCGGCCACAACTGAATCAGTTAAGCATACAGCAGCTTGCCCTCAGATTAAACCAACTACCTGCCACAGCAGAGCCTTCCGACAAGACGGTCATGCAGTTGCCTGATGAGTGGCTCTGGCCTGGCTGGCTGCCAACCCAGAACCGCATAGACCAACTGCTGTTGGACCTACCTTGTGGCGAGCAACGGTGTCACTACCATGGCAGCCTGAAACTGGACTCTGCCGACCAACTGAGTGCTAACTTGCAACTGGCACCGCAGCATCAACCCGACAAACAGCTGGAACTGCAACTAGGCTATCAGTTACAACAACAATGGCCAGACATCCGTTTGCAACTTCATGTCACAGACTTGCTTCAGTTGCAGTTGCTTAGCAGCCTGCAAGCAGCGCAAGCGGATGCTATCCAGGCACACTGGCAAGGCGATATGACGCTTACCCTTCAGCCTCCACCAGCTTGGTTGCTGGCCGAGCTTTCCCAATGGCAAGTGACACTGCCCGAAGCCTGGCTGCAACAATTTCAACAGGACGTCACCGCCAACAGCCAGTGGCAGTTTGCCGTGCCCATTCACCTTAGCCCGCAGCCATGGCAACAGCTGACGGGCTCCATGCAACTTCAGCTCAGCAGCCCAAGCCCCTTGTATCTGCCTGAGTTAGGGCTGATAACCGCCGAATTACAAGCAAGTGCTGAATTTCAACAAGGCCAGTTAGCACCGTTTCGGCTAGCGGCTGGCGGTAAGTTAAGTGAGCTGCAATTGCCAGGGGCACTGACCGAGCTTGGCTTTCAGGCTGAACCGCTGTATTGGAGCCTAAGCAGTCAGCACAGTGAGGCTTTAAGCCTGTCTGAACTGCCCCTGCAGTTCCTGGTTGCATCCGCAGATCGCAAACAGCAACTAAGAGCCGAGTTTCAACTGGATCTACCAGAGCAACAAGCGATCGTTGAGCAGCTGCATCTGCAGCTGGCGCAGAATGAGATCAAATCCGGTGACTGGCAGTTAAGCCAGTTCCAACTAAACAGCAGCCTGAGCGGCGTGCTTAGCGCTAACTCGATTGAGTTGGTTAGTCTGAAGCCATTGCAGCTGCAAGCTGTCGTGCAAAACCCGGCATTGGAGCTAAGCTTAGCTCAAATGACTATGGAGCTGGATGAGTTAGAGCTGTCCTCTTCGGACACTGAAAACCAAGCAGCTAGCAGCCAGCAACGCTTTTCGGGCAAAGCCTCACTGAGTGCCAAGCAACTGCTACATCCTGCACTGAAACCGCTGGACTGGCAATGGCAAGGGCGCTTGCAGGCCAGTAGCAGTCAGAGTTGGCAGTTCACTGCGAAAGGCGAACTAACCGCATCTTCCGGCCTGGAGTTTCAAACGGACTTACAAGCAGTTCCAGACACTTTGTCACTTAGCTGGCAATTGGCTGATGTCTTTCTGTTAGCCGGCAATACACTGGCTACAACGCTAGCCGACTGGCCTGAGCTACTGACCTTGCAACGCGGACGAATCAAACATCAGGGAGAGCTTATCGCACCGCTGTCTGGCGAAAGTTACCAGCTGTCTAGCAGCACTGAGTTACTCGATCTGGCTGGTTTTTACGACACCACCCTCTTTCGTGGTCTGAGCAGCCAACTGCAGCTCAGCGCGGATGCGGAGCTGCTCCAGCTTGGCATCACACGTCTTACTCTGCAACAGTTTGAGCAAGGCGTGGTTGGTGGCCCCTTGCAATTGGCGGCAGAGTATCGGGCCCAATGGGATGCGCCGGCGTCAGGTAAGCTCGAGCTGCACAACAACGAGCTTATCTTGTTCAATGGCCGGATAAAATTACCGCCTATGGTACTGGATCTGGCTCAGCAAGAATGGTTGTTGCCACTGCACATTCATCAACTGGATTTGCAGCAACTGCTGACCCAGCACCCGACATCGGATTTAACCGGTCAGGGTTTGATTAACGGCCAGATCCCGCTGATTATTTCTGCGCGCGGAGTTGAAGTGGCTAGTGGTCGCTTGCAGGCGGAAGAACCAGGCGGTAGGTTAAGCTATCGCTCACCGCAAGCGAAAGGCATGGCCGCCAGCAATCCGGGCATGAAAACGATCGTTGCTGCTCTGGATGACTTCCACTACTCTGTGCTTAGCAGCGACGTCAGCTACAGCACAGATGGTCATCTAACGCTGGCACTGCGACTGGAAGGCCGCAACCCTGCCATGGAAGGAGGCAGACCAGTACACCTTAATATTACGCTGGAAGAGAACATTCCGGCGCTGATAACCAGTTTGCAATTGACCAATCAACTGAACGAAGTGATTCAAAAACGGGTCCGGGAGCGGTTGCAACGACCGCGCCAGCCTTAAGGAGGAAACACCATGTACACCAAAGTGATCACCTTGCTTGCGTTGTCGCTGTGGCTAAGCGGTTGCACCCCAACCGTCCAGGTAGCCGCGCCAACCGAGCCAATTACTATCAACCTGAATGTGAAAATTGAACATGAGATCCTGATCCGGGTCGACCGCGAGCTGGATCAGTTGTTCAGTGATTCCAGTGGCTTATTCTAAGGAGAGCATGATGAAAGCAACAACAACCTTTCGTACCCTGCTAGCGACTTTGTTGCTGGTTTTCGCCCTGCCGGTTCTGGCGATGAATCTACAACAAGCCATGAATGCGTTAGGCCCGGCTAAAGAACAAGGCCTGATCGGCGAGCAAGTCAATGGCTACCTGGGGGTGGTGCAAGCGAGCGCGGAAGCGCAGCAAATTGTTGAGTTAATCAACGATGCCCGCCGCGCTGAATACAGCCGTATTGCCCGAGACAACAACATCGCTGTAGCCGATGTCGAAGCCCGGGCCGGACAACGGGCCATCGAGCGCACCCCGGCGGGCCAGTTTATTAAACTGGATGGTCAGTGGGTCAGAAAGCGCTGAAATAAGGCTGATGCAAAACCTGCTCTACAACACTAAGCAAATTCGGGCCATCGAGCAGCAGGCTATTGCTGAGCTGGCTCAGGGCGACTTTGTGCTGATGCAGCAAGCAGCAAGCGCCCTGCTCGGTTTACTGAAGCAACGCTGGCCCAGCCGTAAAAGCTTACTGGTGTATGCGGGTAACGGCAACAATGGTGGTGATGGTTACCTGCTGGCCGCATACGCCAAAGCCGAAGGCTACCGTGTTGCCATTAAGTGCATTGGCGATCATAGCAAACTGCCGAATGCTGCCATGATGGCAAAACAAGCAGCAGAGCAAGCCCAGATCCCCTTACTAAGCCTGGACGATTCTTTCAAGGCCGATGTGCTGGTAGATGCGCTATTGGGCATTGGTTTAAATCGCCCAGTAAACGGGCATTACGCCAGCGCCATTGAGCAAATAAACCTGAACACTGCACCGGTAGTAGCCGTTGATGTTCCTTCTGGCCTTTGCGCCGATACCGGTCAGGTTTTGGGCACCGCGGTGCTGGCCGCAGTAACCCTGAGTTTTATTGGCTACAAAGTCGGTTTATTTACAGCGGATGGACCGGATCATTGCGGTGACTTGTTGCTGGAACCTTTGTCCATACCACAGCATGTACTGGCAGCTCAGGACTGCAGTACCAGCCTGGTACCAGGGCCGCAATTACTAACACAACTAAAACCAAGACGTACTAACTTCCATAAAGGCCAGGCAGGCCATGTGGTGATCCTTGGTGGTGACTTTGGCATGGCAGGTGCCCCCTTACTCAGTGCTGAAGCGGCGCTGCGCTGTGGTGCGGGTTTAGTCACGGTCCTTACTCGTAAGGAGCATGTTGCAGCTTTAGTAGCTCGAAGACCTGAATGCATGGTACATGGCGTGGAAGCGCAGCAAGACTTGCACCCTTATCTGCTCAAAGCCAATGTGATTGTTGCAGGCCCCGGGCTCGGTCAGCAGTTTTGGGGTCAGCAGTTATTGCAGCAAGTACTGGCACAGGACAAAGCCTTACTGTTGGATGCCGATGCACTGAACCTTTTAGCACAGCAAACACCCCCTCATCATAAGCAATTGATCCTTACACCGCATCCTGGTGAAGCCGCTCGCTTGCTGAAATGCAGTAACCAGGAGGTACAACAGAGTCGGCTGAAAACAGTCAACGCCTTGCGTCATCAGTATCAGGCTACCGTGCTGCTCAAAGGGAATGGCAGCCTGGTTGCAGGCACAGATGGTGTACAACTGCTGAATGCCGGCAACCCGGGCATGGCTTCTGCCGGTATGGGCGACCTGCTGAGCGGTATTATTGCAGCTTTATGGGCGCAGGGCCTTAGTGCCTGTGATGCGACCGCTCTTGGCGGCTGGCTGCATGCCACCGCGGCAGACCGGCTGGCAGCACGTCATGGTCAGCGCGGCTTGTTGGCGTTGGATCTGCTGGAGCAGGTGCGCGCACTGCTTAACCAACAAAGCGCTTGATAATTTCACTACACCCATTGATTTCAACAACTTAATCACCTATCTTTTAGACTGTAGCAGTAATAAAGGCCAGCAATCGCACCATGCCTGCTCATTCCTTGCTCAAACAGAGCTTATTCCTAAACACCCGGTGGCTGTTGTGCGTTTGCATTGTCTGCAGCTGTTTTATCCATGCTTTGGCTCAGCCTTTCCCTCCGCCACCCTCCCTGTTCTTTCAAACCGGCAATCACCAGCAAATCCCTGAACACATTGTGACCACAATCGAGCAGGATAACAGTGGCTTCTTATGGATTGGCACCGCCAGTGGCCTGGTGCGATACGATGGCTACCGGTTTTTACGTTTTAGTCATCAGGCGGAGCAAGCCAACAGCCTGAGCGGCAACTTTATACAGTCACTGTTAATACGACAGAATGGTGATTTGTGGGTGGCGGCAGTCCCAGGCGGTTTAAGTCGCTACCTGCCGAAAGTCGCAGCCTTTGAGCGTTTCGATGACTTCCCGTCTGAACAAGCTGCTTTTTGGCACAGTGCTCAGACGCTGGCTGAAGATCAGCAACAACAGCTGTGGGTTGGCAGTCGCAATGGGCTGGCCCGGATCTCCGTCACTGGCCAGGCTGACATTCTCTCTGCCGATGCCCTGGAGAACATCAATGTCAGAGCTTTGCTGGTGGATGCAGATAATCAGCTCTGGATAGGGCATCGCCAAGGCCTGCTGAGGCTGGATCTGAATTCAGAATCGATGCAGCCCAAGGTATTTGACCAATTAACTGGCCAGAGTGTGCTTAGCCTGAAAGCAGCACCGGATGGTAGCATCTGGGTAGGCAGTGCTAGCGCCGGCGTTTTCTGGTTGCAAAAAGGCGATGATGCACTCAAACCTTTTGCCGCTCCGGACACCACAGAAGCACCAAGCCCGGTGCATGATCTGCTGCACCGGGGTGATAATGAAATCTGGCTAGCCAGGCTGGGTGGCATTGAACGCTGGCAACGAACACCACAACAGCTGCTGAATCGTTTTGAGCCGGATCCATCCGATCGGTACTCCTTATCGCACAGCGATGTAAGGGTGCTATTCCAGGATCAACAGCAGTTGATCTGGGTTGGCAGCTTTGGCGGCGGCTTGCAGCATTACCAAAGTTCCCATCAGGTTAGCATGCTGCGCTACAGTCTGAAGGACAACCAGGGTATCTCTAACCCGGATATCAGCAGTATTCTGGAGCTCAGCAATGGCGATATTTGGCTTGGTACCCGAGGTTCGGGGGTTGATATTCTGCGTCCAGGTGTCGGTATTATCGCCCGTTTGCAGCAGGGACCTGGCCCAGAGCAATTGCAACAAGGCTTTATCACTGCTATGGCCCAGCAACAGGATGGCATGGTCTGGCTGGCGACTTATCCGGATGGGATTTATTGGGTAGAACCAGAGATCCATCGTATTGAGCGACTGCACGAGGCCAGTGCACTAAATGAAACCGTGAGGCGCTTTTTCATCGACAGTCAGCAACAGCTTTGGCTGGGAACCCAGCAAGGGGTTTATCGCTGGCAGAGCACCCCTGGTCTGCTTCAGCCTTTTCAATTAATGGCAACTCAGCCTCAGGCAGATTACATCAATGCCATTACTGAAGACGCTTATGGTCAAATCTGGCTGGGTGGCGGGTCTGGCGGTTTGTACCGGCTGCACCCTGATGACGATGCCGCCAGACTTGTCCACTTTGCCAACCGTGAGTCTCCCACGTTAAGCATCCTGGGTTTACTGGCTGAGGAAGACCGGCTGTGGCTCGATACCCCCCAGGGGTTGTATATTTTGGAGCATCTGGACGCGGAGCGCCCGGTGATAACCATGGTCACCCGAGGGCTTAAACAACACCAGGCCTTTGGTGCCAACCTGCTTAAGGATAGCCATGGTCGCTTATGGACCCAACAGCACCTGTACGACCCTGATAGCAAACAAAGCTTCAGCTTACCTGAAACCGCAGGCTTTGTGGTCGGAACCCCCTGGTTTCGCTCTTATTACCAAAGTCGCTCAGGCTTGATGCTGTTTGGCAGTACCGAGGGCTTGTTGCTGGTTGATGCCGACAACTACCAGCCATGGTCTGCGGCCTTTCCGGAGCTTACCCTGACTTCAGTTCAACTTGATGGACAACCTGCTCCCTTGCCGGAACAACAACTGACACTGGCACCCTACCAGCGAGGCTTTAGCCTGGAGTTTGCCGCGCTGGAGTTTCAGCAACCAGATGCCATCCGTTACCGCTATCAACTACTGGGTTTTGATCAAAGCTGGACGGAGGTCGATGCCACCCAACGCCAGCTTAGCTATACCAACCTGTGGCCTGGCCAGTATCAGTTGCAGGTTCAAAGCAGCAATTCGCTCGGTGTCTGGAACCCCCGGATGCTTGTGTTGGATGTGGTGATAGAACCAAAGATCTGGCAACAGCTTTGGTTCCAGTTACTTTGCCTGCTGCTGCTCAGCGGCTTGCTGGCAGCCTTGTACCTGTGGCGAATGCGGGCAGAAAAGCGCAAAGCCAGGCTACTTCGCCTGCAAGTTGCCCGTCAGCAACAAGAGCTACTGGTAGCACAAAAGCTACTGATAGAAAAAGAAAAAATGGCATCGCTTGGTCAGGTTGTTGCAGGTGTAGCCCATGAACTGAATACACCGCTTGGCATCGGTATGACATCCAGCACTGTGCTGCTCAATGAAACAGAACAAATAGAGCAGCTGTTTCAACAGAAAAAAATTACCAATCAACGTATGCAGCAATTTCTGCAGCACTGCTTTGAGCACTTGAAGCTGTTGATTAAAAATCTGGAGCGTAGCGCCGACCTGGTACATCACTTTAAGCAGGTCGCCGTTGATCAAACCGCCTGTCAATTGCAGCAGATCCAGCTTCCCAACTGGTTGGATGATCGCCTGCGCCCCTATCGATTGAGTTACCCCGATGTGCGTATAGAACTTGTCTGTCCCAGTGTGCAGCTGCTGGTGCGGGCCCAGGCTCTGGAGCAAATTGTGTTTCAGTTGCTGCAAAACTGCTGCCTGCATGCCTTTAGCGAGACCACCGAAAAGCGGGTCTTGGTACAGTTTCATCTTCAGGACGATGAGTGCCACTTACTGGTCCGGGATCAAGGTCAGGGGATCCCAGACGAGCTGCAGTCACGAGTATTTGAGCCTTTTGTCACCAGTAAACGTGGCAGTCACTGCCATGGTCTTGGCTTGCATTTAAGCTACAATCTGGCAAGCCAGGTATTAAATGGCAGCATTGAGTTGCTGCATACTGGCCCGGATGGCAGCCATTTCTTACTGCGCTTCCCGATGCAAGGTAGTAAAGCAGGCAAAAAAGACAAAGCCGGCTAAGCCACTTGCATTTTCAGAAGAAAAGTCCAATATAGCTGCTGTACCCCGCCTGTTTAGCAGGCGGTTTTTTTATGCGACAGGAGATCATAATGTCCAAACAACCTGCGATTATTCTTTCAAGTCTGGATTACGATCGCATTGATGCTTTGCTGGCCAAAGAAAAAGAGCTGAGCCCGGTGCACGAGCAGCTGTTACTGGAAATGGAGCGCGCCACCTTACTGGAGCCAGAGCAGATCCCAGCAGATGTGGTGACTATGCATTCCCGAGTGCGCTTTAAGCTCAAAAGCAGTGGCAAGGAGTTTGAAAAAACGCTCTGTTACCCGCAGGAGCTGGCAACAAGCACTGATGGCATCTCGATTTTTGCGCCGGTAGGCGCTGCTTTGATAGGGCTGGCGGTTGGCCAGCACATTGACTGGCCGATGCCCGGTGGTCAAATGGATCAGGTGGAGATTATCGAGCTGGTCGATCAGCCCGAGCGCAAAGGCGAGTATCATCGCTAAGCGCTCTGCTGTTTAACGCATTATTTTGAGCAACACCGCTGCTCCATGTATCCTTTCGAGCAGCACCGCTGCTTTATCTATCCGTCAGGGCAGCACTGCTGCCCTATTCCACCATCTTTAAAATCGGTTCCATAATGTCCTGCATGGTCACAAGACCTGCCAGTTCGTTATTGTTCAGCACCAATACCCGCTTAATGCGCTGCTGACTCATCAACGCCGCTACATGCTTCACTGCCAGATCTTCACCCACCGCAACCACCGGCTTGGTGTAAATGTCGTACACATGCAACAAATCAATATCACCGCTTTCTGCGACGATGGTTTTTAAAATGTTGGTGTGAGTGATCAGGCCATACGCATCATGCGGCTGCTGCTTTTCCACTACCAGCGATTTTAAATCGTGCTTTTTCATCAGGCTGAGCGCTTCGCGCAACGTAGTAAAGGGCGAGACCGTCACTACCTGTTTGACCATAATGTCTTTGACCAGTCGGACCGAATCCATATCAGAGTTCCTCTTTTAAATGTTGTTCAAACCGCTGCACCTGTTTGACATCAATGCCGGCTAAATGCTCCAGTGGTACGGTAAATACCAGGCCTTCCGAGCCGCCCTCGTCTTTGGCAACCACCTGCTTGATGGCCTTTAACACCCCAAGCGATAAGGACTTTTCCAACACCATCAGTAGCACCGTCTGGCTGCCTTCAAAGCTCAGGCCAAAAAAGGTTTTGCGCTCATCGCAAGGAATGCCTTTGCCTGCCAGTATGGTGATACCAGTGGCGCCATGTTTGCGGGCGGCCTTGATGGTTTGCTCTTCGTATTCATCGTTGACGATAGCAACCAGGGCTGAGAATTTCATTGGGGTTGTCTCCTGAATTTGGCGGCGTACTCCATTAAAATAGCGTACGCCATCACTGTAATAATCGGGAATATCGACGCAAAAGCAATCAGGCCAAAGCCATCAATCAACACATTACGCCCTTCAATATGAGTAGCAAGGCCAATGCCTAAGGCAGTCACTAAGGGTACTGTCACTTCCGACGTGGTGACACCGCCCAAATCAAACGCCAGCGCAATGATGTATTTGGGTGCAAGCGCTGTCAGTACGATAACCAGCAGATAGCCCGCCATAATGTAATAGTGGATGGAGTCACCGGTAATAATGCGGTGCACACCGACAGCAATACCTATCGCCACCCCAAATGCAACAATGATGCGGATCACACTGCCTTTTAGCCGGCCCGGTGCGGCTTGCTCCGCCTGCTGGCCCACCGCAATCAACGCAGGCTCGGCCATGGTGGTGGCAAAACCAATCATAAAAGCAAACAAATAGATAAAGGGCAGATAATTACGCGCCATCAATTGCTCGGCCATGCCCTCACCAATGGGGAACAGGCCAAGCTTTAAGCCAATGACAAAGGCATAGAGCCCCAGCAGCACCATGACAAAGCCAAAAATAACTTTCACTGGGTTATTCAGTGGTTTGCGCAGTACTAAGTATTGGAAAAATAACACCACGAATATAATCGGCAGCACATCACGCAACATGGTAAGTAAGTCGAGCAGCATCTGCAGCAGTGGATGCACAGCAGTGATCTCTGCCGAAGCCAGCTCCAGTACAAGTTCCGGCGTAGGCGCTACGTTGTACACCCAAATGCCATAAAGCTGCACACTGATCATCGGCACCATCACCGCCATGGCCACCAGGCCAAAGCCATCCATTAAGGGATTACGGCCACGAATGGATGCCGCTAAACCTAACCCAAGGGCCGCAATTAAAGGCACGGTGACAATATTGGTGGTGACTCCACCTGAGTCGTAGGCAAGGCCGACAATTTCTTCCGGCGCAAACCAGGTCACCGTGACCACCAGGATATAGCCGATGATCATGTACCAATGGATCGGATGGCCCAAAATAATGCGCAATACGCCAATGGCCATCACCGCCCCCACCGACAGCGCGACAATCAGCCGCAGCGTCAGGCCATCGACCCGGCCATCACTGATTTGCTCAGCCTGCTGCGCCACCGCAATCAATGCAGGCTCAGCCACTACGGCTGAAAAGCCCATGGCAAAGCCAAAGGCCATTAAAATGGGAATGGAGCCTTTACGGGCAAACTGATTGGCCAGGCTTTTCCCAACCGGAAAGATACTGAATTCCAGCCCCTGTAAAAACATCGCCACACCCAATGCCACGATGGCAAGACCGAGCGTCAGCATCCAGGGATCGTTTGGCATCTGGCGTAAAATCACCGCCTGGAAAAAGACCACCACCGCCACAATCGGCAGCAGGTTTTTACTGGCATGCAGTATTTGATGCAGGAAATCCTTGAGAAACTGCACTCAGCCTCCAATTCAAAAAGCAGTCTATAGAAAAAAGCAACTGATTGTATTTATATATTTTTATCAGCCTAGAGTGTAGCTGATTTTACGTCTGTTTTTATTGATCAGAAATAAAAATCCCGGCTTTAACCGGGATTTTTAAAAAGACGCCTCAGTTCACCTTGCATGGCTTTAATTGCCAGACCCGGTCGACATAATCCTGAATCGAGCGATCCGAAGTGAACTTGCCGACACAGGCGGTGTTCATGATGGCTTTTTTCGCCCAGCCGGCTTTATCACGGTACCAGCCATCAATTTGCTGCTGCGCCGCCTGGTAACCTTCAAAGTCCGCCAATACCAAATACGGATCGCCACCTTCCAGCAAACTGTGCTTGATGGCTGCCAGCTCGCCCGGTTTGCCCGGTGTGAAGTAATCGGTTTCCAGCCAGTCCAGTACGGCTTTGATCTCCGGGTTGTTGTGGTAGTAATCACGGCTGTGGTAACCACTTTGGCGCAAGGCTTTGACTTCATCCACCGTTAAACCAAAGATGGCAATGTTGTCCTCGCCCACTTCTTCGGCAATCTCAATGTTGGCACCATCCAAAGTACCCACGGTAATAGCGCCGTTCAGTGCCAGCTTCATATTGCCGGTGCCGGAAGCTTCTTTACCGGCGGTGGAGATTTGCTCCGATACATCAGCTGCCGGGATCATTTTCTCGGCCAGTGTGACCCGGTAATTCGGCATAAAGACCACTTTGATGCGATCTTTCACCCGCTTGTCGTGGTTGATTTTCTCGGCCACTTTGTTGATGGCATAGATGATCTCTTTGGCCAGCTTGTAGCCCGGTGCCGCCTTGGCGCCAAAAATAAACACCCGCGGTACCATGTCGTAATCCGGGTTTTGCAGGATACGACGGTAGAGTGCCAGAATATGCAACAGATTCAGATGCTGACGCTTGTACTCGTGCAGCCGTTTGATCTGAATATCAAAGATGGCCGCCGGATCCACCGCTACACCGGTCAGATCCTGAATCACTTTAGCCAGATCCGCTTTGTTTTGCTGCTTGATGGCCATAAAGTCATCCTGCACTTTAGGATCATCAGCATATGCAGCCAATTTTGACAGCTGCTTTAAATCGGTTGGCCATTCACTGCCGACCAGGCGGTCCAGCATCGACGACAACCGTGGGTTGCAGGCTTTTAACCAGCGACGTGGCGTCACGCCATTGGTAACATTGGTGAACTTGTCTGGCCACAGTGCCACCATTTCCGGGAATAAATCGGATTGCACCAGCTTGGAGTGCACTTCGGCCACGCCATTGACCCGGAACGAGCCGACGACGGACAAATGCCCCATCCGCACCATCGGCTCATGACCCTCTTCGATAATCGATAATTTGCGCTTTTTATCGTTATCGCCCGGCCAGCTTACATCCACCTGCTCCAGCAAGAAACGGCGGTTGATTTCGCAAATGATTTCCAGATGGCGCGGCAATACTTTTTCAAACATCCGCACCGACCAGCTCTCCAGTGCCTCGGGCAACAAGGTATGGTTGGTGTAAGCAAACACCTGCTGACAAATGCCCCAGGCTTCATCCCACTGCATATCGGCACGATCGACCAGAATGCGCATCAGCTCCGGGATAGCGACCGCCGGGTGGGTATCATTCAATTGGATCACCACCTGTTTTGGAAACTTGCTCCAGTCATCACCATGGGCCCGCTTGTAGCGGCGGATAATGTCTTTCAATGAGCAGGAGCAGAAGAAATACTGCTGGATCAGCCGTAGCTCTTTACCGGCTTCGGTTTCATCATTCGGATACAGTACTTTGGAAATGGTTTCCGCTTCGATGTTTTCGCGCGATGCATCGATGTAGCCGCCCGAGTTGAACACGTCCCAGTTAAAGAAATCACTGGCTTTGCTTTCCCACAAACGCAGCACATTGACCGAGCTGCCGTGATAGCCCACCACCGGAATATCCCAGGGTACGCCTTTGATAATTCGGCCCGGGTGCCAGACTTTTTTCATCCGGCCTTGTAAGTCGTACACAGTTTCTACATAGCCATAGACTGAGATTTCCTGCACCGACTCCGGCCGGCAAATTTCCCACGGATTGCCGTATTCGCGCCAGCTGTCTGGTCGCTCAATTTGCCGCCCGGCCTGAAACTCCTGCTTGAACAAGCCATGCTCGTAATGGATACCATAGCCCACCGCAGGTAAGTTCATGGTGGCCAGCGAGTCAATAAAACAGGCGGCAAGACGGCCTAAGCCGCCATTGCCAAGCGCCATGTCTTCTTCCTGGTCTTCCAGCTCGGCGATATCATGGCCAAGCTCAGCCAGTGCCTGCTTGGCTGGCTGGTACAAGCCCAGGTTGTGCAGATTATTACTGAATAAACGGCCCATCAGGTATTCCAGGCTAAAATAGTGTACCGCCCGTGTATCCTGTTCGTAATGGTCGCGCTGCGTGGTGCGCAAACCATCAAAGACGGATTCATTCACAGCAGCACAGGTAGCCCGCCACCAAGCTTGCGGGCTAGCTTTATTAACATCTGTGCCCAGGGTCGCATGCAGATGACGTACGATTCGCTCTTTCAGCTGCTCAGCCGTTAGCTGCAAGGACGCCGAAGTCGGTTTTTTGGAGGTAGTTTTCTTAGTCATTGCCAATCCTGTTGGTTAGAAGCTCACCTGACTTGCATCGCACCAGCAATAAAATGCATCTTCAGTAGGGTGCTTGCTAAGCTTAGCTTGTCGCCAAGCTCAGACAAGTGAAAGATTTCCTGCTATTAAATGTAAAAAGATTACAAAAAACAAGGCAGGAATACGTTTGCAGTGGCATTGACAATAAATTATCGTAAGAATATTACAATATTTAGTGCCCTCACTCCCTGATTGTGGCAAAAACAGCATCGACAAAGGCTCTGGCATCGGTTTCTAGCCGGGCCATGTGCTTGGCATCAACGAAGCTTTCCAGATAAATTTTGTAGGTATTTTCGGTACCAGAAGGCCGGGCAGCAAACCAGCCATTTTTGGTTACCACTTTGACTCCACCGATCCCAGCCTGATTGCCAGGCGCTTTGGTCATCACCGCCAAGATGGCATCGCCAGCCAATTCGGTTTGCGCCACACTGCTGGCATCCAATTGCTTCAATGCTTGCTTTTGCGCCGGGCTGGCAGCTGCATCGAGCCGCCGGTACAAGGGACTGCCTAGTTCTTTGGTCAAAGCCTGGTATTGCAAGTATGGATCAACCCCGGTTTTGGCCAGCATCTCGGCCGCTAGCAGTCCCAGGATAAAGCCGTCTTTGTCGGTGCTCCAGGTCGAGCCATCAAAACGCAGAAAACTGGCACCGGCACTTTCTTCACCACCAAAAGCAACACTGCCATCGGCTAGGCCATCGACAAACCATTTAAAGCCAACCGGCACTTCATACAGGCTACGCCCACGCGCAGCTACTACCCGGTCAATCAAAGCACTGGAAACCAGGGTTTTGCCAATCTTAAGCTCGGTTGACCAGGCAGGTCGGTTGCTAAGCAGGTAGTTGATAGCCACTGCCAGATAATGGTTTGGGTTCATCAGACCACCACTGCGGGTAACAATGCCATGGCGGTCAAAATCCGGATCATTGCCAATGGCAATATCGTATTGATCTTTTAATTGGATCAGATGGCTCATGGCATAAGCCGACGAGCAGTCCATTCGGATCACCCCGTCTTTATCCAACGGCATAAAGCCAAAAGTCGGATCGACCTTCTCATTCACTACCGTTAAATCCAGGCCATACCGTTTGGCGATGACCGGCCAGTACGCAATACCAGAGCCACCCAGAGGGTCGACAGCAATGCGAATGCCGGCTTTGGCGATGGCGGCCATATCCACCACCTGCTGCAAATCCTCCACATATGGCGCTATGTAATCAAAAGCTTCGCATAAAGGCGATGCCAATGCCTGCTCAAAGGATACACGCTTTACGCCGCTCAGATCGGCTGCTATCAACTGATTGGCACGCTGCTGAATAGCATCCGTCACGTCGCTATCCGCCGGGCCACCATGTGGCGGGTTGTATTTAATACCGCCATCTTGAGGCGGATTGTGCGAGGGGGTAATCACCAGGCCATCAGCCTGCTCAGCATGCGTTTTGTTATGACAGATAATGGCATGGGATACCACAGGTGTCGGGGTAAAACCCTGCCCTTGTTGGATCCGCACCCGCACGCCATTGGCCACCAGCACCTGCAGCACGGAGGCAAAGGCAGGCTCCGATAGAGCATGGGTATCCTTGCCTATAAACAAAGGTCCGCTAATGCCCGCTTGCTGTCGGTACTCGGCTACTGCCTGGCTAATCGCCAGCAGATGCGGTTCATTGAAGGCATGGGCCATCGCACTGCCGCGATGGCCTGAGGTCCCGAAGCTGACCTGATGCTGCGGATTGGCAGCATCGGGTTTCAGTTCGTAATAGCTGCTGACCAACTGACACACATTGATCAGCTGATCCTGGCTGGCAACCTGGCCGGCATTCGGGTGAACAGACATAAACCTCTTCCTTATAGTAAATCGCGAATTTGTTCGGCTTCCGTGTCGCTGTAGCCAAGCTTTAAAGCGGCTTCAGTCAGCATCATTTTTTTCCGGGTGGTGTTGGAGTTGGTGATCACCCAAAAATCACTATCCGGAATGGCTTTGGGGTTGGTACTGCTGCCCGATTGCAACAGTTCACTGTCGCTTCGGCCAAAATACTGGCGATCACGGCCTTTAATCTCTAACACCTTGGCAAATTGCTTGGGGTGGGTTTTAGCCAGCGCCGATAAAATCAACAGAAAACGGCCAACAATGCTCGATTCTGCCTGCAAATCCTGCCGGCTGATGCGATCAAATACAGAGCCCTTGCTGCTTTGTTTGGCATCCTCTGGTTGGCCGATACTAGCCGTACTGCTTTTTTGCTCTGCAATCTCAGCTTTGGCCTGAGCTGTTGCACTTGTTTCGATCGCTGGTACCGCAGCATCGGCCGAGCCTAACAGCAAACGGCGCAGGATCTGCGACGCACTTTCACCAATTTGCTGGGTCTGACTGGCAATGTACTGGTACAACTCTTCATCAATTTCAATGGTTTTCATGCATTTGGCCTGTTACGGAACGATGGGATCTTCTGTCTTTGGCCATTATATAAAGCCACCCGAGCAGATACCAGCCTGTATCGTCTGCTTGCTCGTTTCTGCTACCATATACCACAATTGCATTTAGCCCAATGCTCCGGGCTCAAAAGTCACAGGATTGTCATGAAACTTTTCACAGAGCAGCGCGGCAGTGGCCCCTATCTGATATTACTGCACGGCCTTTTTGGCAGCCAGGACAACCTTGCGGGCCTTGCCCGCGTTGCAGAGCCATACTTTACCGTACTCAGTATTGATTTGCCCAACCATGGCCGCTCACCGCATGTTGACAGCATGAATTACCCGCAGATGGCCCAAGCTGTGCTGGACAGCTTGCCGGCTGATGCCAGCAGTTTTTATCTGCTCGGTCACTCCATGGGTGGTAAAACTGCCATTCAAATCGCTTTAATGGCTCCTGAGCGGGTGAAGGCCTTGCTGGTTGCCGACATTGCCCCGGTGCAATACGACGATCGCCACAGCAGCATTATTGACGCCATGCTGAGTGTGCAACTGGACAACCTGAGCTCGCGCCAGGATGCAGATCAACAACTGGCCCGCTCTATCCAGGAAGCTGGCGTGCGGCAGTTCTTGTTGAAGAACCTGGTCAAGGAAGGCGGGCAATTTCAATGGCGCTGCAACCTGCCGGTGATCGCACGCTGCTATCCACAGGTGCTGGCGGCACCCGAGGGTCCCCCTTATACCGGGCCTGTGCTCTTTATCAAAGGTGCCAACTCCAATTACATTGAAGCCGGGCATCAAAGCGCGATTCAAGCCCTGTTGCCACAAGCCAAAGCTAAAGTTATTCATGGCGCCGGCCACTGGTTGCATGCGGAAAAACCGGCGGCATTTAATAAAATTGTGTTGGATTTTTTGCAAGCCCAGACTGCCTAATCGTTTAGTTTTGCGACAATGAATTTGTGATAAAACAAGAAATTCTTGCTCGCTTTATGCTATAGTGCCGCCGTTTTTTTCTGGCGGTGTGCGCATTATGGGTTACGATATTGAGTTGTACGAATCGCTGGCACTATGGATTGGCCTGGCTGTGTTGTTTTTCTTTATCGGCATGGCGATTCAGGACGTATTAAAGCGTGGCAAGGTGCCGCTGTTTGGCCGGATTTTTGTCTGGATTGTGCTCTTTACCGGTTGTGCAGGTTTTATTGCCAAAGGCATTATCCAGTTTTTTTACGAAACACAAGGGCTGGGTTGATGGCTAAAAGCAGTAGCGATCGGACAACACCCGATTTGTTTGCGCTGGAGAAGCGTCCAGGCCGCCCTCGCACCAATCTGTTACCGCGCCAGGAACAATTAAAGTTTAACAAGCGCAATCAGGTAAAACGCGATCGGGAAAAGGGCTTGAAGCGTATTGAGTTTAAAGTGCCTGCTGAGCTATATCAGCAGCTATCCAAGGCAGCAGAGCAAGCGCAGTTGACCCGCAGCGCTTATCTGGAGCAGGTTTTAACCAAAGTTTTAATCAAGTAAAAGGCATGCATCTATGGCAACTGTAGGTATTTTTTTCGGCAGTGATACCGGCAACACCGAGCACATCGCCAAAATGATCCAGAAAGAGCTGGGCAAGCAGCTGGTGGAAGTACGGGATATTGCCAAAAGCAGCAAAGAAGACATCGCCAACTTCGATCTCTTATTGCTGGGCATCCCCACCTGGTACTACGGTGAAGCTCAGTGCGACTGGGATGATTTTTTCCCGGAGCTTGAAGCCATCGACTTTACCGACAAACTGGTCGCTATTTTTGGCTGCGGTGATCAAGAGGATTACGCCGAGTATTTCCTGGATGCGATGGGCACCTTGCGCGATATTATTGAGCCCAAAGGTGCCATTCTGGTTGGCTTTTGGCCAACCGAAGGCTATGACTTTGTCGCTTCCAAAGCCTTGGCCGACGACAATCATTTTGTTGGCCTCGGCATTGATGAAGATCGCCAGCCAGAGCTGACCGAGCAACGCGTCAAAGCCTGGTGCAAACAAGTGTACGATGAAATGTGCTTAAAAGAGCTGGAAGGCTTGTAAAATGCAACGGCCAGGGCATGCAACGCATGCCCTTTTCCCGGTTTAACGGGCAGAGCGTTTCTTACGGACATAAACAGTGCGATTCACTTCGCAAACAATATCACCGCTTTGATCTTTTATGTGCACTAAAAACTCCGGAAAATGCTTATCACCATCCTCTGTAGCAGCTTTAATATCCGCCAACACAGCATCCGATAACCAGAACTCCGCTGTTAGCGGCCCTCGTCCCGGTGCAATAAAGTCAATATCGGCTTTTTTATCCCAGACATGATAATCGCCGCCCAAGGCTCCCATGATCATGAGCGGATAAATCGGATCCGTCATCGAAAACATCGAGCCACCAAACTGGCTTTGATTGATGTTCCTTGTCCAGGGTCTGGATTTTAGTCGTACCCGGACATAACAAAAATCATCCCGGATGGTCTCAACCTGAATGCCACTAAAGAAAAACGGTGGCCACAGGTTTAGCAACCGCTTCATCAACCCTGGTTTCATTGCCCACTGCATCCGCACCCTCAACTGGTATGACCTGATGCAGCTATTCTACCTGAGCTTTACGACAGTGCAAGTTCGTGTGGTTGTTCAATGACTAAGCAGATGGCTGAATTAGCATTTGATTAAAGCTGTAATGGCTTTATAATCGAAGTTATGTTGACTAACTGAAGCATGCTATGACTGATCACAATACCGAACTTCGTAAAGCGGGCCTAAAAGTGACCCTGCCGCGCGTAAAAATTCTGGAGATCCTGCAGGATCCGAACAATCAGCATATCAGTGCCGAAGATGTGTACAAACTACTGTTAGAGTCCGGTGAAGACATTGGTCTTGCGACGGTGTACCGGGTGCTAAACCAGTTTGATGATGCAGGCATCTTAACCCGCCATCATTTCGAAGGTGGTAAGTCTGTGTTCGAGCTGACTGGCAACAGCCATCATGATCATCTGGTTTGTCTAAACTGTGGCCGGGTGATCGAATTTGAAGACGACACCATAGAGCGCAAACAGTTGGAGATAGCCACTAGAAATGGCCTGAAACTAACCAATCACAGCTTGTATCTGTACGGTGAGTGCGAACAAAAGAACAACTGTCCGCACAATACTGACAACTAAGCTACTCCAAACAGCTGTCATAACAAGGCCTCATTCTTCAGAGGCCTTTTTTGTATCTGCATTCATCCGCCAATTGTGCCAACGCCGACTTAACCGATAGCTGGCGTAGCTAAACCACTCGCCACTTAACTTGGCGTAAAAATCGTAGTTGCTTAAATTCACCGTCAACCAACAGTGCCAGCGGCATGGCAGCTGTCGGTAAGTACTGGTAGTGGCCGCAGAAAATTGCCCGTTGAGTTGGTGCAATGTAATCAGCCGTTGCACCCGCCAGCCATGGTGGTCACTGCTGACAAACTGCAATGGCTGCTGCTGAAAACGAGCAGCCAGCTGATAAAACTCCTGATAGGTGTTACTACCGCCATCGAAGCAATCGATAGCGCCACTGAAATCATGTTGCTGCAAATAATGGATATAAGGGGCACAATGCCGGGTGGTGATCACGACAGGAAAGCTATTAGCTGCCGTTCGTTCCAGTAAATGATCCAAACGATTGCGGGCACAAGCAGGTAAGCTTTGCTCTGAGCCACCACAGCCCAGCAGCACCCAGGTTGCATCGGTTTGCAACGTAGCTGGGCTTGGTAGCTGTTGCAGCTGCCACTGCCTTACCTGGTTGGTGACAAAGCTATTGCCCAGCAGATAAAACACCAGCCACAACAACCAAAGCCCCTTTTTACGGTAAAAAATAGCCGCAAGCAACAAGGCATACAAGAACAGGTTATGTGGGTACAAGGCCAATTGAATAAAGTCGGTCATGATCGGCTCCTATTGCAAGCAGCTGGCACCTGTTGTCTAGCCAGTACGTAACCACACCAGCAGCCCCAGGGTAACCAAAGCAGACCAGAAGTGAGCACATGGCCTGCCAGAGCAGCCAGCAGCAACAAGATACCATTGATCAGCAGTAACACCCGCCCCTCAGCCCTGGCCCTGGCCTGCCAGCTCAACCACAGCAGATAGCCAAACCAACCAATTGCAAATACAAGCGCCAATACTCCGAAAAACATCGGCAGGTCAAAAAAGTCGGATTCGGCAAAGTATTTTTTCTGATAAAGCGCTATGCCAGCTTGCCCTACCCCCAGTAGCCAGTGCCATGGAGGAAAATGCTCCGTCAGAACCTGCATGTTCTGCTGCATGTATAGATCGCGCGATGACAAGATGAGACCAAACCAACCTTTTTCCTGCCAGACCCAAAGCAATTTTTGGTACAAACCAAGTTGTTGCAGCAAAGCTCCCAACCAAAGCGGGCTAGTGACCAAGAGCACCACAGCCACCCCAGCAATTAAAAGCGCAACATGCTTGCGTCGCTCAGCTTCCAGATGCAATAAAGGGATCAGTACCGCCAACAACAACACACCAAACAGAGCCGTTTTAGTCAGCAACTGAAGCGCACAAAACAGCGCTAGAAAAACAACCACAATATACAGCAGTTTATACTTTACCCAATAGTAATGCAGTTGATAAGCGGTGAGGATCAGCAGCAAGGCAGATAACTCATTGGCCGACACAAAAAAACCACTGCTGCCTAGGGAGCCCAGCTCTATCTGCTCCATCGGGCTGTAAGCTGCATAACCAAAACCTGCAAAGCCAAAAACAAAATTGATCAGCAATACCACACTAAAGCACAGCATCAGACGTTGCAGACTTTTCTGAGCCAATTCAGGCGTATTGCAGGTGAAACGTGTGAATGCCAATAGCGCTATCAGTGGTGCAAAGACCTTGCTAATCAGCATAAGCTCCCGGCTAAACCCCAGAGGAGGCTGTAATCGCCACTGCGTCAATAAGGGCCCAAACGCAAAGCATCCAGCCAGCAAAGCCAGCAGCACCAGCATTCGTCTATCGTTGGCTCTAAGACACCAAAGCATAGCGGCCAGCAAGGCAGCCTTAAAGGCCTGCGCCACTGGCAAGCCAATCAGCTCCAGGCTCTGCCATGCACCTTGCAGCATATCAAACAACAAGCTAAATGCGGCCAAAAGAAAAATCAGCTGCCAGCCAGTTTCGGTGTTGCCGCTTTGCTTAATCAAACAAACCCCGCCAACCTTTTTGCAACCATTTTAGCCGTAATCGGCTTAGCCAGGAAAATTTTCGCTTGAGATAATAGCGACATTTCAATGCTTTTAAACCATAGCGGCTGCTGCGCCAAAGCTGAGTAAGCGACAGCGGCAATTGCTGCATGCTATGACGATAAAAAGCCTGGTTTTGCAAGTTACGACCAGACATCAAAGGCCGGTGCTTCGCCACAAAATCATCATGCGCCTGCAGGCGTTTTGGCGAACCGGTAATTCGGCCAGCTTCGTGACCGGCATTAACCTGATAGCTGATATGTGCAATACGTCGGGCCGGACCAAAACGCGCTACCACCCGCACCCACATATCGTAATCCTGAAAGGCTGCAAGCTGAGTATCAAATCCCCCCAACGCACGCATGTATTCGGTTGGAAG
Source organism: Alkalimonas sp. (assembly GCF_020831925.1). GTDB lineage: Bacteria > Pseudomonadota > Gammaproteobacteria > Enterobacterales > Alteromonadaceae > Alkalimonas. Next base: position 57,398 of record NZ_JAFIFQ010000002.1, read on the forward strand.
CAGCGCTTGATTCGACAAAGTATGCAAATCCAGCAGCTCATCCAGCGCAATGATGGCATCACTGGCAAAACATGCTTTGGTGGTAGCGCCGTAGTGCCACAGATAGCCAGAACACACCATGGCATCACCAGGTTGAAAAGCGGCCATCAAGCTGGATAAGCGATCCGGATAGAACAAGTCATCATCATCCAGTCCGGTCACAAATTCACCTTGGGCGGCAGCTATGGCAGTATTACGGGCAGCACAAGCCCCCTGGCTTTGTTCATGGCGCAATAAACGCACCTTTGGATGCTGACCATAGGCCTGCTGCAAGAAAGGCCAGCTGTCATCCGTCGAGCCATCATCAACTACTATCAACTCAAAATGTGGGTAATCTTGCGCCAATACGGAATTAATTGCAGTGGCCGCCATCTGCTTTCGGTTATGCGTTGGCATATAGACACTGATCAATGGCAAATCTTGCTTCATAGTTTTCCCCGGATGGCTAACCACATGTAATGCAATAGGCGTCCTTGCCGACCAATCCGGCTCGGTTGACTCAGCAGACGATACAGCCACTCTAAATGCAGACGACACCAAAGCGCCGGGGCCCGTTTTACCTGGCCTGTGAATACATCAAAACTGCCCCCCACGCCCATAAAAAAACTATCCGGTAATTGCTGACGCAAACGTTCGATCAATTGCTCCTGCTTTGGCGAGCCCATCGCAACCGGTATTACTTTGGCACCACTTCTGCGAATGTCAGCTAACAGCCGTGTTTCATCATCAAAGTAACCATCGGTTGCACCTACTACAGGGACTCCTTGCTGTAACAACAGGGCTTTGGTTTTTACCAACACCTCTGCCCTGCCTCCGACCAGATAGACGGGTACCTGATAGTCGGCACAGCGCAGCATCAGGCTTTGCCAAAGCTCACACCCAGGAATACGTTGCACGGGCTGTTTTAATCGGCGTCGCATCAGCATCACCACCCCAATCCCATCAGCATAACGCAGTTCAGCCTGGCTCAACATAGCAGCTACCTGTGGATTTTGTCTGGCGGCCATGATTTTTTCAGGATTGATGGCAATAGCAGCGCCCGCAAATACCTTGCCATCCGGATCGATGATTGTCTGAAGCAACTGTTGCTGATGCAAAAAAGCACCTACCTTGACAGGCCCAATCTGAACACTGGCTATGCTTTCTGCTGAATTTGTTCTTGTGTTACTTGAGGTCATGCTTGGCCTTGTAAAGAGTCTGGTAGATGCTCATCAGTTCACTGGCTATCACGGGCAAAAGCTGTGTTTGAGCGTATTGAAAACCTGCTTGCTGCATGCGCTGATAATCTGGTTCTGCTAATTGCCAACATTGCTTCAATTGTAGAAGTAATTGTTCAATCAGCATTGGCTCGGTTTGCTGCTGGCTAATCACCCAGCCAAATTCCGGTTTTAGCTGTGCTCTGGCGCCATCAGTTTCGGTGGCAATCACCGGGGTATAACAGGCCAGGGCCTCCGTCATCACGAGGCCAAAGGATTCCTGCCGTGACAAACTCAGCAACACCTTGGCTCGCTGATACCATTTTCTTAGCTGCAGTGGGTTTTGACTTGGCAGCCACAGAAGCTTTGGGTAGAGCTGTTGCCACTGTTTAACCTTGTCCGATGCGGGGCCCTGGCCGATAATGCAAATCGTATGCTGCTGCAGTAACGGTAATAGCTGCTCCAAACGATCCAAGCCTTTGTTATGATTCAAACTGCCAACAAAGAGTAGATCAATATCTTTCTCGGATGGCCTCAACCGGTCCGCGTTGCCATAGTCAGCAGCAATGCCGGCGGCCAGTACCCGGGCCGAGACGGGTTGCTGGTAAAATGCCTGCTTTAAAGGCTCACTGGCAAAAAGCCACTGCTCGACCCAGCCAGCGCACCAGCGATACAGTGTACCCGGCGGTTGATAGCGGTAGATATCACTGCCATGGCAGGTCACTACTATTTTGGCAGAGCGGTGACGGAGGCACTTGTACAAAATGGCCAACCAAATGGTTGGGTAAAAAAAGTGTACATGCAGGATATCAAAACGCTGTCGACAGAAGACGAAACGCAGCACAAAATCCAGCAACCACACCGGGTATTTACACAGCCGGTTCAGCAAGCCATCATTGTGCCAACGCATCCAATGGTAGGCGGTTGCCACAGGAAGTGCTTGCCGCTGAAGCTCGATAAACTGTCCTTGAACCGGTGCCGAGGGTTTGGGTCCCATATTGCTTATTAGCAAGATTTGCATCAATCTATCTCATACATCGGGATTTTTATCCTATGTTCAGCTTAGTGCAAGCTGAATGACTGTAAGCTGAATCCTAAGCTGCTGCTCAGCATAACAAAAAAGGATGTCTATGTATTCGCTGTTCTGGCCTGTTATTAGTTGCTTTTTAATCACAGCGTTAATGCTACAAGTATTGTTCCCTCTAGCCCACCGGCTAGGCTTATTAGATATACCCAAAGGCCGCAAGCAACATCAAGGCAAAGTCCCGCTGATTGGTGGCTTAGCCATCTTTACTGGCGTATCTGTAGGCCTACTTGTGGCCGATGCCAGCCTGATGCAGCATTGGGCCTATATTGGTTGTGCCTTGGTGATCGTACTGCTAGGTGCTCTGGATGATGCACTGGATCTATCGGTATCTGTGCGTCTGATTTTTCAATGTCTGGTGGCGATTGCGATGATGTGGTTGCTGGATTTGCACCTGGCCCATCTTGGCAATTTGTTTGGCTTTGGCCCGGTCGAGCTTGGCTGGTTTGGCCCACCATTGACAATTATTGCTGTCATCGCTGCCATCAATGCATTTAACATGACCGATGGCATCGATGGCCTGGCTGGTAGTTTGAGCCTTTTAACCATGCTGGCGCTCGCATTTTTTATGCTGATGTGGGGGCAGCAGGATACGGCCTTGTTAGCAATCATGATGATGGTTGCTCTAGTGCCCTACCTTGCAGCAAATCTGCAGTATTTTGGCTTGCGTAAGGTTTTTCTTGGCGATGCTGGCAGCATGTTAATTGGGCTAACTGTGATCTGGCTATTGCTGCAAGGCAGCCAAAGTGCAGCCAGCAGCTTTCGACCCGTGACGGCCTTGTGGATCATCGCCATTCCATTACTGGATATGGCAGTGATCATGATTCGGCGCATTCGCAAAGGCCAGTCCCCTTTTAAAGCTGACCGAGAGCATTTGCATCATATTTCACTTCGGCTAGGTCTGGCCCCACGTCATGCATTGATGTTTATCGTTGGCCTGGCAGGGACCGCTGCCAGTATTGGTGCCTTGGCAGAGTACCTGCTATTGCCTGACATCGTAATTTTGCTGATGTTTCTTCTGGTGGGCGCAGGCTACTATTATCTGTTATTGCATGTCTGGCGCATTGTGTCCGCGCTGCGCCGTCGAAGTCAGCGCTGACTCAGGCGGCGAAAGCCGCCTTGCGACGGTTGTACTCAGCAATCATGGCTTCCATGCTGGGGGCGTCATAAGGTGATAAGTTACTTAAAATCATCCGCTTACGACCTTGACCAATGTGGTTTCCATCGCAACTCAGGCTAAAATCAAGCAGAGCACTGCCACGTTTTCCTGCAACCTCCAGGCTTGAATTGGATAGCACTAAATGAGGTGAGCAAGTCGGCAACTGCATGAGTTCCAGTGTCATGCTCTCGTAAATGACCATAGGTCGCTGCGGATGGATCATGACTTGCTGCTGCTGCATCAGAGGATGCAAAATATGTGGAAAGTTTTCACCGGAAAACTGCACATAATCAGTTGCGATCGCTTCAATTAACCCTAAGTCTTTGCTTATAGCACCCTGTTGCGTCAACGACAGGTAGACTTTTCCGTCTCGGTCACAAATTCGGATCTCACTGCCATCCTGCTCGAAGTGTAACCAAACATCCGCAGCGACCATGCCAGCGAAGGTACAGCACAATCGTTCGCTGATACCGTACTGACTTAACAACCAGGAAAACATCAAATCACCCGGCACGCAAAATCGCTTGGCATCTTCATCATGCAACGGATTAAAGTCACCGGCTACTTTTTTGGCAAAGGTACTGCCTTGTTGACGACTGAAGCTAAACTCGCCGGCTTGCTGATTAATATAAGGGGTCAAAAACATGAAATATCCACGGGTTTAATGCAAAACCCGACAAGTCTACCCTAATTTCCCCTTAAATTGGTCTAGCCAGTGCAGATTTTCTCGTTGAGGATTGGCATATTCGCTTCCTTTTCAGGTGGCGATTTTGAATTATGGCAGGCTTTATGCTTTCTTAACGGTATGGCAGGGGTGACTGGGCACTCCCTGTATCACAATGCAGTTCAAGGCACGAGAAGATACCATGACGTTTAAAACCGGTCGTCAACACTTAGCAGCAACAAAAAAACTGACTCTGGCTGAGCTGGAAGACAAGCTGCTCGAACATCAACAGTTGATCAACGCCATCGTGAAAGACAGCGGCATCTTATTGCCATCTCTGCTGCAAGGACCTGCCATCGCAGACACCGCTGCAACTACATTTACTGCCGCTTTGAAATCCTATGCCAGCAAAGACTACGCAACTGCCGCTCATCATTTTCGTCAGGCAGCCATGATGGGCCATGCTAAAGCTCAGTATTATCTTGGATTAATGTTCGCAAAAGGTCTTGGTATGCCAGCCTCTATCAAGCGCGCTTATTGCTGGTTACTGCTGGCAGCCAAGCAGCGTGATCAATCCGCCCTGGAATTGGTTCGTACTTTACAGAGCAAAATGTCAGCGGACTTATTGCAGCAAGCCACTGAGTTGGCAGCAGAGCGTTTTGAATCCATCGAAGACAGAAAAAACGCCCTGAGCTGAAAAAAGTGCTTGATTTATCATCAACAGCAAACTACTGTATATGCATACACTGTATATAACAACAGTTAGGAGTTGGTATGAGTTCACCACAAAGCCACAAGCAGACGTCCATGAATATTAGCAACCAACCTGGTTTGCATTATTGTCTCCCCTCAGCTGAGCAACAAGAAAGCCGTTATCTGAATGAATTGCTTCAACAACAGCTGCACGCCAAAGGTTGGACCTTGGTCCTGGCACCAGAAACTTCGTCATTAAAAGTGTTGGCAGATATGGAGATGTTGCAGCAAAGCCGCACTTTATTGATTCATCGCAAGCAAATTCAGGATTTAGCCGGCACCTTAAAAAAAGCCATCCTTGCTGGCACCTGCAGTTGTATTATCAACTTTGCTGAGCTGACTGATTTGCAACAAACACATGAGTTATCGCTACTGGCCGAGTCTTGCGGCTGTGCGGTATACTGCTTTACAACCAATACCAGCTGGTGCCATTAAAACGCAGCAGCCACTTTAAACAAAACATCGTCGAGCCAATGCATTGTTATTGTGGATCCGGACTTAGTTACAGCCATTGTTGTCAACCCTACCATAGCGGGCTGAGGCAAGCTGAAACCTGTGAACAGCTGATGCGTTCTCGCTATAGCGCTTTTTGCCGTAAAGAACTGCCCTATTTACAGCTCAGTTGTGTAGCAGAGCTGCAAGCGGAGCAAAGCCCGGAACAGATGCGCGACTTTGTTAGCCGAGTTCATTTTGTACGACTTAAGCTGTTGCCATTGCCGCACTTGGTTTTTTCCAAAGATGAAGGCTACGTCCATTTTCAGGTGTGGTATCTGCTTGGCAATCAATTACACAGTTTTAGCGAGCTTTCTCATTTTGTCCGTCAGCAAGACCGATGGCTATACAGCAGCGGTGACGTTCGTGAGCACGTAGCGCAAAAAGTTGGCCGCAATGATCCCTGCCCCTGTGGCAGTGGCCGTAAATTTAAGTCCTGTCAGCCACATTTAGCTTCAGGTCATGCAGCGGCATGAATGTCTAATTGCTGCAACACCTCGTATAAAGCTGTGGCATCTGTTTCTATTGGCTCTATCCCTTCTTGATACAGCCGACGCCGACTATGCAAATCCAAATTATCAGCCACCCGAACATCCAATTTTTTCGGATCGTTTTTCAGAACCCAAGGCAAAGGGCTTAGCTGTTGCTGCAAACGACTTTGCGTAAAGCCCTGATGCAAGGCATCGCTACACAGTTGGCAGCATTCCAGATCCCCATCTTGCCAGCTAAAGGGTCTTTGCTCACGCAAGCCTAAGCTTTGCCTAAGAGAGTGTTCTGGAGTGACCAGCTGCTGTTGTCTCAATACAAAAGCAGCCTGCTCTTCGACGGCAGTCGATAACATTGCCCGCCATAAACGAAAATCAGCAGGCTGCTGCTTTTGCAGCGCTTGATTCATTTTTGGACCAAGTTGCCACTCATGGATCAACATGGATTCAGTTCCAGGATTGTTCTTGCTGACTTTATCGGCAAACAAACAAATAAATAAAGGCCGCGCCTTTACATCAAGGTTTTTTTTGGTATTATGCAGGCCTTGTGTGGAGGGGTTCCCGAGTGGTCAAAGGGATCAGACTGTAAATCTGCCGGCTCAGCCTTCGAAGGTTCGAATCCTTCCCCCTCCACCACTTTCCTTCATCACCATAGCTTTTTTCCTTGCTATCCCCCCTTATTTTACTGACACTTAATCTATGACACTTCAACACTGTTGTCTCAATGGATAGTAAAGCACTCGAAAACCTGCGGGTATTAATTGTCGATGATCAGCGTTCATTTCAGCTGATGTTTAAAGGTATTCTTTACTCGATGGGCGCTACCAATGTAGCCTTCGCCCCAACCGGTGAACAGGCGTTGGCCAAGTGCATAAACATGGATTACGACGTGCTTTTTGTTGATTACCACTTGGGTACCGGTAAAAATGGCAAGCAACTACTGGAAGATTTACGGGAAAAAAAACTGTTAAAGCCTGGCAGTATTTTTATGATTGTGACCAGCGAAAACACTGTCCCCATGGTCATGAGCGCCGTTGAGTTGGAACCTGATGATTACCTGATCAAACCCTTTTCACAGCGGGTGCTTCGAAGCCGTATCCAAAAAATCCAACAAAAAAAACATCAGCTAAAAGCACTGTATCAAGCCATGCATGACGAACAGTATGAGCAGGTGATTGAGCGCTGCCAACTTGAAATCAGTCAGGCAGGTCGCTACCAGCAATTTTGCAAGCGGGTGCTGGCAGAAACCCTCATTAAGCAGCAACAGTTGGATACTGCTGAGCAGGTACTCACGCAGAACTTGCTTCAACACCGAAGCGGTTGGGCCTTGGTGCTTCAAGCGCATATCTGTTTTGAGCGCAAAGCCTTTGAACAATGCCTGGCACTCTGTGAGGAGGCGCTGGAATCAAACCGCTATTTTGCCGAGGCGCTGGATTTAAAAGCAAAATGTTATATGGCGCTCAGCGCACCGGAAGAGGCGCTCAAAGCCATTCAACAAGCAGCTGAAATAGCACCCCATTCAATTAAGCGCCAGTATCTGGTGATGGACATTGCTCGCGAATTGCATGACACCCCACAGCAAGTAAGTGCCAGCAAACAATTGTATGAGATTACTCGTCGCTCACTAAAGCAAGATGTTATTCATCTGCAAAACTACATTCGTACTGTGATTGAAGCGGCGATGGAAGCTGACGACCCGCAACTGAAAAATCGTTACCAACAAGAGACTCTGATTGCCTTACAGCGCGCCAGGCTTGATGAAAGTATGATTCGCGACATCGATTTTGATCTCTTTGAAGTCTTGTGCCAGGCCCGCTTGGAGTCATTAAGTGGACAGCAGTTTCAGGCCAAACGCACCTATGCTACTGTCGCCGATTTACTGAATGAACAAGAGCACAGTCTGGCCGATGCCGTCTTATTGCTAAACCAAATTGGCGAGTACGAAGAGGCTGAAAGCTTAAAGCAACAACTACCGGATAGCACCTTATCCAATCCAGTGCTAAATGCGATTCTACGAAGACAAACAGAAAGCACCGGAGAACGCAGAGCACACTTTGCTGAGCACAACAAAGAAGGCATTCGGCTATACAAAAGTGGTAACTACCATGAAGCCGCAAACCAGTTTGAGCAAGCACTGGAACTAGCGCCGATGAATACTGGTGCCGCACTAAACTACATCCAGTCGCTGCTACAACTGCTTGCCCAACACGCAAATAACCGTAGCAAGCCAGGTGATGCTTTTGAACGTTGCCGCAAGACATTTCGGGTGGTCGATCATATGCCTTTGCCAGAGCATCATCGCGTTCGTTACCAGGAATTACTGGCCCGATTTGAAAAAGTCCGTAATGAACTGAGACGCTAAGTTTTTGACTGTAACCGGTTGCATAACTCCTGAAACAAAGTACTTGCACCCAATCGCATAGTCTGAGGTTGTGCCTGACGCCCGGTAATACGCTCAAACTGCTGCATGAAAGCCAGACCATGCTCAATAGTGCGAACACCACCAGAGGCTTTAAACCCTACTGGCCGATCGGCTCCTGCTATGACAGTTAACATCACTTCCGCCGCTTCATCGGTCAGGCCGACCGGCACTTTACCGGTAGACGACTTCACAAAGTCAGCTCCACTATCGATCACTAACTCGGTTGCTTTGGCAACCTGCTGGCAGGTGATTAACTCACCGCTTTCAATAATTACTTTTAACAAGGCTGTGCCGCAAGCCTGACGTACATCAAGCAGAAAGCTTTTTACTCCACCAATCCGGCCAGCCATCAGCTCTTGATAAGGTAGCACACAATCTATTTCACTTGCGCCAGAGGATAGAGCAGCTGCAATGTCAAGGCATACCTGATCGGCACTTTGCTGCCCACTCGGGAAGTTCACTACCGTTGCAGCTGCAACCTTGGACGAAACTAATGCTGGATAATTGGCTATCAAAGGTAGATATTCAGAGTACAAGCAAATGGCAGCTGGTCGAAAACCAGATTCTGCTATTGGTAGCAGCCAGCGATGCATCTGTTCCTCGCTATCAGGCTGCTGTAAACGGGTAACATCCAGCAAAGACATCATTTGTGATAATCGTTCAAAGGTATTCATGTTTGGCCTTTTAATTTTTTTTTGTATCTATGGAATTTTTTTAAAAGATCACAGTCCTATTAAATAGCAGTGATGAGCCTATCTCTCCCAGGCATGGCTCCCACTTGTACTCATGTTTCGTCCTTGTGTTTGTCTTACCGGCCTAATTGGCCGGTTTTTTTTAACTCAACAGGCGAAGATGATGAAGTTTCAACCAATCTCTGGCAGCATCCACTTCGGGATAATGACAGCGAACCAACTGCCAGAAATCAGCCGAGTGATCCATCCACTTCAGATGCGCCAATTCATGCACCAAAACATAATCAATCACCCAGGACGGCGCTTTCACTAAGTGCCAATTAAAGCCCAGTTCCTGATTGCTGTTGCAACATCCCCAACGCCGACGCCAGGATTTTACAAAGAAACGGCGGCATTGCAATTGCATTCGCTGTTGCCAATAAGCGAGTCGCTGCTCAATCCAACTCACAGCTTGCTGTTGATACCAACACTTTATCTGTTGTTGATAACGTTGTTCCCGCCTCTCCGGGCGGACTCTGAAGCCTGCATACAACAGCAATTGCTGACCATCGAATACGAAGCCAGAATGGCTTGCTGGCATACACTGAACAGGCACACGCTTACCAAGCAACCATAGCCCTTGCTCAGCGGTTTCTATCGCTAATTGTCGCAACTGTCGTTGTTGCCATTGCATTTGTTGCCGGATCCAGCCTCGCTTTAGACGAATAAAGGCATCGATCTCTGGCTGACGACAATAAGGTGTAGCGCGAACATAGAGTTCTCCGGCTTTAATCTGAAGTGCCAATCGCTTTCGCCTTGGGCTTCGCACCAGCGTATAGTTCAGTTCTGTATCAAAGTTTTGCAGCATAAAGCCTGTTTGTTACTATCATTTCAAGTGCTGCCAGCATAGGTATTTTTGGCACTGTGCTCAAGCTTTCATTCACCCCTGCCCTTTGCAATGGTAAGATCGAGCACAGAACTTTTCAATCAACAGCAAAAGCGAATCAAGCATGAAGATTGTATCATTTAATATCAATGGCATTAGAGCCCGACTCCACCAACTTGAAGCACTAATCACGAAGCATCAGCCCGATTTGATAGGCCTGCAGGAAATCAAAGTTCACGATGATGAATTTCCGCTGAGCGCTATTGAAGGAATGGGCTACCATGCTTACTACTTTGGCCAGAAAGGACACTACGGCGTTGCAATTTTGAGTAAAATGCCAGCACTTCAAGTGCAGTATGGCTTTCCAACCGATGATGCGGATGCTCAACGTCGCATGGTCATTGGCCGCTTTGCTGTCAGTGGTGGCCGTGAACTCACGCTGTTAAATGGTTACTTCCCTCAAGGTGAAAACCGCAGCCACCCGATAAAATTCCCAGCCAAAGAAAAATTTTATGCCGATTTGCAAAACTATCTGGAAGCACACCACAGTCCGGATGAATTACTCGCTGTCATTGGTGACATCAACATTTCACCACAAGATCTCGACATAGGTATCGGAGAGGCCAACGCCAAACGCTGGTTACGTGAAGGTAAAACCTCTTTCCTGCCAGAAGAACGCGACTGGCTGCAACGCCTTCAGGGTTGGGGGTTAACTGATACATTTCGGCAACTACACCCGGAAAGCGGCGAACAATATAGTTGGTTTGATTACCGCTCCAAAGGCTTTCTTGATAACAGAGGACTTCGCATAGATGTAGTGCTTGCCACGACGTCACTGAGCAGCTTGCTAACTGAGTCCGGCATCGATTACGAGCTGCGTGGTATCGAAAAGCCATCGGATCATGCACCAGTTTGGTCCAGCTTCGCACTCTAGTTTCCACCCTGAAACGCCGTTGAATGAATTAGATTTCGTTCAGAGTATTTCCCGGATAAAGGCTTTATCGAGTTGGCGATAGGCCTGCTGCAGCAGCCGGCCTAAATCGTAATAACGCAGTGCCTGACCAGTTTGCTTATTGATGGATGCTGCAGCAACTCCTTGCGACTGAAGCTGTTGTAGTATCTGTTGATACCATTGCCGCATGGCTGGTGGCAGCTGCTTTTCTGCGCGGATACCAAGTCGGTACCAGCCTTGCAATGGAATAGAAAGCAGCAACAGGCTCATTGCAATGATCAGAGGCAATTGTGAGCTGCCGTGCCACCAGTACATGGATACAGCATTTAGCACGACAAAAAACGGCATCACTTTTTGTGCCCACAAAGTAAGCAATATCAGTCGGTTTTCTGGAAACACACTGTTTAATTCGGGCTGGCATGGCCACACTTTACCATAACGCACACCCGCCTGAATGACACCGATTAACGATTGCGACATGGAGCACTCCCAGGACCAATTCAGCCAAGTTCACCTTAGACTTTAGCACAATCTGCACAGAAATAGATCAGTAAAACCTGCATAATCCTCTGTCAGAAAAGCCGCAAGAAATCGGCAACGCGTTACTTATTCTTCCCATCAAAGTCAATTAAAACAGCATGAAAAATGACTTTTAACTCGCAGTTAACGCCATCAAGGTGCAAAAAACCACTCAGAAAGTGAATTTATGGCATTTCAAGCCCAATTCTACCTTATAAACAAACAATCAAAAAATATGCCAACTAATATAAATTAACTAAATCAATAGATTATGACAGTTAAACATAATTAACCACAGAATTATCCACAGATTCTGTGGACAAGATCAAGACTGTTTCCAGCTGGATTGCTTGCTATCTGTCAGCATTTTATACAGCAAAAATAACAGCTTCATGATGATTTCATGCTTAGTTCATATAAATATCATTTATTCCAACTTGAACTAGCCAATCCCAAAGGATATGTGATGCATCCGGCCAACTATTTAGCTATGCTAATGATTAGATATGAAGCCACGACAACAATAGCATGCATCCTGATACCGACCAGGCCAGCAACAGATACCGTTTTGCCATCCAATCTCCTGCAGACGGTGTATTACAGCCTCTGAGCCAACACCCACGAGCTGCCATTCGACAGCTGGCTGGGTTTGGCTTTTGTTTGCAAGCGACTAGCCACTATCTGCTCAGTCCCTGTGCCGGAACTGCGAGCGTGCATTTCTTGCCACACCCATGTATTCGAGTACGCCACAACAGCGGTTTGCAATTAAGGGTCGATTTACCTCTGGCGTGGTTGGAGCGTTTAGGTCTTGGGCTTCGCTGGCAGCTTAATGACTATGCTGTAGCAGCGGGCCAGCTCCTGCTTGAAGTTGACCCAGGCTATTTAAGCAGCAAACCTGTAATCAGTGTTGCTGTCTTTCCTCATCCAGCGGTTCGTCCGGAGCCGCAACATTTTGGTCAAACAGTACTGGCTAAGGAGCCGTGTTTTTTTATTCAAATGACAGGAAATAACCCATGATCACGCTGTACGGGATCCCAAATTGTGACACCATCAAAAAAGCCAGGCGCTGGCTCGAGCATCAACAAAAGCCCTACCAGTTTATCGACTATCGGGAGCAGCCATTAGGCAAGGAACAACTGCAGGCGGCTATTGAAGAGCTGGGCTACGACAAAGTATTGAATAATCGAAGCACCACCTATCGCCAACTGCCTGCTGCCGATAAAGATCAGCTTAATGCGAGCAAGGCCCTACAGCTTTTGCTGCAACATCCCACGCTGATTAAGCGCCCATTGCTGCATTGCTCGCTGGGGTACCGGGTCGGCTTTTCGGAAGCGAGTTATCAGCAACTGTTGGAGCAATTAGCATGAGCGAGTATAGCGCCGTCGTTAAACTGGCAATGGAGTTGATGGCAAGGCCATCCATTACCCCGGAAGATGCAGGTTGTCAGCAATTGATGGCAGAGCGTCTGGCACCGCTCGGCTTTGTCATCGAGTCAATGTTTTTTGAAGACACCTTGAATCTTTGGGCCCGCAAAGGCAGCGGTAAGCCGTTATTTTGTTTTGCCGGTCACACCGATGTGGTTCCGCCAGGTCCTGAGCAGCAGTGGCATACCCCTCCCTTTGAGCCCACCCTAATAGATGGCACCCTCTATGGCAGGGGGGCTGCCGATATGAAAGGCAGCCTGGCAGCAATGATTGTGGCAACTGAGCGTTTTTTATCCCGCACCCCCCAATTAACCGGTGATATTGCCTTTTTAATTACCAGCGATGAAGAAGGACCTTTTATTAATGGTACCAAGCGCGTGATTGAAACCCTGGAAGCCAGGCAGGAAAAAATTCGCTGGTGCGTGGTAGGCGAGCCGTCCAGCAGTCGTCAGGTAGGTGATGTAATTAAAAATGGTCGTCGCGGTTCGTTAAGCGGCACTTTATTGGTCAAGGGTGTACAGGGGCATGTGGCCTACCCCCAGCTAGCCGACAACCCGGTTCATAAGGCTGCAGCTGCCCTGGCGGAGCTGGCTGATCAAGAGTGGGATCACGGCAATGCCTACTTTCCGGCCACCAGCTTTCAAATCTCCAATATCCATGCTGGCAGCGGCACCACCAATGTCATCCCGGGTGAACTGCAGGTACTGTTTAATTTCCGTTTTAGCACTGAAGTCACGGCAGAGCAGTTGCAACAGCGAGTGTATGCCATTTTGGATAAGCATGCGCTAAATTATCAGTTGGACTGGATACTAAACGGCGAGCCGTTCTTAACCCAATCCGGCACCTTGCTAGAATCGGCCACCCATGCTGTTCAACAGGTTCAGGGCTTTGCCCCCCGGCTTGAAACCAGTGGCGGCACCTCGGACGGTCGTTTTATTGCGCCAACGGGTGCCGAAGTGATTGAGCTAGGCCCCTGCAACGCCACCATTCATAAAGTGAATGAGTGTGTATTGGCAGCGGATCTGGATAAATTGGCCGCAATGTACGAACACATTTTAGAGCAAAGCCTGACATGAATAAGGCGTGGCTCTCAGCCCAACAACTGACCGGACAAGATCCAAGCCATCTGGTCCAGCTTGCAGGCGGTGAGCAACTTCAGCCCGAAGCTGCCAGCGCCTGGAAAAAGCTCTGTCAGCAAGCTGCGGCTGAGGGTATTAAGCTGGCCGCAGTTTCCAGCTTTCGCAGTTATCAGCGCCAAGCCCTTATCTGGCAACAAAAATGCAGTGGTATTCGCCCAGTGCTAAATCAGCAGCAACACACTCTTGATATTGAGCAGCTCGTTGGTTGGAACAAACTGGAAGCCATTTTGCTGTACAGTGCTTTGCCTGGTGCCAGCCGGCATCACTGGGGCACCGAACTGGATGTGATTGATCTGGCTGTATCGCCACCTGATTATCAGCCACAACTGCTGCCATCTGAGTATCAACCGGGTGGTGTCTTCGAGCAACTTGGCCAGTGGCTACCTGAGCACGCCCAAGCTGCAGGCTTTTTCCTGCCCTACAGAGAATATCGCGGAGGTGTCGCAGCCGAGCCCTGGCATTTGAGCTACCAGTCGCTCTCCAGCCGGTGCTTCGAACAATTAACTTTGGACATGCTAGAACAGGCCTTACTCCGCCAGCCTATAGCAGAACAAGAACTGGTACTGGCTCATCTCCCAGCAATTTATCAGCGCTTCGTTCAAACCCTTTGCGAGCCAACCGCATGAACTGGATGCTAGTGACTGCACTTGCACTGGCCTTTGGCATTATTTTGGGCAACCTAATGCTACTGCGTTATCTGGACAAACTGCCGGGCAATAAGGCGCCTGCTAAACCTGACAAAAAGCCAGACTCGTCATCAGAGGCTACCGGCCAACAACACGACAATCCCGCTAACTCTTCCGGCACGAAAGAGTCATCACAGCGCTCTGATGACGACCCAAGCTAACACCTTTTACTGACTTTCACCGGTCAAAAAGCGCTGCAGCTGATCCTTAAGATTCGGTGGTACACCGCGAATGGTTAAAATGTCTTGCTTTGGATCGTACAGCACACGCTCCCCAAGATGTTTTTGTTCAAAACTGACACTGACCCCGGCTCCTGCACCGCTAAACTTCACCAGCGGCTTTAGGCTCTTTACCTCAACCGGAAACTGCTCTGCCACCGCCAGTTGTTGCTCAGCACAATAATGCAGGAAACCATGCTGGTCGTCTGGGTCCATCGTCTCTGACAACTCTTTGAGCACAACATCCTGCCCTTGCTTACTTTGCTCTTCGCAGTATTGGTACACCAGTTGCCGTACCTGACTTTTTTCGGCCGGATCAAACTCAGCCGCGCTCAGGTACTCTTCGACCGAACTAAGCATCTGTTTGCTATTTTCCTTTGCATCACTGCCTTCCTCACAACCGAGAAAATCTAAAAAGAAATCGGCTACTTTGCGCCCGGCTCGACCACGAATAAAAGAAATTGCATGCGGATGATTGCGGTTGAGCTGATACTCGGTCAAATCAATACGAGCAGCCAATTGCATACGTGCTATATCCAGATGTCTGGCAGCGGCCAGATCCAGGTCGGCAGTAACGCTGAAATGTTCTTTGCTTCCTAGCAGGCACAGCAGTAAATAATCAGTAGCAAGATAACGATAATGACTTATCAGCAAATAACCGGACTCCGCCAATTGGTGATCAGTCAGTTGCTTGACCAGCTCTGCTGTAGCCGTTTTGGCCAATTGCATAAAATCATCCGGCTGTTTCAGCCAAAGCTCCATACTCTCTTGCAGCAACGGCGATTTATCAGCACTAAAGCGGGCGTAGCCTTTAGCCGGTTTGCCGTTGTACGACAGATGCAATTGCTCCAGCAAATGACAGACTTCTGCGTTGGTAGGGATTAAGGCCTGACGCTCCCGGATTTGAGGGGCTTGCTGCTCGTCCAGCTCGAGATAATGAATGGTTAACTGGAACACATCGACCGACATAAATTTTCCTAATGTTGCGGATTTCTGTTACTATTCACACCAGATAAGCGGACTTTCCCGGTACTCCAATGCCCATTGTATCAAAGTATTCCTCAACGCAAATTGAAAATCTGGTCAATGCCCTGCTTGATGAGCTGCGCCAGCAACAAGCTACCACCGAACTGAGCCTCATGTGCCTTGGTAACGCCGTCAGCCACATCGTCAATCAGAATGTGCCCACGGCCAAGCGTGCTGAACTGGTGCAACAGTTCTGTCTGGCATTAACCGACAGCATCACCACCAAGGCCTGAACAACCGCTTATGGTGCTGGAGCATAACCTATCGCTGGTCAATAAAGTAAACCGTCTACTTAGTTGGGGCCACTGGTTTACTTTTTTTAATATTTTGCTGGCCTTGGTGGTTACGGCCAGTTATTGGCTGGCTGAGCCCTTGCCGCAAACAGTCACAGGCTGGAGTTATTTATTAAGCAATTGGCTCGGTCATACCGCCTTTTTGTGCTTTTTGTTTTTTATTCTTACCATTTTCCCTATCAGTCTGCTGTTTCCTTCGCAAAGACATGTCCGTGGCCTTGGTGCCTTACTGGCTACACTGGCACTGGTATTACTTATCTTTGATGCCTATGTATACAGCAGCCTTGGTTATCACATCGGCAATACCTCCTGGCAGCAAACCATTGAGCTGATGCGTTCACAGATCGTTACCAATCTGCGTAACTTTGTGCTGATCGTCAGCATCACAGCAACTGGTTTACTCGCATTGCAACTGACCCTAAGTAACTTTTGCTGGAAAAAAGTTGGCCGACTGCAAGCCACTCAGACAGGCCGGCCTATTTGGGTATTTTTTGTTAGTTGCTTCATGCTCAGTCATTTGATTCATATCTGGGCCGATGCACAACTCAATCAGGACGTTGTCCGCCAAGACAATGTGCTGCCACTGAGCTACCCCGCTACCGCAAAAAGCTTTTTAGCGAGGCATCGATTGCTGGACCGGCAAGAGCGTGCCAGCAGCCAGCAACAACAATTGGATGCGTTGGATTACTTAAAGCCAGTCTCTATGCAACTGCATTGTCCATCGCCTGCAGCCAGCAGCCAGCAGCTAACTGTGATTGTCATGCCACCACTTAACGCGGATGATAAACAGCATATCTCTCAGTTGGGATTGCGACAACTAGCACCTCACTTTGCCCCTGTTCAGCGAGACGAAGCTTTAGGCCAATTGTTATTTGGCCAGTTTGTAGCTGCATCACAAATCCCCGCCTTGTTGGCCGAGCCTCCTTTTTGGTTGCAGCAAGCTCCGGAGCGTTTTGGCATTGAAGTAGCACCTTCATTTCCAGCAGTTCCAACTTGGCTTCATCACTATACACAGCCAGAAGCACCCGTACAGCTACGATTTACTGATGACATCACCTCTCTGAGCCTGCCGACAGGCCCGCTGTTGCTGGTTGAGCTAACCGCTAACCACAACCAATGGAAGATGGCGCCGGTAAACGGTTGGTACCGCTGGCCTGCACTTCGCCAACAAACTCAACCCGCCGCAACTTTACAGTTGGATGTATTACCTACCCTGCTCGCTTATGCGGGCTGTGACTCCGTGCCAGCTTTAGCCGGCGACAACCTGTTGGCACCTCGCAACCTGCCTAAGATTGCCATTAGCCAGCACGAGGTTTACAGTTTTTATAAAGACAAACTGGTCATTATTCGTGAGGATAACAGCTTTGGTGTCTGGTCGGCGGCCACTGGCTTGCCACTAAACGAACGCTTTGATATGCCGATGCTGGTGGATGCGCTCCAGCGCTTGCCAGCACTAAACCACGACTAACTGCCCTGTTAGCTTACTTGCGATAACCACACTAGGAACCCTGATGCTGGCACTTGGAAAGATCAATCAGCTTGCGATTAAGAAAAAAGTAGATTTTGGTTATTTTTTGGATGGCCTTGAATGGGGCGAG
This sequence comes from Alkalimonas sp., assembly GCF_020831925.1. GTDB lineage: Bacteria > Pseudomonadota > Gammaproteobacteria > Enterobacterales > Alteromonadaceae > Alkalimonas. The sequence continues at coordinate 75,104 of NZ_JAFIFQ010000002.1, forward strand.
ATTTTGCTGCCAAAACGCTATGCCCCAGCCGAAGCAGAACTGGGTCAGCTGCTGGATGTGTTTTTGTACCTCGACTCCGAGGACCAGTTGATTGCGACCACTGAATTACCCAAAGTGCAGGTTGGTGATTTCGCTTTGTTGCAAGCTGTCGATGTGAACCGCGTTGGTGCTTTTTTGCAATGGGGCCTCAGCAAAGATTTGTTGGTGCCCTATAGCGAGCAACAAATTCCAATGCAAGCAGGAAAACGCTATCTGGTGCATTGTCTGGTGGATAAAAGCAACCGCATTATTGCCTCCAGTAAACTCGACAAGTTTCTGGACAAAACGCCTGCTAGCTATCAAGAGAAGCAAGCTGTCGATATCATCATCGCCAATCACACCGACTTGGGCTATAAAGCCATTATTAATCAGCAGCATTGGGGTTTGTTGTTTAAAGAACAGCTTAAAGAGCGACTCTACCCCGGCCAGCGTATGACGGCCTATATCCGACAAGTACGCCATGACGGTAAAATCGATTTAAGCTTAAATCCGATAGGTGCAGCTAAGGTAAAAGCACTGGAGCCCGCTATTCTTGAAGCTTTGCAGCAGGCAGGTGGCTTTTTACCCCTGCACGATAAAAGCAGTCCAGATGCGATTTATCAGCAGTTCTCTGCCAGTAAAAAAGCCTTTAAACAGGCTATAGGTAGCTTGTTTAAAGCAAAAAAAATCCGCATTGAAGCGGATGGTATTTATATAGTCTGACTAAGCCCGATAACCTGTTAACCAGTCCAACGCTTGCTCTGCGCTAAGTGGTTTGGCAAATAAGTAACCCTGACCATAGTCACAACCAAGACGATGCAGTACATGCTGTTGCTGCTGGGTTTCAATCCCTTCTGCAACGACCGATAACTGCAGCGTTTTTGCAAGCGCAATGATGGTATTGACGATAGGGTGGTCCTGCTCATCATCTTGCATATTATTGATAAAACTGCGATCTATCTTAAGAACGTCCAGCCGGAACTCGCTAAGATAACTTAGACTTGAGTAACCGGTGCCAAAATCATCCAGCAAAATACGAATCCCCAACTTACGCAGTTGTTGCAGGCTATCTTTTGCCTGCAACATATTCTCAATCAGCGCCCGCTCCGTCAGCTCCAATGCCAGACAATAACAAGGGATACCAAACTGCTGAATGAGCTCCTGCAGCCAGGGAACAAAGCTAGCTTCAGACACGGTCGTACCACTCACATTGACACTCACATAAAACCTGTGTCCCGCTGCAAACCAATAGGCAGCTTGTCTTAGCGCTTTGCGCAGTACATAGTGATCAAGGCGCACTATCAGGCGGCTTTGTTCGGCAATTGGGATAAATAGATCTGGCATCACCATCCCCTGCTCTGGGTGTGGCCAGCGAACCAATGCCTCAAAGCCTTGGACTATACTTCCTTCCAGTGCCACGATCGGCTGGTAAACCAATTGAAGTTGGTTGTCATTTAAGGCTGTTTTCAGGGCCTGCTCGATATTCCAGCCTGGTATTTCATCTGCCTGCATGCTCTCATCATAAACCCGATAGATGCCACGACCATCTTTCTTAGCTTGGTACATGGCAATATCAGCACGACGGATTAATTCATCTGGGATCAAACCAGGAGCATCCAATTGACAGAAACTAATGCCTATGCTGGTTGATGCCAATAAGGCCTGGCCATTGACTTCAACCGGGCGCTGAAGTGATAGCAGAATGCGCTGCGCCACCTCTTCGATGGTCGCCAACTCATCTACATCTTCAAGCAAAATCGCAAACTCATCACCACCAAGCCGAGCCAAAGTATCACTTTGACGCATGCACTGCTTTAATTGCTTGCCTACCGCTACCAGAAAAGCATCGCCAACGGCATGGCCATGAGTATCATTAACGGCTTTAAACTTATCCAAGTCCAAATACATGACAGCCAACTGCTGCTCAGGAAAGCGTTGCATCCGTAAAAATGCATGGTGCACCCGGTCAAGAAACAAAGCTCTGTTCGGCAGGCCTGTCAGGCTGTCATGCAACGCCTGATGTTGTAACTTACGCTCGGAAAAAACACGCTCCAATGCATTAGAGATATGCTGAGCCACGAAGGTCAATAACTCTAGATCATTGGGCTCGTAATGGATTTGCTCAATATAACTTTGCACTGCAACGACACCGTGCACTGAGTCGCCAGAATGAAATGGCACGCCCAGCCAGCATTCGGGAGTTTCACCATAGACTTTCAGATCTTTTTGTTGGTATAAATTATTCAGCTGTTCACGGTTGACCAGCAAGGGGCGATCCGTCCTAAACACGTAGCCGGTGAGGCTGTTTTTCAGAATTTCTTTCGGATAAACCTGCTCAGGCTTCTGATCCCCTCGTGTATCCACAAAATATGGAAAATACAGATGCTCTTTGTCTTCATCGTACAGTGCAATAAAAAAGTTGGGTGCATATATCAAGGCACTAACCACTTGGTGCACATGGCTATAAAACTCGGATAAGTCATCAGCAAAATAGGCAAATGAAGCTATTTCATAGAGGGATTTTTGTAGTTTTTCGGCGTACTCTAATTTCTCTACCGACTCTTCGAGCTGAGACAAGGTTTGTAGCCAACGCAGTTTGCTGGCCAGAATGGAAGCAACCTGCTCCAACAATTGCTGATGCTGTTGAGTAAAATAACCTGTTTGATGATGCTCACAGTCTATCACCGCAAGCACCTCACCAGTGTCAATTACTGGGACGGCCAGCTCAGACAAACTATGAGCAACATCCAATAGATAATAGGTGCATTGGCGGGTATCTTCTACCAGTAAACTCTGACGCTGACTGGCACAAAAACCTACGATACCTTGATCAAGCGACAAAATACTATAGCCTAACCCATCCGAAAGATTACGCGAACCAGCTGCCGAAAAACGCACTAGTTGTTGATGTTCTGCATCCATCAAAAAAATAGCACAGTCTTCAAATCCAAGCATGGAAGCCAGCGTACTGGCAACATAGTCAGTAACCGCTTTCACATCGTTCAACTGGTGCAGCTCGGTTGCCAGCTGATTAATAATGCGCAGCTCATGGTTCTGTTCAGTTAACAAAGCTAGCTTTGCTTCCAGCCTGCTGGTATCCACAGCATCAGGGTTGCGCTTACTCATCATTACAGGGACGTCATTCGCTATTTCATTATTCTTTGTCTCGCTTATAACACAGAATAATGCCCCAGTACCAGCGTAAAACTGAGCCAAGCAAAGAGGTGATGAATTCGTCAGCAACCAGAGCTTCAGGCTACCGGCTGAAAAGCTGAGCGGTTATTTGGTTTGGCCAATACCAAATGCACTGTACTGGTAGCGCGCTCTAAAAAACCGCCTTCGCAATAACATAAGTAGTAATGCCATAAACGGATAAACTCATGATCATACCCAAGCTTGAGAACCTCATCTTTCTGCTGCAAAAAACGCTCACACCAATGACGCAGCGTTTTAGCATAATCAAACCCAATATCCTGTAGCTGACGAATGACCAGATCTGTCCCTTTAGTTACCGCTTCAGACATTCGATGAATGGACGGCAGGCAGCCGCCTGGAAAAATATAGCGTTTGATAAAATCTACTTCCCGGACATACTGCTTGTAGCGCTGATCAACCATGGTAATAGCTTGTAACACCATGATTCCATCAGGTTTTAGCAAGGAAGAACACACCTTGAAGTAGGTGTCCAGATAATCATCACCAACGGCTTCAATCATTTCTATTGAGACCAGCTTGTCGTAGCTACCGGTCAGATCACGGTAATCCTGTAGCAATAGGGTAATTCTATCTTCTAAGCCAGCAGCAGCAACCTGGGTTTTCGCATAGTCGTATTGTTGCTGAGAGATAGTGGTCGTCGTTACCTTACACCCATAATGCTGCGCAGCATAAATTGCCATGCCGCCCCAGCCGGTACCGATTTCCAATAAGTGATCATCGGGGCTCAGCTGCAATCGTTGACACAATAACTCCAGTTTGTGTTGTTGCGCTTGTTCAAGGCTTGCATGTTGGTTTGGGTAAACAGCACTGGAGTACATCATGCTTTCATCCAGAAATAACCGATACATAGCGTTGCCCAAATCATAATGTGCTGAAATATTTTTACGCGCTTGCGACTTGGAGTTCGCATTTTGCCAATTCAGTAGCTTAAGCCATGGCCGGCTTAACCGGGCCCAGGTGGAGTCCATTTGATCCAGCAAGTTAAGATTGCGGGCGAAAATCCGCACTAGATCAGTAAGCTCATCGCAAGTCCAGGCTCCTTCGACAAAGGCTTCAGCGGCACCTATGGAGCCACTGCTGACCATTTTGCGGTAAAAGGTTGCATCTTCAACCCGGATATTAACTTGTAAATCAGCAGCTTTGTCACCAAACTCCAGCAGCTGCTGGCCCTCAAAGACCCTTATATAGCCGTGCTCCAGCCTGGCTATAAAGTTAAGCACAAAGCGACGGCTAAATTTATCAAACCAACTCAACTTGTTTGCAACCGAGTTTTCTGTCAACGACATCGTCATTGGCACTATCCTTTTTTGCTGTGGGCATAGACCGGGTTTCGCTTTAGAAACAACTTGAGGGCATGCCAGTAAATTCTTATCTTAACCAGTACGTTAGGCCATGGATTGTGGATCAGCAGTTGCTTCATAGCCGGTACACTCAACGCTTGGCGCGTCAATGTCATCCAAGCACTGAACACCTGCTGCTCATTCTTGTAATTGCTAATACTGCATACCAACTGCTCTGCCGGTGCATTGATACGCCAGCGATAGTGCATCGACAAAGGATTAAAAGGGGAAACATGAAAGGCTTTTTCATGGTGAAACTCACCGTCTTCACACATCGGGATGAGGTAGTGATGACGTTCATTCCAGGGTGTATTACTGACCTCAGCCAGCAGGTAGTGGAGTTGATTTTCCTGCCCATAGCAATAATACAACGTTAAAGGGCTAAAATAATGACCCCAGTTGGCCAATGGGCTAAGCAGATACACTTCTTCAATGGGAAGCTCGCCGCCAAGCTGTTGTACCTTGTCGCACACGGCTTGCTTTAAACAAGCTACGCCCGGTAAATAATCTTTGCGCCGATAACTAAATGCCGCAAAGCCTTCGTATTTAAGCAACCAACTGTGCCCAATGGCTGGCAGCTGACGGCAATTCAACCAAAAGTAATGCAGCCGATAGCCAAAACCATGTGGGCTAGGCACAAAGCGTTGATGTCCAAGTTCCCCTTGGTATAGGGCATGACCAGACTCATTCGTCACCAAATGCAACTCCAAGTGCCCGTGCTACATCAACCGCACTACGCACACCGTCTTCATGAAAACCATTGTACCAATAAGCACCACAAAACCAGCTGCTATTCTGCCCATTAATTTCTGCGCGCCGTTGCTGCGCATCCATACTGTAGCTATTAAACACAGGATGCGCGTAGTTAAAGCGATGCAGAATACGATCAGTGTCTATCGCTGCGGTGTTGTTTAATGTAACGCATACCGTTTGTTCCGACTCCAGTTGCTGCAAAATATTCATGTTGTAAGTCAAGGTTGCTTTTTCGCTGGTATTGGCTGATAAATTGTAGTTCCAGGCAGCCCAGGCAGCGCGACGTTTTGGCAATAAGGAGCTGTCGGTATGCAGTACCACCTCGTTGCTCTGATAAGGGATAGCCCCCAGGATCGATTGCTCGGCCGGACTGGCATCGGCCAATAACTTGAGTGCCTGATCGCTGTGGCAAGCAAACACGACTTGGTCAAAGTGCTCAACCGAACCATCCGGCAAGGTTAGCTCTACACCACTATCGCTACGCCGCACTGATTTTATCGGGCTATTCAGTCGAATGCTGTCTGTGGGTACCTGTTGCTGAAGGCGGCGAACATACTCACGCGAACCGCCACAAACTACGGACCATTGTGGCCTGTCACTCACATTCAGTAGACCATGATTGTTGAAGAAGCGCAAAAAGAACCGCATTGGAAATGAGGGCATATCGGCCAGGCCGGACGACCAAATGGCAGCTCCCATAGGCAACAAGTAATGCTCCTGAACTGCCTGACCAAAATGATGCTTAGAAAGGAAGTCTCCCAACGTCAGATCCAGATCATCATGGTCTTCGGCAAGTAGTTTTTTTCCAAGTTTATTAAAGCGAACAATGTCCAACAGCATGCCCCAAAACGAAGGTCGCAGTAAGTTACGTTTTTGAGCGAACAAGGTCGCAAAACTATTGCCGTTGTATTCAAGACCTGACTGCTCATGCTTCACTGAAAAACTCATTTCAGTCGGCTGGAATGGCACTGCCAGTTCCGCCAAAAAACGATTAAATAAAGGATAAGTCCAGTTGTTAAACACGATAAAACCGGTATCGACTGCCAGCTTTTTTCCCGCTAATTCTATATCAACCGTAGCCGTGTGGCCTCCCAGGTAATCGTTGGCTTCGAACAAGACCACCTGATGCTGACGTTGCAGCAAATACAAGGACATCATACCTGCGATGCCACCACCAATAACCGCAATTCTCATAGGGTTCCTTTCAGGCTTGCGCCATCCTCTGTTTCACTTGTCTGGTTGCCCAGCCGATGACCGGTAAATGTTGGTACACCAGCTCGGTTAAATCGTAATAATCACGATGACATATAATGCGTCCATCCGCATGCCAATGAAGTTCTGAGCACCCCTCCAACTGAACTTTTTTTCCTTTGCCAATGGCCTGGTGGGCAAAGGTCATTTGCCAACTGATAAAGCCACACTCGCCTTGCTCTGATTGCGCCTTTCGCTCAAACTGACAATAACTTAAACGAGCATAGGCATGTTCAAAATAGCGCTGAAGTGCGTCACTGCCTCGCACCTCGTGCACAGGATCGATAAAGCGAATATCCGGATGATACAGTTCCGTCAACCGGTGTAGCTCCTTGTTAGTAAGTCCATTGTAAAAATCTAAAAAGCTATCAAGTCGACTCATCTGATTTTTCACCTTGCTGTCTGGCATGCCGGAACAACTCCAGCGTCACTTGCCTTGCTTTGGCATGATCCACCACCGCCTTAGGGTATTCTTTGCTAATTGGCAATTTATGCGGCCAATGAATGTGTTGATTCGGCAGCTTGGCAAGCTCTGGCACCCAATTACGAATAAAGTCCCCTTCAGGATCAAAGCGTTCGCTCTGGGTAATCGGATTAAAAATCCGAAAATAAGGCGCAGCATCGGTACCGGTCGAAGCAGCCCACTGCCAGCCACCGTTATTGGCCGCAAAATCACCGTCAATCAACCGACTCATGAAGTATTGCTCCCCCTTACGCCAGTCGATATGTAAGTCTTTCACTAAGAAACTAGCCACCACCATTCGTAACCTGTTATGCATCCAGCCGGTTTGATTCAATTGCCGCATAGCAGCATCTACCAACGGATAGCCCGTTTTGCCATCGCACCATGCCCTGAACAGGGTTTCATCATTGTGCCAGCGAATAGTAGCCGTTTCGGCCTGAAACGGCTGATGCTTGATTAAATCAGGCCAAGCCACCAGCACATGCTTGTAAAAGTCACGCCAAATTAACTCCGATAACCAGACTGAAGCGCCTGAGTCTGCCTGCTGCAGAGCAGTACCTGCTTCAACTTGCAAGCGTGCAATGCATTGCCTCACCGAAATAGCGCCAATAGCCAGGTAAGGTGAAAGCCGTGAAGTTGCATCCAATGCGGGCAGATCACGTAGTTTTTTGTAATCCTGAACCTGCTGTTGACAAAAGCGGCGCAATTGCTTCAATAATGCATTCTGCTCTACCGGCCAAGCTGTTGAGCAGTCATCTCCACTATGCATTCTGGTTAAAGCTGGCAAATTAATTTCAATTGGCGCTTGTGGTTTAGGTTTTGCGAGCACCTGAAGCCCTTGCTCGGAAAAACGCTGTAGCCAACGTTTTTTAAAGGGAGTGAATACCTGATACATGGCTCCTGAACCATTGACAAAGCTACCCGGGGCAAAAGCACATTGGCGATCGCATTGCCACCAGCCTACGCCCTGCTTTGCAAGCCACTCTTGCAGTACCTGATCGCGCCTGCGCTCACGCAACTCATACTCAAGCTCCGTGTAAACCCGTGCCAGACCGAGTGACAATAGTGGTTCAAACACGGACTGTACATCATGATACGAACTCCCCTCGATCAGCAATAAAGGGACATTCAGTTCTGCCAACTCTTGTTCGAGTACCTGAGCTCTGCGCCGAATAAGATCCTGCTTGATAGGTGCCATCTGATGCTGTTGCCAGCTTTGTGGGCAAGCAATAAACAAGGCCAGAGTAGGCCCATGGGACATGGCCTCAGTCAGCGCTGCGTTGTCATACACCCGTAAATCGGAACGGAACCAAACTAACTGCAATGCTCGCACAGCTTTACCCCCTGAGTCCCAGTGCTTCCGGATAGGGCTGTAAATAGGTTTGTGCAGCCAGATATGGATGCTCGAAACGGGATAAATGATGTTGCAATAAAGTCAGGGGAGCCATCAGCGGCAGATGCCCCAATCGGAAACGATCAATCAAACTGCTGAGCTCCTGGCGTTCTTTGCCTGATAAATGCTTTTTAAAAAAACCCTGCAGGTGTTGCAATACGTTAGCATGTGTTTTCCGGCTGCATGGTTTCTTTAGGGCCTGCATCAGTTCCAACAGATAACGCTGCTGCAGCTCCTTGGTATCAAATAGCTTCGCCTGCGCGACCAATCGGCCGAGCTGGCGGTACGCGCTGGGACTGTGCGCCATCACCAGGAACTTGTAACGGCTGTGAAAAGCTACCAGCCCGCCGACACTAAAACCACTGCGACACAAGTGCTGATAGTCATGGCAGGCAAAAATGCGGGTGATAAAGCTTTCTCGTAATTCAGCATCATGCAATCGACCATCCTCTTCGACCGGTAACCATGGATAACGCTGCATCAGTTCGCGGGTAAAGAGCCCAACTCCAGCTTTGCCAAGTTGATGGCCCTGCTCATTGAACAAGCGTACCCGCTCCATGCCGCAACTGGGAGATTTGGCACAGACTATAAATCCAGCTAAATCTTCCATGCCGGGTAACACCTGCTTGGTGTAGTCCAGCATAGCTTCGGTATAATCCTTACTTGCATCTTTAACCTGCACCAGATGAATATCACCATGATCTTTTTTCAACAGGCGAATTGGAGGGCGAGGCGTGCCAAGGCCAATGGCATTTTCCGGACAAACGGCATGGTAGCGAACGAAAGGTTGCAACTGACTCAGACAAAACTCGGAAGCCTTATGACCACCGTCGTAGCGTACTTTTTGCCCCAGCAAACAGGCACTAATGCCAATGGGTAATTGCATGCGAGATTCTCACAGAACTGGATAGTTTTTGATACAGCTCTGACTTGAGGTTGGATCAACAGTCAATGCAAAAAAGAAGTGCGATTGCTTAAATAGTCGACAAGTTGCAGCATCACACAAAAAAGCATGAGCTATAGAAAGCAAAGCCCTGACAAGTCAGGGCTTTGTAATGAACCAAATCAGAGCTTGCTGGTGCCTTCTTCAACCCTGGACTTTAACTTTTGTCCTGGCCGAAAGGTGACCACACAACGGGCAGAAATTGGAATATCCTCACCGGTTTTTGGGTTACGGCCTGGTCGCTCATTCTTGACACGAAGATCAAAGTTACCAAAGCCAGACAACTTAACTTGCTCCCCAGCTTCTAATGCCGAGCGAATTTCTTCAAAAAAAGCTTCAACTATAAGTTTGGCATCGCGTTTACTTACCCCATACTTGGTAAACAATCGCTCTGCGATATCTGCTTTGGTCAGTGCCATGGTTAATCCCTCAGCGTTGCATTGAACTCGTTTTTCAGCGCCACTACTACCTGATCAACAACCTGCTGGATGTCTTTATCCTCAAGGGTTCGCGCACTATCCTGTAACGTCAAAGCGATGGCAAGCGACTTGCAGCCTTCTGCCACTCCCTGCCCGCTATACACGTCAAATAATTTTAGGCCAACCAGTTGATTTCCGCCAACTTTTTTAATAGTAGCAAGAATATCAGCAAAACGCACATCCGATTTCACCACCACAGCAAGATCTCGTCGGTTAGCAGGATAGCGGGATAGCTCCTGGCTTTGCACAATAGCCCGCTCACCAAGCCCGGCAAGCTCCAACTCAAACAGGTAACATTTACCCTTAATCCCAAGCTTGCGTTCAGCATCCGGATGCAGAGCACCCAGCCAACCTACATGCTGACCATGGCGGGTAATCTCAGCAGTCTGGCCCGGATGCAGCGCTGTGTGCTCAGCGGGAACAAAATCAAAACGATCAGCATCCGAAGTGGTTGCCAACAAAGCTTCTACATCGCCTTTCACATCGTAAAAGTCATAAGGACGCTCTGTCTGATTCCACTGGCCCTGTCCTATTGAACCAACCAGTACCCCACCTATCACAGGGACCTGACGTACACCATTTTCCGCCGAGGCATCCGGTACAAACTTCAGGCCAGACTCAAACAAACGCAATTGCAATTGTTGCCGATTCTGGTTAGCTACCACGGTTTGCAACAAACCAGCCCAGGTACTCAAACGCATGGCGGACATATCGGCTGAAATCGGATTTGGTAACAGCAACGCCTCAACCTGCGGATACAGCAACTGCTGCACTTTCGGATCGACAAAGCTATAAGTAATAGCCTCTAGGTACCCTCGATTGACCAACAACTGACGCAACAGGTGCAGTGGGATCTCCGCTTCGGCAAAGCGGCGCATGGTTAAACGGGCGCTGGGTGCCTCGTTCGGGATCTGATTGTAGCCATAAACCCGGGCCACTTCTTCAATTAAATCTTCGGCAATGGCCAAATCAAAGCGCCAGGAGGGTGTTCTGACCTGCCAGCCATCCGCCGTGTTGGTAACCTCAAGCCCCAACTGGCGCAAAATACGCTCAACCGTACTGGCTTCGATGCTGATCCCTAGTAACTTATTTAGCTGAGTAGCGCTCAGGTTTATCTGGTTGGCTTTTGGTATATGCGAACTACTGACAGCCTCGACTATAGGACCTGGTTCACCACCGACGATATCCAGCAGCAGGGCTGTTGCACGCTCCATCGCCTGGCGCTGCAGGGCTGGGTCTACACCACGCTCGTAACGGTGTGACGCATCGGTATGCAAACCATACTGCCGGGCTTTGCCTGCCATCGCCTCTGGCGCAAAAAAAGCACTTTCCAAGAAGATGTCGTAACTTTGTTCAGTCACGCCGCTGTGTAAACCACCAAAGATCCCGGCCATTGCTAGTGGCTTTTGTTGATCAGCAATCACCAGAGTACCTGGCAACAAAGTTACTTCAGATCCATCCAACAACACCATTTTCTCGTCGCTGTGAGCATAACGCACCTGAATATTGCCTTCAATTTTTGCTAAATCAAAGGCATGCATTGGATGGCCCAGCTCCAGTAGCACAAAGTTAGTAACATCAACCACAGGATCAATTGAACGCACACCTGAACGGCGAAGTTTCTCCACCAACCAGAGTGGACTGGATACACCAGGATTGATGTTGTGAATCACACGCCCTAAATAACGTGGACAAGCATCTGGAGCCAGCAGTTCGATCTGACGCTGCTCATCATGGACAGGTTCAACCGCTTTGTAAGCTGGAGCCTGGAAATCAAGAGCATTGAGTACTGCGACTTCCCGTGCCAGACCAAGTAAACCAAGACAATCTGCCCGATTTGGTGTTAAGTCCACCTCAATGCTGACATCGTCCAACTGCAAGTACTTACGGATATCCTGACCAATAGGCGCATCTGCAGGCAGCTCAACAATCCCAGCAGACTCTTCAGCCATACCAAGCTCGGATAAAGAACACAGCATGCCCATTGATGGCTGACCACGCAGTTTGGCCTTTTTAATTTTGAAGTCGCCCGGTAATACGGCACCGACTTTGGCCACAGCCACTTTCAAGCCTTGTCGGCAATTGCTGGCACCACAGACAATATCCAATAGCTCTTCGTCACCAACATCAACTTTTGTCACTTGCAGTTTATCGGCATCAGGATGTTGAGCGCAGGACACCACTTCGCCAACCACCACACCGATAAAGTCGCCAGCTACCGGGTTGACTGCATCGACCTCCAAGCCAGCCATCGACAACTGTTCAGACAGCACATCCGAACTGACTGCCGGATTGACCCATTCACGTAACCAACTTTCACTAAACTTCATGTCAATCGATCCTGCTTATCTGAACTGTTTAAGGAAACGTACATCGTTTTCGAAGAACGAACGCAAATCGGTCACACCATAGCGCAACATCGTCAGACGCTCTACACCCATACCAAAGGCAAAGCCACTGTATTTGGTTGGATCGATGCCAACCGACTTCAACACATTCGGGTGCACCATGCCACAGCCAAGCACTTCCAACCACTTGCCGTTTTTACCCATCACATCTACTTCAGCCGAAGGCTCGGTAAAAGGGAAAAAAGACGGCCGAAAACGTACCTGAAGTTCCTGTTCAAAAAAGTTCTGCAAGAAATCATGCAAAATGCCTTTAAGCTCAGTGAAGCTGACATCGGTATCGACCATCAACCCCTCGACTTGGTGAAACATCGGTGTATGAGTTTGATCGTAATCATTACGATAGACCCGCCCAGGCGAAATAATCCGCAGCGGCGGAGCTTCAACTTCCATAGTACGGATTTGCACACCAGAGGTCTGGGTTCGCAGCATCAACTTGGGGTTAAAATAAAAGGTATCGTGATCTGCTCGTGCCGGATGATGCTCGGGAATATTCAGAGCATCAAAGTTATGAAAGTCATCTTCGATTTCAGGGCCTTGCTTCACACTAAAGCCAAGTTCGGCAAAGAAGCTTTCAATACGCTGAATGGTACGGGTAACCGGGTGCAAACCACCGTTTTCAAGCTGACGGCCAGGCAGGGTAACATCGATGCGCTCACTGGCCAGCTTTTCGGCAAGTTGGGCTAGTTGCAACTGATCGCGTTTTTCATTAAGTGCTTGCTGCACTTGCTGCTTCAGCTCATTGATATGCTGACCGGCGACTTTACGCTGTTCGGGATCCATGCCACCCAAAGACTTCAAAAGCTCAGTGATCTGGCCTTTTTTCCCCATGTAATCCACACGAACCTGCTCCAGCCCAGCAATATCGCTACTGGCCTGGATAGCTTGTGTAGCCTGTTCTAACAATGCATTCAGCTCCATCGTTTCCTCAGCTCACTCAATCGAAATAATGTCCGTCGTCATCCGCCAGTACGGCCTTGACGAATGGAATGGTAATTTTGCGTTGGTGCACGATGGACGCCTTATCCAGCTGATCCAAAATCGCCACCAGTGCCCGGATGTCCCGTTGCTGCCTGTTCAGCAAGTAACGCGCCACCTCCGTGGTTAACTCTATGCCTCTTACATGGGCTTTATACTGCAGCAACAGTTGTTTTTCCGGATCGCCAGGCAACCGCAGCTGATAACTGGTACATGCTTGCAACCTGGAAACCAGATCTGCCAACTGAAAACCGAGCTGAGTTGGAGCTTCATTCGCTACAATAAGCAGGCATTTGCCCTGCTCCGCCATCCGGTTGTATAAATCAAACACCGCGGTTTGCCAGCTAATGTCGCTGGCTATGGCCTGAATATTATCAAGACAGACCAAATCCAGGTGTTCTAGATCATCCAGTACCCTGGCATCGAGCTGGTGCAGATGCTCCAGCGCAAGCAACTGGCTGGTTAGCCCCATCTCCTGTGCATGAACACAGGCCGCATACAACAAATGCGACTTGCCAGCCCCGCTGGCACCAAATAAATACAAGGGCGCTTTGTCAGCAGGCTGAGCTAAGTACTGCCGGATGTAATCCACCGCTGGATGAGGTTTACTGCTATAAAAACTGTCCAGCGTTTCATCTTCCGGCAAGGTCACCGGTAACGTAAACTGGGTAGGCTGCATCTAAGGACGTTCAAACCGAAGTTGAATGGCATCCACCCCAGCACTGGCCGGCGTTAACAGACTTATCGGCTGATTTACTTCACCGCTCGCCAATAAACTTAAGGCGGGTTCCAGCGCGACCAGTTGCAGCCACTCGTCCAACGGAATCGATAACTGCAAACGTAGTTTCGACCAATCACCAGATCGTTTGATTAAATCGACCTGACCAACACCAGGAAAACTGCTCAGCAAACGCTGTAAACGGACCCAGTCTGCCCAGTCGCTAGCACCTGTTACCATTAACTCCAATGGCTCACTCTCTGTCAAATAGCGCACAGCAAAGCGTTGTGCCAACAAATCAGCCAAGGCATCAACAAAGTCAGCCGCTAATTGGGTTGCATTGCTACCAGCCAGCTCAAAACGCTCTACACGGCCTTGTTGATCAAGTTGCCAGAATAGTTGGTACTCAAGGTTGTCTTCGCTTTGCTGTTCACTTAACTGCATTGTGACAACTAAGTCAGGTTGGTAGCGGCTGCTCGCTGTGCGGATTTGCTGCCAGAATCCTGCCCAGACGTCCGTTTCAGTCAAATTGAGTAGATCTTCCATATCGTACAAAGGCCAAATCAGCGGTATCATTCGCTGTTGAGCACGTTGTTGTATAGCCAGCACCAGGTCATGCTGCCGCTGCCTAACAAACTGACGTCCTTGCATATCCTGTTGCACCAGCCAAATCAGACTTTGAGGACGCCGGCTGTCCCAAATTAATAACTGCTGCTCCCGAAACAGCTGTTGAATTTTTTGCTGATCCATCATTACCCGCACAGCGGGTCCTTGCTCGGTACGAATGGCTTCAAATTGTTTGACGTACGTATTAGCCCGCTGTCGTTCTTGCTGCACAGCGGGATGAGACAACACATCCGGATCAGCAGAAATACGGCGGATCACCTGTTCAAAGGCTTCGCGTTGCCATTGCTGACGACTTTGCTCTGCGGACACTTCAGCAGTATAAAGCGGGCTGGCAATGGCCTGACCACTCTGCAGCAGCAACGCCAGAACACAGAGTAACACCAACAACGCCAATTGCTGCCCTGGTTTATACTTCTCTGTGAACTGCTTGGTCATCAGCTGCCTCATACGTGATAAAGCCACCAAACGGTGGCTTACGAATTAATCGATTGGCACGCCCAGACGCTGGGCAACTTCTTCGTAGGCCTCTACGACGCCACCCAAGCCTTGCCTGAAGCGATCTTTATCCAGCTTTTTGCGGGTAGCCTTATCCCACAACCGGCAACCATCCGGTGAGAACTCGTCACCCAGCACGATCTGGCCATGAAATAGCCCAAATTCCAATTTGAAATCCACCAGCATTAAACCAGCTTGATCAAACAGATTAGACAAGACGTCATTGACCCGTAAGGTCAACTGCTTCATCTGTGCCAGCTGCTCGGCTGTGGCCCAGCCAAAAGACACTACATGCGAATCATTGATCATCGGATCGTGCAAGGCATCGTTTTTCAGAAACAATTCAAAAGTGGGCGGTGTTAATGCCAGGCCTTCTTCGACACCAAGCCGCTTGACCAAAGAGCCTGCAGCAAAATTCCGTACCACACACTCAACCGGAATCATATCCAGCTTCTTTACCAGCACTTCATCGTCGCTTAGCAACGCTTCCACCTGGGTAGGAATTCCGGCCTGCTCCAGCTGCTGCATAATAAAGAAGTTGAACTTGTTGTTCACCATCCCTTTGCGAGCTAGCTGCTCAATACGTTCACCATCAAAAGCAGAAGTATCGTTACGGAAATGCAGGATCAGCTTATCTGCATCCGTAGTGTGATAGACAGTTTTAGCTTTACCACGGTATAACTCGGTTGTTTTTTGCGCCATCTGCGACTCCGGCCTGAGCAAAATTTCAGGGCGCAAAGTATACGGGGCTTTGCGCCATTCTCAAATCACTTTTTTACGGGTTTTCATCCAAAAACAGCTTGCAGGATAAAAACTCACAATGCTGTTTACAACTCCAAGCGAGTCTCGCTTACGACCGTCAGCAGGACTGATTCAAGCTGTGCGACGACAGACTCTGACAGTACCTGTCCATTTTTATCGCGAAAGCTGAGGCTGGTTTGCTGTTGAGACCGCCCCAGCACTACCTGGTAGTCACCGTTAGTCAGTGGTAGTGTCGGCATCGCCTTACGACGGAACAAACGTGACAAAAAGCCTTGTTTGGGTTGCTCATAACGCAGATAGTAGGTTGAAGCCGACCGATTCAAATCCGTCACTGAAAGATTCACAGCTTCAAACAGGCTTTCCAGCTGAGACCAAACCACCTCGAGCGGCTGTTCGGATAGTAAAGCGGGCTGGCCTTGCCCATCTACCCCTAACTGCAAACTAGTATCAACCGGGCGACTGCGTCGCAGCTGTGCCTGGCGGAACTCGTAGTCACCGACAAAAGCTGTGAAACTGTTCAGAAAAGCAGTTTCTTCACGTTTGACACCAGTTGGTAATAGAGGTCTGCCTCTGTCGAAGTACTCATGCTCCAGCATTTCGACCAGTAATGCCACGCTGCGCCCATGCGGCCTTGGCTCCATACTTACCCGGAAACGAGCCTGATCACGAGGCTGCTTGGACTTCCAGAACCACATACCTGTGGTATCGGTTTGAACTACCCAGTCAGTTACCCATGCCAACTCCGATTCTTGCTGATAGCCAATGCTATTCTCGGAGAAAAACTCACTCAGCTTTTGCTCTAAAAAGGGCTGCAAGTCACCACTAAAATCGGTACGATCAAACCAGATACGGGCCCGGGTTTCTTCTTCATCTACTCTACTGCTTGTGGACAAAGTTAACACCAGGCCAGGTGGTTGCGCATCAACCTGTTGCACAGTGGAGCGCACAGCTGGAATATCATACTGTGCAGGTTGCGGTGGTGCCGATAAATGCGCAGGCACTTGCAGCGGCTGGCCAACAATTGGCTCTGGATCAGCTTTTGGCGAGGAAAAAAATGAACAGCCGCTAAGCAGCAGACTGGCAAGAACACAACTGGTTACCGAATAATGCACCTGGTAAACTCCTAAAAATCAATGGTGGCGTGATGTAATGCTTCTTCGATACCGGCCTGGTGAATTGGTTCCAGTGTCGTTAAAGGTAAGCGAACAAAATCTGAGGCTATCAAGCCAATACGGGCCAGAGCCCACTTTACCGGAATGGGGTTGGCCTCTACAAACAATTGCTTGTGCAGTGGTTGCAAGCTGGCATCTATCACCCGGCATCTTTCTATTTCACCGCTTGCTGCAGCCTTTACCATAGCGGCAATTGCAGCAGGAGCGACATTGGCGGTAACTGAAATTACCCCATGGCCACCAGCCAGCAGAAAATCGGCACTGCTGCCATCATCGCCACTAAAGAGCGAGAAATCTTGCGGGCAACAGTCTTTTAAATCCTGCAGCCGTTCAAGCGAACCTGTGGCTTCTTTAATACCGACAATATTTGCTACTTTAGATAGCTCTGCCACTGTTTCCGGAAGCAAATCAACTGCCGTCCTGCCGGGGACATTGTACAGTAAAATAGGTTTGTCGGTTGCCGCGGCAATGGCTTCGAAGTGCAGCTTCATCCCTTTTTGCATCGGCTTGTTGTAGTAAGGCGTTACCGTTAAAAAACCATCCGCCGGCTGGGCAGCAAACAACTTGGTTTTTTCTACTGCGGCTTTGGTCGAGTTGCCACCATTACCGACAATCACTGGCACAGCACCAGCAACTTGCTGGCAAACTGCCTGGATAATGGCCAGCTGCTCTTCCAGCTCAAGTGTGGCAGCTTCGGCCGTGGTACCGAGCACAACCAAACCGTCGGTGCCCTGCTCCAGATGAAAGCCAACCAAACGCTCTAAACCGGCATAGTCTACTTCACCCGATGCAAGCATGGGGGTGATTAATGCCACATAACTGCCTTTCAACATGCGCTAACAATCCCAAATTCTTTCCGGGCGCCTATGTTAAAGACTGCGCCCACTAAACACAAGGTTCGCTATTAAAACAAGTCCCTGTCATGCTTTGGCTGCATGACACTCCAGAGCAATATGCTACAATGCGAAGCAATTTCTCTGTACAGGATTTGTCATGACGCAACATCTGGTGGTTACCGCTATAGGCACCGATCGAACCGGCCTGGTTAGCCAGTTAGCACGGCTGGTAACGGACTGTCACTGCAATATTCTTGATAGCCGCATGGCAATATTTGGCCATGAACTTACCTTTATTATGTTATTAGCTGGCGAACCAACGGCCATAAGCAGAGTAGAACACTTGTTGCCAAGCCTTGGACTTGAACTGGATTTGCTGACCATGATGAAACGCACTCCTGCGCACGAGCTACCACCAGTGGCCAGCCATTACGTGCTGAGCTATCAGGGGCCGGATAAAGTAGGCACCCTTCGTGCCATCACGGCTTTGCTGGCACAGCATCAGGTCTCCATTGCCGCCTTACGTTCAAAAACCATTGCAAAAGATGATGGCCAGTGGATGGAAGCCAGCATGACCATGCAATTTATGCAGGATCAGTCGGTGCCTGAGGTCAAGCAGGCGGTGGAGAGCCTAATGCATGAACTCGGTTTAACCGGCGACTTCAGTGCCCAAATTTAAGGAGCCTTTGATGATTCCACCTCTACCTCAGTTCAGTTTGCAGGGCAAAGTTTCAGATGAAGAATGGCAATTGCGGCTGGATTTAGCCGCCTGTTACCGTTTAGTCGCCCATTTTGGCTGGGACGATCTCATCTACACCCATTTATCGGCACGCTTGCCTGGTACTGATCACTATCTGGTCAATGCCTTTGGTCTGACTTTTGAAGAGGTCACTGCATCCAATCTGGTGAAGGTTGATTTGCAGGGTACTATTCTGGATGACACACCTTTTCAGATCAATCCGGCAGGTTTTACCATTCACAGTGCCATCCATGAAGTACGGGCAGATGCCCACTGCGTGATCCACCTGCATACGCCTGCTACCATTGCCGTCGCTAGCCTTGAAGGTGGCCTGCGTCCGCTTAGTCAGTACTCGATGTTTTCCCTGCCATCGCTCTCATACCATCAGTACGAGGGCTTGGCGGTGAATGCCGAGGAAAAAGCCAGGTTGCAAGCAGATTTAGGACAGAACAATCATTTGCTGCTGGTCAATCATGGTGGTTTAACGGTGGGACCGACTGTGGGCGATGCCTTTATGCGGATGTACGACTTGCAACGCGCCTGTGAAATTCAGGTGTTGCTGCAAAGCTGTGGTGAAAAAACAATCGAAGTACCACAAGCCATTCAAGATGGTATTTACCAACAAGCCAAGCTGGTGCATAGTGGCAGTACAGGCGGCCAGAAGGCCTGGCCCGCGATGCTACGTAAAGCTTGGCGACTCGATCCAGGCTTTGCCCGTTAATTTGGTTTCTGCTCTGAAAAGGAAGCGCTATGAAAGTTATCCGCGTTGAAGTGTTCGATATCCACTGCCCTGAGCGTCCGGCCTGGACCCCGGTTTTTGTGCGCATCCACACCGACGAAGGCATTCATGGCGTCGGCGAAGCCGGCCTGGCCTACGATTTAGGTCACAGTGCGGCAGCCGCCATGATCAAGGAAATGGCCGAAGCCTTTTTACTAGGTCATGACCCGTTCCAAACCGAAAAACTCTGGTCGCGGATGCTGCGGGAAAGCTTCTGGGGGCTGGGTGGTGGCCCGGTGGTGTATGCGGCGATGTCGGCCATTGACACTGCGCTTTGGGACATTAAAGGCAAAGCTCTGGGTGTACCGGTCTATCAGTTGCTTGGCGGCAAGGTGAACGACAAACTGCGTACCTACGCATCACAGCTGCAATTTGACTGGGGCCCGGAATTCAAAGCCCTGGTTCACCCAGAACAGTATGCTGAAGCCGCGTTAAAAGCCATCGCCGAAGGATACGATGCGGTCAAAGTCGATCCAATTCAGTACGATAAAGATGGCAACACCTATTACGATCGCACCAACATTATTTCCCGCACCGAGATGAAACTCTATCGCGCCAGAATGCGGGCCATTCGGGAAGCGGTTGGCGATGAAGTGGACATTATTTTCGAGTGCCACAGCTTGCCTGGCGCTACCAGCGCCATTCAGATTGGAGAAATCGCCGAAGAGTTCGATTGCATGTACTACGAAGAGCCGGTGAACTACTTAAACCACTCATTGCATGACAAGGTCGCCCGCAAGGTGAAAGTACCTATTGCAGGTGGCGAGCGACTGTACAATCGCTGGGGCGTGCGTCCCTACTTTGAAGATCAAAGCATCGATGTACTGCAACCGGATATCGGCCTTTGCGGCGGCTTTACTGAAACCAAAAAGGTGTGTGATTACGCCGATATCTTCGATATCCGCATTCAGGCTCACGTCTGTGGTGGTCCGGTAGCTACTGCGGCCGCTCTGCACCTGGAAACGGCCATCCCGAACTTTCTGATCCACGAGCACCATACCTACGCTTTGAAACGCTGGAACCGCGAGCTCTGCCTGCAAGATCCTCAACCGGTCAACGGCTTTTTCCAGGTGTCAGAAACACCTGGCATCGGTATTGAGCTCAACGACGAAGTGGTGATGCGTTCACAACGGGTAGAGATTAAATAAGCGCCACCGGCGAGCCAAGACGTGTCCTTACGGTTTTCGAGTAGCTACACCAGCTATTTCAGTGACCGTTCGGGCCTTTGCTCGCTCGATAATCTTTACCAATACAGATTGAATCGCTTCATCCTCCCGCACATCAACACTGCTGGCAAAGCGCTGCTCCTGTGCTGCTGCGCCAGCTTCGGCAACAAAGCTTACCACCACTTCAGTAACGCAATCCGGCGTCTTGCAGCCCTCTACCGAAGAACCAAAATACGCTAAGGTAATGTGAGGATAACCATCAAAACCTTTCTTGACTTGTTTTGCGATGCGTTTTTTTGCTTTATCCAACTTCATAAGAGGCCTTGCCCGGTAAGTTATGGCGAGACTATAGCACTAAAGCTAAGCCTGTATGCCAATAAACGGCTGGAGCTTTCAATCTAAATGCTTGGCGGCAATAGCTTCGACCACGGCATTGGCGGAACGCACAGCCGATTCAAGCAGCGGTACCCCTTCATAGGCCCAGGAGCCACAAAAGAAGACTTTGCGACCAGGCTGGCGGTGCCATTCTGCCAGCGCCTGATGCACACGAGCATTCGCGGCGCCAACCACGGCACGTTGCAGTGGTATCCGGGCCAGCACGGTGTCCGGTAAAGGTTCGAACAATGGGTTCCAGGTCTGAAACACAGCTGCTTTGTCGTTGAGATCAGGTTGCAACGGATTGACCCAAACGGTAAACATGGCTTGTTCCAGCGCCTGGTCCATCTGAAAGTTCAGAGCCGTCCAGTCACGTTTGTCCAGCGGCATAAAGCGAGGGTCCTGATGAACCCAAAGCTCCCCTGAGTCAAAGCTAATGGTTTGCAGCAGCGCCCGCTCCTCAGCAAACTGCTGTTCATCCAAAAAACTCAGGTGATTGGCTTGGGTCGCAACAATGACCCGATCGTACAAGCCTCCGTCACCCCGTTCGTTGAAAACCTTTACTCCCACATCGTCCTGCTGCAACTGCACGACAGGGCTGCCACTATGCAGCTGCAAGTTCTTGCTCAAGGCATTCACCAGCGCAGTGGTACCTCCTTCAAGGCGACAAAGACCACCGTGGTGCAGAATGCTGTGAAGCAGCGTAAGCAACTGCCTTGCCGGCCAGTTCAGCAGATATTGTTCCTTGCAGGTGCAGATGGTGGTTAGAATGGGCAGTACCAGCCCACGCCAAAATAGCAGATCAATGCGATGCTGCTGCAATACGTCGCCAAGGGTAAGATCGCTTTGATGTCGTTCAAGCTTGTCGGTTAAGCGGCGCAGTTGCCAGATCCCAAGCCCCAGACGCAGGGCGCGACCATTGAGATAACGCCAGCCACCAACAAAAGGCCAGCCTAAAAGCGGCAGCTCGCCGCTTTTGAACCAGGTTGCTCGGTTGCGCCAGCTACAGGACGTAAAAGTACGAACACCGAAAGTAGTAACACCAAGCTCTTTGGCAAGTTGCAACACCTTAGGCCAACTGGCTGGGCTCATCACCCGCAGTGGCACATCCACCAGGCCACCGTCTACCCTGAGAGCATGAGCATCCATGCCATGGCTGTTCAGGGCTTCAAAGAGTGTGACTTGATGCCCAGCGCAACGCGCACGATAAGCCGCAACAAGCCCGGCCATACCGCTACCAATTACCGCGATGGAATACTGGACTCCAGGCTCAGCCATCATGCATACTCCTTCTGTAGTTGTCTTTCTACATCAAGGTAGCATAAGTAGCTTTATTTCTCTGTCTGCGACGAAGGCAGCGCCATGATCAGGCTGTAAACAAGCTCTGGTGCAGCTGTTTAACCACAGGAGTCGCATCGGCGTCCTGTACCAAGAAACACAAGTTGTGCTTGGAAGCGCCATGGCAAATCATGCGCATATTCACACCTTCCAACGCCTGGAACAGCTCACCGGTAATACCACGACTACTGTGCAAGTGATTGCCAATGACGGCCACCAAACTTAAACCATGTTCCACTTTCACTTCACCGAGCAGGCGCAACTCCCCTATCGCCGTTTCTGTCAGACTATCAAAAGCACTACCGGGGGCTTCATCCAGAGTGAGTGCTACACTGATTTCTGACGTTGTAACCAAATCTACTGAGATATGATGACGACTCAACACATCGAACACTCGGGTCAAAAAACCAGCAGCATGCAACATGGCTGGGCTTTTCACCGTAATCAAGGTCTGGGATTTACGCAGGGCAATGGCTCGATAGGCCGGGCGCTCGGTGACCTCACGGGCAATCCAGGTGCCGCCAGCCTCAGGCTCCCGGCTGGAACCAACAAAGACCCGGATATTTTGTCGCACGGCTGGCAACAAGGTCGCTGGATGCAATACTTTGGCACCAAAGGTAGCCATTTCGGCGGCTTCATCGAAGCTGATTTCGCGAATACAACGTGCCTGTTCAGTTAAACGGGGATCGGTGGTAAAGATGCCAACCACATCGGTCCAGATTTGTACCACACTGGCATCCAACGCCTCACCCAGCAAGGCGGCACTGTAATCTGAGCCACCACGGCCTAAAGTAGTCGTCTGTCCCTGCGCATCAGCACCGATAAAGCCTTGCATCACCAAACGCTCGCTGCCAAGCAGGGGTTTGATTTGTTGCTGACACAAAGCACGGATAGCATCGACTTGAGGCTCAGCTTTACCAAAGTGACTGTCGGTACGAAGCACCAGACGGCTGTCAAAGCAGGCGACAGCCGCATCCCGCTCAGCCAGTACCTGGGTAAACAGCACTGAACTAAGGCGCTCACCAAAAGAAAGGATCTCATCTTTTTGTTGGACACTGAACACAGCACCCGCCTGTTCGATCAATATACGCAGCTCAGACAACAACACATCAATGTGCGCAGCTACCGCTTCCGGGTGGCTAAGCGCCTGCAGCACTGCCATGGTAATGCGTTCAATTTCGGTGTATGCCGTAAAGCGTTCGGTAAGTTCGGTATGCTGGCTAATGGCCACCAACTGATTGGTAACACCAGCACTGGCGCTGACCACTACGACACGAATGCGGTCGTCGGCCAACACAATATCGGCACAGCGGGACATGGCCTGGAAATCGGCGACACTGGTGCCACCAAATTTAGCAACGATGAGTTCAGACATGGATCTCTCCTTATGCAGCAACAATAAGCAGAGCACGGCATTTGATAAAACCGGAAACAGGCAGGCAGCAAAAGCAGGCATGCTGTTAAGCAGTAAACAAAGGCCAGAAGCTCTCCACCAGGGTTCAGGTGACAGTCCCAGGGATTCAGCCCTGGCGACCGAAGCTATACGCTCTGTAACGTACGCTCCTCGGCGATGCTCCCCTCCTCTGTGCTACGATGTACAGACATCTAACACAGGCTACCTAAGCAACGCGCCTCTTCTGGTCTATCGAATTCGATGGACGGCGCTACTCTAACCAGTTCACGACTGAAAATCAATAGCTATCTGGCCGTCTGCTATTTTTGATGCAACTGCCTTAATTCAGGCTGAATTCAACTTGGTATGGCTACAGTAAACGTTCTTTTCATGCGATACTGTCTCATTCATGATGTTAAGCACTGAGTTAGGCTCAGAACCTATTTAATTCGGCAACAGGATGCAATGCCAAAGTGATTTTTTTTGTCCGCGCTGTACTGGTTGCGCTTTTATTACTGACGACTTCCTTTGTCACTTTGGCTGAAGGCCAAACCCGCCTGCAAATTCAGGGGGTATCAGGCTCTGCCAGAGACAATGTAGAACTGTATCTGGCCAATTTCGCCAATGGTGAGGTCTCAACATCACTGCGTTTTCAGGCCCGGCTTGAGCAAGAAGCAAGAGTAGCATTAAGGGCTTTGGGCTACTATCACCCCAACATCGAATTTAGCATTGAACGACCAGCCCGTGGCACCACCCTGGTCATGACGATAGAACAGGGGCCCGTCACCCGCTACCAACAAGTTGATATTCAGATTCAAGGCGAAGCCGCAACCGATGCAGACTTCATCGCTCTGAAAGATCGGCTTGCACCAAAGGTTGGCGATGCAGTACATCATGGCCGCTACGAACAACTCAAAAGTAGTATGGGTAATCTTGCGCTACGAAAAGGCTATTTCAAAGCGGATTTCAGCAAGAATATACTAGCCATATCCGAAGCACGACAAGAAGCCAGATTAACATTGCACTTTGACAGTGGGCAGCGTTACCGTTTTGGCGATGTGCGTTTTACTGGCTCACAAATCCAGGAGCCCCGACTTTTCTCCCTGATCCCATTCCAAAGTGGTGATCCTTACCTGGCCAGTCAGTTGGGTGAGTTTAATCAAGCCATCGCCAATACCAACTGGTTTGGCTCTATTTTGATCGAACCTGATGGCGAGTCACTGGAAGACAGTGAAGGCACTGTACCATTGCATGTAAAGCTGGAACCCAGAGCACGCAACAGCATGGAGCTTGGTGTCGGTTATGCCGATGTTCAAGGAGCACGCTTAAAAGCCAACTGGAACAGGCCTTGGTTGAATGATCGAGGGCATAGCCTGAATAATCGCCTGGCTTTATCCGAAATTGAGCAGAGCCTGGAGTCATCTTATCGCTTGCCACTTCGCAACGTGGCACAGGATTTTTATCAGTTTCAGTTTGGTGTGAAGAATTTCGACAACCAGGACGGCAAAGGCCAGGATTATACCATTGCAGCAGAGCGGCACTGGTTACTCAGCAATAAGTGGTATCGTACTGTTTCCATGCGCTGGCTTTACTCCGAGTTTACGCAGGCGGAACAAGAAGACAGGAGTAACCTGCTGATGCCCGGGATCAGCTTCACTCGTAGCCGTAGTCAAGGCGGTATGATGCCTACCCGAGGTGATCGCTTGCTCTTTTCATTGGAAACCTCTGACAGGGCCTGGGGCTCAGACAGTCGTTTTATTCGCTTTCGTAGCAGAGCCAACTACATTACTAGTTTTGGTAGTGACCACCGAATAGTGACCCGACTTGATGCCGGTGCAATTTTGCTGGAGGAAGCCACAGCGCTCCCACCTAGTCTGCGTTTTTTTGCCGGCGGCGATGGCAGCATTCGAGGTTATGGCTATGAGCGGGTAGCTCCTCGAGATGATGAAGATCGCTTATTGGGTGGCCGTTATATGTTGACCAGCAGTGCCGAGTATCAATACCGTGTGACCGGCAACTGGTGGCTGGCAACTTTTGCCGATTATGGCAGTGCCTGGAGTAAAGATCCGGACTGGAAACGTGGCGTTGGTCTTGGCATTCGTTGGGCCTCTCCGATTGGGCCTGTGCGACTGGACTTTGCCTGGGGCCTCGATCATGGCACCGGCAAATCACGCCAGTTTCAGTTGCACTTTTCATTGGGGCCAGAGTTATGAAGTGGCTACTCAAACTGAACAAAGGCTTTTGGTATAGCGTGCTGCTGTTTGTGCTGCTTACGGTCGTGCTTGCCTTTAGCCAGCCAGGGCTACGTTTTAACCTCTGGGTAATCGAACGCATGGTGCCCGAACTAAGCATAGGTAAGGCAGAAGGCAACCTGCTAAATGGCTTTACGTTGCACCAACTGCATTTTGCTCAAGAGGGTATCCAACTTAAGATAGATCGGCTTGAGGTAGACAACCACCTCCCCTGCCTGCTCGGCTTTAGTTTGTGTATAAATAAGCTGCAACTGGATCACGTAGATATTCAACTACAACCAGAACCTGCCACTGACGATGCTGAAAATACTGAGCTTGCGTTGCCACAGATTTGGGTTCCATTCCCAATCAACATTCGCCAGCTTCAACTCAATCAGTTGGCGTTTCAAACAACCGACTTAACGGTGACGCTGCACCAGTTTGATAGCAGCTTTGAGCTGTGGGGCAATCGACTTGTACTGCAACCAACGGCTGCGCATCAGTTAGCCATTGTTAGCAACACTGAGGAAGCCGTCTCAGAACCTTTGTTGGAGCAGCCAGACAGTACAGAGCTGTTTAGCTGGCAAGGCCTGCATCTGCCTGAGCTGTTGTTTCCACTGCAGGTCGATATGATTGAGTTTCAGCTGCATCAGCTTAGCCTGAATCATGAGTTGCTGCTTGATCACGTTCAATTCGGTTTGCTGCTGGAACGTCGTAAACTGCAGCTGATTGATTTCAGTGCACGCCAGGATCAAGTGGAGCTTCAAGCTCAGCTTGAACTTTCGCCTCAGCAAAACTATCCAATCATGGCCAGTCTGCAGCTGTCTCATCCCAGTTTGTTAACTGGAAAAACCCAGGTAACTGCCGCCATCACAGGGGATCTATCTGCCCTTATGCTGCAATTGTCGGTAGATGGCATCATGCAGTCTCAGGTCAATGCCGAACTGGATTTACTTACCGATAAGCTCCCTTTTAAACTGCAGCTGCAAAGTGACGCCTTGCAATGGCCGCTTGATACCGAACCAGAGTATCAGCTCACCGACACCAAGTTGGTGGCAGAAGGCAACCTGCAGCAGCTAAATGCCCATCTGAAAAGCCATGTTCGCGGTGAGTTAATTCCGGCTACCAGCATTCAACTGAATGCGAAACTCAACAGCCAACAACTTCTGGTGGAGCAACTAATACTGGGCACCTTAGGTGGGCAGATCCATGCCTCTGGTCAGCTGGATCTCAAAGAGCAGTTAGCCTGGCGCAGCAGCTGGCAGTTTGAACAGTTGGATCCAGGGTTGTATTGGCCAGATTATCCGGGACTTATTTTTGGCAGCAGTCAACTAAATGGTGTACTGACACCAGAGCAAGGTTGGCAATTGCACCTTCCTGAGGTACAACTATCTGGCTGGTTAAGGGAATTTCCACTTCGCCTCGATGGACAACTGTCTTTGCAAGATGAAGATGGCTCTGGTGCTATTCAGTTGAGTGTTCTGCCCCTTCGCTTGCACCATGGTCAAAACCGACTTGAACTACAGGGCACACTTACTGATCAGTGGCAGATGGCTGCCGAGGTATTTATCGTTGATTTTTCCGACTCGGTTGCGAATGCCCAAGGCGAACTTGCTGGAAAAGTGGTACTAACTGGTTCAAGAGACACCCCAGCCATACAGCTAGAGCTTTCGGGCAGCGAGCTGGGCTGGCTAGATTTAGTGTCTATCCAACATGCGGCACTTAGCGGTGAGTTGGATAGCCGTCAGCCAATGCAAACGCGGCTGAAGATGACACTTGAACAACTTCAGCTGCAAGACCATCAGCTCGATGAGATTGAGCTCGAGCTGTCAGGCACTGAACATGAACATCATCTGCAGTTGGCTGTTATTGGGACAGCACTAAGTGCTGAACTCAATCTTAACGGTCAGTTTGATCGAGCCGAACAGCGCTGGTCTGCTCAATGGCACAATAGTTGGCTAAGCAGTGACCTGGGGCGCTGGCAGCTGCAACAACCGCTGCAGATGCAACTCCTAGTCGATCAACAACAGCTAATACTATCGGCTCATTGCTGGCAGCGGGAAAGTGCAAGCCTTTGTTTGCATGAGGAAAGTGTACTCAGCCAGCAACAAGCAGAGCTAAAACTCGCGATGCAGGACTTCGAACTGAGTTGGTTAGAGCCCTGGCTGCCCACCTTTACCGACTTGGAAGGCCGTCTGCAGGCAAACAGCCAGCTCAGCTGGCACGCTAACTCTCCTTTAGAGGCATCCCTCGCGCTTAGTATCGAGCAAGGACAGTTCAGCTACCACTACGACCATCCTCTGGAATTACCCTGGCGCGATCTGCAGGTGCAAGCTAGCCTGCAGCAGGATCAGTTTTCCATGAGCTGGCAACTGGAAGTTACTGAACAGGGCCGCATGCAGGGCCAACTGGCGTTGCGTGAATTGGCCAGTGATGACAGGCAGCTGGCAGCTGATATCCAGATCGATCAGTTTAGTTTCGAGTTTTTACAACCTTTGCTGGATGAGTACAGCCAGCTCAGCGCCATACTGAATAGCCGGATCCGGATTGAAGGCCCCCTGCAGCAGCCGGATGTCACAGGCCATCTAACCATTCAGGATGTCTCAGTGCGAGGCCAGATGTCCCCTATTGATATCGAGCAAGGTGAACTGTCGATTGACTTTAAAAATGACAGTGCTGTATTGCAGGGTTTTGTCCAGACCCCTCAGGGGCAAGTCAGGTTGCAGGGTGATAGCCAATGGGCTGATCTTGCAGCCTGGCAAGCGGGGCTGAAAATTCAGGGAGATGCGTTATCTGTTCAGATCCCTCTTGGCCGGATGCAGGTCCAGCCGGATCTGATGTTAACTGTAAACCCCGAACGCGCGCTGATCAGTGGCACTATTGATATTCCGTGGGCGCGCATGGTGATTGACAGCCTACCTGATGCCGCAGTCAGCACCAGCCGCGATGAAGTACTTACCGATGAAAACTTTGTGCCACTGACAGAAGCCAGTGATAGCCGACCTATAGCCATTCATACCGATATCAGGGTGCGCCTTGGCGACCAGGTCCGTTTTGCAGCCTTTGGCCTGCGCAGCCACATAGCTGGCAGTTTGCAAGTTCGACAGGACAGTGAACAACCTCGCCTTTATGGTGAGTTAAATCTGGTAGATGGTACCTTCCGCTCTTATGGTCAAGATTTATTGATCCGCCGAGGTCAATTGCTGTTTAATGGTCCGGCCGATCAACCGTTTTTAAATCTTGAGGCCATCCGCAACCCGGACAATATCGAAGATGATGTCATTGCCGGGATCCGTGTGAGCGGTCCAGCCGATGAGCCAACCTTCCAGATTTTCTCTGAACCGGCCATGGCTCAAGCTAACGCTACCTCCTACCTACTGCTTGGCCGAAATTTGGACAGTGAATCCGGTAGTGGGGCCAACCCGGTGACAACAAGCCTGATTGGCCTTGGCTTGGCATCCAGCTCAAAGCTGGTTGGTAATATTGGTGAAGCCTTTGGCGTACAAGACTTAACACTGGATACGGCAGGAAGCGGCGATCAATCCCAGGTCACTGTCAGTGGCTATCTGACCCGCAATTTACAAGTAAAGTACGGTGTTGGCATTTTCGAGCCTTTCGGTGAGTTTACTTTACGTTATCGCTTGATGCGTAATCTCTACCTGGAAACCGTGACAGGGCTGGAACAATCGGTGGATGTGCTGTACCGCTTTGAATTTGATTGAATCCCCTTACCCGGCTCTTAGCAACAAATGAATGTATTTGCCCAAGGACGCATAAGGCTCTTGCCGATTGTACTTAAGTTCCATCTCCAGTAGCTCTGAGAAATGGCTTTGTTGCATGGCCGGTTGGCGCAAATAGTCATGAAAACAACGCACACCTGTCTTACTGAGCACCTGAAAACCTGCAATGTCACACCAACTGAGTACCTCAGCAGGTACCAGCGGATACTGTGGGCTGAGTGATACCGTTTTACGCTTACTTAAACCATCGGTCACGTAGTCAAAGTTGCCATAAATCATGTTACCAAAGCGCTTGGCATCCAGGTTGTAAAACATCAGCGACAGCAGTCCCCCTTGTCGTACTAACGCTTTTAACTGCCCAATAGCAGCTTTCGGCTCAGCCAGCCACTCCAGCATGGCATGGCACAACACAATAGAATACTTCTCACCCTGATGACTTAATTGCTGCAAACTGCTTTGCTGACAATGGATCTGATGGCTAAGCCCAAGTGCTTCGGCTTGCTGGACAGCCAACTGCAACATGGCAGCCGATATATCCGTTAAAGATATAGAGTGACCGAGCTTGGCAAGTTCCAGTGCAAGCTGCCCCTGGCCGGCTCCTACGTCCAAAATGTGCTGCGGCTTTTGAAACTCGGGCAACTCAAGCAGATCACGCAACAACACCTGCTGGCGCAGCTGACCTTTTGTGGTCTGATAAATGTTGCGTTGGAATTTCTGCGCTATGCTGTCAAAATTACGATCGTTTATTTTGCTCATGGATGACCCAATGGATCCTCTACTTAAATCGTTATTGATGCCTTTGCCATTGTTGCTGCTCTGGTTGTTGCTCGCAGCTGCGCTTTGCATTGTCAAAAAGAAAGCAGGCCTATGGTTGTTGTTCCCTGCAATCGTAGCACTTTGGCTTGGCAGCAGCAGTGCAGTCACCGAGCGCTTAGCGGCCAAACTGGAGCTTCGCTACCCGACATATCAGTCTACCGCTGGTGTGGATAATATCATTGTCCTTGGCTGCTATCACAGTGATTATACGTATTTACCCTTAAGTAGCCGACTGGCCGAGTGCTCATTAGCCAGACTAACTGAAGCCATCATTCTCTGGCATCAGCATCCTGAGGCCAGGTTGATTGTAAGTGGACACTTAACCGGGTTATCAGGCAACCATACCCAGCTAGCAGCGGATTTCGCCATAGCTTTGGGCGTACATGAACACAAAATTCTCCGCCTTACTGAACCTACCAATACGCAGCAAGAAGCAGCTACAGCAGCGCCTTTGATCGTTGATCAACGCAATGTACTGGTTACTTCGGCTATCCACATGCCACGCGCCAAGCGTTGGTTTGACTACTACGGTGCAAATGTGACAGCTGCACCTGCTCATTACCAGGTAAGGCGTCCGGCAGCTGAGCACGGCATAGCCGGCTACCTACCCTCGCCACAGGGCATTCGCACACTCACGCTGGCACATTACGAATACCTGGGGCTTTGGCAACAGCGCTTGAAGCTGTGGTGGGATCCGGAAAACCCCTGACTGTTCAAAGCACTAAGCTGGGTTCGGTATATCAATAAACTCTACGGCAATACCGGTTTCAGCAGCCAGCCATTCACCTAGCGCCTTGACGCCGTAGCGCTCAGTAGCATGATGACCGGCCGCAATAAAATGAATGCCTTGCTCGCGAGAACTGTGGATGGTTTGCTCCGATACTTCGCCGGAAATAAAGAGATCGGCTCCAGCGTGCGCAGCGGCATCTATGTAGCCCTGACCACCACCAGTACACCAGGCTAACTGCTGCACCTCTTGCTGACCGGCACTATGACTTAGTACTGAACGACCTAATTTTTGCTCCAACAAAGCAGCCACCTGAGACAGCGTTTTTGCCTGTGGGTAAAGACCATGCATCACAACACCAGTTGGTTGAACCCCAACCAATGGCTGCACATCCGTTAATTCAAGCAGCTGCCCCAGTTGTGCATTGTTACCAAGTTCCACGTGCACATCCAAAGGCAGGTGGTAAGCAAACAAGTTGATATCATGCTGCAGTAATGTTTGCAGGCGCTTCTTTTTCATGCCGGTGATGCTGGCTGCCTCACCTTTCCAAAAGTAGCCATGATGCACCAGAATGGCATCCGCTTTTGAGGCAATGGCAGCATCAATCAAGGCCTGAGAAGCGGTAACTCCCGTTACAACTTTAGCGATTTCAGCTTTGCCTTCAACCTGTAAACCATTCGGACAGTAGTCTGATACCAGCTCAGGGTTAAGTTTGTTGGTAAGCAGTGACAGCATAAGCTGACGATGAATGGTGGTCATAGTTTTCTCCTACTCTGCAAGAGTCATTCTAACAGCCAGACAGATCTCAACATAGACACAAATTTGTCAGAAAGCAGTGAATGTTGTATAACTAATCAGCACCCGATTCTAACTACAACAGGAACAATCAATGAGCAAACTGGACAAAGACCAAGTCATCGCTGAGTTCACTGCTGCATACAAAGCTGCTTTTGGTAAAGAGCCGCAGCTGGAGCAAAAACCTGGCTGGTTTAGCGTGGATGGCGGTAAAAATATTCGCTTAGCAGAGCTATCTGAGTTAGCTCAAAGTTATGGCGCCTCAAAAGCACCAACCAAACCTGCAAAAGCGGCCGCTAAGCCAGCAGAGAAATCAGCTGCAAAGCCAACAGCAAAACCGGCTGCAAAGAAAAAAGTAGCGGCCACTAAAGTTGGCAAGTCACGCCCATTAGCGCAGCAAGCCGCTGCTGCCAGCTGGGCTGAGCAAATCGGCGATGGGAAACGCATGCCACGTGGTGCACGCTAATTTACACAGCACCCTTTTTAACAAAGAAGCTTGCCGTTATAACGGCAAGCTTCTTTACTGATCTCAGTGCGTTTAATACTGATAGCTGAAGGTTAAACCAGAGAATGCCGTATAACCGCGGATCCCCACATGCCAGGTCCCTGCTTGCGGATTATTAAAGGTACAAACTTCTTCATTACCATTCCGATATGGCCGGCAATCCCATACTTGCTCAGTCGGCGCATTACCATAACGTATGTACAAGTCGGCATCTCCCGTGCCACCAGTAATCCGGAAAGTAAGCTGACTGACGCCAGAAGGGATGTTATAGCTGCCACGTAACCACTGTCCGGTAGAGCCTGATAAATTATGGAAAGTTTGGCCGCCACCTGGGTTACCTCCACCACCACTGCCGTCACAACCATTGTTAGTGATCCAGTCATGCGCGGCTTTAGCGCGTACAATACCCCAGCCATAAGAAGTGTTTCGGCCTGACGTTCCTCGACGCTCTGCGGTCAGATTGAGTACGTTTCGAATCTGGGTATTGGTGCATTGCGGATGATTGCTCCACACCAGGGCGGCAACACCTGCTACATGAGGCGAGGCCATCGAGGTACCACTGATACTGCGATAGCCACTGTTTATCCAGGTAGAGGCTACATTCACACCAGGGCCAGAAATTTCGACCTGAGAATTTCGCTGTGAAAAGCTGGCCAGGTTTTTATTGGAATCAACCGCAGCAACCGATACCACAGCATCGTACGACGCTGGATAAGAAAAGCTGGTATTACCAGCATTCCCTGCTGCAGCAACCAACAACATACCGCTGTTATTGAAACTATTCATCGCATTGCGCTCGGTGGTATTGGAGCTGCCACCACCCAAACTCATGTTGACCACCTTGGCACCTGCGTTCTGACACGACTGTATCGCCTGGATCAGGTTTGAAGCATTGGTCCAGTTTCCTGAATTATTGAATATTTTTACGTTGTGCAACCCCACCAATCCGGATGGCAAAACCCCCACCACACCGATGTTGTTGTTCAAAGCGACAATGGTTCCGGCAACATGAGTGCCGTGTCCATTACCGTCTGTAGACCAAGCGCCATGACCAGAGAAAGTTGAACCTGTTACCCCGGCAGATGGCAAGTCCGGATGCCCAAGCTGATACCCAGTATCAATTACACAGACCTTCATATTGGTCGCGTTGGCATCACTCACCTGATTGGCTTGAACCATTGTGATGCCGTAAGGCGTGGTCTGAGCCATGGGTGTGATGACATCAGCAATATAACGCTTGTGGTCCAGTTCGATGTATTCAACCGCTGGATGTTTTGCAAGCTCATAGTATTGTTGACGACTTAATTCAGCCACACTGGCCTGCACGATGTCCAGGTGCATAATGGCGTTTACCCGATACTGCGCCAATACATATTCTGCCGCATGAACTGAAAACGCTTCTGCATCGGATAGACGCTCAAAATCCGCAGCAGGCTTAATACCAGCGGCTGCTAATAACTCCGGTGCTTGAAACTTGATGATGTAACGCTCAGACTGTCGGTTATCAGGTCTCAGTGTATGAGAAGCTCCCTGACTAGCAGAACTAAGACCAATGCGATCATCTGCGATTACGGTACCAGCGATACTGGATAAGGTGAAGGTACTGGCAATAGCCAGTGCTAACTTGGTTGCTTTTGTGTTGTTCATTTTTTTTGTTCCAATGTTATTCTAATGACACCTCCATGTTTTATTGTCCTTTCACAAAGAGTGTAACGCGGACAACTGCACAAAAAAAACACAC
This sequence comes from Alkalimonas sp., assembly GCF_020831925.1. Lineage (GTDB taxonomy): Bacteria > Pseudomonadota > Gammaproteobacteria > Enterobacterales > Alteromonadaceae > Alkalimonas. The sequence goes on from NZ_JAFIFQ010000002.1 coordinate 109,297, forward strand.
AAAAACCCATAAATTCATGATAAAATTATTACATCGTACCTGATACCGTGCTTATTTGTTAATTTTTGTTTGTTGTAGGAGCAACTAACAACCGAAACCAAAAGCAGGTACCCTGCGGCTGATTCGCTTCAAAACCGATCTCGCCACCATGAGCTTCAATGATGTTTTTACAAATGACCAAACCCAACCCAGTGCCCTGTACTTGTTTGCTATCAGAAGCATCGGCTTGGGCAAATTTTTCAAACACCCTGGCTTTAAAGCTCTCCGCAATACCGCAGCCATGATCGGCAACAGTCACTTGCAACATATTGCCATGACCTATCAGACCTACACTGACCTCACTTCCTGGCGGTGAAAACTTGATTGCATTGGACAATAGGTTATCCAGTACCTGACGTAGTCGCATCTTGTCTCCAACCACAAGTGGAACATCCCCTTCTGTGTTAAAACCAATAGCGACATCAAAGCGACGAGCGTACTCAGCTATACCCGATATGGCGTCCACTATCAGATCTTGCAGCTGAATGTTTTCAGACTTTAAACTCATTTTCCCGGCAGCAAACTTCTGCACATCCAGCAGATCATTAATAAGCTCAGACAAGCGTTCGCTATTTCGTAAAGCAGCAGTGATCAACTCTTGATAACTGGATTGAGCGGGTGACACTATTTTATTATCAATCAGGGATAAAGCTCCTCGAATTGAGGTTAAGGGTGTTCGAAGCTCATGACTGACGGTAGAAATAAACTCATCCTTAATCTGATTGAGTTGCTTTAACCGCTGATTACTTTGCGACAACTGCTGCATACTCTTTTCAAGTTGCTTTGTTCGCAGTGACAGTGCAGCAGAGCTTTGCTCCAATGCTTTGGTACGTTCAGCCACTTTGCTTTCCAGCAACACCTGAGCTTCGCCTTTCTCTTCAATCGATTGCTTTAACAAACGGTTGACTTGGCGGATATGCTGAAGTCGATACCAATGGGCCGCCAAAGCAAACAGCAGCAGCAACACAATCAATAACAACTGATAGCCAGTTTGCTGCCACCAATAAGGCAGGATTTCAAGTTGTAATACATCCTTTTCATCAGACATCAAGCCATGATTATTGCTCGCCATTAACTGAAATTGATAACGCCCGGGTGGCAGGTTTGAATAAAAGGCATTGGGGCGCTCAGCAGCATAAATCCAGCGCTCATCAAAACCCTTTAGCCGGTAACGATACTGATTACGGCTCACATCGTGATAATCCATCGCCGAAAAATTAAGCTCCAGACTGTTCTGGCCAGGTTGTAGTTGCAATGCGGCTTGGTTCGGATGAAGAAATAAGGGGATCAACTCGCCATGATTAATACGATAAGCCGTTACCATTGGCACGGGAGGCTGTTGATTCACCCACAGCTGCTCTGGCTCTGCTTTACTAAGGCCGTTTAAAGTTCCCAAATACAAACTGCCGTCTGCTGCAGCTGCGATAGCCCCAGCATTGAGCTCTGTCGCTGATAAACCATCCTTATGGGTGAAAGTAACTATGTTTTCGAACTCCGAAGATATCAGACTCAACCCCTGAGCACTTACTAACCAGGTGCGATCATCCGAGTGCAAAGCCCCCAACATATGATCACTGGCTAGCCCATCGCTGGCATAGAGGACTTTATAACTGTCGATGTCCGGTTGCCAAAACAAAGTCCCCCGGTTGGTACAAATGATCAAGGCGCCTTGGCCATCCTGATTCAGGCACTGAATGGTATTGGAGGGGAGCCAACTATTATTGGCGAGATTGAGCTGTTGAACAAAGCCTTCATTGGCATCCAACAAGTAAAGGCCATTGTAGCGGGTACCAGCCCAGACACGCCCATCCGGCATCGCATGCATGGTTTGGACGACTTCGTTAGCTCGTTGCCGTTGAAAATCCTCGGCAAAATGTCGTGTACGTCCGCTATCTTGATGATAATGCAAGACCCCCTGTCCCCAAAGTCCAAACCAGATGCTGCTATCTGGCAATACCACCATATCCCGAATAATGGGACTGCTGGCAAAATTCGTAAAAGGTATCTGGTAGGGCTCTATCTGATCCTGCTCTGGCAGGTAATGAAATAAACCGGCTTCAGTAGCAATAAATATTTGACCGCGGGGTGAGCTTACAATCCGATTGACTCTGGCCGAAGTCTCATAACTGCTGATTTCACCACTTGTAAGTTGCATCCGGTACAAACGTTCAGAAGTTCCAAACCAAAGAATACCAGGCTGGCTTGCATTGAGGCTGTTGATGGACAGTTCATAGCGCCGTTGCCACTCAGGCAAATCGGCTAAAGTTAATTCGCTAAAAGCGCTGCGAGCAAAGCGGGTATGATACAAGCCGCCATCACGAGTACCAAGCCAGAGCACCCCGCTTTGATCCAGCAACACCGAGCGAATATTCAAACTAGGCAGCAAAGTGGTTTCCTGCCGAAAGAGCTTGTAGCTGTTATTGATTAAGTCGAATTGAAATAAACCTTCGTAGCTACCAATCACCAGCAGATCAGATGATATCGGGTAAATTGTGTTGAGAATAGGCGGGAAATCATAATCGCCTTCGCCGGGTACCGGAAAAACCTGGCGTTGCCAACTATCAGGTTCAAACGCAAGTAATCCTGAGCGAGAGCCAACCCAGACCTTATCCCGGGCAAAGTACAAGGCTCGGGCCTCATTCTGCCGGCTACTCGCGGCAGCTTCAGGAAACAGTGAACGTCCAACTTGCAACCCAGTCGAGGCATGCCAGCGATGCACCCCTTGGCTGGTACCAACCCATATTTCGCCTTGCTTGCCTGCCGCTAGGCTCCAGACGCGCTGGTGTAAAAGTGGCTGCTCACTATCGGTACTGCCAATCTGAGAGACCTTATCGTCAGATGCGATGCGAAACAAACCTGCCGTAGTACCGACCCACAGAGCACCATCATCGGCCTCCAACAAGGATTGAACCTGATACCCATCCGTTAAAAAGCGAGTTAAGGAGCTACGAGATGGATCCAGCCGGCTTACCCCCTGTCCCCAGGTTCCGGCCCAGAGCTGTTGCTGACTATCGAGCAATAACACCCCAACATCGGTAAACGGTTCCTGCTGCGCCTCTTGCTCAGTTAACAAAGGTACCTGGATAAATTGATAGCCATCAAACCGCAGCAAACCGGAATCAGTTGTTCCTAACCAGATAAAACCAAGTTCATCCTGCACAACAGCAAAGATGGTGGTATTAGGTAATCCATCATCAATGCCAATACGATTGATATTCGCTTGAACAGCAAGGGATATCATAAAAGCAAATACCAATAACAATAGGGTAAGGGCTTTGTTCAAAGTCAAATCCATTTAAAAGGCCTGTAATTCACTTTAAATCGAACCGCAGGTGCCGTCAAAACATTCACCATTCTTCGTGCATTAAAATAGGTTTACACAGAAGAAATGGCAATTTACCGTGGAACACTTTCGTTCAGGCTTGCCTTTCCGTAGAATCAGCCCCATATGCGAATGAACATCAACCATGGAGTACTCTGATGTCAGAGATCAAACACAGTCAATTGCTTATCCTGGGTTCAGGCCCTGCCGGCTATACGGCTGCAGTCTACGCAGCCCGCGCTAACCTCAAACCGGTGCTCATCACTGGTATGCAGCAAGGTGGCCAGCTGACCACCACCACGGAAGTTGAAAACTGGCCGGGTGATCCGCATGGTTTGACCGGGCCTGCACTGATGGACCGCATGAAAGAGCATGCAGAAACCTTTGATACCGAAATTGTGTTTGACCATATCCACACAGTGAACTTAAAACAGCGCCCTTTTACCTTGCAGGGCGATAATGGCACCTACAGTTGCGATGCACTGATTATCTGTACCGGAGCCTCTGCCAAATACCTTGGTCTGGAGTCCGAGCAAGCATACAGTGGTCGCGGTGTCTCTGCTTGCGCCACCTGCGATGGCTTTTTCTACCGCAACCAAAAAGTGGCGGTAGTTGGTGGTGGCAATACCGCCGTTGAAGAAGCACTGTACCTATCCAACATTGCCTCTGAAGTTCATCTGGTGCACCGGCGTGACAGCTTCCGTTCGGAGAAAATCCTGATCGACCGGTTGATGAAAAAAGTCGAAACTGGCAACATTATTTTGCACCTGCACCGTGAATTGGACGAAGTTTTAGGCGATGAGATGGGCGTGACCGGGGTTCGGTTAAAGTCCAGCAACGGTGAAGCACCCGAGCAACTGGATGTTCAGGGTGTCTTTATTGCGATTGGTCACAAACCCAACACCGATATTTTCGCCGGCCAGCTTGAGATGCACAATGGCTATCTCAAAGTACAATCCGGTACTGAGGGCAATGCCACTCAGACCAGCATCCAAGGTGTCTTTGCCGCTGGCGATGTGATGGATCATATCTATCGTCAGGCTATTACTTCTGCGGGCAGTGGCTGCATGGCTGCGCTGGATGCAGAACGCTACCTGGATGCCCTGAATAGCTAAGTACTGGTGCCCATCTTTCTGCCCGAACTCAGTCAAGAGCTCAGTTTTCCAGCGTTGAGCCAAGCTCTTACTGAACCTGATGGCTTGCTGGCAATGGGCGGGGACTTGTCCCCTGCCCGTATACTGGCTGCCTATCAAAAAGGGGTTTTCCCGTGGTTTTGCCAGGGTGATCCCATTCTATGGTGGAGCCCTTCAGTACGAGCCCTATTTGAACCAGGACAACTGCAGTTCAACCGCTCTTTGCGTAAGCAGCAACGGAGGATGGGTTATCAATTCAGCGTAAATAAAGCCTTTCGCCAGGTAGTTGCCGGCTGCGCTGCTCCCAGATCCAAGCAAAGTGATACCTGGATTGTACCTCAGATGCAGCAAGCTTATTACCAACTGCATCTGCAGGGGCATGCGCATAGCATCGAAGTCTGGCAAGATGAGCAACTGGTTGGTGGCCTCTATGGGCTTTGTATCGGCCAGCTGTTCTGTGGCGAGTCGATGTTTAATCGTCAGCCAGGCACCGCCCGGCTAGCCTTAATCGCTTTGCAGCAACAACTGCATAGGTATGGGGCTGGTTGGATCGATTGCCAGTTACCAAACGACTACCTGCAGCAACTAGGCGTACAAACAATGGCGAGACCCGACTACATACAACTGTTGCAGCAATTGGCTACTCAACCAATGGATAGCACCTGCTGGCGAGATCAGATGTTACAGGTTTCAGATGACTGAGCTGACGTTCGGTCTGACAGCTCCGGCGCCATGCAGTTACCTGCCAGCTCAACAGGAGCAGGTGATATTTTTATTGCCCTCATACCCAATCGACGCCAAGCTTTATCAACAATTGTTGCAACATAATTTTCGCCGTTCAGGCAATGATGTGTATCGCCCCCACTGCGCCGCATGCCAAGAGTGTCAGTCGGTTCGGCTGGATGTCAGTGCATTTCGAGCAAACCGACGTCAGCAGCGAATTTTACGAAAGGCCAAGCGCGAGCAACTGCAGCTTCGATTTGGTAAACCTACAGCGAAAAGCTATTACCCACTCTATCAACACTATATCGAGGCTCGCCATCCCGATGGTGCTATGTATCCACCAAGCCAGCAGCAACTGGACTCGTTACTCGAGTGCAATTGGGCGAATGTCGAGGTGCTGGAAATTTTTCATCAGCAGACCTTGATTGCCGTCAGCGTCGTGGATGTGCTGGACAAGGTGTTGTCTGCGGTCTATACCTTCTATCATCCAGCTTATCAGCGCTATTCTCCTGGTATATTAGCAATCCTGTTGCTTATTGAGCAGGCCCAGCTGCAGCAGAAAGACTATCTGCACCTGGGCTATTATGTGGCAGACTGTGCTAAAATGGCGTACAAGGCAGAGTTTCTGCCACAACAGCGCTTTTCAGCAGAAAAATGGCGGTCAATTGGTTAAAAAAGCCGGTCTTGCTTTACAAGGCTGGCGTATTTCGGCACAATCTGCGCTGTTTTAATTTTCACACTATCAGAGGCGAGTACGCTGAATGGCGAAAGAAGATGTAATTGAAATGCAAGGCACCATTTTAGATACCTTGCCAAACACCATGTTTAAAGTTGAGCTGGAAAACGGCCACGTGGTTATTGCCCATATTTCCGGCAAAATGCGTAAGCACTATATTCGGATCCTGACTGGCGACAAAGTCACTGTTGAACTGACCCCCTACGATCTAAGCAAAGGTCGTATCGTGTTCCGCCAGCGCTAAGCCCGGTTTCCCGGCCTATGGCCAGAACGCAAAAAACCCGCTGTAGCGGGTTTTTTGCGTGGCAGCAACCACTAGGCTGGTTCAGGCTCCTCCTGGAACACAAAGCTCAATTTATTATCCACCAGCTCGACCCGAACATCACCACCTTGCAGCAAGCGTCCAAATAGGATCTCGTTGGCCAGTGGCTTTTTCAACTGTTCCTGGATTAAACGGGCCATTGGTCGTGCTCCCATGGCGCGATCGTAGCCTTGCTCTGCCAACCAGGCTCTGGCTTCAGCAGACAACTCCAGCGAAACTTGTTTCTTATCCAACTGGGCCTGCAACTCGCAAATAAACTTGTCGACTACTTGCAAGATAATAGTGCTGTTCAGATGCTCGAACCAGATAATGCTATCCAGCCGGTTGCGGAACTCAGGCGTGAAGGTACGATTGATCTCTGCCATCGCATCATGGCTGTGGTCCTGCTGCTGAAAACCGATGGATTTTCGCACCGTTTCCTGTACCCCAGCATTGGTGGTCATCACCAGCACAATATTACGAAAATCAATTTTACGGCCATTGTTGTCGGTCAAAGTACCGTGATCCATTACCTGCAGCAGAATGTTATAGATGTCACTGTGTGCCTTTTCAATCTCATCCAATAACACCACGGCATAAGGATGTTTCGAAACCGCATCAGTCAGCAAACCGCCCTGCTCAAAACCAACATAGCCAGGAGGCGCCCCAATCAAGCGACTGATCGCGTGGCGCTCAACGTATTCGGACATATCAAAACGCAACAGCTCCACTCCCATCACCCGGGCCAGTTGCTTGGTCACTTCCGTCTTGCCTACCCCGGTTGGGCCAGCAAACAGGAAGCTACCGATTGGCTTTTCTTCGCTACCAAGGCCGGAACGCGACAAGCGGATCGCCGCCGTCAGCGCATCGATAGCACCGTCTTGGCCAAACACCACCAGTTTCAAGTTGCGATCCAGATTACTTAACACATCGCGATCGGAGGCTGATACAGATTTCTCAGGGATGCGGGCCATTTTCGCAATCACATGCTCAATATCCGGCACATTAATCACTTTTTTACGGCGTGACTCCGGCAACAGCCGCTGACTAGCGCCTGCTTCATCAATCACATCGATAGCTTTATCCGGCAAGTGCCGTTCATTGATGTATTTTGCGGATAACTCAGCCGCCGCCCGCAGCGCTTTTTGCGTATAGCGCACACTATGATGTTTTTCGTAACGTTCTTTTAAGCCTTGTAAGATACGGGTGGTGTCTTCCACGCTAGGTTCAGTCACATCAATTTTTTGAAAGCGACGCACCAGTGCGGTGTCTTTTTCAAAGATGTTTTTAAACTCCTGGTAGGTGGTAGAGCCGATGCAACGCAATCGTCCACTCGACAGCAACGGTTTGATCAAGTTTGAGGCATCCATCACACCACCTGAGGCAGCACCAGCGCCAATTACTGTATGGATTTCATCAATAAAAAGAATCGCACCTTCTTCTTTTTCCAGCTCTTTCAGTAAAGACTTTAAGCGCTTTTCAAAGTCGCCTCGGTATTTGGTGCCTGCCAGCAAAGCCCCCATATCCAATGAGTAAATGGTGGCATTCTCAATCACCGCGGGCACTTGTTGATTAACGATCCGAAACGCCAGCCCCTCGGCAATGGCTGTTTTCCCTACACCGGCCTCGCCAACCAACAACGGGTTGTTTTTCTTACGACGACACAACACCTGGATGGCACGCTCCAGCTCCGCGTCTCGGCCAATCAAAGGATCAATCTGCCCTTGCTTGGCCAATGCATTTAAATTGGCGGTAAAGTTATCCAGAGAGCGCGCTTCCTCTGAAGGCGCTTCGGATAAATCATCCTGTGCCCGCTCTTCATGCTGTTCCAGTTTTTCGGTTTTGATCACACCGTGAGAAATGTAATTGACTACATCCAGGCGGCTGATATCGACCTTTTTTAGTAAGTAAACGGCTTGTGATTCCTGCTCACTAAAAATGGCAACCAGCACATTGGCACCCGTCACTTCGGTTTTACCTGAGGACTGCACATGAAAAACTGCACGCTGCAACACGCGTTGAAAGCCAAGGGTCGGCTGAGTATCCCGTTCTGCATCGCCATCGGGCAATAGAGGCGTGGTAGAATCAATAAAGGTAGCCAATTCAAGACGAAGCTTTTCAATATTGGCACCACAGGATTTCAGCGCATCACCAGCGGCTGGATTGTCCAATAGGGCAAGCAGCAAGTGCTCAACAGTCATGTACTCATGACGACGCTCTCTGGCAAAACGAAACGCCAGATTCAGTGTCAACTCGAGATCTTTATTCAACATAGATGGACTCCTGACTGCATCTTAGTTTTGGTGCTGGTGCTTATACCTTAAGTTAAGCTCGTTCCATCGAACAAAGCAATGGATGTTCGTGGGATTTTGCATATTCTGTTACCTGCAGTACCTTGGTCTCAGCAATTTCAGCGGTAAAGACCCCACAGGTAGCGCTGCCTTTGTGGTGAACCTGCAACATGACTTCACTTGCTTGCTCATACTGCATATTAAAAAAACGGGTAAGCACATCAATGACAAAGTCCATCGGTGTGTAATCATCATTATGTAGAATAACCCGATACATGGATGGAGGCTCAACCTTCTGCCGGGTCAGCTCCTGCAACCCCTCTTGTTGACTCGCTAATTCTTTAAACCAACTCATACGCTTTCGCTACGCCTTATCGATCATAAAACAGACCAGATTAATTAATCGTAAAAAACCAGAGATTTAATTGCAAAAAACTTGACTGTCTGAGCAAATTATCTACAGTAAGTACTAGGGTAACGCATTTGCCCTGTAATTATTATACCTGCACACAGAATTTAGCTCACTTAAAGAAGGATGTAAGTAGTATGGCTACCGGTAAAGTAAAATGGTTCAACAATGCCAAAGGCTTTGGATTTATCCGGGAAGATGGCAGAGATGAAGACATTTTTGCACACTACTCCACCATTGCAATGGATGGTTACCGTACCCTGAAAGCCGGGCAGGATGTCCAGTTTGATTTGGCAGAAGGCCCGAAAGGGCTGCATGCAGTCAATATTGTCCTGCCAGGTGAGGAAAAGTCAGACGCCTGACCATTGTCTGAACACCAGTTCAGCACTGACTTGTCCGGAAAAACAAACAGGCACTGCATGCAGTGCCTGGGTTTTTGTTGGGTTTAATAAGCAAGTACCAAGCCATTACCATGCTGTGATGGCAACGGCATAAGGCTTCATTTAAAGGCTACTCAAAGCCTGATTAAAGGTAGTGCTTGGCCGCATCACCTTGCCAGCAAGTTCAGCCGATGGGCGGTAGTAGCCGCCTAAATCCACCGCAACACCTTGAACATCATTCAACTCGCGCACAATCTGCGTTTCATTGGCCGTCAGTTGCTCAGCCAACTTGCTGAAGCGCTGTTGCAACTCGCTGTCTTTGGTTTGGGCAGCCAGTGCTTCTGCCCAGTACAAGGCCAGATAGAAGTGGCTGCCACGGTTATCCAACTCTTTCACTTTGCGTGATGGCGACTTGTTGGTATCCAAAAACTTAGCAGTGGCCAGATCCAGTGTATCGGCCAGTACCTGAGCTCGGGCATTGCCAGTCGCCTGGCTCAAATGCTCCAGCGAGGCCGCCAGCGCCAAAAACTCACCTAACGAGTCCCAACGCAGGTGGTTTTCAGCTTCCAACTGCTGGACATGCTTCGGCGCTGAACCACCGGCACCGGTTTCAAACAAACCGCCCCCATTCATCAGCGGTACAATCGACAACATCTTGGCGCTGGTACCCAGCTCCAGAATCGGAAACAAGTCGGTCAGGTAATCACGTAACACGTTGCCAGTCACGGAAATGGTGTCCTGGCCAGCTTTGACCCGTTGCAGGGTAAAGCGGGTGGCATCAACCGGTGCCATGATATGCAGTTCCAGACCATCGGTATCGTGCTCTTGCAGGTAGCTTTCTACTTTGGCAATCAGCTCGCTGTCGTGCGCACGCTCACTGTCCAGCCAGAATACTGCCGGCGTATTGCTCAGACGAGAACGGTTCACCGCCAGCTTCACCCAATCACGGATCGGTGCATCTTTCACCTGACACATACGCCAGATATCGCCCTGCTCTACCGCATGCTCAAACACCACCTCACCAGCTTTGTTCAGTACTTGCACCGAGCCATCAGCCGGGATCTCAAAGGTTTTATCGTGTGAACCATATTCTTCTGCTTTTTGCGCCATCAGGCCGACGTTCGGCACTGTACCCATAGTGGCCGGATCGAAAGCGCCGTGCTCTTTACAAAAACTGATGGTTTCCTGATAGACTCCGGCATAGCAGCGATCCGGGATCAGTGCCTTGGTATCTTTCAACTTGCCATCTGGTCCCCACATCTGGCCCGATTCACGAATCATCGCTGGCATGGAGGCATCGATAATGATATCGCTTGGCACATGCAAGTTGGTGATACCTTTATCTGAGTTGACCATAGCCAGCGCTGGTTGTTGCTGGTACACCGCCTGAATATCGGCTTCAATTTCAGCTCGCTTGGCATCATCCAGCTGGGCAATTTTGGCAACCACATCGCCAAAGCCGTTGCTTGGGTCCACATCCAGCTGCTTAAAGGTTTCGGCGTGCTTGGTAAAAAGTGCTTTAAAATACACCTTCACAGCATGGCCGAACATAATAGGATCAGATACCTTCATCATGGTGGCTTTTAAGTGCAGTGACAGCAGCACGTCTTCGGCTTTCGCCGCAGCGGTTTCTTTTTCAAAGAAAGCACAGAGTGCGGTTTTGCTCATCACAGCCGCATCGACCACTTCGCCGGCTTGCACCGGTACACTGGCTTTAAGTACCTGCTGTTGACCATTGCTATTGAGCACAATCTTTAGATCGTCCGCAGCCTCAAAGGTCGTGGATTGCTCAGAGCCAAAGAAGTCGCCATCCTGCATATGGGCTACATGCGACTTTGATTCCTTGCTCCAGACACCCATTTTATGCGGGTGCTTTTTCGCATAGTTTTTTACTGAAGCAGGCGCCCGACGATCAGAGTTGCCTTCACGCAGCACTGGGTTAACGGCACTGCCTTTGATTTTGTCGTAACGGGCTTTGATGTCTTTTTCCTGTGCAGTCTTCGGCTCGGCCGGGTAATCTGGCAATGCATAGCCTTGTTGTTGCAACTCTTTAATCGCGGCTTTTAATTGCGGGATAGAAGCACTGATGTTGGGCAGCTTGATGATATTAGCCTTTGGCGTTTTCGCCAGCTCACCCAGTTCAGCCAGCGCATCGGACTGACGCTGGTTGTCTTGCAGAAACTCCGGGAAGCTGGCGATGATCCGGCCGGATAAGGAAATATCACGCGTTTCAACTGAAACCCCGGCTGCTTTGGTAAATGCCTGAATAATCGGCAGCAAGGAATAGGTCGCCAGTGCTGGCGCTTCATCGGTTTCAGTATAAATAATCTTTGAGTTTTCAGTCGACATAATGATTCCTATTGAAATGGCTTCCCCACGACGAGGGCCCGGAACTGCAGATCCATCCCTCAGACCTAAGGCTGTTTAAAACAGCTGATCCTCCGTACTGCAGGCTCTTACAACACAGTCTTTTATCACATAATTGCTTGCTACCCATCCGGCTGGATCTGACGCTGGCGACAGGCTAAAAGCAACGTCAGCTGCAGCCGGATAGACAGAAAAACGCCGGGATTATAACAGCTCACCAAAGCCACGCCTAGTCAACGGCAAAAAACCAGCGTCCTGTTTCAAACCTGAACTGAAGCGCTTTTTATGCTAGCCTGTCAGCCAGAACAACCAGCATCTGTACACAGAACCCTACAGTGAACCCCAAAAAACACAACACGACCAAAGTCGCAGCTTGCCAACTAATTGCTTTCAATAAGCCCTTTCAGGTGCTTTGCCAGTTTACCGATCAAAGTCCCAAACAGCGCCAGACGCTGGCAGACTTTATCCCAATCCCCAATGTGTATGCAGCTGGGCGACTGGATTACGACAGCGAAGGTTTACTGCTACTGACTGATGATGGACGATTGCAACAGCAGATCGCCGATCCGAAACACAAGATGGCTAAAACTTACTGGGTGCAGGTCGAAGGCGACATCACAACAAAAGCCCTGCAACAACTGCAACAGGGCGTCTTACTGAATGATGGCCCAACCCGCCCGGCCTCAGTCCGGCAGTTATCCGCCCCGGAAGTATGGCCACGTCAGCCACCGATCCGACAGCGTCAGCACATCCCCACCAGTTGGCTGGAGCTGACCATCCGTGAAGGGCGCAATCGCCAGGTCCGGCGTATGACTGCCGCCGTTGGCTTTCCAACCCTGAGGCTGATCCGGGTTGCCATTGGCCCCTGGCAGTTGCAACCGCTGGTGCCAGGTGAGTACCGCATGCTGGAGATCCCTGCGAATCTTCTTAGTGCCGCAGTGACCTTAACTAAAGGCTCCCAGCCAAAGCAACGGCGGTTTTCGGGTGTGAAGGGCAAAAAATAATGGTATAATCCGGCCCAATTTTTTCCGAGTTGTAAGGGCCTCATGTCAGCTTCCACGCCAAAGTCAGCTTCCACGCAAAAAAAAGTCATCGTCGGCATGTCCGGCGGTGTTGACTCATCAGTTTCCGCTTATCTGCTGCTGCAGCAAGGCTACCAGGTCGAAGGCCTGTTTATGAAAAACTGGGAAGAAGACGACAACGACGAGTACTGTGCTGCAGCCGAAGACATGGCTGACGCGCAGCAGGTGTGTGACCGGCTTGGGATTAAACTGCATAAAGTCAATTTCGCTGCTGAATACTGGGACCAGGTGTTCGAGTACTTCCTGGCCGAATACAAGGCCGGACGCACCCCCAACCCGGATATTATGTGCAACAAGGAAATTAAGTTTAAAGCCTTCCTTGAGTTTGCCGCTGAGGCCCTGCAAGCCGATTACATTGCGACCGGCCATTATGTGCGCCGGCGGGAGCTCAATGGTCATTGGCAACTGCTGCGCGGCTTGGATCAAAACAAAGATCAAAGTTATTTTTTATATACGCTAGCCGAACAGCATGTGGCACAAACCCTATTTCCGGTTGGTGAGCTGGAAAAACATGAAGTTCGGGCCATTGCTGAGCAACAAGGTTTTATTACCCACGACAAAAAAGATAGCACCGGCATTTGCTTTATTGGTGAGCGCAAGTTTAAAGACTTTTTGCAAAAGTACCTGCCAGCCCAACCCGGCGATATTGTAACCCCTGAGGGCGACATCATTGGCCAACACGAAGGTCTGATGTACCACACCCTGGGCCAGCGTAAAGGTTTGGGCATTGGTGGCCTGAAGAACAGCGGAGATGATCCCTGGTACGTTGCCGGTAAGGATTTAACCCACAATCGTTTGATGGTGGTGCAAGGCGCTGATCATCCCAGTTTGTTTGCGAAGGGCCTTATCGCCAGTCAACTGCACTGGGTTGATCGAGCTGGGCCTGACCAACCCATGCGCTGCAGCGTAAAAACCCGTTATCGCCAACATGATATTCCCTGTACAGTGACGCCTCTTGCCAGCGGAGAGCTGGAAGTTCTGTTTGATCATCCGCAAAAGGCCGTCACACCAGGCCAATCGGCGGTTTTTTATCTTGAAGACGTCTGCCTTGGCGGCGGCATTATTGATAAGGCAGTAAATTAACCTATGCAAGTAAGTGTATCTACCCAAGTCATGGCTCTGGCCGCGCTGTGTCAGGCGCTTAGTCTGGTTAAAGCCGTCGCCAAAACCAAAGACGTCGACCCGACTGAACTGGAATTGATGCTCAGCAGCGTCGCCATGCTGGATGCCGACAGCCCACTCGATATTTATGGCGGCGAGCTGAGGCATTTGCGCAGCGGTTATCAGGTGTTGTTGCAGCAGTTGGGCGATAACCCAAACAAAGATGTAGAAATCACCCGTTATGTGGTGGCTGTACTGGCGTTGGAGCGACGCTTATCCAAAAGCAGCTCCAATATGGCAGCCCTTGGCAAGCGCTTACAACAACTGGCTCGTCAGCTGGAACATTTCAGCATTACCGATGAGACTTTATTGTCGAATATGGCCGATATCTACATTGAATGCATCAGCACCCTGGGGACCCGTATTCAAGTGGCAGGCCAGCCTGAGTTACTTAAACAAACTCATGTGCAACACAAGGTACGTGCCTTGCTGCTGGCAGCAGTGCGCGCAGCGGTACTCTGGCGTCAGGCTGGTGGCAGCCGTTGGCATTTGCTGTTTAAACGCAAACAATTGGTTCACGAGGCGCGTCAGGCGCTGAAAGACTAACCCTTTTTTATTGAACGTTTACGAGGAAGCACCATGGAACTGAACGCACTGACCGCCTTATCGCCGGTAGATGGCCGCTACGGCAGCAAAACCACTGAGCTGCGCGATTTCTTCAGCGAGTTTGGCCTGATTAAATACCGGGTGACCGTGGAAGTGCGCTGGTTGCAACAGATGGCGAGTATTGATGGCATTGCTGAAGTGCCTAAGCTAAGTAACGAGGCCAATGCCCTGCTGGATGCCATCGTCGCGAATTTTAGCCTGGCCGATGCTGAACGTGTGAAAGAGATCGAGCGCACCACCAATCACGATGTCAAAGCGGTGGAATATTTGCTAAAAGAAAAAGTTGCAACCAATGCAGAGTTAAACGCTGTTACCGAATTTATTCACTTTGCCTGCACCTCGGAAGATATCAACAATCTGTCGCATGGCCTGATGCTCAAAGATGCCCGCGAGCAGGTGATTCTGCCCTACTGCGATCAGTTGCTAAACGCCATTCGCCAATTGGCGGTCGATTACAAAACCGTGCCGATGATGGCACGTACCCATGGCCAGCCAGCGTCCCCCACGACCATGGGCAAGGAAATGGCCAACGTCTATATGCGACTGAAACGTCAACGCGATCAGATTGCCAGCATTAGCTTACTGGGTAAATTTAACGGCGCCGTCGGTAACTACAATGCTCACCTGTCGGCTTACCCAGCGCTTGACTGGCACCAGATTTCTGAGCAGTTTGTCAGCGGTTTAGGGCTAAGCTGGAACCCCTACACCACCCAGATCGAACCTCATGATTACATTGCCGAGCTGTTTGATGCCATTGCCCGCTTTAACACCATTCTGATCGACTTTGATCGGGATGTCTGGGGGTACATCGCGCTTGGCCATTTCAAGCAAAAAACGGTCGCCGGCGAAATTGGCTCGTCTACCATGCCACACAAAGTAAACCCGATTGACTTTGAGAACTCCGAAGGCAACCTGGGCCTGGCCAATGCTATCTTTGATCATCTGGCAGCCAAACTACCGGTATCACGCTGGCAGCGTGACCTGACCGACTCCACGGTATTGCGTAATCTGGGAGTTGGTATTGGCTACAGCCTGATTGCTTATCAGGCAACTTTAAAAGGCATCAGCAAACTGGAAGTGAATGAAGCCAGCCTGTTGGCTGAACTAAATGCCAACTGGGAACTGCTGGCCGAACCGGTGCAAACCGTGATGCGCAAATATGGTGTTGAAAAACCGTACGAGAAACTTAAAGAACTGACCCGTGGTAAGCGCATTACCCCAGCCGATTTGCATGCCTTTATTGAGACGTTGGATATGCCGACTGAAGGCAAGGCCATGATGAAGCAGTTTACCCCGGCCGGTTACATTGGTGATGCCATCGCCCTGGTGGATCGCCTGCCATAATGGCTTTGGAGCAGACTATGTACAGCTTGAACTTCGGCAGCCTGAGCATCGAGCAGTTTCTGGCCGAATACTGGCAGCAAAAACCGCTGCTGATTAAGGGCGGTTTTAGCAACTTTCAGGATCCATTGTCGGCTGATGAGTTGGCAGGCCTGGCGCTGGATGAGCAAGTGGATGCCCGGCTAATTCACCAAAACGATGCCAACTGGCTGGTTGACGAAGGCCCTTTTGATGGCTTTGACCAGTACGGTGAAAAGGACTGGACCCTACTGGTGCAGGCCGTCGATCACTGGCAGCCTGATGCCGCTAAGCTGCTGGAACCATTTCGGTTTATCCCAAACTGGCGGATTGACGATCTGATGGTCAGCTTCTCTGCACCGGGTGGTGGCGTTGGCCCGCACCTGGATCAGTACGATGTGTTTATCATTCAGGGCATGGGCAAACGGCGCTGGCGCGTTGGTATGCCTGATGCCAGTCTGGAGCAATTCTGCCCGCACCCCCGCCTGTTGCAAGTCAGTGATTTTAACGCTTGCATCGATGACGTGATGGAACCTGGCGATATCCTTTATATTCCGCCGGGCTGCCCACATGACGGTGTTTCACTCGAACCCAGCCTGAATTACTCGGTTGGCTTTCGCGCTCCTGCGCAAAAAGACTTAATTGGCGGCCTAGCCGATTACCTGCTCGACTTTCAGATAGAAGGTGAACGGTTCAGCGACCCAGGTCGGCTGCGCAGTCTGTCGCCTGGTGAAATCAACAGCCGCGATTTAGGTCAGGTTCGGCAACTAATGCAGCAACTGCTGGCAGACGATGATTTGATGAGTCACTGGTTTGGCAGTTACATCAGCCAGGCCAAGCGTGAGCTGGATTTGCAGGAGCCGGAGCCCCATTACCAAGCGGAAGAAATCGCCGAATATCTGGATGAAGGCTCGGTACTTGGCCGTCTTGGCGGGCTGAGATGTTGCTACCAGCAAGCCAATGCAGAGGGCGATGTGCAGCTGTTTATCAACGGTGATCGCTTTCCACTGCCAGCCAATGAAATCGACAGTGCCCGCTTACTTACCGATCGTAGTCAGCTAACTGAAGCCGAATGCCGCCACTTTATGCAAACGCCAGAGCGCCTCGCTTTTATTACGCAACTGATTAATCAAGGCTACTGGTACTTTGTTGAGTAAACGACACAAAAAAGCCGCCAACGGGCGGCTTTGTAAGGCAAGCTTTACGCTTAAGTCGGCTGTTGTGCTTGCCAGATCGTTTCATTGTCAAACAGATCGTACAGCCCATGCGCCCGGCTAATCAACAGGTTAGCAAAGTCCAACTGGGTTTTATCACCCTGCTGTGTATCTAAGATCTGCTGGGCTTTCAACTGCCATTGAAACGAAAAGGCGCGTATTGCCTCTTTCGCATTTTTAGCACCACTAAGGGCCATATGATCGGTCGGCAAATCGCCGGTCAGCACCCAGAACTCTTTGCGATCCTGGCTTTTAATGCGCCATACCGCAACCAGAGGCACTAAATAACGCGATTCTGTCACCACCACCTGATCTGGCAGTATGCCTTTGGATGCCAGATACTCATTGGCTTTTTGAAACTGGCTACGGACCCATTCACTTTGTTGTTGCTCTGTCAGTTGCTTACTCATTGCTCATATCTACATCGTAAAATCAGCGCCTACTCTATGTCAGCTCAAACAGACAATCAAGCTCAACGTGCTCTCTCTCTTTGCTTGAAAGATAACAGGTCTTACCAGGCAAAAAATCCCTTGGTGTCTGGCGTAACTCAGACTGAAATGATACATTGCGCAGCGCAAAATTCGGTCTGGTGTTGGTTATAACCATGCACAGATCCATCATTTTTATGCCAGCGGAGAGTGAAAGTGGCCGTATTCAATCACACAGAGTTTGATCAGCACGAACAAGTTGTCTTTTGCAGTGATCAGGAGACCGGTTTAAAAGCCATCATCGCCGTACACAGCACAGCTTTAGGGCCAGCCGTCGGTGGTTGCCGCTTATGGAACTATGCCAGTGACGAAGAGGCCATTCGCGATGTACTGCGTTTATCAAAAGGAATGACCTATAAAAATGCCATGGCCGGCCTTCCTATAGGTGGTGGCAAATCAGTGATTATTGGTGATGCCAAAACCATCAAGTCCGAAGCTTTATTTCGTGCCTTCGGTCGCCATCTGCATCGATTAGGCGGTAGCTACTACAGCGCCGAAGATGTCAATATTACCACCGGTGATATCATGATGGTCAATAAAGAAACCCCTTATGTTGCAGGGCTGGAAGGCAAAAGCGGCAATCCAGGGCCTTTCACCGCCATCGGTACCTATCAGGGCATCCGTGCCGCAGCTAAACACCAATTTGGGGTCGACTCATTAAGAGGCCTGAAAGTTGCCATTCAAGGCCTTGGTAGTGTTGGCTTTTATCTATGCGAACATTTGCATAAAGAAGGCGCTGAGCTCTTTGTTACCGATATCAACGAGCAAGCCATTGAGCGTGCAGTGAAGCAGTTCGGCGCAACCGCTGTTGCCCTGGATGAAATCTACGCCCAGGATGTCGATATTTATGCGCCTTGTGCTTTAGGTGCCACTCTGAATGATGACACCATACCGCAACTAAATGCCAAAGTGGTCGCTGGTTGTGCCAACAATCAGCTGCAGAAAGCCCGTCATGGTGACATGCTGCGTGAGCGCGGTATTTTGTATGCGCCAGATTACGTTATCAATGCGGGCGGTATCATTAATGTGTACATGGAAATGCGGCCGGAAGGTTACAACGCTGATGACGCCACTGCCAAGGTAAACCAGATTTACGATACCTTGCTGCAAATTTTCCAGCGCGCAGACCATGAGCAAAAATCCACCCATCTGGTAGCAGATATTATGGCCCAGGAAATTATCGCCAAAGGCCGATAGCCTGTTGGCTTAACAATAAAAAAGGACCCTAGGGTCCTTTTTTATTGCGTAACAGCGGGTTTAAAGTTCTCCAGATTTGAAGCTATCAACACTGATGGCTTCAAAACGCAGTTTGTTCATATGATGCAGCTGCTCCGCTTGTTCGGCCGTCACTATACCTGCCGCTTCCGCTTCGCTAATGGCTTGATCCATCGGTACTTTGCGGCTGATTTTGCCATCGCGCTGTGCCAGCAAAATGGCTTTTAACTGCGGCTGTGCCTGATGCATCTCAATAAAAGCCTGCTCCATTAAACCGGTAGGGTCCTGCTCCCCTTCACCAATGTAACATAGATGCGTTAAGCGATCGCGGATCACGCCTGGCTTGGAGAGCGCATCGCAGATTTCCATACAGATATCATCGGCCGGCATCTTGTAACCAATACCGAACGGGAAAATCAGCCGCTTTAACACCACCGCAACCGCTCTGGCCGGAAAGTTAGCAAAGAAACCGTCAAAAGCCCGGCCAATTTCTGCCAGTGCGCGCTGCAGATTGTAATGCACAAAAGGCAGATCCGCTTGCTGACGACCATTGTCTTCGTAAAACTTCAACACTGCTGAAGCCATATACAAGTGACTCAGCACATCACCTAAACGGGCCGACAGCATTTCTTTGCGTTTTAAATCACCGCCCAGCATCAGCATGGAGATATCCGCCGTCAACGCCAAGGCTCGACTCATCCGGCTTAGCTGCTTGTAATAACGGGCCGTTTCACCTGCCATCGGACTTTTATTAAAAGCGGCAGCAGTTAATCCCTGCCACAAACAGCTGAAGGTATTGCCAAGGGCAAAACCAACATGGCGCAGTAACAAACCATCGAATTGTTGTAAGCCTTCATTCGCATCCGGGTTTGCTGCGGCTTGCAGCTCGGCAAGCACATAAGGGTGACAACGGGTAGCGCCCTGGCCAAAAATCATCAGGTTGCGCGTTAAGATATTGGCCCCTTCCACCGTAATGGATATCGGCACGCCCATGTAACCATGCGCCAAATAGTTTTTAGGCCCCAGTTGAATGGCCCTGCCAGCGTGAATATCAAAGGCATCGTTTAAAATGGTGCGCGACATTTCTGTCATGTGGTATTTGGCGATGGCCGTCACTACGCCGGGGCTGAGTTTTAAGTCAATGGCACCAGCCGTCATCACCCGCATCGCTTCCAAACCATAGGTAAGACCACCGATACGGGCAAAAGCTTCCTGCACCCCTTCGAATTTGCCAATCGACAAGCCAAACTGCTGACGGACATAGCTGTAGGCACCTGTCATCCGGCTGGCCAAGTGGCCGGTTGCCGTTGCCAGTGCAGGCAAAGAAATACCGCGGCCAGCTGATAAGCATTCCACCAGCATCCGCCAACCACGACCGGCGTAATCTGGACCACCGATGATCCAATCCAACGGAATAAACACATCTTTACCATAAGTGGTGCCATTCATAAAAGCCATTCCCATAGGGAAATGGCGGTCGCCAATTTCAACCCCTGGATGTGTGGTTGGAATTAACGCACAAGTAATCCCTATGTCTTTCTTATCACCGAGCAAGCCATCTGGGTCAAATAGTTTAAAAGCCAGCCCAAGCACAGTTGCCACCGGGGATAAGGTAATATAGCGCTTATC
Organism: Alkalimonas sp.; assembly: GCF_020831925.1. Taxonomy (GTDB): domain Bacteria; phylum Pseudomonadota; class Gammaproteobacteria; order Enterobacterales; family Alteromonadaceae; genus Alkalimonas. The sequence goes on from NZ_JAFIFQ010000002.1 coordinate 129,752, forward strand.
CCAGTTTAAACGAATGCCAACAACCTCTTCACCTTCAAACTCACCGCGACAAATTACGCCAGTATCCGGGATTCCACCCGCATCAGAGCCTGCTTCAGGGCCGGTTAAGGCAAAACAAGGTACATCTCGGCCATCGGCCAGACGAGGTAACCAGTACTCTTTTTGCTGATCCGTACCATAGTGCATCAGCAACTCACCCGGGCCTAAGGAGTTAGGCACCATCACGGTCACAGCGGCTGTCAGGCTGCGGCTGGCAATGCGCGAAACAATGGTGGAGTTCGCGATTGCAGAAAAGCCACGGCCGCCGTAGCTCTTCGGTATGATCATGGCAAAGAAGCCTTCCTGCTTCAGATAGTCCCAGACCTTCTCCGGCAAGTCGCGCTTTTTCTGAACAATGTCATAATCGTCCAGCATGGCAAGCAAGGTCTCTACCTGCTCGTCCATAAAGGCTTGCTCATCCTCGCTCAGCCTTGGCTTAGGGTAATGATGCAACTTCTGCCAATCTGGTTTGCCTTGAAATAAATCCCCATCCCACCAGACATCACCTGCTTCCATTGCCTGCTGCTCGGTTTCAGACAATGGTGGCAGAATTTTCTTGAACACCTTAAATACAGGGGCTGAAATCAGCGCCCGACGGATTGGCGTTACGCCAAGTAGTACCGCCAGAGTAATAACAAGAATCAATAACAAAGTCATGGTTGGTCCTTAAGAGGCAGCTTGTGCCATGGAGTTAAGTTGTTCTGGATAAATCACGGGTGCAGCGATACCTGCTGCCAGATAGGGCAATAGCCGCCGAATCACGCTTTCGATATCTGCCTGCTGATGATAATCTGCAGCTGCAATATCAAACAAAGCTTCACTGGAGGCCATAGTAAATACCACAGTGCCCAGCGAGAAATGCAGGCGCCAGAAAATTTCAGCAGCGTCTAAGCCGGGACAGGATTGCTGTACCAATAAGACGAATTTATTCAGCACCGAACCATAGTGGTGACTGATAAACTTACGCAAATGCCCTTGTACATCAGTATAGCCCCGCCCCAGCAGTTGCAAAAATAAGGTAGTGCCCTGACGCTTGATCTGTTCAAGCTCCAGCAAAGGTTGCACAAAGACTGCGAGTACTTCAGGCAATTGGGTTGGCTTTTGCCGGGCAAGCAGCACTTCAAACTGATGCTCCAGCCGAGGCATCACGACCTTTAGGTAACGCTGCAGCACTGCTTGGATTAAGGCCTTCTTTGAGCCAAAGTGATAATTGACTGCAGCCAGGTTAACTTCCGCCCGGCTGGTAATTTGCCGCAACGAGGTATCGTTAAAACCCGTTTCGGCGAACAGACTTTCAGCAGCATCAAGAATTTTTTGTTGGGTCTGGATTCGACTCATAGGCCCCTCATTTCAAACACCCGTTTGAAATGTACGTTTGAATCAAAACCCTGTCAAGCACTAATCCGATGAGTTAGCAAAGCAAAGACTTGCCCCGAAAAAGGGGTTGACAGTCAATAACAATTAAGCGAGTTTATAGGCATTGTGTATTTCCCAACCAAAGGAGGACTTCTATGCCTGTATTGCTGAATCAGCATTGCCGCTGCTATTTTGCTTCTCCTTTTGTGTCTCCTTACTACTTGTCCGAGTGGTTCAACAATTAGCCATACCGCTGTGCCAAACAGTGGTGTGATCGCTAAGTAGTCATGTTTTACTTGCAAGCGTCTGCTTTTCATCTCACCTGATTGCATTTGTTGCTGCGACATCGATCCAGCCTGTGTATCTGGCACAGCTTTAACTATCAGACTGCCGCTTCACGGCAGCCAATAAAGCAAAATGAGGAAGAAGCATGAAAACAATAACCACTGGAGTAAGCAAAGTTGCGTTGGCAACCTTGACCGCCCTCTTTGGTCTGCAAGGACTGCACGCGGAGGAAGCGGAGGTCCAAGCAAAAGACGTTGAACGCATCGCCATTACCGGCTCCCGTCTCAGAGGCGTGGATATGGAAGGGGCAAACCCGGTACAAATTATCAGCCGGGACGAGTTAGAAAGCCGTGGCTATGACAGCGTCAGCGCCTTTTTACGTGACTTACCACAAGCCGCCAGTGCTGGAACTTTTAGTGAGAATGGTGCCACGGCAACCGCAGCAGGTGCGCCAGCTGGTTCATCAGGTGTTAGCTTACGCGGCCTTGGCAGCAGCTCGACGCTGGTATTGGTCAATGGCCGTCGGGTAGCGGTTGACTCCTTTGCCAATGGCGCGGACTCTTTCGTCAACGTTAATACCATCCCGATGTCTGCCATTGAGCGTATTGAAGTACTGACTGATGGTGCTTCCTCAGTGTACGGCTCCGATGCCATTGCCGGTGTCATCAACTTTATCCTGCGCGATGATGTTGAAGGCCATGAAGTCTCAGTCATGTACGGCAACGATACCAAGAGCAGTGATTTTGGACGCTACAACCTAACGTATGTTGGTGGCTTTAATACAGCCAGCAGCAACACCACCGTAGTCGTGGATTATTTCGACCGTAAAGCTCTGTTTAATACCGATCGGCCGATTGATGTCACTTTTGCACTACGCACCTCTCTGGGCATTGATGGCCAGAATCATCCTGAAGCATGGTGTGGCGAGAATACCGTACGTGCTGGTACCGAGTGTCGCTACGACTACGTGATGGAGCGCGCCATTCAGCCAGAAACCGAACGATTAGGTGTCACCTTAAGCCACCTTCACCAACTGGACAACAGCATGGAGCTGTTTGCTGAAGGTATGTATCAACGCAACAAAGGATCGGCCTACGATTCAGCTACCGCTTATACCGTTAATATCGCAGCAGATTCCAGCCTGGTACCAGATTATGTGCGTGAACTGAATCCAAACGATAGCACGATCATCGTTCGTACTCGCTTTCCTGAACGCCGGCAACAAGCATACGATACCGAGTCATTCCGCATGTTAGCGGGGCTGCGCGGTGAAGCTGGTGACTGGTTCTGGGAGGCGGCGGCAACCTATGGCGTGACAGAGAATGAAGTACGTCACATCCGAGGTTACTTCAACCGCGAAGCCGTGCTAGCAGGTATTGCTAACCAAAGTTACAACCCTTTTAATTTGGGGCGTGACAACAGCGAGGCGACACTGGCAGCACTGCGCAGCGAAGCACCACGTCGCGGTCGTTCAGAAACGCACAGCTTTGATTTTAATATCTCAGGAGAACTGTTTGAGCTGCCAGCGGGTTTTGTTAGCTCGGTGTTTGGCGGTGAATACCGCTCTGAAGACATCAAAGATACACCAGCACCTATTGCCGCAGCCGATGGCGTTTATGGCTTAGGTGCCCGTGATGCACAGGCTGATCGGACCCAATATGCACTCTACGGTGAGTTTAACCTGCCTCTGACCGATGACATTGATGCCATTGCAGCGATTCGTTACGATCACTACAGCGATTTTGGCGGCGACGTAAATCCAAAACTGTCTTTACGTTGGCGTGCAACCGATGCGCTGATCCTACGTGCTTCCTGGAGCACAGGCTTCAGAGCGCCATCACTCTCACAACTGGGTGCCGGCCGGGCTCTGGCGACCGGTTACATCAACTGTGGCCCTGGTGAAGAGTTTGATGCTTTGTGTGGCAACTTCGATGATGAAGTAAGCTTTGATCAGGAAACCCGCGGCAACCCGAATCTGGATGCAGAAAGCTCTGAAGCGATCAACCTCGGTTTTTCCTGGAACCTGACTGATAACCTGCAATTGACAGCCGATTACTGGCGCTATGAACACAAAGACATTGTCGATGTGGATGCCAACACTACACTGCGCAGCTGTTTAAGTGGTGCGGCCCCAACGGTCACGGATGAGGCCAACTTGCCTGGTTTTGGCTGCGTTATAAGTAGCGATGGCGATCTGGTCTTTCTGCGGACAGGTTTCTTTAACGTGGGTAAGCAAAAGACCGATGGCTTGGATCTGAAGCTGAACTATCGCCTGGATACCCAGGACTATGGCCAGTTTAATTTCTTTGCGAATGCCACCAAAACCTTCAGTTATGAGCGTCAAATCACCCCAGACAGTGCACCGCAAGATTTGCTGGGCCGCCTGAGTGGTGCCAACGAAATCGCACGGCCAGATCTGGTGGCGGATTTTGGCACCGACTGGCGCCATGGCAACTGGAGTCTGGGCCTGACAGCCAACTACATCGCCAGCATGGGTGACGGTGACTTTAAGTGGGGTGGCAATGAGACAGTGTCGTCCTGGTTAGTGCTCAACGCCAGCGCAGGCTATGACTTTGGTGATTACGGCCGGCTGCAACTGGCAGTGCGTAACCTGACTGATAAGAAGCCGCCTTATGCGTCATCACCTACCGATGGTTATGCCAGCTCAGTGCATGACTGGCTCGGTGCAACCTATACCCTGCGCTATACCTACAACTTCTAACCGACTTTGTTTCTCCTGGTAAGCTTTGGGGCCTTTGTGGCCCCTTTTTTATTCCATTGGAAGCATGGCCTGCGCCAACACTAAGTTCAAGCGTTCCTTGTACTGGGCAACGCTCTGTAACTCCTCATCCGTCAGTTGGTTTTTAGTCAACAATGAGACCGTGCGAAGCGCTAGCTCTTTCTGGCTGGCGGACAAGCCGCCCTCTTCAAACATCAGAGACAGTACCTTGAGCACGCTAATCGGGATCTTGTTATTTTTAGGGGTTAGCTCCATGGCCTGTTCCAAGGCAGATAGCGCTGCACCGTATTTTTTCTTTTTAAAAAACTCCACCGCCATGCTCTGCAGCTGCTTGGGTGTAAAATGCACCCGCTCTTGTTCATCGCACTCCTGCTCAACGTATTTTTTAACCACCAAGCCAGCCAGGTTATCGGATGAAATTTGTTTTTTCACCGCATCCATAATCAACGCCGCTTCTTCGCGTCGCCCTAACTCATGGAAAATCTTCGCTTTATCCAGATTATCGTCCAGCGAAACGATAGGCCTGACAGACACATGGAGGTCAATCAAGTTCTCTGCTTTTTTTCGCTCATCATTGGCCAGTAATAGACGCGCTTTGGCGATGGTAATTTGCTCTTTAAATAAAGCAGCATCTTTGTAGTCTTTTTCCAATGCCTGAATATGGCGGTCGGTTTGCTGCAGTATTTTATGTGATCGTTCATTATTTAGGGTTTGCGCCAAATCCAAACCGGCACGGATGACATTGAGAGCAAGAACAGGTGAATCATGCAATGAGTTTTTGGCATGTTTGGCCATAGCCTGGGTTGCCAGGTACTGACCTTCAAAATCGTGGGTCAACCGGGCCAGATCCCATACTTTTTTATTGCGCTCAATATTGCGCGGCGCTAAAGCCACCGCTTTTTTAATTTCGTCGTAGGCGCGATCAAAGTCCTGGCGCTCTATGTGATACTGCGCAAGTAAGTCGTAGGTCGCAAAGCGGGTATCCACCCGATCGGTCATCTCAGCCAGTAACTCTTCTATTTGTTGCATCTTATCTTGCTTGAGCAAGGCATTCACGTAACCAAGATGTACCCAAGACATTTGATGCTTTTGCCTTAAATCAAGGTAAAAGCGCTCCGCCTCTTCAAACTCTTGCAACTTTAAGAGTGCATCCCCTTTCATCCGCAATAGCTGCAAATAAAAACGCGATAATTTAGGGTTGAGCAGGTGTCGATCGACCTGATAAATGGCTTTACTGTAGTTTTTCAAATCAATGGCTTCATACACATCAAACAGAGTGCGCTTAATGTTCAACACCTGTGGCAAGCGTTGTTTCACTCTGGCTCTGTCCAGTGGTTTGACCCAAAAATCATCTGGTTGCAACTCCACAATACTATTGACCAGGCTTTCATCCGTTTCCGCGCTTAGAAAAATGAGCACAGTGCGCTTATTGACATACCCTTTAAACTTCAACTCCTCCAGCAGATGAAAACCATCTTTATCGCTTTTGACATTGAAAGCACAAATCACAATATGAAAGCGATGTTGTTCGCATAAGCGTAAAGCATAATACGCATTTTCAGCGTATTTTATTTGTCGGATACCCAGTTCATCAAAAGCTTCTTTCAGCAAGTTATGTACCAGATACTGATCATCCACAATCAATACCTTCAAAGCTTCAAGATGGCTTAAGTCCGCTTTATCCATGCCTTAAAGGCTCCTTTTATCAATGTTTGTTGCACGAAAAGTGTCTTCACTGATTATAGCGTTCGCATCGCTGAATGCCATGCAAATCGAGTCGTTGAATTGCGGGTATGACAGACAACAAGGCGGTGAGCACATCGCTGGCGTTCAAACGGATATTCAAGTAAAATACGCGCCCTTTTGTATGCACGGTGGTTCAGCATGTCACAGCCTAAAGTCGGATTTGTCAGTTTAGGATGCCCCAAGAATCTGGTCGATTCTGAGCGCATTCTGACGCAGTTAAAAAGTGATGGGTACCAAATCGTGCCAACTTATCACGATGCTGAGCTGGTGATAGTCAATACCTGCGGCTTTATTGACAGTGCGGTGCAGGAGTCGCTGGATACCATAGGCGAAGCGCTGGCTGAAAATGGCAAGGTGATTGTGACTGGCTGCCTGGGTGCGCGGGAAGATGAAATTCGCCAGGTCCACCCCAATGTGCTCGGCATCACCGGGCCGCATGCCTATGAAAACGTGCTACAACAAGTACACAGCTTTATTCCAAAGCCTAAATACGATCCTTTTACCATGCTGGTACCAGATCAAGGTGTGAAGCTAACACCACGTCACTACGCTTATTTAAAAATCTCTGAAGGCTGCAACCACCGCTGTACCTTCTGCATCATCCCTTCCATGCGTGGCGATCTGGTCAGCCGGCCAATTGGCGACGTACTGGATGAAGCTCAACGGCTGAAGAATGCCGGTGTCAAAGAGTTGCTGGTTATTTCGCAGGATACCAGTGCCTATGGGGTCGATGTCAAACACCGCACTGGCTTCTGGAACGGTCAGCCAGTGAAAACCGATATGCTGGCTCTGTGTCAGGCGCTCACCGAGCTTGGTATATGGGTGCGTCTGCACTATGTTTACCCTTATCCACATGTGGATCAGGTGATCCCCTTAATGGCCGAAGGCAAGTTGTTACCTTACCTGGATATTCCATTTCAGCATGCCAGCCCGCGTATCCTGAAACTAATGAAGCGACCAGGTCAGGCCGAGCGGACCTTAGAGCGTATTAAAAAGTGGCGTGCAATCTGCCCTGAATTGACCATTCGTTCTACCTTTATCGTCGGCTTTCCGGGCGAGACGGAAGAAGATTTCCAAATGCTACTGGACTGGCTGCAAGAAGCTCAATTGGATCGGGTTGGCTGTTTTAAATACAGCCCCATTGATGGAGCTAAAGCCAATGAGTTGCCCGATCCAGTTCCGGAAGATGTGAAAGAAGAGCGCTACCATCGCTTTATGCAAACTCAGCAGGCGATCAGCGCTGCCCGTTTAGAGCGTAAAGTAGGCCAGCAGCTGACTATTTTAATTGATGAAGTCAGTGCCGAAGGTGCCGTTGGCCGAAGCGCTGCCGATGCACCGGAAATTGACGGTGTGGTTTATCTGGATAACTCAGCCGATCTTAGCCCTGGTATGTTGGTACAGGTAAAAGTTACTCGCACCGACGCCTATGATCTGTGGGCAGAACGCCTGGTTTAACTCACGATGATTGAGCCTGTTGCGGCAGCAGTTGCTGCAACAGCGTGGCCAGGCGTTGATATGCAGGCTCCAACCTATCCTGCAGCCGCCATGCCAGATACATAGGGCGCCATAAACCTTCCTCCCCCAATGCCAGTGATGCAATCAGTCCTTGCTGCAGGTAAGGTTCGGCCATCCAGCCTGGCAACACAGCGACCCCTTGATTGGCCGCAACTTGCTGGATCATCTGGCTGCCTTGCTCAATAGGCTTAACTCGGCCCTGAAACGCATGTTGGGCGAGGAAAAACCGAAACAGATCCTGCCGCTGCTGCGGCACCGGATAACTTAAAATGGTTTGCTGAAGCAGTTGCTCCGGTTGCACCCAGCTCTGCCGCGCCAAAGGGTGCTCTGGACTCACCAGCAAGCGTAGCTCCATCGGATACAAGTAATGATAATGCACATGCTGCAATAAACGCTGATCACTGGTCACGACCAAATCCAGTTCATCCTGCAGCAATGCTTCGATGGCCTGATGCTGAATACTGACAGATAAATCCAGCTCCAAATCCGGCTCCTGATGCAAAAATGCTTTTATGGCAGGTAACAACCAGTGATAACAAGCGTGGCACTCCACACAAAAACGGATTTCACTCTTAGAAGCCTCCACTCCCTGCTTTAAGCTTTGCTCTGCCGCCCGCACAGCTGGTAATACCTGCTCAGCCAGCTGCAACAACAACTGTCCGGCTGGCAGAAATTGCAACGGCTCTGTTTTGCGCTCAAATAACCCTTGCTCCAACCGGTGCTCCAGCTCTTTAAGCTGATGCGATAAGGCAGACTGCGTCAGACACAGCAGGTTCGCCGCAGCACTCACCGAACCGGTATCGCGCAATGCTTGAATGGCTTTGAGGTGTTTTAACTCAACCATAATGAGGTTTCTTCATTAGCTTCAGGCTATTTTACAATTTGAGTTTCCCATCATAACCGGCGGGATCAGGCATATCAACATCTAGACGTCCAAATGATGAGTAAATATTGTCCATCCGAAACTCAGGTTTCCTGTATCGGCAAGCACAGAGAGCTAAAGCGTATGTGGGCGGCTAACCAAAAACCAGCAAAACGGCTGTTCAATGATGCCTTACAGCATGATTGACTCATTTTCGCAAACCATAGCGATTCGTCATGCTTCACTGGTTCAAAATCAAGGTGCCAGATCAAGCTGACACAATTTGGCCTGCTGCTTTATCGACTGGGTAAATCAAAAGAAGCAAACATGGCATCAATTTCATCCTGATTCCGCAGTAGATTGGCTTTTTCAACCACATCTTTGGTCAGATGAGGCGCAAAGCGCTGGATGAAGTCGTACATGTAGCTGCGTAAAAAAGCGCCTTTGCGAAACCCTATCTTTGTGGTGGAGGCCTCAAATAAATGACTGGCATCCAGTGCTACAAGATCCTTATCCAAAGCTTGATCAATGGCCATCGTAGCGAGTACTCCTACCCCTAAACCAAGCCGAACATAGGTTTTCAAAACATCCGCATCGGTGGCTGTAAAAACGATTTTCGGTTCAAGGCCACAAGCATTAAAAGCTCTATCGAGCTCAGAGCGCCCGGTAAAACCAAACACATAGGTCACAATAGAGTACTGCGCAATGTCTTCCACCGTCAGTTTGCGTGAAAGCTGAGCTAATGGGTGATCGGGCATAACTATGATGCTGCGATTCCAGTGATAACAAGGCAACATCACCAAATCGCCATACAGGTGCATGGCTTCAGTTGCAATGGCAAAGTCTGCATCACCACGGGAGGCGGCTTCAGAAATCTGCTGAGGGGAGCCCTGATGCATATGCAGGGTTACCTTCGGGTATTTTTCAATAAAGCCACCAATCACAGGAGGTAGCGCATAACGCGCCTGAGTATGGGTCGTGGCGATATTCAGTTTGCCTTGATCCGGTAAGGTATGTTCTTTAGCGACCGCTTTGATGCTTTCAACCTTTGCCAGAATTTGCTGGGCAATCTCTATGACTTCTTTTCCGGCGGGGGTGACGTGAGTCAAATGCTTGCCACTGCGGCCAAACACCTGAATACCCAACTCATCTTCCAGCATTCTGACTTGTTTACTGATACCCGGCTGTGAGGTAAATAGGCTTTCCGCTGTGGCTGATACATTCAGGTTATGGTTAAGCACCTCGACAATATAGCGCAATTGCTGGAGTTTCATCAGTCGGTTCCCTGTCACAAGGCTGGGGCAAGTTACTGGATATTCCAGTTAACTTAGGATACTGTATTGTTCTATAACCAATAGTAGCTAAAAAAACATGGAAAGAGTAGGCGTCGACTATACGAAAAACCATTTTTCGAGTAGTTTAATTGCAAACCTCTGTCGGAATTGACCTCCTATGAGCAAATCGCCACTACCGATTGATTTCGCCTCTGTGCTGGCTTCTTCTGTCCACGATATGAAAAACTCGCTGTGCATGCTGCTGCAATCCATTGAGTTGATGCATACCGAGCTGAAAGAAAAAGCACCTGACTCGCAACAGGAGCTGGCCAAAATTCACTATGAAGCCAATCGGTTAAATACCAACTTACTGCAATTACTCTCTTTATACCGCCTTGAGCGGGATCAGTTGCCACTGCAAGTGGATGATTATTACCTGGCTGACCTTCTGGAAGAGATTCAGCTTAAAAATGAACTCTATATAGCCCAGAAGCAGATTGAGCTTCAGATTGACTGTGATGAAGCACTGCACTGGTTTTTAGATCGCGATCTGATCACCAACCTACTGAATGATATTGTGGTTAATGCAATACGCTATACTCAACAAAGATTATGCATTAGGGCATTTCAAAAAGAGCAGGTGCTGGTGATCGAAGTGCATGATGATGGTGCCGGTTTTCCGGAAAACATGCTAACCGATAGCAAGCAATTAATGAACAGAGTTGAGTTAAGCCGAGGCCATACAGGGCTTGGCCTGTTTTTTGCACACTTAATTGCCTCAGCTCACCAACATCAAGGGCAGACGGGACGCATAGCGCTGACTAATGGCGGTTACTATGGTGGTGGTGTTTTCCAGCTGCAACTGCCATGAGCAGCCAGCAGTTATTTATTATGATTTCGAGGTGTAGATGTTACTAACTCTGATCATCATTCTGGTCATCGCTCTGGTGATTATCGCAGTGATCGTCAATGCTGTGCAGCAGCACCGTAATCGTATGGCTGCTCTGAAGCGTGCTGAGTTCAGCAAGCTACGCACCATTTTAGAAGATACAGAAGATATTTTGATCAATGCCGCCAATGTTCCGATGACTCCAGCCATCAGCCAGGTGCTACTTCGTCGTATTGCCTTTACGTTAAAAGCTATGGCCGAACTTGAACCTGGCTCTAAAGACATTAAAAACCGCCTTAATGAAACTCAGAGCCGCTTAAAAGGCTTTGATAGCGAGTCAGCTGAGGCCCAGGTAGCTGAAGGCATTAGCCTGCCAGATGACGATAAGCTCTTAATCTCTTTAATTCAGGGCATTAAAAAATTACGCCTGATCTTGCGCTCTGAGCATGCGAGAGGCAATGTTGACACCCAGGTGGTGATACAAGAAGACAAACGGCTAGAGGCCCTGCAGTTGCGCATCAATGTAGAAAGCCAAATTAAACGTGGTATGAAAGCACGCTCAACTCAGATGCTCGGATCAGCCCGTCAGTATTTTGAGAAAGCCTTAGTAGCATTGGATGGCTCACCCCACCAAACCGAGTACGTGGTGACACGTAAGTCTGAAGTGATCCAGTCGCTGCAGGAGATTTCCGACGAGCTCAAAAACAGCAACCAACGCGATCGGGACAAAAAGGCTCAGCAAGAGAACAAGGATCTGGACGAGTTATTCGCACCAAAGCGCAAATGGTAAAAAACCAGCCGAAGCTGGTTTTTCAAAGAGTGATGGTTCAGGCTTTTTCGGTCACCTTCCAGCGTCCATTTTCAAACCAGGCAGACCAACCGGTTGCTTTACCATTGCTTTCAGTCATCACGTACTGCTGCTTGGTTTTTCGGCTCCAGCGCACAATACTTGGATTGCCCTCAGGATCTTTGTTCGGTGCATCCGCCAAATAATGAAATTTCGGTGATAACCGCTCCCGGAACCGCGCCAGCTCTTCCACCAAAGGCGCTCTGGTTTCACGGGATTTAGGGAAAGTAGATGCCGCCAGGAAAATTCCTGCCGCCCCATCACGTAACACAAAGTACGCATCCGACTTTTCGCATGTGAGCTCTGGTAGATGTACCGGATCTTCTTTCGGTGGAGCTGCCTCGCCATTGCGAAGCAATTTCCGGGTGTTTTTACAGGCACTGTTGGTACAACCAAAATACTTGCCAAAACGACCCGACTTCAGCTGCATTTCAGAGCCACATTTATCGCATTCAATAACAGGACCATCATAGCCTTTAATTTTAAAACTACCCTGTTCTACCAGAAAGCCATCGCAACTCGGATTGTTGCCACACACGTGCAACTTGCGCTTTTCATCAATCAGATAAGAATCCATAGCCGTACCGCATTTGGTACAACGCCGTTTATGGCGCAAGGCTTCGGTTTCCTGCTCATCATCATCCACATCGGCCACGGCTTCCTCGCCAGGTACCAGATTCATGGTCGTCGTGCAGCGCTCTTTCGGTGGTAACTGATAGCCAGAACAACCGAGAAATACACCGGTTGAAGCAGTACGAATACCCATTTTCCGTCCACAACTCGGACAATCAATATCGGTCAAGACAAACTGGTTGGCTTTCATGCCACCTTCAGCTTCATCCGATTCGGCTTGCTTCAGTTGCTCAGAAAAACCAAGGTAAAAACTATCCAGCACTTCACGCCAAGAGACCTCGCCATGAGCAATATCATCCAGCTTCAATTCCATGTTGGCGGTAAAATCAAAGCTCATCAGTTCTTCGAAGTTATCCCGCAGTCGGTCTGTAACAATCTCTCCCATCTTCTCAGCATAGAAGCGTTTATTGTCAATCCGTACGTAGCCTCTGTCCTGAATGGTTGAAATGATGGACGCATAGGTTGAAGGCCTGCCAATGCCACGCTTTTCTAACTCCTTTACCAAACTGGCTTCGCTAAAACGAGCAGGTGGTTTGGTAAAGTGCTGCTGAGGAACTAACTGTTCCAAGGTTAACACCTCACCAGGCTTCACATCTGGCAACACCGAATCTTCTTCGCCCTTGCGTTTAACAACTGGCTGCACCCGGGTCCAGCCGTCGAAGCGTAACACCCGGCCTTTGGCTTTTAATTCATAATCGCCGGCATCAACGGTGATGGTCGTAACGTCGTATTGTGCGGCCGGCATCTGACAAGCCACAAACTGGCGCCAAATCAAATCGTACAGTTTGCGTGCATCGGCTTCCATATCACCGAGCGCGGTAGCCTGCACCTTGACATCGGATGGACGAATGGCCTCGTGCGCTTCCTGCGCATTGTCTTTACTGCCATAACGAAGAGGCTCAGGCGGCAAATACTGCTTGCCAAAGCTCTGCTCAATAAAATCACGGCAGGCATTGACCGCGTCCTGACTCAAATTGGTGGAGTCAGTACGCATGTAGGTGATGTGGCCCGCTTCGTACAAGCGTTGGGCCAACATCATGGTTTTTTTCACCCCGTAACCCAACCGGGTACTGGCAGCTTGTTGCAACGTTGACGTGATAAAAGGAGCTGATGCTTTGCTGCTGCTGGGTTTATCCTCGCGCTTAGCGACCCGGTACTCGGCCTGCTGAAGCTGCGCTAGCGCTTGCTCGGTTTGCGCTTTGTTTACCGGCCGGAAAGCTTCCCCCAGATGCCTGCTGACATCGAGCTGTAAAGCCGTAGCAGAGGCCGTAGTTGTGTCGGCCAGCACTGTCCAGTACTCTTCCGGGTTAAACGCTTTAATTTCACGCTCACGCTCTACCACCAAGCGGACAGCCACCGATTGCACGCGGCCAGCAGATAAACCGCGGGCAATTTTTTTCCACAACAGCGGCGACACCATAAAGCCCACTACCCGGTCTAAAAAACGGCGGGCTTGCTGTGCATTTACCCTGTCAACATTGACCACACCAGGTTCTTCAAACGCTTGCTGAATAGCATTTTTGGTAATTTCGTTAAAAACCACCCGTTTGAACTTAGCCGGCTCACCGCCAATAATTTGCTGCAAATGCCAGGCAATGGCCTCCCCTTCTCTATCCAAATCCGTTGCCAGATAGACAGTTTCAGCCTTCTCAGCCAGTGTTTTTAACTCCTTGACTACCTTCTCTTTGCCCGGCAGAATTTCGTACCTTGCTTGCCAGCCGTTGGCCGGGTCAATACCCATTCGATCAACCAATGCTTGGTAGGCTTTTTCTTCCTTACTAAGCGCAGTACTGGCTTTTTTGGCTTTTTCCTTGCTGGAGCTGGTTGGTAAATCGCGAATATGCCCCACGCTGGATTTCACAATAAAATTTGTGCCCAGGTACTTATTGATCGTCTTTGCTTTTGCCGGTGACTCGACTATTACCAGTGATTTCGCCATCTCAACCCTAAGAATGTTTGATTTTTTGCGCTTTTGGAACCTTCTTTTTTAACGTATATCTGCAAACTGAAGTTGTGACAAGCCCATAAACTCATTATTATGCTGTCAAGCTCTGTTTTTTGAGCTCCTTGGTGATTAATTCACCAACCCAATAAAGCAAATCCCTCTGGCCGAATAAAAATAATAGTGCCAGCCAAACGGAAGGATACAAAGTAAAAATGAAGTATTTTGAAGCAAATTTTGATGGGCTGGTCGGCCCTACGCACAACTATGCCGGTTTATCCGTTGGCAATGTTGCCTCGCTGAACAATGCCCGTAATACCTCAAGCCCGCGTCAGGCAGCCAAACAAGGCCTGCAAAAAATGAAAGCACTGCGCGATCTGGGGATGGTACAAGGTGTGTTGGCTCCTCAGGAGCGGCCAGACGTGTACACCCTACGCCGCTTGGGTTTTACCGGCAGTGATCACGATATCATCAGCAAGGCTGCGAAACAAGCGCCTGCTGTACTGCGTGCTGTCTGCTCTGCGTCCAGTATGTGGACGGCCAACGCCGCGACCATTTCACCCAGTGCCGATACCGCCGACGGTAAAATTCATTTTACCCCGGCCAATTTGACCAACAAATTCCATCGCTCGCTGGAACCAGATACTACCGGCCGCATTTTACAGGCGATGTTTGCCGACCCGAATCACTTCGCCCATCACCGCCATCTGCCAGACAATGATCACTTCGGTGATGAAGGTGCGGCTAACCATACCCGCTTATGCAGCGAGTATGGCGCCAGGGGCGTCGAACTCTTTGTCTTTGGACGCTATGCCTTTGATGCCAGCAAACTGGCTCCAAAACGCTTCCCAGCGCGTCATACGCTGGAAGCCTGCGAAGCGGTCGCACGTCTTCATGGCCTGTCCGACGAGCACGTCGTGTACATGCAGCAAAACCCGGATGTGATTGATCAGGGCGTGTTCCACAACGACGTAATCGCTGTTGGCAACCAGAATGTACTGTTTTACCACCAGGAAGCCTTTGTCGATACCCAGCTGAAGCTTGCTGAATTGCAGCGCAAGTTCGGTAATGCCAGTGAGCTGCACCTGATTGAAGTCAAAACATCGGAAGTAGCTGTTGACGATGCTATTAAAACCTACTTGTTCAATACTCAGGTGATCACCCTCCCGAACGGCGAAATGGCCATCATCGCACCAACTGAGTGCCGTGAAAATGATCGGGTGGCTGGTTATCTGGAACAACTGACCGGTCGTGGTACGCCTATCCGCCATGTACACTACTACGATGTGAAGCAGAGCATGCGTAACGGTGGTGGCCCGGCTTGTTTGCGCTTGCGTGTTGCTATGAGCGAACAAGAGCGTCAGGCAGTTAATCCAAATGTCCTGCTCACCGACGAACTGTTCACCACACTAAATCAATGGGTAGACAAGCATTATCGTGATGAAATCAGTGAAGCTGACCTGGCTGATCCACAGCTGCTGCAAGAATCTCGTGCCGCACTGGACGAGTTAACCCAAATTCTGCATCTGGGCTCGGTCTATCCATTTCAGCGCGGCTAACTAGATTTCTACCACGTCGATAAAAAAACCCGCGAATTAATCGCGGGTTTTTATTTACCAGAATCAATGGCTAGAGCGTATCACCACAGTTGGCACTTTGACCAAACGGATTTGCTGGCGGTGGAGATGTTTCCACAGTCACATCCGCTGCAGCAACCGGCAAGCCAAACTCACGATAACTGATATTCTCAGTGCCCGCTGCAAAGCCAGTTACCTGTAAACGAACATCCAACCAAGGTGCAACATCACGTGGATAAGTCACATGGAACACAGCAATACCATCCGCATTGGAGGTAACTGTAGCCGGAACCGTGGCAAGATTCCCAGGTGTGAGTAAACCATCACCATTGGTATCTTCGCCATCATCCAAAATACCATTAAAGTTTACATCCTCGCTTAAACAGTGGGCTGTAACATTCGGCACCCAGGTTTTAAAGCTTTCTGGTGGCGGAGGATCTTTAATCCAAATGCCTTTACGGTAGCGCAACGACACAGCAGCAACATTCAAAGGTTGATTTGCTACCGGGTTCCCCGATGAATCCGTCACAATGATAGAAAACTCTTTACGATACAGGCTATTGCTCGGCGTTTCGACAATGTTGCTAGTACCAAACCTGAAGAACAAGGTTCTGCCACCAACCGCAATATCAGTTGAATCGGTTACAGCAGAGTTGCTCACCAAAGAAGCACTGATAATGAGATTCTCACCTTCTACACCGCTACCGGTGGTTAGGTCTGCGGTAAACGATGTAGTGGCAACACCCTGTGAGTTAGTGGTTGCGGTTCCTGAACTGATGGAACCACCAGCACTGTTATCCAGTGAAAAAGCAACCAATTGGTTTTTTACCGGATTGTTGTTTGCGTCACGCACAATAGCCCGAATCGAGCTGCTATCTCCAGGAACCAGCTGAGCAGGGAATGCCTGCACTTCCATCTTCGTGGGATTGGTCGCAACAAACTCAATCAGCTTTTGCGTACTGACTTCATTATCTCCACCGCGAGCTGAGATGGTCGCTAAACCAGCAAAAGCTGATTGAACATATACTTGAGCCTGACCATCGCCATCGGTGGTGGCTTCAGCAACAACACTTTGAGCACTAAGACCTGCTTCCGTATTGGCAATACTGCCACGCGTTGAAGAAAACAACACATCACGGTTTGCATTCGGCACATTGTCAGTTAACCACTCCAACAGCATGGATTCCGGAGTATTTAGGTCCACCTCAGGAATTGCAGGTGCATCATCAGCTGCCAGAAAGACAAAGCTATCCGCTTTAACGCTGAGGTTAATCGACTGATTAAGGCCGAGCGCTGACACCAAAATGGTATCGTCACCGCTGGTCACAGCATCGTAGCTAATACTAACCTGGCCATTACTTCCCGTCATAGGCATTGTCTGGCTTAACGGATTCCCAAGCGCTGACGAAACATTTAAGACCTGACCAGCAATACCTTGCCCGGCAGCGTCCTGTAACGAGAAATTGATGGAAACTTGATCCCCCAGGACGACAGCTGCAGGTGACACCACCTCAAGTGTGGTACCAACGACACGCACCAGCAACTCGTCACGCACATTATTCACCCGAGCACTGACAACGATATCCCGCACTGATTTGTCAATTTGACTGGTTAAGGTTGCTTTGGCTACCCCATCCTGCTCGGTACTGGCGGAAGTCACGACCAACTCACCTGAGTCCGTTGCAAAGGTAACTGGAACGCCGGCAAGCAGCACATTGTTATTGTCACGAACCAATGCTGAAAGCTGGATTGAATCAGACGCCCCAGAGCCGAGCTGGGTGCGATCCGCTAACAAACGAACGCTTGAAATGATGATGCCGTCTTGTCCACCGCCATCACCGGCAGATTGAAAGCCTGTGCTGGTCACTGCACGCACATTCTCTCCTTCAATAAACTCGGCAATTAATTCACCGGCACCACTGACATCGCCTGCTGCCAGGTTAATGGTAGCAACCCCATTCGCATCGGTTAGTACACTGCCAGTCCCTGTCGATAAAACAGCCAGTCCCGGCTGGTCAACAGAAAAACGAATGACCTTACCTGACACCCCTGCGTTCTGGGTAGCCGTCAAGGTTGCACGCGCGGTTAACGGTTGTTGATCTGACAGACTGGATGTTTCCACATTGTCAGCATTAACTAACACCAGCGCCAGCTGATATTGAGGTTCAGTACCACCGGTCCCACCGCCGCCACCTCCGGTTTCCAGAGTACCTCCGCCACCACAGGCGACTAAAAAAACAGATAGAATTACTGATGTGCACACAAGCAGGATTGATCGCATCAACAGGCTCCCAAGCTTTATAATTTTAATTGTTTGATATCTATTCTGTATCTTATCCCACGATTTATCCAGCCGTCACAGCATTTTTTAAAAAAAAATCAATTGCTGTTGGTTGAATCAGGGCAAACTGATACCCTAAAGCATCTTTAAAGCCACACTGAAATGCAGTATGCAAAACAATAAAAAATTGAGCCTGACCAGCCGAATTGTCATCGGCATGGTGGCGGGCATCGTGCTTGGAGCTTTGTTCCAATGGCTGCTGGCCGGACAAGAAGAACGGCTGCTGCCGCTCTTTCTGTTTAATTTACCCATTAAAGCTTTTTTTATTGATGGGCTCTTCCACATAGGTGGCCAGATATTTATTGCCAGCCTACAAATGCTGGTGGTGCCGCTGGTATTTATTTCCTTAGTCTGTGGTACTACATCCTTATCCGACGCCAGTACGCTCGGACGATTAGGCGCCAAGTCGGTTGGCTTGTACTTATTTACCACCGCTGTTGCTATTACCCTGGCCATTACGGCGGCCTTACTGATTGGCCCTGGCCATGGCGTGGAAATGCACAGCGATGCAAGTTTCAGCACCGCTGAAGCACCCGGGCTTGCTCAAGTTATTATCAATATGTTCCCCCGCAACCCCATCAACGCAATGGCCGAAGGCAACATGCTGCAAATTATTATTTTTGCGGTGTTGTTTGGTATCGCAACAGCCATGAGTGGTAAAACCGGCGAGCGTATTGCCGACTTATTTCAGGATCTGAACACCATTGTGATGAAGCTGGTCACCATTCTGATGAACCTGGCACCTTACGGCGTCTTCTGTCTGATGGTGCGGGTGTTCAGTACCATGGGACTGGATATGTTCAGCAGCCTGGCCGCTTATTTCTTTGTGGTCCTGGGCGTCTTGCTGTTGCATGGTTTTTTGACTTACCCTGTGCTGCTCAAACTACTTACCGGCCTGAACCCCATTATCTTTCTGCGCAAGATGCGCGATGCCGCCCTGTTTGCTTTTAGTACATCCAGCAGCAATGCCACCATACCAGTCACCCTTGAGACAGTCACCAAAAAGCTTGGGGTAAAAAACAGTATTGGCTCTTTCACTGTTCCGCTTGGGGCGACCATCAATATGGATGGTACTGCTATTATGCAGGGTGTTGCCACGGTATTTATAGCCCAGGTCTTTGGTGTCGATCTTAGCCTCACCGACTACCTGATGGTGGTATTGACCGCTACGCTGGCATCAGTTGGTACGGCCGGCGTCCCTGGCGTTGGCCTGATTATGCTGGCCATGGTACTGCAGCAAGTTGGCTTGCCTGTGGAAGGGATTGCACTGATTATCGGGGTGGATCGCCTACTTGATATGACTCGCACCTCCGTCAATATCACCGGTGACTCGATGGTTTCCTGTGTCATTGCCAAAAGTGAGAATCAACTCGATGAAACCGTCTTTAACGATCCGAATGCTGGGCGCAAAGACGAAGAATCCGTTGACTTCAAGCATCTGCACAATAGTTGAGTTAAACCATCACAGCTGAATCCGCCAGGCCTTTTCCAGCAATGAGCTAGTTACAAAGGCCCGGCGGGCAAAGCCCTGACCGGTCAGGTTACGAATAGCCAACAGCTCTATGCGACAACCC
Source organism: Alkalimonas sp. (assembly GCF_020831925.1). GTDB lineage: Bacteria > Pseudomonadota > Gammaproteobacteria > Enterobacterales > Alteromonadaceae > Alkalimonas. Next base: position 149,372 of record NZ_JAFIFQ010000002.1, read on the forward strand.
ATAAACAACTGCAGCACCTCTGCGGCTGGCACTGCAAAAGGTGGACCTTGCTTTTCAGTCGACGGATACTCCAGGCTTAACAACAGTATCGTGCTGCCAACCGGTAGCAGCTGCCGTAGATGCTGGACGTACTCTTGGCGCATAGATTCCGGCAACGCAATTAACGCTGCCCTATCATACACCAAGCAAGGGCCTTGCAATTGATTTACCGACAACTGGAAAAAGTCTCCCTGCAAGAGACAAATACCATCGCCCTGATAACAGATAAACCCATCAGTAGCATGACACTTCACATCCAGACCATGTTCAGTAAAAAATTCATGGCAGGGCCGCTCAGCCAGCTCCACACCCAATACCGGCAGATGCTGTTGCAACCAGCGCATATCCAAGCTCTTGCCGCAAAGCGGCACCAACACTTGCTTATGTTCGGGTTGCCATACCCGAGACCAGCAAGCCGGCAACAACGGATGCACTTGATCTAAGTGAAAGCCTGGTAACGGTTGCTGCCAGCATTCCAACCAGAATGCAGCATCCATCGTCACCTACTCCAGTGCCAGAAAGGTAGCTTTTGCCATATTTGTTGCAGCGCGACACTGGCACCAGCCCCCATCCGCTCCGCAAGCTTTTTACGGGGCTGGAATTTCACCTGTAATATCCGCCGCTGCTGCACACGCTGCAATATAAAATCATCACTGGTTTGCAAGGCATCAACCAGTTTGTACTCCAAAGCTTGAGTAGCCAACCAGTACTCGCCGGTAGCAACCTGTTCCATGTTCAGAACATCACGGTGACTATAGACATGCTCTTTAAACAACTGATGGGTTTGTTCCAGCTCCTGCTGAAACTTTTCCCGCCCTTTGTCGGTATTCTCGCCAAAGAGCGTGACGGTTCTTTTGTATTCGCCTGCAGTAAATTGTTCAAAATCAATGTCATTTTTTTGCAAAAAGCGATGAAAGTTAGGTAGCTGGGCCAAAACACCAATGGAGCCAACAATGGCAAAAGGTGCCGCAATAATACGGTTGGCAATGCAGGCCATCATGTAGCCACCACTGGCAGCCACTTTATCAACAGCAACGGTCAGTTCAATGCCACGTTGTCGCAATCGTTCAAGCTGCGAAGCACCCAGGCCATAGCCATGCACCACCCCCCCGCCACTTTCCAGCCTGACAAGAACCTCATCACCATCTTCTGCGGCAGCCAGTACAGCCGTTACTTCTTCCCGCAATGCATCCACCTCAGAAGCACCCATGCTGCCATGAAAGTCGATAACAAAAGTTGTTTGGCGTGGCTTATCTTCTTTCTTTTTTTGCTCTTTGAGCCAGCGTTTAAACACCTTTTTATCCATCAGCTCCGCTTTTAAATCGGTCTGCAACCTGGCAAACTCCTCGGATAAATCCGTAAACTGAAACTCACCTTTTTTTGGCTTGTTACGCATAGCTGCACCAGCCGCCAATCCGATGACAATTCCTATCGCAATAACAATGGTGGCTGCCTTTGCCAGAAAAAGGCCATATTCGTATAAAAAGTCCACGTGATTCTCCTGTGCTTTTTTAGATATTGTACATAAAAATAAAGCCCGGCGAACCGGGCTTTATTAAAGAGCATCAAAGCTTAGTCCTGCAATACCGCTGGGTTGGTCACTACTACTGTAGCACCGCCTGTGGCGAAGAAACTCGCCATCTGGCTTTGCATTTCAACAGTTACCGCTGGGCTGGCAGCAGGGCTTAAGATGGAGCCATGATCACCAGCCACAAAACGGCTGATGGTTGCGCCATCCACCATCACAGGGCCAGCAACAGCATCCACTGTATCAGCTTGTAGCAAACGCGCCATAGGTTCAGTACCTGCCAGTGGCATCTTGCCAGCCTGAAGGGCTGCCATTGGTGAAAAGAAGCCATTTGGGATCACCTGATCCGGAAGATTCTCATCATCACCGGCTACCATCAGGATATGCACCGGAGTCTCCGTTGCTAACAGCTGCTGCAGGTAGTTGTTTGGATCACCAGAATCAGTAATGGTTTGAGCAGCAAAAGCAAAGCGGGTCAGATTACCACTAATTTGTGCCAAGGCAGCTGTCTCACCACCCATAGTTAACTCCGCCAAGAAGTTATCAACATGCTGAGCTACACAACCGGTAAATACCGCTTGTGATACAGAATCCGGCATCGGACAACCAGCCTGGATAGCAAAACCAGCTAAAGCTGAACTATTGGCATCACCAGCACCCAAAATAACGCTGGCCTTGATTAAACCTCCAAACTGCGGCGAATCCAGTAAGAAGTTAGCAACTGCACCACCTGGCATCGCCAGGCCCACACTTTGTACCCGGTAAAGGAAGTCCAACTGAGGGTTGCCCGTTGGCGTATTGGCCAAAGCAACCATAGAAGAGCCGGCTATAGCACCAAGTGAGTGCCCAAGCACATGCACTGTACTGGTATCAAGCTGTGCGCCTTGTGTAAAGTTTAGCGCCAAGCGTAAACCCAGCATATCAGCAATACTCTGGCGCAGGTTGTCCCGAGTCACAGGCAAGTTGCCCAAGTTCATATAGACAGTGGCATTGCCTTGCTGACCACAGGAAGCACCTGATGCATTTAAGGGGCCAAATCCACGACTCCCATGCAATGGGTGATCGATTGCCACGGTAGCGAAACCAGCCTGAGTTAAAGCGCTGGTGACTGCTAACATATTCTCTTTACAGGAAGTAATACCATGCTGCAGCATCACCACGGGCCAACCATTGGCAGGTTTAGTAAAAACATCCTCATCAGGCAACGTCATTTGCACCGCCAGTGAAGCCTGCATCCGCGGCAATGGAATGGTGTTGAACTTGGTTAAATGACGACGCTCATCCAAACCAAAATCACGCAATGCTCCGCCAGAGGCGGCATTGCAGAAACCATCGTTTTGCAACTGTGCAGGATCCGTGATCCCAGCTTCAATGGCTGTAATTTGCTCCTGACTCAGGCTTGCGATAATAGCCCCACTATCACATCGAGCTGTCCAGCTTGTATTGAGGGGTCCCATTGGATCATCTTCTGTTGGAACACCGGAGTAATATGGCAATGTGACGGTACCCTGGAACAAGCGGACCAGCCCAAAGCCCTGTGCCACTGGAAATTGAGGGCTAATATCTGAGACACGTAAGCCGGTATCCTGAACCTGGACCACGGGTTGAGCACCTTGCTGAATGCCGGCTGCCAGCAGCTGCTTAGTGGTTGCCAACACATCGGCGGTAGACTGAGTCGTTACAGCCGCAGTATAAATAATACTGGACCGGCTTAGGCCGCCTGAAGACACTACAGATTCAAAGCTATTGATCACACCTTGCAGCTGGCGTTGTTGCGCAGAACCAAGTGGCAAGGTATTCAGATCCTGTTGTAACAGTTCATAGGTGGTCGATGGTTTAATAGCGCGGCCTTCAGAATCCTGCAAGGTATTGGTCAAAGCAACAATATAGGTGGTCTTTGCTTTTAATGGCCGAATGGGGATCACGGCGACGTTGTTGCCCGTTGCGGCAGTCACAAAGTCTTGACCAAAGGCAAGCTCACCCACCAGTTGACAGGCTACGCCCTGAGGTACAGCTCGGCATTGATCCACACTGGAAGTTGGACCGCCCATCACGACTTCAAAAATACGCACAGCACCTGGAGCACTGGCTGATTGCGCATTTAAACCAACACCAGGAGCAAAACGCAGTTCTATGCTAAAGGGGTTTTGCGTCGACCAGCCATCCAGTACACCAAGCGCTGTCTGTGGATCGGCATAATTTTGGCTTCCGCTATCCAATGTCAAGGTACCATCGGTGGTGCCTAGGAATAATAAGTCATTGGGCACCGACACTGCACCTGCACCCGGATCAAACACCACCCGTGAGGCAGCAATGACCTGTGAGCCCTCTTGCTCTACCTGTTGTTGAATATCTTCCAGTGAATCGCCACAAGCAGTAAGGCCCAATGCAGCGGCTACCGCCAGACTAATCGCAAGCTTTTTCATAGATTCTCCCCTGTCCTCACTTTTTTGTTTTTGCAACAGCGTGTGTTGACTGATCTTTTTTAAGTTTGAGCTGTCTACACCAACAGCTTAGACCAGTTAAACTTAACCCAATCAAACAGAAATCGCTAGCTGAAAACAACGCTTCTGTCGCAAAAGATGAAAAAAAAGTGCAAAAGGCGTATGCTGTCGGCCTTTGAAACAAGGACCTTACATTGCAATGAAGAGTTATCAGGCCCCGGCAAACTTACTGACTGACAAGGTTATTCTGGTGACTGGTGCTGGTGATGGTATCGGTAAAGAAGCCGCATTGACCTTTGCCCGCTACGGCGCCACTGTTATTTTATTGGGTAAAACCACCGACAAACTGACGGCTGTTTACGATGAAATTTGCGCCAGCCAATGGCCAGAGCCAGCCATAGTCCCGCTTGACTTAAAAGGCGCCAGCCAAAAACACTATCAGGATTTAGCCGCCACCATTCTTGCTGAATTCGGCCGCTTGGATGGCCTGCTACACAATGCAGGTATCTTGGGTGGCTTAGCCCCATTTGAGCACATCAAAGCTGATATTTGGCAAGATGTGCTGCAAGTGAACCTGACTGGCCCGATGCTGATGACCCAGGCACTGATGCCGGTGCTGCGCAAAGCCGCCCACAGCTCAATAGTGTTTACTTCTTCCGGGGTTGGTCGTCAGGGACGAGCCTACTGGGGAAGTTATGCGGTATCCAAGTTTGCCACTGAAGGTTTAATGCAAACCCTGGCTGATGAGTATGCCGGTAGCAGCATTCGGGTCAATTGCATCAACCCGGGAGCCACCCGCACCAGCATGCGCGCTAGAGCTTATCCGGCAGAAAATGCTCAGCAATTAAAAACACCGGCTGATTTGATGTGGTTGTACTTGTATTTAATGGGAGATGACAGTATCAACATCAACGGTCAGTCGCTGGATGCCCAGCCGAAATAAAGCTCGATAACAATGCGTAAAAAGCCCTGATGTGACAACATCAGGGCTTTTGTTTAGAATCAAAGATTACTTGGCACTTAACTGCTCACCACCGTTCGCTTCGGCCCACAGGTTCCAGACTTTCACTTTAGCATTAAAGTTTGCAATAGCTTGTTTTTCAGCTTCTACCAACAAAGCTTGCACTTCTTTTTGGTGTTTTTTACTGACATCACTGTAAGAAAGAATATCAATGCCGCGATCCCGTAACCCTTGCTTCATGGTATGAGTTTTTAATAATTGAAGTTTTCCACCATCAACATAAAAGTATTGTTTTTCTTTATTGATAGTTTTCAGCTTAGGTTTGACCGGTCTTTTGTCTGCTGAGCTACCTGGCACCTCTGAGCTGACCAGTTCATGCTGTACTTGAAAGCCTAACTGCTGCAATGAAAAGCCTTTTTGCTTCGCCAGAGCTTTTAGCTCTTCAATCGTTTCAGCCTCACGCTGTCGCTCTTCCAGCACATCGTTTAGTTGGCCGATCACATCTTGCAACTTAATAACCGATAACTCTTCAGCTGCTTTCTTTAAATCTTTTTTATTTAATAATAATGACATCGTACGACCTCAATAAGATTGCTAGAGTGAATATCAGCATACTAACATGGTTCTCAATTATATTTCCAGAAACCTTCAAAGCAGCACCGTTTTATTGCCGTGTACAAAAACCCGGTCTTCTTGTATTAACTGCAATGCTCTGGATAGCGCTGCTTTTTCAACATCACGACCGGCTTTTGCCATATCCTGAGCACTGTAATTGTGATCAACCCGACTGACCATTTGTTCAATAATGGGGCCTTCATCCAGTTCATTGTTGACAAAGTGCGCGGTCGCTCCAATGATTTTAACGCCACGTTCAAAGGCTTGCTGGTAAGGTTTAGCTCCAATAAAGGCAGGCAAAAAACTATGGTGAATATTAATAATCTGCTCAGGGAAGCGACCCACAAAATCCGGTGTTAAAATCCGCATAAACTTTGCCAGCACCAGATAATCCGGAGCATAGTGCTCAATCAACTCAAGCATCGCCTGCTCATGCGCAACACGGCTTAATTGCTGATGGCAAATATGATGAAAAGGAATGGAGAAACGCTCCGCCAAACCAGCCAATTCATTATAGTTCCCAAGCACAGCGACTATATCCAGCTGCAGGCTGCCATCGAATACCTTCATCAGGATATCTCCCAGGCAGTGCGACTCCTTCGTGACCAGGATAACCACCCGCTTGCGTTTGGTGGCGGAACCTAAACTGCGCTCACTGCCTGCAGGCAATATGCGGTCCAAATCGGAGAGGAGCCTGGCATCGTCAAACTGTCCTTCCAACTCAGTCCGCATGTAAAACTGGCCAGATACTGGATCAACGTATTCGGTATTGCGAATAATATTTAACTGATGCTGAAAACAAATGCCGGTAATCTGGGCAATTAATCCTTTCGAGTCCGGACATTCGGTCCGTAAAATCTTACGCTCCATCGGGCAGCTCTCACTGTTTTTTATCTGGTTCGATGATTCATAGTACTTTGCACCCATCCAGAAATAAAGACATTTAGATAGCCAAAATAATTATAGCTAAGAATAATAAGATTACGACCAGCTTGGTGTTTTACTGCCACAGCTGGCATACTATGTCATTGCTTTAGAACAGAACTCCAGCAGGCCTATGCAGCAGCAATTTGCATTTAATGTGATTGGCACTATCCGCTCTCCTTACAAACAAAAATTTGCCATCCCACGTCAGCCTGGCTTAGTCCTCGAAGCCAAAGCGCAGTTAATTTTTGCTGAAGCCTACAATGCCGAGCCTTTTATCCGTGGCATTGAAGAGTTCAGTCATCTCTGGCTGATGTTTGTTTTCCATGAAACCGCGGACAAGGGTTGGTCTCCGATGGTACGCCCTCCGCGCCTTGGCGGAAATACCCGCAAAGGCGTGTTTGCCACTCGCGCGACCTTTCGTCCTAATCCAATTGGGCTTTCTGTCGTACAATTGGAAGGGGTCCGCTGCGTCAATAAGCAGTGGCAACTGGATTTAGCAGGTATTGATTTATTGGATGGTACACCCATCCTGGATATTAAGCCTTATCTGCCCTACTCAGATGCTATCCCATATGCCAGCGCCAGTTTTGCCGACACCGCGCCTGAAACCGCAATGACGGTGAGCTTCTCTGCTGAAGCGGAGCAGTTTTGTCAACGTCAGAGCCGTTGGCCAGAACTTAAAACTTTGATCGAAAAGGTGTTGAAACAAGATCCAAGGCCGCCTTATAAAAAGAAACACACTGGCGAACAGAGCTATGGTATGACACTCTATAACTTAAATATTCAATGGAAAGTGACAGGAGAACACCATTATGTCTATGCGATCACTCCCCTTGGTGAGCTTGCTGGTTAGTGGCAGCGTGCTGGCACTACCGCCATTACCCGAGCCAGTCAGCAACAATGCGGTGGCCAGTGCAACGGTGCGTGGCAAAACCTACGTGATCAGCATGATGGGCATGGGTCAGGGCAAAAGCAGTCAGGACATGCACAATAAAGTATGGGTGCATACCGTTGGTGAGTTTGGCTGGAGCAGCATGCCGGAGGTTCCCAGCCAGACGCGCTTAACCGGCCGTGTTGCAGCCAGTGCCGTAGCACTAAATAATAATTTTTTTGTCTTTGGTGGCTACAGCGTCGATCGTCAGGGCAATCGCAATACCTCGGTTGAAAGCTACCGCTTTAACCCAGTCACCCAGCGCTACACAAGAGTCAATCCTATCCCTGTGCCAGTGGACGATACGCTGGCCCTGACCTATCAGGATCGTTACGTCTATCTGGTTGGCGGCTGGAGTGATGATGGTGCGGTTAATCTGGTACAGGTCTTTGATAACTTTACCCAGCAGTGGAGTCAGGCAACCCCAATGCCAGGCAAAGCCAGCTATGGCCTTGCCGGTGCAATCGTCAATGACCATATCGTTTTTTGCGATGGCGTCAGTCTGGATTATCAGAGTGGCCAACGGGTTAAAGCCACCGAACCTGCCTGCTACCAAGGAAAAATCAATGCACGCAATGCACTGCGCATTGAGTGGCAACCTATCCCCCACCCAACTGGTCAGGCTCGATTTCGGATGGCTGCCATCGAAAGCACAGTGGATGGTGAAGCGGTTGCGGTCTTCATGGGCGGGAGCAAGACCTTTTACCACTTTGACGGCATCAGTGAGCAAGGCATCAAAGCCCAGCCGGAAGCCAATGTCTGGCTGTACTCTCCGGCCAAACAAGCCTGGCTTGCTGCAAAACCAACCACACCAGTGATGGACTTGCAGGGTCTGGTGAAAGTGAATAACACCATCTACTCTATCGGTGGCATGCTGGCCGATCAGCAGGTGACGCCTCAAGTCATTCAGCACAGCATTGAGCGGGTAAAATAGCTGATGATTGGGCATGGCGTTGCCGTCATGCCCTTGCTAGAATACGGCAATTTTATAAACTGCAGACAGGGTCGACAATGCGCAGTAGCCAGTATTTACTCTCCACCATGAAAGAAAACCCAGCCGATGCTGAAGTGGTCAGCCACAAGCTGATGCTGCGTGCTGGTCTGGTCCGCCGGCTGGCATCCGGTTTATACACGTACCTGCCAACCGGCGTGCGCACCTTACGCAAAGTTGAACGTATTGTTCGTGAGGAGCTGGATAAAGCCGGCGCTATCGAAGTCTTAATGCCGATGGTACAGAATGCTGAACTGTGGCAGGAAAGTGGCCGCTGGGAACAGATGGATGCAGAACTGCTGCGTTTTCAGGACCGCCATCAACGTGACTTTGTGCTTGGGCCAACCCACGAAGAAGTCATTACCGATCTGATTCGCCGTGAAGTCACCAGTTACAAACAATTACCATTGAATCTTTACCAGATCCAAACCAAGTTCCGCGATGAACGGCGGCCTCGCTTTGGCGTGATGCGAGCACGTGAGTTTCTGATGAAAGATGCCTACTCTTTCCATCTGTCACAGGATTGCCTGCAAAAAACCTACGACGCCATGTACCAGGCTTACACCAATATCTTCACCCGTTTGGGACTGGATTTTCGGGCAGTACTGGCAGACAGTGGTGCTATTGGCGGCAGCGTCTCGCACGAGTTTCATGTATTGGCTAGCTCCGGTGAAGATGCCATCGCCTTCTCAACCGAGAGTGATTATGCGGCCAATGTTGAAATGGCGGCCGCCTTAGCTCCCCTGAACGAACGACCTGCGCCGACTCATTCACTGACCAAAGTCAGCACGCCAAATGCCGGCAGTGTGGATGAAGTAGCCACTTTGCTTGCGGTAACGCCAGTTCAGATTGCCAAAACCTTGTTTGTCCATGCACAACAGGATGCAGATGCAACCGGCACTGCTTTCGTTGCACTGGTCTTACGTGGTGATCATCAACTAAATGAAATAAAAGCAGAAAAACATCCGCTCGTAGCTCAACCTCTAACATTTGCCAGCGAAGCTGAAGTCCTGCAGCTTACCGGTGCCCAGCCCGGCTCAGTGGGCCCGGTTGGTCTTGATATTCCAGTGATTGCCGATCACAGCGCTGCTCAGCTGGCCGATTTTATTTGTGGTGCAAATGAAACAGGCTTTCATTTGACCGGCGTGAACTGGCTGCGGGACATTCCAGACTTTGACACAGCTGATTTACGCAATGTGGTTAGTGGCGATGCCAGTCCTTGTGGTAAGGGCAGCCTGGAAATCCGCCGTGGTATTGAGGTCGGACACATCTTCCAGCTGGGGGATAAATACTCTCAGGCAATGAAAGCCGGTGTGTTGAATGAAGATGGTAAAAACCAGATCCTGACCATGGGCTGCTACGGGATTGGGGTTTCCCGCATCATGGCTGCGGCCATTGAGCAAAACCATGACGAACATGGCATTATCTGGCCAGATGCCATTGCTCCCTTCCAAATCGCTCTGATCCCAATGAATATGCACAAGTCGGTCCGCATTCAGCAAGCGGCTGAACAGCTGTATGAGCAATTGACCGCAGCTGGTTTTGAGGTGCTATTTGATGATCGCAAAGAGCGGCCTGGCGTGATGTTTGCCGATATGGAATTGATCGGTATTCCGCATCAGATTGTGATTGGTGAGCGTAACCTGGACCAGCAACAGGTGGAGTACAAGCACCGCCGTACTGGTGAAAAATCTTTACTTACGCTGGATGCGGTTGTGGCCGAGATGCAAGCCAAGATCCAGACAATTTAAGTTGTTTCTTATCCGCTTCAGGGCCAAGCCCTGAAGCGGATCCATCTTTCAATCGCTCAGTTCAGCCTGCAAGGCTTCTTCCAGCTCAAGCGGATTAACCACCACTCCAGGACCTTCAGCATCTGGAAACACGGCTATGGCCAACTCATCGCCCTGCAAACCAGATGTCCACTTTTCTAACCAGGTGGCTAATGGAATGGATTGAGCCTGACACTCGCTCCACTCGCCATCAATCCAAAGCTCAGCCAGCTCCGCATGGGGCCAAACTGGAATGCAACGCTCATCTTCGGCACTCACCAGCACGAAGCCTTCATCATCCACCAGGATCCAAATCGCATCCAGATCTGCAGCCGCATGCACAAAGTACTCGTACCGCTGCTCCGGAGTTAACTGAACCAACTTATCCAATTCATCTTGATTTAACTGATATTCCATCATTTCCCTCACTTTTACCGGAGCTGTCCGGCCTGATTTATCCGAAAAAAACCAACCACAACAAACGCAGCCAAATCACCCAAAGTACAGCACAACTGTAAATGAAGGTGCGAAAGCGCCAGCGCAAGCGGTTACTGCCGGTATGGATCACAGCATGGCCGACCCGCAACAACAGATAAAAGGCCCCCATCAATACAAAAGCCGTATCAGCCAACCCCTGCTGTAAAATAAACACAACTGAAAACAAGTACAGCATGGGCATTTGAAATTGATTGTCAAAATTGCGGCCAGTGGCAATCACCTTTGCACTTGCTTTATCGAGTTGCATCAACTGAAAAGCATCCATTGTCAACTCCCCACGGCGCGCAGCAGCGAAACGTCGACGCCCCATCAACACCAGTACCACACTGGTTAGCAACACCTGACCAAAGACCGTCAATAGCAACCATTTATCCATCACGTCATTACTCACTCACCCTGAATTTTTGCTCAGCTTATAGCATCCGGCTAACGGATACCAGCGCTGGCTAAGCAAGGTTGAACAAAGCGGTCAAATTCATAGCATCCTCTGATATACTCGCATCATTTATGCATCGGAGCACTTATGGCTCAACTTTATTTCTATTACTCGGCAATGAATGCTGGTAAATCTACCTCCTTGCTGCAGAGCGCCTACAATTACCGCGAGCGCGGTATGCAAGTCGCCCTGTTTACCGCTGCAATAGACAACCGTTTCGGTGAAGGTGTGATCAGTTCACGCATTGGATTATCCATGCCTGCTACCTTGTTCGACTCAGATTTTCATTTTTACAACGAGCTAAAAACACAGTCTGTTGATTGTGTGTTGATCGATGAAGCACAGTTTCTTAGCCGGGCTCAGGTGCGGCAGCTAACCGATGTAGTGGATGCACTGAATATTCCTGTGCTGGCTTATGGCCTGCGTACGGACTTTACTGGTGCTACCTTTGCCGGTAGCGAAGCTTTATTGGCCTGGGCCGATAAGCTGGTCGAGCTGAAAACTGTTTGTCATTGTGGCCGCAAAGCCAACTTTGTGGTGCGGCTGGATGCTGATGGCAAGCCAAGCCGACACGGTGATCAAATTCAAATTGGCGGCAATGAACGTTATGTGTCGATGTGCCGGGCACATTTCAAAGAATTGGTTTGGTCGTCCCCGCCCGAGGAAACGCTTTGTCATACTGCCACAGCTACGCTAAGCTAGCTTTTATAGTAGGCGCGAAGCGCCTCAAGGCAACGAGGCTGTGCATGCCAACAGAACGAAAAGATACGCCGCACTTTTGGGCCATTATCGATGCGCTTCCCATTGCGGTCTTGTTAAAAGATACCGCGAAACCTGATATTTTTGCCAATCAACAGGCACTTCAACTCCTTGGGCTAAAACCAAGCCAGCAGGTGTTGAGCTTAAGCGATATCCGCCATATCGAGCTGACCGAGCCGGATAGCAACGAAGTGCTTGGTCTGGTTCAAAATCCACTGTTGCTAGCGCTAGGTGGCTCTTCACTGCACCAGGTTGTTTGTCTTAACCAGAATAAATTCAGAGTACAACTGGAATCGAGGCTGATACAGCTAAGCTTTACCCTGAGTAAATCGGTACTCATTGTATTAAAACCTGAGCAACCTCATGATATTGCTGCAGCCGGGCAGAGCAGCACACATGAAGTCAGTGAACTAGAAGAGGCACTCGCTTTTGACAAGTTGATTTCATTAATCTCCGCAGAGCTAATTAATGTACAACCAGATGAACTTGATACCCATATTGAGGATGCTTTAACCGCTCTTGGTGAGTTCTGCCATGCCGATCGAAGTTATGTGTTTTTATTCCATGACGACATGACCCTGATGAGCAATACTCATGAATGGGTACGTACTGGTGTATCCTCGCACAAAGAACATCTACAAAATATGCCTGAATCATCACAACCTTATATTTGGCAAGTCCTGCAAAAGCAGCATGTTTTTGTAGCTTCCGACATTGAGCAACTTCCTGCTGAAGCTGCACTTGAAAAGCAAGAGTTCAGAAATGAAGATATTCAGTCGATTCTTTGTTCAGCTATGTATAGTCAGGGTCAACTGATTGGTTTTGTTGGCTGCGATATGGTCGCGCGCAAACGTGCCTGGACCAACTCAGATATACGCCGTCTCAAATTAGTTGGCAATATGATTGGCAACACCATACAGAACATTAATTACCGCTTGTCTCTGGAGCAAATGCAGCAAGAGCTGTTGCAAGCCAATCGCGAGCTGCAGGAACTTGCCAGTCGTGATGGTCTTACTGGCATAGCCAATCGCCGCCACTTCGATCTGATACTGCAACAAGAGCTAAACCGCTGTGCCCGCCTGCATCTGCCTCTGGGCCTTATCATGGCAGATATTGATTACTTCAAGAGCTACAACGACAGCTATGGGCACCTTGCCGGTGATGATGTGTTAAAGCAAGTGGCCGGGCAACTGTCAGAAACCATCAAGCGACAAGGCGAGCTGGTGGCTCGCTATGGTGGTGAAGAGTTTGCGATTATTGTCCCTGGCTGCTCAGCAGCTGATCTTCGCCTGTTGCTGGAAAACCTGCGGAGTCGTATCGAGCAATTATCCATTGTCCATGCGAAAGCACCGGCCCGGCAGCTTACTATCAGCCTTGGGGCCAGCCTGACCGAGCCAGACAAAAATACCAGCAGCAGTGAACTGATTAATGAGGCCGACAGCGCCCTTTACCGCGCAAAAGCTCAGGGGCGAAATCGGGCCGAAGTGATCCTGCCGTCCGAAAACGGCAGGCTCCCGCCCGGCAATCAGAAGCGATAGCTGGCACCTAAGGTATACAAGTCTTCCCCGGTTTCAAAGCTATCGAAACTAACCGAAGCCCGTACTGCCAGATTTGCCACTGGGAACCACTGCCCACGCACCGTGAATGAATCACGCTCTGTGCTGATCATGTTTTTCGACGTCCAGTCGTAAAATAAACCAACCGACAACTCTTTGCCGAAATAGTAATCACCACCAAAGCTGTAGGCGTTTCGACTGGTGCTACGCAAATCACGGTAACTGGCTTCTACATTCAGGTGATCACCGGTTGGAAGACGCATCAGCTTCTTCGTACTAAAACCAAACTCGGTGCGGGTGCCGGTACTATCTGGACGTGTATGATCAATATCAAAAGTCACCAGCCAATCCGAGTCGAAAAAATAGCCCAGTTGGGTCAGTGCCGACTTTGTGCTGGAGCGATTGATGCTTTCATACTCAAAACTAACATAAAAGTTATGGCTGCTGTCCATGTATTTGCCACCCAGACGCCAGGCAGAAAAGCTTTCTTTTAAACCATCCTCTTTTAAGGTACCACGCACATAATCGCCAAACACACTGCTATTACGACCAAGGAATGCTGCTTCGGCAAATGGAGCCGCTACATTGCCCTGCACCGGCGTAAGATAAAAGCGGTGCGACAGATCAAAGCGCTGTAGATCAGCCTGAGCCACATCGCCCCAGTTATAGTGAACGGTCGATTCATGCTGATAACTGGCTGCCATGCTGGAAATAGAAACCACCGACAGTAAAGAGGCAAGCAGAGTACGCTTCATAATTTCTTATCCTTAATGCTACTAAGTAAAACGATTGGCGGCATGCTAGCGTTCTGAAACTTAATGAAAACTGAACATTACCATCAGCAAGGTATTCTGGGTCATTGATTGCTTAGTCTTGCAGCAACTGTCGCTGCAGCAGTTGCAAACGGTCACGGCATGCCGCGGCTTGCTCAAACTCAAGATTTTCTGCATGCAACCGCATTTGGCTTTCTAGCGCCTTCATCTCATCGGCCAGTGCATTGCGGTCATGATGGTAGGCAGCAGCCTGCTCAGCAACCATTTTCTTATCAGATGGCTGCTGCGCCAGGTCCATCACATCAGCGATTTTCTTATTCAAACCTTTGGGCGTGATACCATGGGCTTCATTAAACGCAATTTGCTTATTCCGCCGACGCTCGGTTTCGTCCATGGCACGCTGCATGGAACCGGTAATGGAGTCGGCGTACAAGATAGCTTTACCATGCAGGTTACGGGCAGCTCGACCAATGGTTTGAATTAAAGAGCGATCAGAGCGCAAAAAGCCTTCTTTATCAGCATCCAGAATAGCTACCAATGAAACTTCGGGAATGTCCAACCCTTCGCGAAGTAAGTTAATGCCTACCAACACATCAAACACACCTAATCGTAAATCGCGAATGATCTCAACCCGCTCCACCGTATCAATATCTGAGTGCAGGTAACGCACCTTCACCTGATGCTCTTGCAAGTAATCGGTAAGATCCTCGGCCATTTTCTTCGTCAGCGTGGTTACCAGTACCCGCTCATTACGCGTTGCCCGCAGATAAGCTTCCGATAAAAGATCATCCACTTGGGTTGCAACCGGGCGGATTTCAATCTCCGGATCAATCAGTCCGGTTGGCCGCACCACCTGCTCCACCACCTCACCAGCGGATTTTTCCAGCTCATACTTAGCCGGCGTAGCGGATACATAGATCCGCTGGGGCGCAATGCTTTCAAACTCTTCAAACTTCAAGGGCCGGTTATCCAGTGCAGATGGCAAGCGGAAGCCATAATTGACAAGGTTTTCTTTGCGCGAACGATCGCCCTTGTACATGGCACCAATCTGCGAAATAGTGACGTGCGATTCATCAATAAACATCAGACCGTCGGCCGGAAAATAATCCAACAGCGTTGGCGGTGGCTCACCCGGCATTCTACCAGATAAGTAGCGAGAGTAGTTTTCAATACCAGAGCAATAACCAAGCTCAACCATCATTTCTATATCAAACTGGGTTCGCTGGGTCAGGCGTTGCTCTTCCACCAATTTGTTATCCGCCAGCAACTGCTGCTTGCGATGCTGCAACTCAACTTTGATGTTTTCAACGGCGGCGAGTATTTTTTCACGCGGAGTAACATAATGGGTCTTTGGGTAGATGGTGTAACGTGAAACCACTTTTTCAATGCTGCCGGTCAGGGGATCAAACAAACTAATACGTTCCACTTCTTCATCGAACAATTCCACCCGAACGGCAAAACTATCTGACTCGGCCGGGAAAATATCAATAACATCGCCACGAACCCGGTAACTGGCGCGCTCAAAGGCCAGATCATTGCGCTGGTACTGCAGCTCTGCCAAACGCCGCAGTATAAAACGCTGGTCCAGCGTATCGCCCTGACGAAGATGCAGCAGCATCTTCATGTATGACTCAGGGTCACCTAAACCATAAATGGCAGAAACCGAGGCAATAATCACCACATCGCGCCGTTCCATCAGTGCTTTTGTAGCAGAGAGACGCATTTGCTCAATATGCTCGTTGATGGAAGCATCTTTTTCAATAAAGGTATCGGTGGATGGCACATAGGCTTCTGGCTGATAATAATCGTAGTAAGAGACAAAGTATTCGACCGCGTTGTCCGGGAAGAAGGCTTTCATCTCACCATACAACTGCGCAGCGAGGGTTTTATTATGGGCCATAATCAGCGTCGGACGGCTTACCTGCTGAATGATGTTCGCCATGGTAAAGGTTTTGCCCGAGCCTGTAACACCGAGTAAGGTTTGATGTGCCAACCCCGATTCCAGCCCATCCACCAGCTTGGCAATAGCCTCCGGTTGATCGCCTGCCGGCTGATAGTCGGAGACCAGTCGAAACGCTTTCATGATGCCACTCCTTGTGAAGCCTCAGATAACTCCATTCGCTGCAAGGCACGTTGAAACCAAAAATAACTGAGCAAAGCCATACACAGATTGGCCACTAAGCAGCCGATAAAAAGTCCCTGTATACCGGCCAGTTGACCACCTAACCAGGCAAAAGGTACATAGAAAACAAACAAGCGACAAATACTAAGGCCTAGCGCTTGCAAGGGTAAATGCAAAGCATTTAGCGATGAGTTGGTTAGAATAATCAGTCCTTGCAAACCATAGCCTACTGGCAAGATCCACAAGAACAGCTCGATCAGGCGCTGCACTTCGGCATCTGCAGAAAAAATCCGGGCTATCCACACGGCTAATAAAGCCAACAGACCATAAACAACCAGTTGCCACACCAAAATAAAACGGATGCTCTGCTTATAGGCAGCTTGTACACGAGACAGATAACCCGCCCCATAGTTTTGACTTATGAAAGGTGGCAAGGTTGTGGATAGCGCCAACACCACCAGACAAGCCATGCTCTCCAGGCGAATACCAACACCAAAGGCAGCGACCGCTTCTGCTCCATGACTTGCAATAATGGCTGTCAGAACCGCCATAGCCAGAGGGGTTAACATATTGGCGCCAGCAGCCGGAAAACCAATACGCAGAATTTTTCGATAAATCGGCAGTGCTTTTCGCCACACCTGCCACCCCTGGTCAATTAAACGACGCTGATGCAATACCAGCAAGACCACCAAGCTACCACAAACCCAGGAAACAACACTGGCAAGGGCAGCTCCCTGCATACCAAGCGCTGGGAAAGGCCCTAGACCGAAAATCAATAAAGGATCCAACACCGCATTAATCACACCACCGGCAGCCATAATATAGGCTGGTAGCCGGGTATCTCCGGCAGCTCTCAATACACTATTTCCAATCATGGGGATCATCAAAAATACTGCACCAGCGAGCCAAATCAACATGTACTGTCGAATAAGCGGCAAAATGTCATCACTGGCACCGAGCAGCCGAAACAAGCTGTCGTGCGCCAACCACCCAATAAAGGTGAGCGCCACCATCAAATAAGCCGCTAACCAGAGCGAAGCTAGAGCATCAGCCCTAGCCTCTTGAGTATTGCCACTCCCAAGCGCTTTCGCAATCACAGCTGAAGTACCAATACCAAGGCCAATAGCCAAACTGATAAAGGTAAAGGTTATTGGAAAGGTAAAGCTCACGGCAGCCAACTCTTTGGTGCCAAGTAGACTGATAAAAAAGGTATCAACCAAGTTAAAGCTCATTAAGGTAAACATACCAATTAACATCGGCACAGTCATACGATACAGCGTTGACCCAATGTCATTGTGCAATAAAGAGCGCTTATCTGGGACAGACATACCTGCAACCCGTTGCAATCGGAAGGCGCTATTGTAATGAAAAGCAGCATCCGATACCACGTCAGTCACCAAAAACCAGCAAAACAAGGGTTAAATGTCAATTTAGTCCACATTTGCTCATTGCACTGAACAATCCCTGCCCAGCAAAGGGCCTATATCAACCCAACAACAACAATTATGTAAGCTACTGATAATTAATGCTATTATTTTTTATCGCAATCCTATTGACCAAGCTCTAACCCTTATATTGTCTATGATTGCTTAAGGCATCACCGTGTAATTAACAGACTTATCCACAGCTTCTGTGGGTAAGTGGTTTGTCCGGTTAAAACATCAGCAGTTTCACCTGCCCTTGTGAAATGGTAACCAAGGATTGACGATTCTGTGTCCAAGCAGTTCGAAAATCAAAAAATGCACAGGCTTTCCTGTTGACAGTATTCCGGACTGGCATTAGTATTGCCGCCGTTGTTTGCTGTTCCTCAGTAGCTCAGTTGGTTA
>NZ_JAFIFQ010000021.1 GCF_020831925.1 Alkalimonas sp.
TTTTGCTGTTTCATGGTCTGGAGCAGGGGCTGCACTGGCATCGCCATGAGCTGCCTGCGCAGGGGGAAAAGCTGCCAGCCTACGCCAAGATGAATCTAATCGGGGATGGCCTGCACAATGCAGTGGACGGCATCTTGATCGGTGCCAGTTTCATGGTCGACCCGGCGCTGGGGTGGGCTACGACCCTTGCGGTACTTTGGCATGAGCTGCCGAAAGAACTGTCGGATGTGGCCATTTTGCTGCATGGCGGTGCCAGCTTTAAGCGTGCCATTGCGTTAAATGCACTGTGCAGTTTGCCGGTGTTTGCCGGTGCTTTGCTGCTCTATCTGGCTGGTCAGTGGCTGGTGTTGCCATTGGCTGCGCTCTTGGCCATTACCGCCGGTGGTTTCTTATACATTGCCCTGATCGACCTCTATCCGCTACTCAAAGGTTTGTGGCAACAACGCATGTTGTCGCAGCACCTGGCCTTGTTTACCGGCCTTGGCCTGATGCTCGGCTTTGTGCTGCTGGAAGGACACTAAAGCCGGCTGAGCCTTGTACCGCCGGCTTCGGACCAGTTAGAAGGTCAAACCATGAAACCGGAAGGGCTCGGCGGCACTGAATTTGGCTGAGGTCTCGCCGGCATAGACCTGGCGCTGATCAGCCCGCAGCACTTTGACCTCGGCCTGCTCGCTGAAATCCAGTTTGGTTAAATCGACCCAGAAGGTATTGGGTGTTAATGCCGTTTCAAAGAAATAACGCAGATGCTTCTGATCGGCCACCACCCGCCACTGGGTGGTCGAAAGATTCGGGTAACCTTCAATCTGGTAGCCATAAGGCACCGAGGTATTGCGGATCACACTGAAAACACCGGCGGTGGCTATGGTCGGATCGCTGGTTTGTGGAATGCTGTTGATGTAATAATGTGCCCGGACAAAACGATCGGCTGCTTTGACCGTACCCGGTAAAAACTGGTTGCCAGGAATGCTGTCCCAGTATTTTTGAATGGCCAGCTGCTGTTCATAGGGTGGATCATTGGTCATCACCACATAGGATGGGTCATGATGCACCACCAGCTTGCCGTTGATGTACTCAAAAATGGCACTGTCACCGCTGGCATCGGATACCGACAGATGCACTGTGGTCATTTTGTCAGTGCCAGGGATCACATCGGTGACCACCACAAAGTCTTCTCTGCTCAAAGCTTCGACCGTTTCTGCTACGCTGGCAAAGTTATCCAGCACATACTGCGCCCACAGCGAAATGGCCAGGCCCGGTTTATCCCCTTGTGGACTAAAGGCCGGGTACTCGGATTCGACCAGCCACAGCATATTGGCGACCAGGCCTTGCTCATTCATGCCATCCGAGGTGGCAATGTCCCAGGAGCTGACTGCCAGACTGCCGTACTTCGCAGTCCATGCCAGGCTGTTCTCGCCGACTTCGCCCTGACGCTGCATACCCCGTGGAAACACCCAAAGGTTGGCCGGGATCGGCATGGAAAAATCCATGTTGCGGCCGGTCAGAATGGTTTGTTCCGGGCCTTTGTACATCACCCGGGTGCAGGCCTCGGCCAGCTCTGTGGTGGTGATTAAAGTGAGGGTGCCAGCTGCCAGCAGGCAACTTAGTTTTTTCAGGGCAAAGCGCATCTGTACATCTCCGTTGTAAATGGAACTGCTGTCAGGTCAAATCGTATGATGCAAGTTTAGCAGCGTACGCATCTTTCACACAGCAAGCTGCGACATTATGTCGCATCCCTTCCGGCTGGAAGCTTTGTTAGATTAAATAAAATAAAATCATCGGTTTATTCATGGTTGCTAATGTTCTGACTTTGAGTTTACTCCCGCTAAGCCTTGCAGTAGGTCAGGACGTTATGCCGCGGCATGAGCCCTCGTTTGAGGTTTTGGTAGTCACCAGCAGTCGGCAGGCGCAGGCATTGGTCAATTTGGCCGAGTCCGTGGCCGTGCTCAGCGAAGAAATCATCCACAACGTCAGTCCGGGTCATCCGGCCGAGCTGTTAAACCGGGTCTCTGGGGTGCATGTCAATGATCTGGGCGGCGAAGGGCATATGACGGCCATTCGACAGCCCATCAGCACCGGCGGCGTCTATTTGTTTTTAGAAGATGGCTTACCGACCCGTCCGACCGGCTTTTTTAACCACAATGGTTTGTACGAAATTGATATGCCGAACTCGGGCCGGGTAGAAGTGACCAAGGGCCCGGGCTCAGCGCTTTATGGCAGCGATGCCATTGGCGGTATTTTGAATATCCTGACCTCTGAGCCGACCGATGAACTCAGTGGCCGGTTGCAAGCCGAGCTTGGCAGCGATGGCTGGCAACGTGGCCTGGTGGCCGTGAGTGGTGCCTTGAACGCGCAGCACCGGGCCCGGCTGCAACTGAATCGTACCCAAAGCGATGGCTTTCGGGAAGAAGCCGATTATCAGCGTTTTTCCAGCAGCTTGCGCTTAGACAGCGACCTCACGTCGCAGCTGCAACTCAAAACTCTGACCAGTTTTGGCCGCATTGACCAAAGCGGCACCTCGGGCCTAAACCAGGCCAATTTTACCAACCATCCGCGCAAAAACCTGTTTCATGGCGATATGGGGACCCGTGATGTGCAGGCATTTCGGTTATCTGGCGAGCTGCGCTATCAGCTGTCCGAAAGCAGCGAATGGATGCTGACACCGTTTTATCGCAATAACCGATCGGATTTGATGCCCAGCTGGATGCTAACTTACGATCCGGTGCTGCAATCGACCCGTTTTTCCTCTTATGGGCTGCTGACGCAATTCTCGCAACAGATTTCACCGGACTTGAACTGGACGGCCGGGCTGGATATGGATGTAACGCCTGCGACCTTCCGTGAGCAGCAGATCAGCGTGCTAATGCAGGGAGACATTTTTGTCGACTATCAGCAGACAGGCCGAACCAATTACCACTTCGATGCCGATCAAACCAGCATCTCACCTTATGCTCAGTTGCAATGGTTTGCTTCAGAGCAATGGATACTGAGCCTGGGTGCCCGCTATGATTGGTTTGAAGTCGATTATGTCGATCAGCTTGATCCGTCAGTGCCACAGCAGGTGGGTCGCACTGTCTGGCTGCGCCCCGAGTCACAACGGATTCGCTATCATCAGCTTAGTCCCAAAGCGGGCATTGTCTGGAAGCTGGCTGCTAACCAGCAGCTGTATGCCAATCGTCGTCATGCCTTTCGGGTGCCTTCGGTGGGGCAAGTGTTTCGCCCCGGCAGCAGTGAAGATACCACTGAGCTGAAACCGGTCACCGCCATCAACCATGAACTGGGCTGGCGGGCGCAGCTGCATGCACTTCGGCTCGATGCTAGCGTCTACGATTTGCAGATTAATGACGATGTGGTGACCTACATCGATGGTAGCACCCGCAAGGTGACCAATGCGGGGCAAACCTCGCACCGCGGCTTGGAGCTGATGGCCAGCTGGCAAATTGGCGAGGCCTGGCAGTGGAACCTGAGTGGTACCTTTACCCGGCAAAAATACCGTGATTTTCAGTATCTGTTCAGCTGCTTTCCACCGGTTTGTGTGCCGCCCATCAGTGAAACCCGAAACTTTGAAGGCTTTGATGTGGGCCGGGCACCACGCCAGCTTTGGCAAAGCAGTCTGAGTTACCAGCCGCAAAGCATTGAGGGGCTTTGGCTGGAGCTGGAATGGCAGCAAGTTGGCCGTTACTACACCGATGAGACCAACACCAATACCTACCCAGGGCACGATCTGTTCAACCTGCGGGCGCGCTATCAGCTGGGGGAGCACTGGCAGCTGGCGCTGCGGCTGATGAACCTGACCGACAAAAACTATTCCAGCCTGACCAGCAATCAGGTTGGCTCTACTGATATTGACTATAGGCCCGGCATGCCGCGCAGTGTATTTGTGTCAGCTAGCTGGCAATTTTAAGACAGATGGCATGAGGATGCGTGCATGAAAACACCCAAAGCAATACGCACCAGTCAGTTGGTGCGCTGGCATCGTTTGCTGCTCTGGCTGGGTGGTATCACCTTACTGATCTTTGCGCTGACAGGTGTCACGCACCCCATTATGAGCTGGACCGGCCCACAAGCAATCACTATGCGACCGCCGACGCTCAGCCTGACGCAAGCTGAGCTTAGCCAGGCAATGCAAAGGTTGCAACAAAGCCAGCTGACGGCGCAGTCGTTGGTGAAATTGGTACCGTACCGCCAGCAGGTGCTGTTGCAGCTGACCTCGGATCTGCAGAACCCACGGCAGTACCTGAGCCTGAACGATGAAGCCAGCGCCATCAGCGATCAGCAAATGGCGATCTGGCTGGCCAGTTATTACGCGGGCTTGCCGGAGCAACAGGTGCAAAGCAGCCGGATCCTGACCGAATTTAACAGCGCCTACCCCTCGGTGAATCGCTTACTACCCGTGTGGCAGGTTGATTTTGACAATGGCCTGAGCCTGTACCTTCATACCGAAACCCTCAGCCTGGCAGGTATCACCAATCCATACAAAACTACTTTGCAAGCGCTGTTCCGGCAGTTGCACAGCTGGCAGTGGCTGGATAGGGTGCCGCTGCTCAAAGCGCTGGTAATGACGCTGCTGCTTGGCAGTGCCTTGTTGCTGGTCCTGACCGGAGGCTGGCTGTTGCTGCGACTGCCGTTTCAGGCAAAGCGTCGCGGGCTGCGCCGCTGGCACTATCTGCTGTCCTGGTTGTTGGTGTTACCGGTGACGCTGTACCTGCTGACTGGCATTTACCATTTTGCCTACAAGTACGTAAAGCCGGATACGCTAGGCTTAACCGCCAGCAGCGCTCAGCCTTTGCCGGACAACTGGCAACTACCAGCGAATGCACTGCCTGCGGATGCTGTGCTTAATAGTGCCAGTTTGGTGCAGGGGCCAGCATCGCACTGGTACTGGCGTTTGTCGCTATCCAATCCGGCGCAGCAAGCCGATCGGCACAGCAGGTTTGACGGCCAGGCATCCGAGCGTGGCGCGATTTATATCTCTGTGCTGCCAGATGCACCGGCGCTGGACGATGCCTCTTATGCCTTGTTGTTAGCTGAGCGTTTTATTGGACTGAAGCCCGCAGCGATATCCGAGCAACAGCTGGTGCAGCGCTTTGGCCCGGATTATGATTTTCGTAACAAGCGTTTACCTGTCTGGCAGCTTGATTATGCCGATGGCCGGATTTTTGTTGATGCGATCAGCGGCCATTTGGTCGAGCAACAAAGCCGCAATAGTCGCTGGGAGCGCTACAGCTTTTCTTATATTCACAAATGGGGACTGTTGCAGCCATTGTTGGGGCGGGAAGGGCGCGATCAGGTGGTGGTGGCCATGATGCTGCTGGTATTGCTGATGGCCGGCATGGGCTTTGCGATGCGACTCACACGTCGTTAAGAGACGCTTAGCTGCGACACTATGTCGCATGGTGCAGCCCGGATGCTCCGGTTATCCTTGTTGCAGACTTTTCCACTGCTGTGCGATAGTCTGTAAAGACATTTTGCAACGGCTGCCTGGCAGCCGTCTTTTTTGGACTTGCCGCGCTATGATTGCCTTATCGGCTTTGCAACCTGAACATCAAGTGCGTCAGCTGGCCCGTTTTCGCTGGGGCTTGATTGCCTTTATTGCGCTGGCCATGTTGACTGCCTGGTTGTTGGACTACGCGATCAGCTCCTGGCCTTTGCTGTTGCTGCTACTGGGCTTGCAGGCTGCTTCTAATTTGCTGCTTCATTTGTTACCCAAGGTTGGCCAATACAGCATTCGTCTTTATGCGCTCTATGCGCTGGGCGATATTTTGCTGCTCAGTTGCATGCTGCTGCTAAGCGGTGGAGTTGGCAATGGTTTGGTTGCCTTATTGCTGTTGCCCGTGGCGGTAGCTGCGGTATTGTTGCCCGGCCGTCTGTGCTATTTGGTTGCTCTGATTGCCTTGCTGGCCTACAGTTTGTTGCTGGCTTTGGGGGACCCCGGCAGCCTGCATGGCTCCGGACACAGTGCGCTCTGGCTCGAGCTGCAACAAGAGCAAGCTGGTCAGTCTGCCTTCGAACAGCATCCACACGTCAGTCCCAGCCATGGTAGCTTTGATCAGCACCTGCTGCAGATGTGGTGGGCGTTTGCCCTATCGGCCGGCTTAATCAGCTGGTTTATCAGTGCTCAGGCCGGGCTCATTCGCCAACAAGCCAGGGTGCTCAGCCAGTTGCAGCAACAGCAGCTGCAACAGGAGCAAATGCTGGCACTGGCGACCTTTGCAGCTAATACCGCCCATGATTTGGCTACGCCTATCCAGACCATGGCGCTGATTGTGGAAGAGCTTCAGGTACCAGCCGACCAACAGCCCCAGCTCACCGATTTACAAAGCCAGCTGCTGCGCTGTCAGCAACTTGTACAGCAGCTACGTCAGGATGCCAGCAGTTTGCGCCAGCCACAGCTGGCTGAGCCGGTGCAGGCAGCGACCGAACAAGCGGTGCAGCGCTGGCTGGCCAGCCGGCCAGATATTGAAGCCCATTGCAGCAAGGCCTTGGCGGCCACTGATTTCTCGGTGCCAGAGCCGCAAATCCTAACGGCAGCGCTATTAAATATTTTGGATAATGCCGCCGATGCCAGTCTTGCCAACCAGCAGCCGCATCTTGATATCGACTGGCAACTCAGCCATGAAGGTTGCACCATTCAGATCCGGGATTATGGCGAAGGCTTATCCGAGCAGCGGCTGCAGGAGCTGGGTAAATTACCACAGCTCAGTGAACAAGGGCTGGGTATTGGCCAGTTTCTGGCCAACGCCAGCATTGAGCGCCTGGGTGGCCAGGTAGAGCGCAGCAATCAGCAGCAGGGCACTTTAACCCGTATTTTTATCCCGCGAGGCCCGCGATGAAACTGGTGTTGGTCGATGATGACGAGGTGTTACTACGTACCCTGGCTCGGCGCTTTGAGCAGACCGGTTTTCAGGTAGTTACCTTTGCTAAACCCTGCCTGGCCGAGCAGCTGATTGCCGAGCAGGCCGATGCCTATTTGCTGGATTTACGTTTTGCCAGTCAGTCCGGGCTGCAGTTTATCGAGCCGTTACGCAATGCTTTGCCTGCTTGTCGTATCGTGCTGTTAACCGGCTATGGCAGCATCGCCAATGCGGTGCAGGCTGTGAAGCTGGGAGCTGATGACTACTTAACCAAACCGCTGGATTTTCAGCAACTGCAGCAGGTGCTGTGCGGTAAAAGCTGTGAAGCCCCGGCAGGTAAGCCGGGCGATAGTTTGCTAAGCACTGAGCAATTGGAATGGGAGCATATCCAGCGGGTGCTGGCCGAGCACCATGGCAATATCTCGCAAACCGCCCGCAGTCTGGGGATGCATCGACGCACCTTGCAGCGTAAGTTACAAAAACGCCGTCCTTAGTGAAGCCGTCCACTGCTGCGGGCTTGTTCATCTTGTTTTAATCCGGTCGATGCCTGTTGTTCATCTTTATCAGCAATTGCCATTCATGCTTTGCCGCTATAGTTAGTGGGTGTGCAGCAACACTGAGTTGCTACCCGAGCAAACTGAAAAAGGAACGCTTATGTCTATTCGAGTCGCTTCACTGGTTTCAATTGCAGTATTGAGCATGGCAAGCAGCCAGGTACTGGCTGCTGTGGTCAATAACAACATCACCGAGGCCGAGGTCGAGCAAGCCCAGCAGGCCTGGGGCAAAGCGCTGATCGCCATCAGCTCAGCATACAGCAGTGGTGGTCGTGAGCAGGCGGAACAAAAAGCCCGCCAGGTACTGGATGCCGCCTATGGCTATGGCCAGGGTGCTGTCTTGTTTAAACCGACGCTGGCCAGTGGTGAGCAAACGTTCCGGACTGAGTACGATGGCGCTCTGGCTTATTTTGTAGGTGGCAACCCGGCTTTCCCAGACGACAGTGGGTTTGCCCTAAAAGGCTGGCAAGGGTATGAATTTAGCAATGCCGGTGTCTACATTAATGGTGACTTAGCACTGACCATGGGGCATGTGATGCTGACCGATGCCACTGGTGCAGTAACCACCGTAGATAAAACCTGGGGCTTTAAAAAGGATGAGCAGGGCGCTTTGCGCATTGTGTTGCATCATTCTTCACTGCCTTTTAGTGCGAACTAATTGGGCGCAATGGCATGGACGCCAGTGCACCATACACATTGTTTACTGAGTAACCTGATACATTTGTTTATTTTGGAAAAGTTGTTCATCCCAACCTTTTTAGCTGGCCATCCCTCCTCTGCGGCCAGCTTTTTTTATTCTGGTTGTAAGCAATAACCAAGACCACGCCGGGTATGCAGTAATTTGACCGGGTGCGGGTCGTCGATTTTTTTTCTAAGCCTTGCCACATAGACATCGACGATGTTGGTTAACGGATCCTCATTCAGTCCCCAGACATTGGTTAGAATGCGTTCACGGCTATAGACTTTGCCGCTATTGCTCATCAGTAATTCCAGAATGCCGAGCTCCTTGGCAGTTAATGGCAGCGTTTTTCCTGCGCGTTGTACTTGCATGCTGTCTAAATCCAGCACCAGATCGGCTACCTGTAACTGACGTTGATGCTGGCTGCTGATATCGCGCTTTGCCAGGGCTTCAATCCGGGCCAGTAATTCTTCAAAGTGGAAAGGCTTGCCCAGGTAGTCATCGGCGCCGGCCCGAAGGCCCCGAACCCGCTCATCCACTTCGGAGAGGGCAGATAAAATCAGTATGCGGGCTGGAATATTCTGGCTGCGGATTTGCTGGCACAACGTCAGGCCATCCAGTTGGGGCAGCATGCGATCCAGCACAATCACATCCGGTTCAAACTGCCGCACCATCTCCAATGCATGTAAGCCATCCTGCAGCAGCAAGGTCAGATAGCCCTCGGCTTTTAAACCACGCGATAAAAAGCTGCCGACTTTCTCGTCGTCTTCAATAATCAGTATTTTCATGCTGGGTTCCGCTAAAAAGGGGCAGGCTAAGGCGTACCTTAGTGCCCTGAGGCTGATTGGCGTGCAGTTCTATGGTGCCATCCTGCGCTTCCATAATGGCTTTGGCAATGCAAAGGCCTATACCCAGGCCATCGGGGCGGGCGCTGCGGGCTGCGGCACCGCGAAAATGACGCTGAAACAACCGATCTTGCTCTTCTGGGTTTAGGCCAATGCCCTGATCACACAGCTCCAGCAGCAGCTCATTGTCACTCAATGCCATGGTCAGCTGCAGCTGAGGGTTGCTGGTGGCATACTGCTGTGCATTATCGGTGATAATACGCAGCACACTGGCAAACTTGTCGGTATCAAGCAGCAGCCAAGCTTCGGCTGGTAACTCCGGCGGCGTGCTCAGCTTTAACTGGAAGCGGCTACTCAGTTGCTGCTGCATGGTTGTTGTTACCAGCGCGTGAAAGGTGGACAGGCTGATAGGTTGTAAATTGACCTGCAGCAAACGCTCTTCGCCTCTGGCCAACAACAGCAAATCTTCAATCCGCCGGCTTAATTGTTGGCTGGCGGCTAAAATACGGCCAAAAGCCTCTTTGTATTCTGCGCTGTCTTTGTCTTTACCGCGCAGACTGATTTCAGCTTCACCCTGAATGCTGGTGGCGGGTGTGCGCAGCTCGTGGCTGATATCCGCCAACAATTGTTTTTGCCGGTGTTCGGCCTCATGCAGTTGTGCCAGCGCGTGCTGCAGCTCGGCGGTGCGGGCCTGCACCCGTTGTTCAGTGGCCAACTGGCTTTGCTTTTCCTGACGGGCAAAATCTTCGATGTAGCCCGACATCAGGTTGAACTGACGGGCCAGCTCGGCAAACTCTGTTGGCCCCTGCTCCTGAATGCGATGGGCAAAGTTGCCTTGCTGCAACTGCTTGGTGCCATCCAGCAGCCGCTGCAGTGGCTGGCTTAAGGCTCTTGATAAATGCCAGCCGATAAAAATAGCAAACAGCAGGCCAAGCAGGCTAATTAGCAGCATGGTGTGCTGCACCTGCTGTACTGCAGAGAGCGCATCGGCTTCGGTGCTGCTGGCACGTTGCTTTTGTTCGGCGATGGCCTGCTGCAGCAGCTCGGACAGATCGGTGTCCTGAAACTTATCAAACAGGCTAATCAGGGTGCGCCAGCGCTGAAGATCATCCTGGTAGGCGGCAATTTCACGGGTTTTCAGCGCTTGTTCCAGGGTGTGCAGATTGGATTGCAGTAAAGAGATCACTTTGACTTGCTGCATGATCAGCTGTAAGTCCTGTTCGCTGGTGCTGTAGAGCTGATCGCGAATGGCCAGCTGATCCAGGCTGTGCAATTGTTGCTGCATCCGGCCAAACAAGGTATCACGAAAGCCGGTATTGGCGTCGTCGGTCAGTAAGTATTCCGCCAGCCAGACTTTTAGGCGCTGTTTATCGGCTCGTAGTGAAATAAACTCCGACAGCATCTGATTGGCAATGCGGTTGCGCTTGGTATGAAACTCGGAATTTTGATGGGCCCAAAAACCAATACCAGAGAGCAGCAGGCTAATGCCTACCAGAATACACAGCGAGACGATCAGTTTGCGAAGATACATCGGTATGGCCCATGCAAAACATTCTCAGGCAGTATATGAGCTTTCAGGCTTTGGATCATGAATATCGGGTTAATTTTAGCCAGGCTGTTGCAGTAAAGCCGCTATACTTAAGCAATAAAAGTTCAATTCAGTAAAAGGCGAACATATGGGGTGGGGCGTGTTTGGGCTGCTCGCTGGTTTGACTCTGCTTTCGGCAAGCTCTTCAGCTTCGATACCATGGACGCTAAACCTTTACACCGAAGAATACGCGCCCTGGAATTACAGCTCAGAAGGCAAAGTGAGGGGTATCAACACCGAATTACTCCAGTTGGTGTTGGATGATTTGGGGTATGCAGGGCACTTTGAAGTGATGCCATGGGGACGGGCACAACGCTTTACCCAAGTTCAGCCAAATACCTGCTTTTTTTCTGCGGTGCGAACGGCCGAACGTGAAGATATGTATCAGTGGGTCGGCCCGCTTAGCACTGAGTATGTACAACTGTTTTCGTTGGATCCCGAGCTGCCGAAACTTGCGGATTTTCCTTCGGCCAGACCATTTAGAATAGGGGGGCAGGCCGAGGATGCTTATACCGATTATGCCGTCAATCTGGGGTTGCGTATTGAACGAGTGACCGAGATCCCCGTTAATTTGTCCATGCTACAAATTGGCAGGATTGATCTTTGGTTGGCAGGCTCCATCGGCGGCCCTTATATTGCCGCACAAAATGCGATGCAGCTCTATCCGATAGCAACCAGCGAGCAAGCCTTTGAGCTTTGGATGGCCTGTCATCCAGACACAGATAAAACAGTGATTCAAAATCTCAATGACAGTCTAAAGCACCTCAAAGCCAACGGGGTGCTGGAGCAGATTGTCCAACGTTATCGTTAGCTCTGTTTTAGAACACCGGATCCAGCGTCAGCAACAGCCTGCTTTCAGGACTGGCCGGTGAGCGGTGGCTGATGGCGTAACAGGCGCTGTCCTCCCAACCGCTGCCTTTAAGCAGCGCAACATCGCCGCTTTGCAGTTGCCGGGCTGGCTCGGCAGCTGTGACCGGACCGGCATGCCACTCAGTCGCCGGGCCTGTGTAGGTACACACCAAACGACAGACCAGATGATCGGTATGAAACCTGGGGCACATGGGCTGATCCAGTACCCGCAGGCGTAGGCCAAGCTGCGGGCAATCCATCAGGCAGGCAAACATCTCGGCTATTTGCACCAGATCGGCAATAAACGCGGCTTTGCCTGGCCCATCAGGCAGCTGCTTACCGGTATCTGCTGCAATAGCGCTGACCGGTAGCATCTGCTGCAGCGGTAATGGCAGATTGTGGAGTAAGAAGTGAGCATAGTCTGTCAGCGGTGCTGACAAAGTGCGCTGCCAGACCGCCAGGTTCACATCCGGCTGAAAAATCCCGGTCAACCCCTCTGGCTCCGGGCTTAAGCATTGCCGGGCAAAGCGAAGCGTTTCTGGTTGAGTCTGCTCAGGCCGAAAGGCGGTTAAAGGGGTCATGCCATTGCTTCCAGGTCAGTTGGCTGAAACGGATTGTCCAGCAGCAGCCAGCCTGCTTCACCCAATGCCAGTTCTGCATCGGTCAGCAGGGCGGCATCAAGCTGGGCCAGCATGCTGGTTTTATCCAGTTGCTGGCCGATAAAAACCAGCTCCTGGCGGCAGTCGCCAAACGGCTGCTCAAACTGGGCCAGAATTGCTGCTCTGGTCTCGTCATCATCAGGCCACTGGTCTTGCGGCACGGCTTGCCAGAATAAGCCGGCCATCCCATAACGGGCGATACCGCCCGCCTGATGCCATTGCCAGGCATAATCCGGTGAGGCTGCCAGCCAGAAATACCCTTTGGAGCGTAATAAGCGCCCGGTGGGCCAGTCCTGATGCAAAAAAGCATGAAAACGTGCCGGGTGAAAAGGACGGCGGGCCGTATAACTGAAACTACTGATGCCATACTCTTCGGTCTCTGGCTGATGCTCGCCCCGCAATTCTTGCAGCCAGCCCGGTGCCTGGGCGGCTTGTTCAAAATCAAACAAAGCGGTATTGATAATGCGTGCAAGCGGAACCTTGCCATGTTCGGCCAGCACCTGCTGTGCTCTGGGGTTCAGGCTCTTTAAGATGGCTTGCAGGCTGGCCAACTGCTCAGCACTGACCAAATCGGTTTTGCTAATCACCAGCACATCGCAAAACTCGACTTGTTCAATCAGTAAGTCGGCGACACTGCGCTCGTCCTCTTCGCCCAGGCTCTCCCCGGTACTGTGGAGATCCTTGGCTTGCTGATAATCCTGCATAAAATTTACCGCATCCACCACCGTCACCATGGTATCCAGCCGGGCAATATCGCCCAGGCGGCTGCCATCTTCGTGTTCAAAGGTAAAAGTTTCGGCAATGGGCAGTGGCTCGGAAATACCGGTGGACTCGATCACCAGGTACTCAAAGCGGCCTTCCTGCGCCAATTTGCCAATTTCCAGCAGCAAATCTTCCCGCAGCGTACAGCAAATGCAGCCATTACTCATTTCGACCAGTTTTTCTTCCGCCCGGTTCAGGCTGACTTCTTTATTGATCTGGGCAGCATCGATATTGATATCACTCATATCGTTGACGATCACCGCAATGCGCAAACCATCCCGGTTATGCAGAATATGATTGAGCAGGGTGGTTTTACCGGCGCCCAGAAAACCTGATAGTACCGTAACTGGTAACGGCGTTGATGCCGGGATTGGGGCCATAGCTACCTCGAGAAATGTGATGGTATAACATTACTATGGTAGCATGCTGGTCTGTGGAGTCCAGTGTGAACATGCGAAGCCAGCAAGTACATGGCTAGCGCAGCACAGCGGATGTCACTAGCCGCTGTGCTGCTGTATCCAAATACTTAGAAACCGAGCGGAATGCCAAAACTGAAAAAGCCAACCAACAGCGCTATCCAGACCAGCATAAAGGCGATGGAGTAGGGCAGCATCATGGCAATCATTTCACCAAAGCTAAGTTCCGGATTGTACTTGCGCATAAAGGCCAGAATGATGCCGGCATAGCTCATCATCGGGGTAATGATATTGGTGGCTGAATCCGCAACCCGAAAGGCGGCGGCCACTAAATCCGGCGTCATGGCGGGGTTCACCACATAGAGCATCGGAATAAAAATCGGACCCAGCAGCATCCATTTCGAGGTGAGGCCACCGACAAAAAGATTAATGATGGCGGTAACCAGCACAAAGCCAATCAACAGCAGCACCGGATAACTTTGCAGCCCAAGCGCAATCAGGGCATTGGCACCTAAATAGGTGATGTAAGCTCCCAGGCCACTGTAACTAAGCACGCCTAAAAAGTTGTAGCAAAAGAAGGTCAGCACCAGAATATAACCCATGGTATCCATTTGTTTGACCATGGCTTTCACCACATCCATCATGCTGCCAAACTTACCGCTGGCGACACCAAAGGCAATACCTACGGCCGCAAACACAAAGGTAATCAGTAAAATCACATTGTTCAGGTAAGGTGTGATTTGCTGGCCAGCGTCATTGGTATAAGGCGCCAGCGGGCCAATCGCCAGCCCAAACACGGCCAGTAACGCCAGCAACAGAGCAATACCGGAAGCACGTAAACCACGCTGCTCTTGTGGGGTAACATCAAAGTCTGAGATTTTCAGCTCTTCGGGCACGGTAAAGGCCTTTTGCTCCAGCCGTGGACCGACAAACTTCAGGGTGACCCAGGCGCCCACTGCAGCCAGTACAAAAGTGGACACCAGAATGAAGTAGTAGTGCATGGTGGCTGGTGTTAACGCTTCGCCGGCTGCGTTGACGAAGGGGACGCCCTGGGCTTCGGCAAATACCTGGGCATTGACGCCGATAATGACATCGATCGGAGTGGCTGGGATCAGGTTGGCACTAAAACCGGCGGATACACCGGCAAAGGCCGCTGCCATGCCGATCAGTGGGTTTTTGCCCAGCCCGGCATACAGCAAGCCAGCCAGCGGGATCAGGATCAGATAGCCGGCATCGGTGGCGATGGAGCTCATAATTCCGATAAAAACCAGAAACAGCGGCAGCAGTTTGACTGGCAGGCCCCGGCTGACTTTTTTCAGCACAGCAGCAAAGAGGCCGGAATGCTCGGCAATACCAACCCCCAGCATGACAATCAAAATCACCCCAAGAACGCCACCACCAAAGCCCAGCCAGTTGGTCAGCAAGGCATTGTCAAACAACCAGATCACATTTTCCCTGGCCAGCATGTTGTTGATTTCATGCACCACAGGCACGCCGCCCGCACCATGGGTTTCAAAGGTAAGGCCGCCAATTAGGGCGGTCAGTACCAATGCACCTGCCAGGAAGTAAATGAAAATGATAACCGGATCGGGGATGCGTCTCCCCACCCGCTCGACAAAGGCAATAAAGCCGGTTTGTGTATCTGATACCGAGTTTGTCACAGGAGCCTCGTGTTGGAATAATTTGATTAAAAATGACCGCAGCCTAAAAGAAAAGCAGGCTGCAGGCAAGTCAGAGCCATGGAGGCTAAGTGTTCACCAGTCCATCGGCAAATAAAAATGGCTTGCCAATAGGGCCGGTCAGGATCTCATCGTGCTGCATCGCCACTTGGCCACCTATTACGGTAGCGATAGGCCAGCCAGTGACTTGTTCGCCATGATAAGGCGTCCAGCCGGCTTTGCTGGCAATCCAGCTGTTGTCGATTTGCCGCTGTGCCTTTAGATCGACCAGGGTGAAATCGGCATCGTAACCCACGGCCAGCCGGCCTTTACCGGTCAGGCCAAAAATGCGTGCCGGACTGCTGCTGGTCAGATCTACCAGTCGCTGCAGGCTGAGTCGCCCTTTGGCGACATGGTTCAGCATCACCGGCAGCAGGGTTTGTACGCCGGTCATGCCGCTTGGCGAGTCCGGGTAGGCCTGGTTTTTTTCTGCCAGTGTATGGGGAGCATGATCGCTGCCAAGGATATCGACCGTGCCATCGGCAATGCCCTGCCATAAGCCTTGCTGATGCAGTGCATCGCGTACCGGTGGATTCATCTGCGCCAGGCTGCCCAGGCGCTGGTAACAATCCGGTGCTACCAAAGTGAGATGGTGCGGTGTGGTTTCTACCGTGACTCTGTGTTTAAAGGCAGCGAGGTAAGCCATTTCCTCGGCGGTGGAGACATGCAGAATATGCAGCGGCCTGTCAGTTTGCTCCGCTAAGGCGATTATGCGCCTGGTGGCCAGCAAGGCACTTTTTGCATCGCGCCATAGCGGGTGATTAGCAACGTCGCCTCCTGTCAGCGTTTTGCGTTGCCGTAATCTGGCCTCATCTTCGGCATGAATCGCCACCCGGCGCCGGCCATCTTGCAAAATCTTCAGCAGCAATTCATCCTGTTCTGCCAACAAGTCACCAAAAGAGCTGCCCATAAAGACTTTGATGCCGGCGCAGCCGGGCAATTGCTCCAGGGTTGCCAGCTGCCCAAGGTTGGCAGCACTGCCGCCGATGTAAAAAGCGTAATGGCAGTAACTGTGTTTAGCCGCGATGGTTAGCTTTTCCTGCAAACAACTGGCCGATAAGGTCAGTGGGTTGGTGTTGGGCATTTCAAAAAAGCCAGTCACACCGCCCAGTACCGCCCCTTTGCTGCCATGGGCGATGTCTTCCTTGTGGGTTAGGCCGGGTTCACGAAAGTGCACCTGAGTATCAATCACACCAGGCAGCAGATGTAGGCCTTTGGCATCAAGCACTTTGTCGGCCTGCCAGTTGGCAGCTCCGAGTGCGGCGATACGACCGGCAATCACTGCCACATCGGCTTGTTGCTCGCCAGCTGGGGTGAGCAGGGTGGCGTCTTTGATCAGTAAATCGGCTTGTTGTAATGCTGTGCGTTGCAAAAATTCATTGGGAGTCATGCTGCGCTCTCCTTTGGGTAGCGAACCCGGGCCATGGCATCGTGCGGATGCAAACTTTCCAGATGACAGACTTCGATGTTGAACTGTTGGTAATGGGGTCTAAGGCTGGCTTCCAGCCGCCGGGCGGCGTCTTCTACAAACATCAGATTGGCACCGTTTAAGCGGGCAAACTCCTGTTCGTCGGCCCGTTTAACAGCGGTTTGTACCGGGGTGGCCAGGCTGGCCTCTGCCATATTGATCAAGGGGCTGATGGCAAAGCTGGTTGCAAGGTCTGCCAACTTCACTTCAATCTTTGCAAGACTGCGTTGGCTATGCGGTGTGGCATAACTACCGTGTTGCAGCAGCCAGGCGGCGACATCGGATTTTGGCAGCTGCTCGCCAGCAAAATCGGCCAGAAACTTTTGTTGCAGCAACTGGCGGCTGAGCGCCGCGGAGCAGGGGCAAGTCGAGGAGTACTGTACTTCAATGCCCAGGTTCAGGCTAAACCCTGTCGGTTTAAGGCTGGCGGTCAGGGTTACCGGGTAGCTGCGCCAACCGGCAAGGCCGGGGCTGAGCAGTGCCGGGCGCTTGCATAAGCGCTCGAAGGATAGCGCCAGTCTCACCTGATTGCTCTGGCAATCCTGATGGCTGTGCAACAGCTGCTCCAGCAGCAGCTTGAGGCTGGCCGGGCTACAGAGCTGTTGCCCGGCGTAATCGTGCAACAAGCGATACAGCCGCGACATATGAATACCGCGGGCATCTGACTGTGGCAAATTGATGCCAAGGCTGGCCTTAGCAGGCTGCAGGATGGCATCGCCGGCATCCGACAGTTGCAGTAACAGATCAATATGCTGCATACCCACTTCGTCGAGGGCGCAGCCCGGGTTTTGCAAGGCTTGGGTGGTGATATCAGGCAGTTCGGCCTGGGGCATGGCGGTCTCCTACAAGAATTGAGTCGGCGATAAAATGTGATACTATCACATTTTATCGCCGCTGCAGGCGGCTTTATCGCAGTTTCCTTGCGATGCAGCCTGGCTTGCTTTAGCATGCGGGCACTTTTTAAACCGTCGAATACGGAGCAATGTAATGCTAAAACCAAGCATATTGACCACAGCTGTGCTGCTGGCATTACCGCAAGGACTTTGGGCTGGTGAGCTGGTGCTGGACGATGATGCCCGGCTGGAACGCATCGAAGTGCGTGCCTCTGGTTTGCGGCGTGATGTGGTGGAGATGGCCGGGCCGGTGTCGGTGCTAAGCGGCGATGATCTGGTACGCCGTACCGAAGCCAGCATCGGCGAAACCCTCAAATTTGAGCCGGGTGTGCATGGCAATTATTTTGGCCCTGTTGCTTCCAGCCCTGTGATCCGCGGCCTGGATGGCCCCAGGGTGCAGGTGATCCACAATGGCATGAGCACCGGTGATGTGTCGCGTGAGGGGCCGGATCATACCATCACTGCTGATGCCATCACCGCGCAGCAAATCGAAGTATTGCGTGGCCCAGCCACCTTATTGTATGGCAGTGGTGCTATCGGTGGGGTGATCAATGTGGTGGACAACCGTATTCCGCGTACTGCGCAGCCGCAGGCAGAAACGGTGCTGCAGGGCCGGTTGAATAGCGCGGCGGCCGAGCGCTCACTGGCCTTTGCCCATGACAGCGCAGCAGAGACGCTGGCTTTTCATGCCGATGGTTATTACCGCAAAGGCAATGATTATCGGGTGCCAGAGTACCAGAGCGAGGATGGCTTTCGTAGCAAGCGGCTGGATAACTCCTGGTCGGATCATCAGGTGCTAAATCTTGGCAGCAGCAAAGTAGCGGATTGGGGCTTTGTTGGCATCAGCTATGGCTACATCAGCAGTGAGTATGGTCTGCCGGAAGGGCCGCAGGATCCACTGGATGACGATGAAGGCGAGTTGATTAAACTGAACCAGCAACGACTGGCTTTGGCGGCAGAGTACCAGCCTCAGCATGCCAGCTGGGAGCTGGTAACGGTCGATGTGGCCTTCACCGACTACGATCATGCGGAATACGATGAAGGCGAAGCCGAAACCGAGTTTACCAGCAAGCAGTGGGAGCTGCGGTTGACCGGTACCTACTTGCTGGGTGATGGTTGGCGCGGCATTGTCGGTTATCACGGTACTAAGCGGGATTATGAAGCCCTTGGTGAAGAGGCCTTTACCCCCAATACCGATACCGACAGCCATGCATTATTCCTGTTGCAGGAAAAAAGCTTCGGCGATCTCAAGTTTGAGTTTGGCAGCCGCTATGAGCGTCTGACCCAAAAAGCCACCGCCGTAGAAGATGCTATTGGAGTGCGCGATATCCGCGATCCTTTTAACCTGTTCAGCTGGTCGGTGGGTGCTGTGTATCAATTGACCGGGCACCATCAGGTGACCGCCGCCTTTAGTCAGGCGCAGCGGGCCCCCGGCGCTAACGAGCTCTATGCCAATGGCATTCATGTCGGGACACGTTCTTACGAAATCGGCACTGCTTATCAGGTCAGTCACAGCGACGGCCAGACCGAAATCCTCAGTGATGCTAGTCTGTCCAAAGCAGAGCGGGCCAACAATGTGGATCTTGGACTGCGTGGTCAGTTGGAGCAGGTCAGCTATCAACTGAATCTGTTTTACAATCAGATTGATGATTTTGCCTATCTAAGCAATTTGGGTTTTGAAATTGCCGGCTTTGATGCTTATCAATACCGTCAGGACGATGCCCGTTTGCATGGCGCCGAGGCCAGTGTGCGCTGGCAACTGGCACCGGATCACCAACTGAGCCTGATGGGCGATCTGGTGCGGGCCCGGTTAAAGGATGGTGGCAATCTGCCGCGGATCCCACCCTTTAGGCTAGGCGCCGAGTACCAGTTCACCGCGGATCAGTGGACGGCTCAGCTTGGCGTGATGCATCATGGCCGCCAAAACAAGGTGGCTGATAATGAAACAGCGACCGATAGTTACACCTTGGTAGAAGCCGCGCTGAATTACCATTTCAGCTGGCAGCAATGGGAGCTGATGGCTTTTGCCAAAGCGCAAAACCTGAGCAATCAGCTGGCCTTTGTGCACAGCTCCTTTATCAAAGAGGATGCACCTTTGGCTGGCCGTAATCTGACGGTTGGACTGCAGCTGCGTTTCTGATCTTTCTGCCGGGTTGCAGCCTGTGGTATAACAGCCTCAGGCTGCAAAGATAGGAGCAGGTATGGCAGGCTGGTTGGATCTCATCGCAATTCTTTGGTTTATCGCCATCTGGGTTGGTTACACCCTGTACGCCAAGCGGCGGGCGAAAAGCGTCAGTTGTTTATCCTTTGAACTAAGGCGCAAGCGCAACGACTGGATGCAGCAGATGCTGAGCCGCGATAATAAAATGGCGGATGTCGGGCTTATCTCTACCCTGGAACGCAATGTTAGCTTTTTTGCTTCCAGCACCTTGCTGGTGCTGGCTGGCTTGTTAACGGCACTGGCCTCAGCCGATAAAATCAGCCTGGTGCTGCGCAATATACTGCCATGGAGCTCACAAGCTGAAGTGTCGTTGCAGCTTAAGCTGTTGTGTATAGCGCTGATGTATGTATTCGCTTTTTTTCAGTTTACCTGGTCGTTGCGTCAATACGGTTTTGGTGGCGTTTTGATAGGAGCGGCGCCGGATGGTCGCAGCATGGAAGAGGATGATCGCAAAGCCTATGCACTTCGCACCGCCAAAGTAATTGATCAGGCCGGTCACTCTTTTAACTATGGACTGCGTGCCATGTATTTTTCATTGGCAGCGCTGGCTTGGTTTATCGATCCGGTATTCTTTATGATGGCCACTGTGGTGGTGATGTTGATTATGAAGCAACGGGAGTTTCACTCCAAAGTGCTGCATGCCTTGCGGGATTGTTAAGTGGTATGCTGAAACGGCATCAAAGCCGTTTCAGCAAAGACGTGTTTTATTGCAACTCAAACGCCCGTACCACTCGATTGACACCATCAACATGGCGGGCTATTTCGACAGCCTTGTCGGCTTCATCCGGCGTGACCAACCCCATCAGAAACACTTCGCCGTCTTCGGTGACCACCTTGATATTCAGGCCGCTGATATCGCTGTCGGATAAAAACAGGGTTTTGACCCGGGTACTGATCCAGCTGTCACGGCTGCGGGTAGATAAAGAAATGGTGTTGCCGACCCGGATTTGATTGTGCACATCACGCACACTCTGCAAATCCCGGGCGATTTGGCCGGCCCGTTGCCGAACCTGCTCGGTTTCCACCTGGCCAGTTAGCAGCACCACACCATTGTAACTAACGACATTGATGCGGCCTTGCTTGTTTAAATCTTCATCGGCAAACAGCTGACGGGCCCGCATGGCGATACCGGTATCGTCAATCTGGCTGCCCAGGGTACGTCTGTCCTGCGCTGCCACAACGGCCGCACCACCGCCAGCCACCACGGCTGCCGCACAGCCTTGCAACAGACCTAACGTCAATAACAACACCCAGACACGGTTTTGGCTCATAACTCCCCCTGTTGTGGGAAAAGGTTTAGTTCAATCAGTTCGCAAACACAGTGCAGTAAAAAGGCATAGCACTCAAATACTCTGGCATGGCGATGCGCCGGAACTCTCAGCTCGGTATCCTGTGCATTCAACAGGCCGGACAGTTCATCGGCACCTTCGACGGTCAAGGCGACCACGCTCATATCACAGGTCAGTGCTGCTTCGACCGCTTTGATCAGGCTTTGTTCGTTGCCACCTAAAGAAATAACCAACAAGATATCACCTTTTTGGCCGAGCGCTTTCACTTGACGGGCGTAGTAGTCGTTGTTTCTGGCCTGGCTGGTGTGCAGGGCAGCATGATCCTGATGCAATGCCATAGCTGGCAGGCAAGGCCGCTCGGTTTCGTATTGATCCAGCAACAACTGAGCAAAATGCTGTGCCAGACTTGCGCTGGCACCATCACCACAGCACATCACCTTGCCGCCTTCAATTAAGCTGCTGACAATGCGAAAAGCCGCCTGTTCAATCGGCCCGGCCAGGGCTTCACTGGTGGCAATCATGGTCTGAATGTTTTCGCTAAAAAGCTGGCGAATTTTATCTTGCATGCTAATTCCTGTATTGGCCTAACTCGCCACGATAGCGTTTTGGATCCAGTTAAACTGGTAAGGCTCAGAGCCACTGATGGTGAGTACATCAAAGCGGCAAGGACCCTGATGCCGGCTGCGCTGCAAATACAGCTGGGCTGTACGCAGCAATTTCTGCTGTTGACGGAAGCTTATAGCGGCACTAGCACCACCATAAGCCTCAGAGGAACGGTACTTCACTTCGACAAATATCAATTTATCCTGTAGGCGCATTACCAGATCCAGTTCGCCCAGCTTGGTAGTAAAATTGCGTGCTACAGTTTTCAGCCCCTGTTGCTGCAGGTACTGCTCTGCCAGCTGCTCGTAAACGATGCCAAGCGTATTGGCCATCTCAGGGCTCCCGGATACGTTGCAGAGCCGTTTGACTGTAGCGGGCCCAATCCAGTTGACGGCGGATGTTGCGCTCGGGGGTTAAGCTTAACTCACCGGTGAGCCCTTGATGCCGTAAGGCCGGCAGCTGTTGTTGCTGCCGTAGCTTGGGAATAAGTTGCAGCGCATCGTAGCCCATAGCAAACAAGCGTTGCAGGCTTTCATCCTGCTCCGGGAAGAGTTGATCAAACTCGGCTCGCAACTGCTGGCTTTGTTGCACGGTTAACATCCAGGGCATTTCGGTGAAGGTGAGTCCTGCCAGATCGCGATGATCGGTGCGGTCGGCCTGGATGCTGTGACTACGTGAGCTGGCATAGACCGGCAGGCTGGGGGCGGTGGAGCTGACAGAAACATCAAGAAAGGGTTTTAACAACCGTGTCTGAGTTGGATCAGCTATCAGGTACACGGCATCAATGTCACGCCGGCTATGAGGCTCTGACTCGACTTCACCCGGGATCAACTGACTGATTTGGCGAACCCGTTGCCGGCTGGCTTCCAGCTCCAGCAGGCGGGCAATCATTGGCTCCAGCTCATCACGGCCCGCAAATCCATAGAGTTCAGGAGCCTGGTGACCATAAGCGCGCCACTCACGACTAAAATGCTGGGCCAGCCGTTCGCTGCTGGTATTCTGAGCATGGATCACCACAGGCCGGCGATAGTCCCGGCGCTGAAATAAGGCGGCTAACTGACTGGCTTCATCTTCTAAACTCAGGCTAAAGAAATACTGGTCACGGTCTGGCTCCGCCGGTAGGCCGCTCTGATTTAAAAACAGGGTGGGCCAGGGCCAGTCACCATGC
The DNA here is from genome assembly GCF_020831925.1 of Alkalimonas sp. GTDB lineage: Bacteria > Pseudomonadota > Gammaproteobacteria > Enterobacterales > Alteromonadaceae > Alkalimonas. Next base: position 22,564 of record NZ_JAFIFQ010000021.1, read on the forward strand.
TGGCGGATTGCATCGACCTGGCTGCGCTGCAAAGGCCCAATCACAAACTCAATGTTCAGCGCCTGCAATTCTTGTTGAATCACCTCTGGTTGCTGCAGGCTGTCGATAAAAAACAGTTCCGTATCTGGCTGGTTCACTGCTGCAGCTAAGATGCCATTTTGAATGGCCTGAGCATGAGGCCGAAGCTGACCATGGATCGGTAACAGCACCGCAATGCGTTTGGGTTGAAATGGCGTGAGCTCTGCCAGCGCCATGATCGTGGCTGGTAACTCGTCCAGCAGCGGCATCTGTGGATAATTGCGCTGCCATTGTTGCAAAGCACTTTGCATTGCTTCGGGCCGCCCTAACTGCTGACGTATGGTGTTGTTTAGCTGTAACCAGGCCAGGGTACGGGCACCGGCATTGTGCCGTAATTGTTCCAGCTCAGTGTTATCCAGTTGGATCAGCTGCTGCCATAGCTGTTGCCAGCTGTCATCTTCGGCTCGTTGCAAGGCCGTTAGTTCGTCCCACTGCAACCACCAATAGGCAGCTTTCGCTGGTTGCTGCAGTTGTTGAAATAAACGGGCAGCACTCAGGCTAAAGGCCAGTCGTGCGCTGGCTGCCAGTTCAGTTGGTCGACTTTGCTCAATTTTTTGCAAAGCCAAAGGGTATTGCTGCAGTTGTCGACGAGCTTCCAGTTCAATAGCCGGCAAGCGAGCCTGTAACCAGGGTTCTTGCAAGCTGCTGAGTTCTTGTACGATGGCTAAAGCCAGTCGTGGATTGGCTTCAGTTAAAGCGGCATTAGCCGCAGCAACGAATAGTTCTTGCTGTTGACGACCTTGCTGGCGGGATGCCCGCTGCAACAACTGTTCAGCTGTATAAGCCGGCTGCTCGCTTACGACTTCCTCACGAACCTCAGGCTCCCGCTCCGGTTGGGAGATCACGGTGCTCGGTTGTTGCGCACACCCTATCAGCAGGCCTGTCAGAAGCACTGCCAATAGCCATGGTTTTTGTTTGCTGCTCATCGCAATGCCCAGTACCATAGTCCATAATTGGCACTATCTTACTGAGTCCCACTCAGAAGCTCAAACAAAAGCGAACCCATGACTACGCAAAGCGGACAACTTTATATCGTCGCCACCCCAATCGGCAATCTGGCGGACATCAGCCAACGGGCACTGGATATACTTTCAACAGTCGACTGGATTGCAGCCGAAGATACCCGCCACTCCTCCCGGTTGCTGCAGCATTATGGTATTCAAAGCAAAATGCTGGCGCTGCACGATCACAACGAAAAACAGCGAGCAGCTTCTTTACTGGAAAAGTTAAAGCAAGGGCAAAGTATCGCACTGATTTCCGATGCCGGTACCCCATTGATCAGCGATCCAGGTTATAGCCTGGTGCGTTACTGCCAACAGGAAGGTGTGCAGGTGGTGCCCGTGCCGGGTGCATGCGCATTGATTGCTGCTTTATCGGCTGCAGGCCTGCCGACCGACCAATTCTTATTCATTGGTTTTTTGGCTGCCAAACAGCAACAACGGTTGAATCAGCTGCAGGCTATTCCTGCCGGGGTGGGGACTCTGGTGTGTTATGAAACGGCGCGGCGGATACAGGATACTTTGCAGGATGTACAGCAAGTCTTTGGTGCAGAACGTGAACTGGTGCTGGCCAAGGAGCTGACCAAAACCTTCGAGCACTTTGCCCGCGGTACGGCCAGCGAGATCCTGCAGTGGCTGCAGGACGATCCCAAGCGTTGCCAGGGTGAAATGGTGCTGATGATAGCGCCGGTGGCTAAAACCGAAAGCGATATCAGCGATACCGCCCTGCATACCCTGCAGCTGCTGATGGCAGAATTACCGTTGAAAAAAGCCGCCGCCCTGACGGCTGAGATCCACGGCCTGAAGAAAAATGCGTTGTACCAGCATGGCCTGAGTTTGCAGCAGAAATAGGGAATTGTTCGTTCATGGCGCAATCGTGAGCGTGTTAGCATTCTAGTGGGAATGTAGTATGATAATATCATACTTTCGTTGTGTTAGGAGCACCGGCTATGAGCATGCACCGGAAAACCATCACGTTGACTGAACAGCAAGACGACTGGGTGAAAAGCCAAATTGAAAGCGGTCACTTTGGCAATGATAGTGAGTATATCCGCGATCTTATCCGAAGGGATCAACAGGCTAAAGAGCGTCTTTCGATGCTGAGGCAGGCCCTTGCTGAGGGTGAGTCCAGCGGCAAACCCAAACCACTTGACCTTGCTGCCATCAAAGCCGCTGGCCGTCAGCGAATGCAAACGGAAAGTTCGTGATCAAGTTGAACATCACACCGAAGGCGGAATCGGACCTCATCGGCATCTGGGTGTATAGCTGCGAAAAATGGGGGGCTGATCAGGCTGATAACTACCTGGATCGGATGGAAACAGGAATGAATCAGCTGATTCATCATCCGTTACTTGGCTCGAGCTATGATCATGTCCTTCCTGGTTATCGCAGATTGCAGCTCGAACAGCACGCTGTTTTTTATCAAGCGTTGCAGGCTGAGATCGTCGTTGTCCGTGTGCTGCACCAGGATATGGATGCCTCTGCAAGGTTGCTGGATCAGTAACTGCAGTCCTGAGTTTTCCCATTTCCTGAGGCCTATCAACCCGCAGCTTCTCATTCGCGAAACCCCTCCCAAAAATAACACCTGCGCTTTCACTGCATTTAACGTATACTGCGCCCCGAGTTGGCCAGGGCAATCGCTGCTTGCATTTGCAAGGGGAGGAAAGTCCGGGCTCCACAGGGCAGAGTGCCAGGTAACGCCTGGGCGGCGTGAGCCGACGACCAGTGCAACAGAGAGCAAACCGCCGATGGCCCGCTTGCGGGATCAGGTAAGGGTGAAAGGGTGCGGTAAGAGCGCACCGCGCGACTGGCAACAGTTCGTGGCACGGTAAACTCCACTCGGAGCAAGACCAAATAGGCCCCCTATGGCGTGGCCCGCGTTGGGGGCGGGTAGGTTGCTTGAGGTGCATGGTGACATGCATCCTAGAGGAATGGTTGCCACCTTGGAAACAAGGCACAGAACCCGGCTTATTGGCCAACTCACTTCTTTCTCCACTTTTCCCTTTTATGTTGCCAAAAAACACTTCGTGAACATTCCTGCTGCTGATTACTCCCACTTTCCCCCACGGAATCAGTGGTTTTGCTGCAGCCTGCATTTTTGCTGGATCTTTCCTGTCAAATATGCACCGCTTTTACCTTGACAATGGTCAGATCCCGGCCCTAAACTGTAGCATTGTGGGGATTTGTGGATAATTGTGGATCGCGATGGATCAGTCGTCGATCTCAGGACACAGCTATGCTTCGTGGCTCGTTTACACTAACAATGGACACCAAAGGCCGGATCGCGCTGCCAGCGCGCTACCGCGACTTCTTGTTGTCTGAGTGTTCCGGCCAGCTGATTTGTACCATCGATCACAAAGATCCCTGCCTGATGTTGTACCCCCTAGCCGAGTGGGAAGACATCGAAGAAAAGCTCAAGCGTTTGTCCAGCTTTAACGCGCAGGAATTGCGTTTAAAGCGGTTGCTGCTTGGCCATGCCTCCGAATGCGATATGGATAAAAATGGCCGTATTTTGCTGCCGGCACCGCTGCGCAGCCACGCCAGTCTGGAGAAAAACATTCGACTGGTAGGCCAATTGAATAAATTCGAGATCTGGGATGAAGCCGCCTGGTTAGACCGTGTCGAACAGGACATGGCGCTGGAGCGGGACATGCCGGCTGAAACTGAACTTTCTGAACGATTACAGGATTTTGCACTGTAAATGACTGCCAGCCCTCATACATCCGTATTATTGCAGGAAGCAATTGACGGACTCGCCATTCAACCGGCCGGGATTTACCTGGACGGGACTTTTGGCCGGGGCGGACATAGTCGTCAAATTCTTGCCAGGCTCTCTGCCGAGGGCCGTTTGTACGCGATCGATCGCGATCCCGCCGCCATTGAAGCCGCAGCCCCACTGCTGGCCGATCCTCGCTTTCATATCAGCCGCAGTCCCTTTGCGGCGCTGGATCTGATCTGCCAGCAACAGCAAATTCACGGTACAGTCGATGGTATTTTGCTGGATTTAGGTGTCTCCTCCCCACAACTGGATGATGCTGAACGTGGTTTTAGTTTTATGCGTGATGGCCCGCTGGATATGCGGATGGACCCGGATGCTGGCCTGTCGGCAGCCGAGTGGCTCGCCAGCGCTGATGTGGAAGACATCAGTTTTGTGCTCAAAGCCTATGGTGAAGAAAAGTTTGGCTGGAAAATTGCCAATGCTATTGTTGCCGCCCGGGCTGAAGCGCCCCTAACGCGCACCCGACAACTGGCTGAGCTGATTGCCGGGGTAGTGCCAAAAAGTCCGAAAGAAAAGAAGCACCCGGCCACGCGCAGTTTCCAGGGCATTCGGATTTACATCAACAGTGAGCTGGAGCAAGTCAAGCAAGCGCTGGACGCTGCACTGACGGTATTAAAGCCTGGTGGCCGTTTAGTGGTGATTAGCTTTCACTCACTGGAAGACCGGCTGGTAAAACAATTTATGCGTCAGCACAGCAAGGCCGCACCAATACCGCGTGGTCTGCCGCTAACCGATGCTCAGTTGAAGCAGCATCTGCCGCTGAAACTGGTGGGTAAGGCCATCATGGCCTCCGAACAAGAATTGGCGGCCAATCCCAGAGCCCGCAGTGCCGTATTGCGCATTGCCGAGAAAAACGCGGAGGAGGTCGCATGAGCCAGATCCGCTTAACGCAAGTGATTATGGCCGACTGGAAGCGTTTTCGTTGGCCAGTATTGTTGCTGTTGCTCTGCGTGCTGTCGGCGTTAGCTGTAGTTCAGCTATCACACAACAACCGTTTGCTGGTGAATGCACATAATCAATTGTATCAACAGCGTGATGCGCTGGATGTAGAGTGGCGAAACCTGCTGCTGGAGCAGCGGGCTTTGTCCGAGCACAGCCGGGTGGAAGACATTGCCAGCTCCCGTTTACAGATGCAGCGCCCCAGTGGTGCCCGTGAAGTGGTGGTGACCTTACCATGAGCAGAGCAGCGCAAAAACAACATGCCAAACGCAACCAGACACCTGGCATGGTGGGCTGGCGTTTTGTGTTTGTGATGCTTGCTTTAGCGTCGGTGTTTGTGGTGCTGGTGGCGCGGGCGGCCTACCTGCAGGTACTGGAACCAGAAATGTTGGTGACCCAGGGCGATTTACGTAGCTTGCGTGTTACTTCCAACACCGTATTGCGCGGCATGATTTTAGATCGTCACGGTGAAGAGTTAGCGGTCAGTGTACCGGTGCAGGCGATCTGGGCTGACCCAAAAGTTGTGCTGGAGCGCGGCTCTCAACAAGACCTCCGTCGCTGGGAAGCTTTGGCGGAAGGGCTGAATATGACGGCTGAACAGCTTAATAACCGCATTGGCAGCGACAGCCGTCGGCGCTTTGTCTACCTGCAGCGCCAGGTTAGCCCGGCAGCAGTCGACTATATCCGGCGTTTAAATGTACCCGGCGTTTATTTTCGTCAAGAGTCGCGCCGCTTTTATCCGGCCGGAGAAGTGACTGCCCATTTGATTGGTTTTACCGATATTGATGATGTGGGTGTTGAAGGTATCGAGCGTCGATACAATGCGCTGCTGACCGGTACGGCCGGTCGTACCTTAGTGCGGCGTGATGCGAAAGGGCGAGATATTGAAGTACTGGAGCGTGAAGATGCGCAGCAACCTCGTAATTTGCAACTTAGCATCGACCAGCGTATCCAGAGTGTGGCCTATCGTGAACTGAAAAAAGCTGTGCTGACTTATGGTGCTACCTCTGGCTCCGTAGTAATTGTTGATGTGCACAGCGGCGAAGTACTGGCGATGGCCAACAGCCCATCGTTTAATCCGAATAACAGGCGCAATACCCCGGTACACCATTTCCGTAATCGCGCCGTCACCGATATGTTTGAGCCTGGCTCCACCATCAAACCCTTACCCATTTTGGCTGCACTGGAGTTCGGTAGTGCCGACTTAAACACAGTGATTGACACGGCCCCGGGCATGCTGCGGGTTGGTGGTAGTTGGGTGCGGGATGTTGGTAGCAATAACGGCAAGCTCGATCTGACCGGCATTATGCAGAAATCCAGCAACATCGGTGTGACCAAGCTGGCTTTATCCATGCCACATCAGCACTTGTTGGATTTGTACTTTTCGATGGGACTTGGCAGCGACACAGGCCTGAACCTGACCGGCGAAAGTTCCGGCATGCTCAGTCATCGGAATCGGTGGTCTGACCATGAGCTGGCCAGCTTGTCTTTTGGTTACAACCTGTCGGTGACGGCGGTGCAGCTGGCCCGGATGTATGCAGCCATCGGCAATGGTGGCATCCTGCGGCCACTGACCATCATCAAATCAGAGCAAGGCTTGCCCGGTGAGCGGGTGCTGTCGCCAGAATATGCCCAGGCTATGCTGGATATGATGGAAGCAGTGATTGAGCCAGGCGGCACCGCCACCCGTGGTCGGGTCGATGGCTACCGGGTTGGTGGCAAAACTGGTACCACCCGTAAAGCGGTGGCTGGCGGTTATGGCGATGATTATGTGGCATCCTTTGCCGGCGTGGCGCCTATTTCCAACCCACGTTTTGCCACTGTGGTGGTGCTAAACGAACCGGCCAGCGACTATTACCACGGCGGTGAAATTGCTGCCCCGGTTTTTGCCAACATTATGAACTCGGTGCTGCGGCTGAAAAACATTACACCCGATGCTGACGGTGTACGGATTTCCAAGCGCAAAGGAGGCCGGGATGCTGGTTAAAACAGCCGCCAGTTGGCTGGGCGAAATGGCCGCTCACCTGCCGCAAGAGCCACTGAAGCACTTGCAAATCGACAGCCGCAACGTGCGTCAGAACGATGTATTCCTGGCTTTGCCTGGTCATAAGCAACATGGCAACACCTACATTGACCAAGCTCTGCAGCAGGGTGCCGCTTTGATTTTGAGCGACGAGATACCGGCCGGCTTTGCTGAGCATGCGAGGGTGTTGCTGGTACCTGATTTAATGATTCAGTTACCAGAGTTGGCCAGTCGTTTTTATCAGGACCCAGCGGCTCACTTGCAGCTTATTGCGGTGACTGGCACCAATGGTAAATCCAGCACTGCTTGCTTTGTTCAGCAGCTGGCGCAACAGTTGCTACAGCGCTCTGCGGTGATTGGAACTTTGGGGTACGGCCGCCCCGATAAACTGACGCCTTTGCCCAATACCACGCCGCATCAGGTAGAGCTGCAAAAGATCCTGGCCGAGCTCAAGCAGGACAACTGCTCTTTGGTGGCGATGGAGGTGTCATCCCATGCCATGGTGCAGGGCCGGGTTGCAGGTCTTCAATTTGATGTAGCCATTTTTACCAACCTAAGTCGGGACCATCTGGATTATCACGGCACCATGGAAGCCTATGGTGCTGCCAAAGCACGTTTACTTACCCCTGAATACTGCCGTCAGGCGGTAGTCAATGTATCCGATGCCTATGGTGCAGAGCTGGTGAAAAAACTGGATGTGACTTATTGCGCTGTTGGAAAACTGGACGACTGCAAGCAGCATAGCCGTTACCTTGGCTACCATCAGGTAGAAGCCGTCCCCGGTGGTTTTCGCTGTAAGCTGCAAAGCGATGAGCAGCAATTTATCCTGCAACTGCCGCTGATAGGCGACTTCAATATCGACAATGCGGTAGCAGCCATCGCGGCACTTTGGTTGCAAGGTTCGGACTTAGCAGAGTTATGTCAGGCTGCAGCTGTATTAAATGCTATCCCCGGGCGCATGGAACAGTTTGATTTTCCGCACCCCTTGACGCTGGTGGTGGACTTTGCTCATACACCGGATGCACTGCAACTGGCGCTGCAAGCGCTGCGTCCGCACTGTCAGGGCCACTTATGGTGCGTTTTTGGCTGTGGCGGCGATCGTGATCAGGGCAAGCGTCCATTAATGGGAAAAGTAGCACAGCAATGCGCGGATCGGGTAGTGATTACCTCAGACAACCCCAGGCACGAGCCGATGGAGCAAATCTGCCAGCAGATTGCCGCTGGCATGTCGGATGAGGCGTGTTACCAGATTGAACCGGATCGTGAGCTTGCTATTAAGTTGGTGCTGGCAGAGGCTCAGGCGCACGACATGATTTTACTGGCCGGGAAAGGCCACGAAACCTACCAACAAATTGGCGATAACTACCGCGAGTACGATGAGCGGGCGTTTATTCGTCAGCTACAGCGGGAGATGAGCTTATGATCGCGCTGGATACGCAAACTTTGGCCAACATCACCGGTGGTGTTTTACTGGGTAACAATGTTGCTATCAAGGCCGTCAGCACCGACAGCCGGCGCATTGAGCCGGGTGATCTTTTTGTCGCGTTAAAAGGTGCCAGCTTTGATGGTCAGGCTTTTGTGGCCGAAGTGGCCGACAAAGGAGCAATAGCTGCTCTGGTGCACAGCCCGCAAACGGTCGACTTACCGCAAATAGTCGTGGCAGATACTACCATAGCTTTAGGGCAGCTCGGTGCATGGGTGAAGCAGCAACTGCAAGTCCCTTCCGTAGCAGTAACTGGCAGTGCAGGGAAAACCACCGTTAAAGAGATGCTGGCGGCGATTTTGTCACGTCGAGGCAAGGTGTTGGCAACGGCCGGTAACTTCAACAATGCCATAGGCGTACCGCTCACCTTGCTGCGTTTGGACAGCAGCCATAACTTCGGTGTGTTTGAGCTGGGCGCCAATCATCAGGGTGAAATCGCCTACACCAGCGCTTTGGTGCAGCCAGATGTTGCCATGATCACCAATGTGGCCGAAGCGCATTTGGAAGGTTTTGGTGACTTACAGGGCGTGGCTCGCGCTAAGGGTGAAATCTTTTCGGCACTTAAGCCCGGACAGATTGCCATTATTCCATCGGACAGCGAGTTTACACCTTACTGGCAGAGCCGACTGGGCAAACAGCAGGTCGTCACCTTTAGCCTGAGCAGTGATGCAGATTATCGCGCCGAAAATGTACTGCTGGACAGCCACGGCAATGCAGGTTTTGAACTGATTTGCCCGGCTGGCCGCCGTTTTATGCAGCTGAACCTACCCGGGATCCATCATGTCGCCAATGCACTGGCTGCAGCAGCCGGAGCCATGGCGCTTGGTGCCAGTTTGCATGATGTGCAGCTGGGGTTGGCTCAGATGGCGGCAGTGCAGGGGCGAACCCAGGTGATTGAAGTACGGGATGGCCTGCGTATTATCGATGACAGCTACAACGCCAGTGTCGGTGCTGTGAAAGCGGCGATAGATCTTCTGGCAAGCTACACCGGCCAGCGCATTCTGGTGCTTGGCGATATGGCAGAATTGGGCACTGACGCCCGTTTATACCACGAACAGGTTGGAAAATACGCAAAGGAGCAAGGGGTTAATCTATTGTTCACGCTGGGCGTGCTATCACAGAGCGCCAGTGACTGTTTTAACGGTCATGGGCATCATTTCAGTGCCCGCCAGAGTCTGGTCGAGCGACTGATGCCTTTCTTAGCCCAGCAAGCCACCACGATTTTGGTGAAGGGATCACGCAGCGCCAAAATGGAGCTGGTAGTGCAGGACTTGCTAGAACGTTGTCAGCAGGAGAAAACCCCATGTTAGTGTGGCTCGCCGAGTACCTCACGCAGTACATGACCTTTTTTAACGTCTTCAGTTATCTGACGTTTCGCTCAATTTTGGGCATTCTTACCGCATTATTGCTCAGTGTGTATTTCGGGCCCAAGTTGATTGCCCGCTTGCAAAGCATGCAAATTGGCCAGATGGTGCGCAATGACGGCCCGGAAAGCCATTTCTCAAAGCAAGGCACGCCTACCATGGGTGGCTTGCTCATCCTGGGATCGGTGCTGGTCAGTACCCTGCTATGGGCCAACTTAAGCAATAAATACGTTTGGGTGGTGCTCTTTGTGTTGGTGAGCTTTGGCACCATAGGCTTTATCGACGATTACCGCAAAGTGATCCGCAAAGATCCACAAGGGCTGATTGCGCGCTGGAAGTACTTCTGGCAATCGGTGTTTGCCATCATCACAGCTTTGTTCCTATTTATCACTGCCGAGCAACCTGCGGAAACTGCCTTGTTGGTGCCATTCTTTAAAGATGTGATGCCTCAGCTCGGGCTGATGTTTTTACTGCTCAGTTATTTTGTCATTGTTGGCACCAGCAATGCGGTCAATCTAACCGATGGCCTGGATGGCCTGGCCATAGTGCCCGTGATTATGGTGGCGGCTGCCTTTGCCGTGATCGCTTACGCCAGTGGCAATGTGGTGTTTTCCAGCTATCTGAATATCCCGCATTTACCACACACCAGTGAGCTGGTGGTCCTGTGTTCGGCGTTGATCGGCGCTGGTCTTGGTTTCCTTTGGTTCAACACCTACCCGGCACAGGTCTTTATGGGCGATGTTGGCTCGCTGGCACTCGGCGCGGTGCTTGGTGTTATTGCCATTTTGGTGCGGCAGGAACTGATTCTGTTCATTATGGGTGGTGTTTTTGTAATGGAGACATTGTCGGTGATCCTGCAGGTGGGCTCTTACAAATTGCGTGGTCAACGCATCTTTCGGATGGCCCCCATTCACCATCATTACGAGTTAAAGGGCTGGCCTGAGCCGCGGGTGATCGTGCGCTTTTGGATCTTGTCGGTGATGTTTGTTTTGATAGGGCTTGCAACCCTGAAACTAAGGTAATTTGACGATGCTAACTGCCTGGCAACAAAAACGCATTGCGGTGGTAGGACTTGGCCTTTCCGGTCAAGCCACTGTGCGTTTTTTGCTGCAGCATGGCATCCGGCCGGTGCTGATGGATAGCCGCCGCAAAGTGTCAGGTATGGACAGTCTGCCATTGGATAAAACCGATGGCCTGTACTTAGGCGAGTTGGATGCCAACCGCTTGGCACAGATGGATGTATTGGTGGTTAGCCCAGGGCTCGACTTGCGCCACCCGGCCATTCGCTTTGCCATGGCGCAGGGCGTGGAAGTGATGGGTGACATTGAGTTGTTTGCTCGTTGTAATTCAAAGCCGGTGATCGCCATTACCGGCTCCAATGGCAAGTCTACCGTGACCCGGATGGTGGAAGCTATTTTGCAGCACAGCGGCATCAAAGCGGTGGCTGCCGGCAACATCGGCCTGCCCGCGCTGGATGCTATCCAAAGCGCGGATACCGAGATCTTTGTACTGGAGTTATCAAGCTTTCAGCTCGATACCACCAAGAGCCTGCAATCGGTAGCCAGCACCATCTTGAATATTTCTGCTGATCACTTGGATCGCTACCCATCGATGCAGGCCTATTGTCAGTCAAAGCAAGGGGTCTATCAAGGGAGCCGCATTGCGTTTTACAACAGAGCCGATAGCCATACCCTGCCACAAAGTAAGGTAAGCGAGCAGCATAGCTTAGGTTTGGATGCCCCCGAGGATGTGGACGGATATGGCATCGCAGAGCGTGCGGGTAGCGATTATCTGGTGCTTGCGGGTAGCGAGTTGATGCCGGCAAGTCAGTTGTCCTTGCTCGGGCGTCACAACCAATACAATGCGCTGACCGCCGCCGCTCTAAGTCTGGCAGCTGGTGCCGATTTTGCCAGTATCCGCCATGTTCTAAGCCAGTTCCAGGGACTGGAACACCGTTGTCAGTTAGTACACCAGCACAACGAGATACGCTGGGTAAATGATTCAAAAGCCACCAATATTGGTGCCACCCTGGCTGCACTGGATGGGCTACGGCCGGTGATTGCTGGACAACTGATCCTGTTGGCTGGCGGTGATGGCAAAGGTCAGGACATGACCGAGCTGAGTCCGAGTCTGCAACAGCAGGTGGATCAACTGATAACCTTTGGGCAAGATGGCCCGGCGATTGCTGCATTAAAAGCGGGCAGTTATCAGGTCAAGGATTTAACCGAAGCGGTCATCAAGGCGGCAGAACTGGCACAGCCGGGCGATTTGGTGTTGTTGTCACCCGCTTGCGCCAGCCTGGATATGTTCAGTAACTACCAGCAGCGTGGCGAGCGGTTTGCCAAAGCCGCTAAAGAGGTGGCCAGATGAAAGCGCTGACGCTGCCACTATGGTCAAAACTCCAGTTGTTGCTCGGTAGCCGAGAAGAGCAGAGCGATTACGACAGCTTATTGCTGATGCTGTTGCTGATTTTGCTGGCGATAGGTCTGGTGATGGTGAACAGTGCCTCGGTACCGGTAGCAGAGCGGTTGTTCGGCAACCCGCTGCATTTTACTTTCCGTCATCTGGTTTACCTTGGCCTTGGTACCGCCATGGCCATTGTGGTGCTGAATATTCCGGTGCACCGCTGGCATCAGGGGAATTTGTTGTTACTGGCACTGGCTGTGGTTGGCCTGGTGGCAGTGTTGTTGTTTGGCCGCACAGTCAATGGTGCGACCCGCTGGCTGGCACTCGGACCCATTAGTATTCAGGCCGCTGAGCCTGCAAAGCTATTCTTTTTTGTCTATCTAGCCAGCTACCTGGTGCGGAGGCACGAAGAGGTACGCGAGAATTTCAAAGGCTTTATCAAGCCGATGGTGGTGTTGCTGTTGCTGTCGGTGTTGCTGCTGTTGCAACCAGACATGGGAACGGTGATCGTGATGTTTGCCACAGCGCTGGTGTTGCTGTTCTTGGCCGGCGCCAAGCTTTGGCAGTTTATCGTGTTGTCGCTGACCGGAGTCAGCGCCGTGTTGTTTTTGATTGTGTACAGCGAGTACCGCTGGCGTCGGGTAACCGCCTTTTTGGATCCCTGGGCCGATCCTTTTGGCAGTGGTTACCAGTTGACGCAATCACTGATGGCCTTTGGTCGCGGCGGTTTCAGTGGTCAGGGCCTGGGCAACAGCATTCAGAAGTTGGAGTACCTGCCGGAAGCGCACAATGATTTTATTTTCGCCATTATTGCGGAAGAAATTGGCTTTATCGGGGTGTTTGGCGTGTTGGCGCTGCTGTTTTTGCTGGTAGCCAGAACCCTATGGATTGGTCGGCAGGCCATGTTAAAGCAACTGCATTTCCACGGTTTTCTGGCGCTGGCGATGGCGATCTGGTTCGGTTTTCAAACGGCGGTCAATATCGGGGTCGCCAGTGGTGTGCTGCCAACCAAGGGGTTGACACTACCCTTTGTCAGTTCAGGCGGTAGCAGTCTGATTATTATGCTGATGGCAGCAGCTTTGGTGTTGCGGATTGATTTTGAAGTGCGGATGGAAGGCAAGCAAGCCATCAACCGGGGAGGGCGCAGCGGATGACAGCACAAACGCCCACAGTATTGTTGATGGCCGGAGGCACTGGTGGCCATATTTTCCCGGCACAGGCATTAGCCGAAGAGCTGGCCAGCCGTGGCTGGCACATTCACTGGCTGGGTACTGCCGATCGGATGGAAGCCGATTTAGTGCCTAAGCTGGGCTGGAAATTTCATAGCATAGTGGTACGAGGCCTGAGAGGTAAAAGTAGTCGCCAATTGCTGAGCGCTCCCTGGATGCTGCTGAACGCCATCCGGCAAGCCCGGCAGTTGCTAAAGCAGTTGCAACCCGATTTGGTGGTTGGCTTTGGTGGTTACGCCAGTGGTCCGGGAGGCGTAGCTGCCTGGCTACAGCGCATTCCTTTGCTGATCCACGAACAAAATGCTGTAGCAGGCACTACCAACCGTTTGTTGGCAAGACTCGCTGCCAAGGTGCTGGTAGCTTTTCCACAGGCTTTTGCCGGGCATGCCAAGCAACAGTTGGTTGGAAATCCGGTGCGTAAAGCTTTGATCGCAGCCAAAGAGCCAGGAAGCAAGAGCGAGCAAACAGATCTGCATGTTCTGGTGATTGGCGGCAGCTTGGGAGCTAAAGCATTGAACGATGAGCTGCCTGGACAGCTGGCGACTTTGAGCGAGATGACGCCACTTCAGGTAAAGCATCAGACTGGCAGTGCCATGCAAGCCGAAGTGCATCAGCGCTATCAGCAATTGCAAAAGACATCTTTTGTCGGTGAGGCGCAGGCTTTTATTGACGATATGGCCTCGGCCTATCAATGGGCCGATCTGGTGATTTGTCGGGCCGGTGCTCTGACCGTCAGTGAAGTGGCCTGTGCTGGTGTGGCTGCGGTCTTTGTGCCTTTGCCACAGGCGATTGACGATCATCAGACCGCCAATGCCAACTGGCTGGTTGGGCAGCAGGCGGCCTTATTACTGCCTCAACAGCAGTTGCAGCAGGGCGGGCTCATAACACTGCTGCGCCCGCTACTTGGCGACAAAGCGCAATTACAGCAACTGGCGGCAAGAGCGCGCCTGTGTGCACTCGATAATGCAGCGCAGCAATTGGCTGACGCCTGCGAACAGCAACTGGGAGCTCGGGTATGAATAAAGCGGTATTACCAAAGCACAGTCACGCCATGCGTCGCATAGGTCGCATTCATTTTGTGGGGATTGGCGGTGCCGGCATGGGAGGCATTGCCGAAGTGTTGCTGAACGAAGGTTACAGTGTCAGTGGTTCGGATATTGCCCCCAACACAGTGGTAGAGCGTTTGATTTCGCTTGGGGCCGATGTGCGCTTTGGTCACAGTGCCGACCATATTCAGGGGGTGAGTGTGGTGGTCGTCTCCAGTGCCATCGCCAAAGACAATGCCGAAGTGGCTGCTGCCATGGCGCAGCGGATCCCGGTGATACGCCGGGCTGAGATGCTGGCTGAACTGATGCGGTTTCGTCATGGTATTGCCATTGCCGGTACCCATGGCAAAACCACCACCACCAGTTTGTTGGCATCGATTTTTGCGGAAGCGGGCACGGACCCGACCTTTGTGATTGGCGGTTTGCTGAACTCTGCCGGCAGCAATGCCAGGCTGGGTACTGGTCCTTATCTGATCGCCGAAGCCGATGAAAGTGATGCTTCCTTCCTGCATTTGCAGCCAATGGCGGCTGTGATCACCAACATTGAGCCGGATCACATGGACACCTATGGCGGCGATTTTGAAAAGCTAAAAGCCACCTACGTCGAGTTCTGCCATAACCAGCCATTTTATGGCGTGGTGGTGGCCTGCCTGGATGATACGGTTATTCGTGAGTTGCTGCCCGCCATCGGCCGACCTGTACTGACTTACGGTTTTAGTGAGGATGCGGATTATCGCATTAGCCAATTCAGCCAAACCGGTGCCCGCAGCCAGTTTGTCATTACTGATCCGGCTCAGCAGAGCTGGCAGATTGAGCTGAACCTGCCAGGCCAGCACAATGCACTCAATGCAACCGCAGCTTTTGCCCTGGCCCAAGATGAAGGCATTGACGAACAAGCGATTCTGGCAGCGTTGCACAAGTTTGCCGGTATCGGACGGCGTTTTCAGCAATACGGTGAATTTGAGACTGGTCAGGGCAAGGTGCTGATGATCGATGATTATGGTCACCATCCGACCGAGGTAGCTGCTACCATCGCTGCTGCCCGCAGCGCCTGGCCGGATCGGCGTTTGGTGATGGCTTATCAGCCACACCGCTTTAGCCGTACCCGTGATTTGTATGAGGACTTTACCCAGGTGTTGTCTGGTGTGGATCAATTGTTGTTGTTGGATGTGTATTCGGCTGGGGAGCAACCCATCCCTGGCGCCGACAGCAAAAGTCTGTGTCGATCGATTCGAGCCCGTGGTCAGGTTGATCCCATTTATGTCGCACCACCGCAGGAGCTTGGCGCTGTGCTGGCAGATGTGCTGAAAGATGGTGATGTGCTGTTAACGCAAGGTGCTGGCAATATCGGAGCTTTAGCGCGTGAGTTGGCAGAGAAACAGCTGAACTGTGCGCTGTTAAAACAGACGGGAGGTGCTGCATGAGCCGTTTTGGTCGCGTCGCTGTGCTGTTTGGTGGTACCTCAGCCGAGCGTGAAGTTTCACTGCGCTCGGGAACCGCGGTACTGAATGCTTTGCAGCAAAGTGGGGTGGATGCCTATGCCTTTGATCCCAAGTCGCAACCTCTGGCCGAGCTGGCAGCCAGCAAACCGGACCGGGTCTTTATCGTGTTGCATGGTCGCGGTGGCGAAGACGGCAGTATGCAGGGGGCTTTGCAGCTGTTAGGCCTGCCTTATACCGGCAGCAAGGTGCTGGGCTCTGCGCTGGCGATGGATAAAATACGTTGCAAATGGTTGTTTCAGGCACAGGGCATTGCCACGGCTGATTTTCGTGTACTGCGCTCGGTGCCAGAGGCTACCACAGCCTTATTGGCAGAACTCGGTGGCAAAGTGATGGTGAAGCCTGCTAGCGAAGGTTCCAGCATTGGTATGAGCATGGCCGATAACGTGGCTGCCTTGCAAGCCGCTGTCGCTGAAGCGCTGCGTTTTGATCAGGATGTGCTGGTGGAGCGATGGATTCAGGGCCGTGAGCTCACCGTTGCAGTTTTGGGGGAACAGGTACTGCCCATTATTGAGATGCGAACGCCGCATACTTTTTATGATTACCAGGCGAAGTACCAGGCAGATACCACCGAGTATTTGTGCCCGGCGCCGATAGATGCGGCCCTGACCGAGCGGGTGCAGCAATTGGCCTGGCAGGCCTTTACTGCGGTGGGTGCTACCGGCTGGGGGCGGGTCGACTTTATGTTGGATCAGCAAGGTGAGCCCTATGTGCTGGAGGTAAATACGGTGCCTGGTATGACTGAAAAGTCGCTGGTACCTATGGCCGCTAAAGCTGCTGGTTTAAGTTTTAGCGAGCTGGTACTACAGGTACTGGCGCAAACCGGGCAGGATGGCTTATGAGCAAGAGCGCTAGCAACCAGCAAAACCGCCGGGCATTCATTGCCGGATTGGTGTTTTTCGTGCTGGCTTTGTTAGCGCTGGGGTGGGGTGGCTGGCAATTGAAGCAATACGTTGAGCATCAACAGACCACGCCCATTGCTCAGGTCCGATTGTTTGGCGATTTTCGACATATTGAACCCACCCGGCTGCAGCAACGGCTGCATGATCAGTATGTCGGTAATATTTTTCGGGTGGACGTGGCAGAGGTGCAGCAGTTCCTGTTGCAGCAGCCTTGGGTGTATCAGGTCGCCGTGCGCAAACAATGGCCGGATACCCTGGTGGTGGTGGTCACAGAACAACAACCGGTGGCAATCTGGAATGACCAACAATTAATGAACCAGCATGGTGAGTTGTTCAAAGCACCACTGGACCAATTGATTGCCGTTTTACCGGTGCTAACAGGCCCCACTGGCAGCGAGCAGGATGCCCTGTCCATGTTCCGTTACATAGAGCAGTTGCTGAGTCTGCATCAACTCAGCGCCGAGCGGCTGGAGCTGACTGAACGCTTTGCCTGGCAAATTCAGTTAAGCAATGACATCCGGCTGAAGCTGGGGCGTCAACACACAGTACCCAGGGTGCAGCGTTTTTTGGAGTTGTATCCGGTATTGCGTGAGCACAGCGACGCAACGATTGCAGAGGTTGACTTACGGTACGATACCGGAGTTGCCGTGCGCTACAGCACAACAGAACAGAAGAGAGAAGCATGACGAAGTCGGTCGATCGGGAAATGATAGTGGCACTGGATATTGGCACGGCGCAATGCAAGGCCGTTGTCGGTGAAGTGACGCCAGAGAACAAGCTAAGCATTGTCGGGGTGGGCACTCATACTACCCGTGGCATGGACAGAGGCGGTGTGAACGATCTGAATCTGGTGATGCAATCCGTACAAAGAGCCATCAATGAAGCTGAGTTGATGGCGGACTGCCAGGTGTCTTCGGTGTACCTGGGGATTAGTGGCAAACACATTCGTTGTCAGAACGAAAGTGGCATGGTGCCGATTGGCGATACCGAAGTCACTGCGGATGATGTGGCCAGTGTCATCCATGCAGCCAAATCGGTGCCGATTTCTGCTGAGCGACGCATGTTGCATGTACTGCCACAGGAGTTCTCGGTGGATATGCAAGAGGGTATAAAAAGCCCGGTCGGCATGTCGGGTGTAAGGATGGAAGCCCGGGCACACATTATTACCTGTGCCAACGACATGGCCAAAAATATCGAAAAGTGTGCTGAACGCTGTGGTTTGAAAGTCGACCAGCTGATTTTCTCAGCCTTGGCATCCAGCTATGCCGTGCTGACAGACGATGAAAAAGAACTGGGTGTCTGTGTGGTAGATATGGGCGGGGGCACCATTGATATTTCCATCTACACCAATGGAGCTGTGCGTCATACTGCCGTGGTCCCGGTGGCGGGTAATCAGGTCACCAGCGACATCGCCAAGATTTTTCGCACGCCGATCAGTCACGCAGAAGATATAAAGGTGCAATACGGGTGCGCCCTGCGCAGCATGGTCGGCAAAGAGGAAAGTATCGAAGTGCCCAGCGTGGGTGGCCGGCCGGCACGCAGCATGTCCAGACATACGCTGGCTGAGGTGATTGAGCCACGTTATCAGGAATTGTTTGAGCTGGTGATGGAAGAGATTCACAGCAGTGGCCTGGAAGAGCAAATTGCCGCTGGTGTGGTCTTGACCGGTGGTGCTGCCAAGATCGAAGGGGCCGTCGAATTTGCTGAAGATGTGTTCCAGATGCCGGTGCGGCTGGGCCATCCGATGCAGGTGACCGGCTTAAAAGACTATGTGCAGGACCCGGCTTACGCCAGCGTGGTGGGGCTACTGTTGTATGGGCTGGAAAGCCAGGAGCAAAGCAAAGCGCCTGCTAGCCCGAAAGATACAGTAAGTGGACTGGTGAAGAAACTGGCCAGTTGGTTTAAAGGTGAATTTTAACGACAGCGCAAGCTGTCAACGGCTTCAGCAATGAAGCGAATGATGGATCCGCCGGTCGTTGTTCCTGACTCAGAACAGCGGCTGAACGAAAAAGCAAAAAACGGAGAGAGAGCAATGTTTGAATTAATGGATAGTCACAGCGAAGAAGCTGTAATCAAAGTCGTTGGTGTTGGTGGTGGCGGTGGTAACGCCGTGGAGTATATGGTTGCCAGTAACATCGAAGGGGTGGAGTTTATTGCCGCCAATACCGATGCGCAGGCGCTGCGTAACTCATCGGCACACGTCACTTTGCAACTGGGCGCAGCCGTAACCAAGGGCCTG
This sequence comes from Alkalimonas sp., assembly GCF_020831925.1. Taxonomy (GTDB): domain Bacteria; phylum Pseudomonadota; class Gammaproteobacteria; order Enterobacterales; family Alteromonadaceae; genus Alkalimonas. The sequence goes on from NZ_JAFIFQ010000021.1 coordinate 41,549, forward strand.
GGTGCCGGAGCCAATCCGGATATCGGTCGTCGTTCGGCGGAAGAAGATCGGGAAACCATCAAAAAGACCATTCAGGGCGCGGACATGGTATTTATCGCTGCGGGTATGGGCGGAGGTACCGGTACTGGAGCAGCCCCTGTGGTAGCCGAAGTGGCCAGAGAGCTGGGCATTCTGACGGTAGCTGTGGTTACCAAGCCATTTCCGTTTGAAGGTAAAAAGCGCACAGCTTACGCCGATGATGGTATTTTGGAGTTGAGCAAGCATGTGGACTCTTTAATCACCATTCCAAACGATAAGCTGCTCAAAGTGCTTGGTAAAGGTACCAGTTTGCTGGATGCCTTCAAAGCGGCCAACAATGTGTTGTTGGGTGCGGTGCAGGGTATTGCTGAACTGATTACTCGTCCGGGCCTTATCAACGTCGACTTCGCCGATGTGCGAACAGTGATGTCGGAAATGGGCACCGCCATGATGGGAACCGGGACCGCATCTGGTTCGGATCGGGCCGAAGAAGCAGCCGAGCAAGCAATTTCAAGTCCCTTGCTGGAAGACATCGACTTGTCAGGTGCCAAAGGTATTCTGGTCAATATCACCGCAGGCCTGGATATCAGCATTGAAGAATTTGAAACGGTCGGTAATGCAGTCAAAGCTTTTGCTTCCGAAAATGCCACTGTGGTGGTTGGTGCGGTGATCGATCCTGAAATGTCGGATGAACTGCGTGTCACTGTGGTTGCTACAGGAATAGGGGCAGCACGTCGGCCGGATATCAGCCTGGTCGCCAATCAGCGCTCAGAAGTGACGGCGCCAGTGTACCGTACTGCCGGTGGCAATACCGCACAGCAGATGCAGACCGAAGTTATTGCCCAGCCTAAAGCTCAGGCAGAACAACGGGTTGATCATAAGCCTGCTCAGGATATCTTTGATATTCCGGCGTTTTTACGCAAGCAAGCTGATTAGAAAAATTGGTTGAAGCGCTGGGTGCTCACTGAGTTATGCGATTGAGTTCATCGCAGGTTCAGTTTTGGTTGGCATAATTGTTAACATATGCTAGACTTCGTGCCCGCTTTGGGTTGTTCATTTTTTGAACTGGAAACGACTATGATCAGACAACGTACCATCGCACAAACTGTCCAGTCGGTCGGGGTTGGCCTGCACAAGGGTGAAAAGGTCACGCTCACTCTCCGGCCTGCACCTGATCACACCGGAATTATCTTCCGGCGGGTTGACCTGGATCCGATTGTCGACTTTAAACTCAATCCTGAAATGGTTGGGGATACCGTGCTGTGTACCTGTCTGATCAATGAAGATGGGGTACGTCTGTCTACCACCGAGCATTTAATGGCTGCGGTGGCTGGCCTTGGTATCGACAATCTGATCGTCGAAGTGGATGCTGCCGAAGTTCCGATCATGGATGGCAGTGCCAACCCTTTTATTTACCTGCTGCTGGAAGCTGGGATCAGTGAACAGAAACAGGCGAAAAAATTTATTCGCATCAAGCGACCGATCCGGATCGAAGATGGCGATAAATGGGCCGAGTTCAAGCCTTACAATGGCTTCAAGCTGGATGTAGCTATTGATTTTGATCACCCGGTGATTGCCGGTACCCAGCAGCGTTTGCAGATGGAGTTTTCTGCCGCCAGCTTTATCAAGGACATCAGCCGGGCTCGTACTTTTGGCTTTATGCAGGACATCGAGTATCTGCGCGCCAACAACCTGGCTTTAGGCGGTAGTTTTGATAATGCTGTGGTACTGGATGAGTTCCGGGTGCTAAACCAGGATGGCTTGCGTTACGATGACGAATTCATCAAGCACAAGGTGCTGGATGCTATTGGTGATTTGTACATGGCAGGTTACAGCATTCTGGGTGAATTCAGTGCTTATAAAACCGGCCATGCCCTGAACAACAAACTGTTGTGCGCCATGCTAGCGGATCAAGCAAGCTGGGAATTTGTCACCTTTGAAGATGAAGCCGAGATGCCCATCTCTTATTTGGCACCACAGCTGGCCTGATACCAGCACCAACAAAAAACCAGCTACGGCTGGTTTTTTTGTATACGGTAAACCGCAGTTGGAGTTACTTGTCATTTCGTCGGCGGATCAGTTGCTCGATTCTTTCCTTTAAAGGCCCCGAGCTGGCATCTGCCAGCTGCTGTAGACGTCTACAGGCATCACCATCGGCATGAGGGGTGGTGACCACATTTGCCTCTTGGGGAAGACTGATCCTGGCTTTAGGGGTGATCTCGATATCGAGTCCGCCTAATTCAGGCAAGATTTTTTGTCGAAAGTTGGCTAAAATGGCGTCGCGTTGCATTTTAACCCGGGTAGCCCAAGCTGCGGACTGGCATAAAATCACGGCTCGTCCTTGATGGATGCGGGCGACCTGACAGCCGTGCGCTTGCTCTTGCAACAATTGGTTGAGCAACTGATTGAATTGCTGCAGCTGGCTAAGGCTTTGTTGTTGCTGCAACAATGGCAATTTATCGAACAGCTGATTCAGGGGTGCTGGTTTTTGTGAATAACGGGCCATGATGCGTACTGTCAGACAACCAGTGTGCAGTGTAGCACGGTTGTCTTTTTACTGCCTACGCTTGAAACTGGCAACCACAAGCTCCATATCTGCTGCATGCTTCACTTTGGCTTAATGCCGTGGCGCCTGGCGGCAAAGAAAAGTTGATTGGACATCCGGTGCATAGATGGGTAATGTCACCCGCTGATGTAATAATAAAATCGAATTTAATGGTAACCACAACATGTTTGGAAAATTGTTCACCAAGTTAATTGGCAGTCGCAATGACCGTTTCCTGAAAAAGCTGCAGAAAAAAGTCGACGAAATTAATGCGCTGGAAGCCCAATACGAAGCCTTATCCGATGCCGATTTAAAAGCCAAAACCGCCGAATTAAAGCAGCAGGTTACTGCCGGTGCCACCCTGGATGATGTGTTGGCTCCTGCTTTTGCCACGGTGCGCGAAGCCAGTAAGCGGGTGTTTAAAATGCGCCACTTCGATGTTCAGCTAATCGGTGGCATGGTGTTGCATCAGGGCCGTATCGCGGAAATGCGTACCGGTGAAGGTAAAACCCTGACAGCGACACTGCCAGCTTATTTGAATGCACTGAGTGGTAACGCGGTGCATGTGATTACCGTAAACGACTACCTGGCGCGCCGAGATGCCGCAACCAATGGCCCTTTGTTTGAGTTTCTTGGTCTGAGTGTTGGTGTCAACGTACCCGGCATGCACCCGCAGGAAAAACAAGAAGCCTATGCTGCCGATATCACCTATGGTACCAACAACGAGTTTGGTTTTGACTACCTGCGGGATAACATGGCGTTCTCAGCCAAAGAGCGGGTGCAGCGCAAGCTGGCATTCGCCATTATCGATGAAGTGGATTCCATCCTGATTGACGAAGCCCGTACGCCACTGATTATCTCCGGGCCCGCGGAAGACAGTTCCGAGCTGTACAAACAGATCAACCTGCTGGTACCTCAACTTAAAAAGCAGGAAAAAGAAGATGAAGAAGGGGTGGAAGGCGATGGCCATTTCACCATCGATGAAAAAGCCCGTCAGGTTTATCTGACTGAATTGGGTCAAATTCGGGTGGAAGACATGCTGAAAGAGCATGGCCTGATCCAGCCGGATGATCATCTGTTCTCTGCCGCCAATATTACCTTATTACACCATGTTTATGCAGCGCTGCGCGCCCACAACCTGTTTAAAAAGGATGTGGACTATGTCGTGAAAAATGGTGAAATCGTGATTGTTGACGAACACACCGGCCGTACCATGGAAGGCCGGCGCTGGTCGGAAGGCTTACATCAGGCGGTCGAAGCCAAAGAAGGCGTGAAGATCCAGAATGAGAACCAGACGCTGGCTTCCATTACCTTCCAGAATTACTTCCGTCTGTACGACAAGCTGGCCGGTATGACCGGTACCGCTGATACCGAAGCCTTTGAGTTCCAGCAGATTTATGGCCTGGAAACCATCGTGATTCCAACCAATAAGCCAATGGTCCGTCAGGATATGCCGGATTTGGTGTATTTAACCGCCGAAGATAAGTATCAGGCTATTATTGAAGATATCAAGCAAAGCCGCGATGCTGGTCGACCTGTGTTGGTCGGTACTGCCTCGATTGAAAGCTCGGAGTACTTATCCGGCTTGCTGAATAAAGCCAAGATCAAGCACCAGGTACTGAACGCCAAGTTCCATGCCAACGAGGCTCAGATCATTGCTCAGGCTGGCCAGCCGGGCACAGTGACCATTGCCACCAATATGGCCGGCCGTGGTACCGATATTGTGCTCGGTGGTAACTTGCAGGCGGAGATTGCTGCGTTGGAAAGCCCAAGCGAGGAGCAAATTGCCAAACTGACCGCCGAATGGCAACAGCGCCATGATGCGGTGATTGCCTCTGGTGGTTTGCATATTATCGCCACTGAGCGGCATGAGTCCCGTCGTATCGATAACCAGTTACGTGGTCGCTCTGGTCGTCAGGGTGATCCGGGTTCGTCGCGCTTTTATTTGTCGCTGGAAGATCCTCTGATGCGGATTTTTGCCTCCGATCGGATGGCCGGCATGATGCGCAAGCTGGGTATGAAAGAAGGGGAAGCCATTGAACACCCCTGGGTGAGCCGTGCCATTGAAAATGCGCAGCGCAAAGTGGAAGCCCGCAACTTTGATATCCGTAAACAATTGCTGGAGTTCGACGATGTTGCGAACGATCAACGCAAAGTGGTGTATGAGCAACGCAACGAGCTGATGGATACTGACGATATCGGGGAAACCATTCAGGTGATCCGTACCGATGTGATTGATTCGGTCATCAGCCAATACATACCCCCACAATCGTTGGATGAGCTGTGGGATGTGCCTGCGCTGGAGCAACGATTAAAAGCGGATTTCTCGCTGGAGCTGCCAATCGCCAAATGGTTGGCCGAGGACAACAAGCTGTACGAAGAGAAGCTGCGTGAACGCATTCAGCAAGAAGTCGAAACGGCCTATCAGGCTAAAGAGCAGATGGTTGGCCCGCAAGTACTGCGTCAGTTTGAAAAAGCCATCATGTTGCAAAGCCTGGATACGCACTGGAAAGAGCATTTGGCAGCGATGGATCATTTACGCCAGGCCATTAACCTGCGTGGCTATGCCCAGAAAAATCCGAAGCAGGAGTACAAGCGCGAGTCGTTTGAACTGTTCTCGCAAATGCTGGATAACCTGAAACTGGATGTCGTGAGCGTGCTCAGTCGGGTGCAGGTGCGGGCTGCTGAAGATGTAGCTGCAGTCGATGAGCAGCGTCGCAAAGCCGATGCAGTGCCGCATGAGTATCAGCATGCAGAGGCCGAGCAGGTAGGTGGTGAAGCCCCAGCACAGCCTGCAGGCCCTATCGTGCGGGATGGCGTTAAAGTAGGACGCAACGACCCGTGTCCGTGCGGCTCAGGCAAAAAATACAAGCAGTGCCATGGCAAGCTCAGTTAAGCCTGGCAGTTGCGCAGAAAAGGGGCCAAGCGCCCCTTTTCTACATGTCGCAGTCGGGGTGATTGTGCAGCAGGGCCAGGTGTTACTGAGCCATCGCGCTGGTCATCAGCATCAGGGCAACAAATGGGAATTTCCCGGCGGTAAACTGGAGGCAGGAGAACCGGTACAAAGTGCTCTGAGCCGAGAGTTGGCTGAGGAGCTGGCTATTCGTATCGAAAGTACCGAGCCTTTCATGCAGGTCCGGCATCAGTACCCGGAGCGGGAAGTGCTGCTGGATATCTGGCTGGTCAAATCGTTCTCTGGCGAACCTGTGGGCATGGAAGGGCAGCAGGTGCAGTGGTTTGCTATCGAGGATCTTGATAAGCTGGTTTTTCCGGATGCCAACCAGCCGATTGTGCAACGTTTGCAGTCACTCTTTATTTAAAAAACGCATTGTCCTGGTCCATCAGCTCGGCTTCCAGCTCGGCCAGGTAGGCTTCACCGAGTTCTGGGTTGATGGGTGACTTATCGGCAATGCGATGGTTTTCAGCGGCCCAGTCGCCTAAATCGATCAGCTTGCAGCGCTCGCTGCAAAATGGCCTGTAGTGAGAGGCGGGTTCATACACCACCTTGGTCTGACAAACGGGACAGTCCACAATAGGTTTGTTCATTCGCAGCAACTCCATGGAAACAGATGCGCTGATCTTAACAGCAAGCCAGCGTAAAGGGGATGGTTTTCTCGCTGGCAAAACGGCCACTGGCATCGCTTAGTTGCATAAAGCGAATGGCAAAGCGGTATTTGTTGCCGCTAATGGTGGGGTACACGCCCAGTTTGCTGTCGTACTTCAGCCGTAGCAACTCAAATTGATCGGTGGTGCTTTGGTAGAAACCATTGTCGGCTTCCATGCTCTGAAACTGGCCCCGCTCGCGCAGAAAAGTTAAAACAAAATCAATGCTTTGTATCGCCAGGTCCAGTTGCTCCAGCCACTTATCCAGAGTGGGTTGGCGCTGTTCAACCGGCAAATGGCACCAGTAATGCAGTTGAGGGACGTCGAATGAGCAGGCACCCCCCGGCATGGCATAACGCTGTCGTAAGGGGGTTAAAAAAGAGTCCTCTTTAAACTGACTGCATAACTTGCCACTTCGATTCAGCTCGCTCTGCAGCCGCACCGCTTTTTGCAGCATTTGCTGCAAGGCATCATTGGATACCGATGGGTGCTTCGACCAGTTCACCAGGGCCTGTTCGCAGCGTTCAATGTCTTTCATTAAATCTGGCCGGACATCATTGCGCTCCATCACATCGAGCAAGGCAAAAAAGCTGGTGAAGAAAGCTTGTTGTTGCGAGGATTGCTGCATGCTGGCATGGGACTGCACCTGACGGTACAGGTGCTCAATGCGAAGGTAAGTGCGGACCTTTTCATTTAGGGGGTGTTCGTACAGTACGTCAGTCATGCTGCTCATGATTTTCCGTTGGCTTTTTGGTTGGCCAACTGCATGTAGTACTGATGCAGTTGGGCTATCCGGCTGGTCAGTTGCTCCGGCTCCGCGCTGTTGTCAATGACATCATCGGCTGCAGCCAGTCGCTCTGCACGACTGACTTGCGCAGCCATAATGGCGGCTATCTGTTGTTCAGACCCGCCATCCCGCTGTAAAGTTCGCTGCATTTGCAGTTGCTGCGGAATATCGACGACCAGCAAGCGGTCAATCCTATCCTGCAGCTTGTTCTCCAGCAACAGAGGAGCAACAAAAAGCACATAGGGTGAATGGGCTCCTGCCAGTTGACGTTGCATTTCCTGCCGGATCAATGGGTGTAGTAGCTGATTCAGCCAGTTTTTTTCCGCTGGCTGGCTAAATACCCGCGCCCGTAAAGCGGCTCTGTCGAGCTGGCCATCTGACTGCAGCAGTTCCTCACCGAAGTGGGCAACGATTTGCTGCAAGGCTGCGCTACCGGGCTCTACCAGCTCGCGGGCGACCTGATCCGCATCTACCAGTTCAATGCCAAGGGCGGCAAAACCATTGGCCACTGTGGTTTTGCCAGAGCCGATGCCGCCCGTAAGTCCAATCACCAGCGGCTTGGGTGTGGCTGGCTGATTCAAAGCCCAAGTACCTGCAGATACCAGTCAGTAAGCTGTTGTCCAAACAGCATGGCGACAAAGCCCGCGATGGCGATGTAGGGGCCAAAGGGGATAGGGGTGCTCTTGTCCTTGCCTTGCAGCAAGAGCAGCAAGGAGCCTAACACAGCCCCGACAGCCGAGGACAATAAGATAATCAAAGGCAATTGCTGCCAGCCTAATAAGGCACCAAACACGGCCAACAGTTTAAAGTCGCCATAGCCCATGCCTTCCTTGCCGGTTAAAAGCTTAAATCCCCAGTACACCGACCAGAGGCTCAGATAGCCCGCTGCCGCACCAATAATGGCATCGGCTGATGTGGGGCCATAGCTGGTTAGGCTAAATAGCAAGGCCAGCCAAAGCAGCGGTAGAGTGATCTGATCCGGCAGCAGCATTTTGTCCAGGTCAATAAAACTCAGTGCAATCAGCGACCAGAGCACCAGCAAATAGACCAGGGTGGTCAATGTTGGGCCGAACTGCCAGGCAATCAGCAGCGAGAGCAGGCCCGTTAAGCCCTCCACCAAAGGGTAGCGCGCAGAAATAGCCGTGCCACAGTGGCGGCAGCGGCCCCTAAGCCAAAGCCAACTAAGGACGGGAATATTATCCCAGGCGGCAATAGGCGCCTGGCAACTGGGGCAGGCCGAGCGTGGCACGGCCAGGTTAAAACGCTGGTTGGCCTTTTGAGTGCTATCCGGTTGGAAATAAGCCTGGTAATCCTGCTGCCAGCCTAGCTCCATCATCTTGGGTAAACGGTAGATCACCACATTGAGAAAGCTGCCTACCAATAAGGCCAGCACCAACACCAGGCCATAAAACAACCACGGCGTTTGTTGCAGTACTGCGATAAAGTCAGCCATCATCCGACAATTTGCCCTAATTGGAAGATTGGCAGGTACATGGCAATAATCAGACCACCAATTACCACACCCAGCACCGCCATAATCATGGGCTCTAACAAGGCGGTCAGGCCATCGACCGCATCGTCCACTTCCTGCTCGTAGATATTGGCGACTTTGCTCAGCATGCCATCCAGTGCACCGGACTCTTCACCAATGGCCACCATTTGCACCACCATCTCGGGAAATTGCTTGGTGTTTTTCATGGCAAACTGCATCTGATTACCGGCGGTGACTTCATCGCGGATTTCCAAAATGGCATTGCGATAGATTTCATTGCCGGAAGCACCAGCGGCCGATTCCAACGCATCAATTAACGGCACACCGGCAGCAAAGGTGGTGGATAAGGTGCGGGCAAAGCGCGCTACAGCGGCCTTGTTCAGGATACCACCAAACACCGGGGCTTTCAGTAGCATCGCATCCATGGCGGTGCGGGCTTTCAGGTTTTTGTTGTAGGCTTGCTTGGTGATATAGCCAGCTAAAACAATGACACCAAGTACTACCCACCAATACGCCTGCATCAGCTCGGAAATGCCCAGCACAAAGAGGGTAAAGGCCGGCAGCTCGGCACCAAAGCCAGCAAAAATCTCGGCAAATTGTGGCACTACAAAAATCAGCAAAATCGAAGTCACAACAGCTGCGATGACCAATACCGCGGTTGGGTAGAACATGGCTTTTTTGATTTTGGATTTCAGCGCTTCGGCTTTTTCTTTGTATATAGCGATGCGGTCAAAAATGGCATCCAACGAGCCGGATTGTTCGCCGGATTTCACCAGGTCGCAGTAGAGTTCATCAAAGTGTTTTGGGTGCTCGCGCAGTACTTCGGATAAGGGCAAACCCGCCTGCACTTTTACTGAAACCTTTTGCATCAGGGTGCGCAGGCTGGCCTTATCAGCGCCACTGGCAATCAGGTCGATGGTTTGTACCAGAGGGACGCCAGCGCCCAGCATGGTGGCTATTTGCCTGGTTACCACCGCAATATCAGCGGCGGTGACTTTCTTTTCGGTATTAAACAGTGGTTTGGGTTTACGTTTTACCAGCGAGGGCGTAATGCCTTGCTGGCGCAGCAAAGCTTTGACTTCCTGGCTGGAGCCACCTTTAATTTCGCCGGTGGTTTTTTTGCCGCGGCGGTTTAAACCTTTCCAGCTGTAGGTTTCAAGCTCTTTGATTTTGTATTTCTGGGCCTGAGCCATGGTGTCTATCCTGTGTTAGTTACCCAGCATGGGTGCTATGCATGCAACCTGTGTCTGCTGTTATTTTTTCAACATTCAACATTCAACATTCAACGCTAAACTACCCTTTGGTCACCCGGTTGATTTCAGCCAGGCTGGTTAAACCAGCGGCTGCCTTGATCAGGCCGGATTGCCGCAGGTTGTGAATGCCCTCTTGCTGGGCCTGCTGCACAATATCCAGCGAGGTACCGCCATCCATAATAATTTCTGCCATTTTCGGGCTAACTGGCATCACTTCATACACACCGACCCGGCCTTTGTAGCCATTGGTACAGTGATCGCAGCCGACCGGCTTAAATAATTTTAAACCGGGCAATTGCTCCGGGGTAAAGCCTTGTTGCAACAGCTCTGCTTCGGGGAGTTTTTCTTCCGTTTTGCAATGGCCGCACAAGCGCCGGGCCAGCCGCTGAGCAATAATCAGGCTGACCGAGCTGGCAACGTTGTAAGCCGGCACGCCCATATTCAGCAAGCGGGTTAGGGTTTCCGGGGCTGAGTTGGTGTGCAGAGTGGACATCACCAGGTGACCGGTTTGGGCGGCTTTGATGGCAATTTCGGCGGTTTCCAGATCGCGGATTTCCCCCACCATAATGACATCCGGATCCTGGCGCAAAAAGGCTTTTAATGCGGAAGGAAACGTCAGGCCGGCCCTGGGGTTGACCTGCACCTGGTTGATGCCGGGCAGGTTGATCTCGACCGGATCTTCGGCAGTAGAGATATTGCAGCCTTCGGTATTGAGGATATTCAGGCCGGTATACAGTGACACCGTCTTACCGCTACCGGTCGGGCCTGTCACCAGAATCATGCCCTGTGGCTGAGCCAAAGCGTCCATGTAGAGTTTTTTCTGGTGGGCTTCGTAGCCAAGGATATCAATGCCGAGCATGGCGCTGTCGGAATCCAGGATCCGCATTACCACTTTCTCGCCCCAAATGGTGGGCAGGGTACTGACCCGAAAATCGATGGACTTTTTGCCGGATATTTTCAGCTTAATACGGCCATCCTGCGGTACGCGCTTTTCAGCGATATCCAGCCGGGACATCACTTTCAGCCGGGCTGATAAACGATTGGCCAAGGCGATAGGGGGTGAGGCGACTTCGTGCAAAATACCATCGATGCGAAAGCGGATACGGTACATTTTTTCGTAAGGCTCAAAGTGCAAGTCTGAGGCGCCTTTACGAATGGCATCCAGCAGCATTTTATTGATAAAGGCGATGATGGGTTGATCGTCTTTATCAGGCTGCACCGCCATGCTGTCGTTTTCGTCGTCTTCTTCTTCGGTGCTCAGGGCGCTGAGATCCCAGTCGCTGCTGCTACCTGAGTCAAAGCTGTTGTCAAAGATTTTATCAATCAACTTCTGCAGTTGATCGTACTCGACCACCACCAGCTCGGCATGCAGGCCGGTGTTAAACTCGAAGTCTTCAATCGGTGCCATATTGGTTGGATCGGCGACTGCCAGCTGCAAGCTACGGCCTGCTCGCGCCAATGGCATAATCTGGTGCTTACGAACCAGTTTTTCATTGCGCAGTTCTTTCGGAATGGTATCCGCATCGAAGAAGCTTAAATCAAAGCGGGCATGATGGGTCAGGCTGGCGGCTTGCTCGGCCAGGTCGCGCGCAGAGACCAGTTTTTCCTGCAGCAAAAATTCTGGCAGGTTTTTGTACTGCCCACCTCTACGCCCCAGCAGTTCGGTCGCTGCTGTGGCATTGAACAGCCCTTGCTGGGCCAGGCGCTTAAAAAGCGATGAGTTTGCCGAAACTGCCATAAATTAGAAAACCAGCAAGCAAGAAACCATTGGTCTTTTGATTATGCCAATATTGTTTGGTTATTCAAGTTTTTACTGGGATTCATCGTTTTAACTAAGCAGCCGCATCCTATTAGCGGGCAGCGGCTGGCTTATTTTTCAGGTTAGCGTGCTGCTGCCGCTAACGCCTGCTGTAAATCCGCAAGTAAATCATCAATGTGCTCAATACCAATGGATAATCGCACCATATCGGCTGAGACGCCGGCAGTGGCTAATTCGGCATCATTCAGCTGTCGGTGGGTGGTAGCCGCTGGTATGGCGGAACAGCTTTTGGCATCGCCAATATTGACCAGTCGCAGGATCAATTGCAGTGCATCGTAGAAGCGGGCGCCAGCTTCACGGCCACCCTTGATGCCAAAGCTCAGAATGCCCGAAGCCTGGCCTTGCATGTACTTTTGCGCCAAAGCGTGATCTTTGTGCTCTGGCAAGCCCGCGTATTTCACCCAACTGACTTGCGGTTGCTGCATCAACCAGTTTGCCACCGCCTGGGTATTTTGATTAATGCGCTCTATCCGCAGCGCCAGCGTTTCCAGACCTTGCAGCAGGTTCCAGGCAGCCTGGGCACTTAAAGCAGCACCCATATTGCGCAGCGGCACTACCCGGGCCCGGGCAATAAAGGCGGCTTCACCCACATCCCGGGTATAGCTGACACCGTGATAGGAGATATCCGGCTCGTTCAAAAGCGGAAAGCGCTTGGCGTGCTTGGCCCAGGGGAATTTGCCAGAGTCGACAATCAGGCCACCAATGGTGGTACCGTGGCCACCAATGTACTTGGTGGCAGAATGCACCACGATATCGGCACCCTGTTCAATCGGCCGCCATAAAAAGGGTGTGGCGACGGTATTGTCCACAATCAGTGGTAGGCCATGGCGATGCGCCAGTGCGGCCAGCTTTTCAATATCGACGATGCTGCCGGACGGATTGCCAATGCTTTCGCAGTACACGGCCTTGGTACGATCATCAATCAGCCGCTCTATGCTGGCGTAATCGTCTTTTTCGGCAAAGCGCACTTCAATACCCTGGCGTGGCAGGGTATGAGCAAACAGATTGTAGGTGCCGCCGTAGAGCTCACTGATGGAAATAATATTGTCGCCGGTTTCGGCAATGGTTTGAATGGCATAGGTTATGGCTGCCATGCCAGAGGCGACTGCCAAAGCGCCGATACCGCCTTCCAGCGCGGCAATGCGCTGCTCTAGTACGGCGCAGGTGGGATTCATAATACGCGAGTAAATATTGCCGGTGACTTTTAAATCAAATAAATCGGCGGCATGCTGGGCACTGTCAAAACTAAAAGAGCTGGTTTGGTGAATAGGCACAGCTACTGAGTGTTGGTTATCCGGCTGATAGCCATGGTGCAGGGCTATGGTTTCGCGTTTCATTCGAAGTGTCCTCCAAAATTAGGGATACTTTATCAAAGCATGTCGCGTCAAAGGTGTCAATCTATATGTCTGGATGTCTACTGTGATTTGGTATGTGAGCGAGTCGGCCCCGAAGGCAAAAGCTGGTAACCCTTGCTATGGAACACTATATTTGGGTTAAGTAACCAGAGGTAGTTATGCGATTGACGACAAAACAAATTGAGCATATTAAAACAGTTGTATCTGATGAGTTTGGGGATCAGGCCACTGTAACCTTGTTCGGCTCCAGGCAGCAGGATGCTGGCCGTGGAGGTGATATCGATTTGTTGGTCTCATGCACCCACGCCATTGCGCAACCAGCACTCGTAGCTGCCAGGCTGGAAGTCAAGATTATGCAACGAATTGGCCTGCAGAAAGTGGATGTATTGTTGAGTGCTCCAAACCTGCAGCCATTCCCTATTCATAGAATTGCAGCCAATGGAATCATTTTATAATGCCGACCTTTGATGAGCAGCAGCGACTGGCTTTTTTAATCAGGGTGATAGCAAAAGAATGGGAAGGTTTGGGATCTCACCCCAAAGGTTGCGAAATTTGCCTATCGAGTGTTAGGGATCTGGACCAAAGGTTTAGAAACCAACAAACAGCATATCCAGCGCTTCAGATACTTCTTGTTGCTGTGCAATCAAACAGGATACTTTCTGCTTTAACTCGGCTTCCGGTATGGCTGCCATAAACTGTGTTGCCATCAGATACGATTGATTGTCAATGTCAAAAATAGGGTTTAACCGTTTGGCTGCCTTGGGGGCAGTGTCAATAGGAAGTAATGGCACCACCACGCGGGTATTCAGACCTGCCAATAAATCGGTTTGCACATCAAGTAAAAAGCCAGAGTCGCTTGAGCGATAGACATCGAAACGGGCCATCAGAACAGCCGGTATTTTGCAAGCGGTAAGCCATGCTTGGCAACAAAATAATTTGAGCTGTCAATCGCCTGACTATTATCTTGCAGCCAGAGCTGCTGTTTTTTCAGTTTAACGGCTTTTGCAAGCCCAGCTTCGGCAGATTGCGACACATTAATGCCTAACTGTTTTGCATCTTGTAATAGTTGACTGTCGATGGAGAGATTGGTGCGCTTTTTGTTGCTTGCTACAAGGGGGGTGCATACCATAACGATATCCTCACATCATGTTGTGTAGTAAATGTACACAATATCGTGTTGCGTTTCAAGCGCAGCTTGTCAGCCCGTTTTGTCGTCTAACGGAGCTGCAAGACATTTTGTTCTGACCCCCCGATATTAGGGATCTGACCCTGAAGGTTACGGATATTAATCCCCGATATTATGAAGGTTCATTTAACCGTGAAAGCATGCAATGAGCGTTCTAGTTGCTGACTTTAGCGTAAATAACTGCGTTCGCATCAATTTCATTGAATTCTTCGGCTGCATCTATAATATAACCGCGATAGCATTTATTTGAGGTGGTTATGCAAGTAGCCGTTAAAGATAGTAAGCAGCTAGGGCAACTGGTCCGCTTGGTCAGAAAGGCTCAGAGGTTGGATCAGGTTGCCGCTGCTTCCTTGTCAGCCAATGGCACAACTTTTCTGAGTGATTTTGAGAATGGAAAGGCCACTGTTGAACTGGGGCGGGTATTGCGGGTGCTGGACATGCTTGGTATTCGCATTCACATCGATTTGCCGATCGAGCGTGTTCACTTAACGAAAACACAGCAGCAGCAACTGGCTACCCTGCTTCAGGACGCTGGTGCATGAGTAGAAAGCTTGATGTTTTTGTTGATACGATTCTGGTTGGTCAGCTAACAGAAGAAAATAACATCTGGGCTTTTCAGTATCATGCGGACTGGCTTGCCAGCGAAGAAAGTTATGCGTTATCTCCGGCTATACCGTTATCTACTTCCAGGCTGATCGATGGTGCTTCTATCCGGCCAGTACAGTGGTTTTTTGACAACCTGTTGCCAGAGGAAGCGGCCAGGACCTTGCTAGCCAAAGATACCAGGTTGCCGGTGAGTGATGCATTTGGCTTACTTGAAGCTGCGGGTGCTTAGTCTGCGGGTGCCATAACCTTATTGCCGCAAGGGCAGGCACCAGCCGCAGGTAGTGTTGAGTCACTGACTACAGAAGAAGTAAGTGCCCGTATTCGGGCATTGCCAAAGACGCCACTCAATCGATCCGAGCACAAAAGGATGTCACTGGCTGGAGCTCAGCATAAAATGCTGGTTATTTATCATAATCAGCAATTGTATGAGCCCTCAGGCTTTTTTCCATCAACACACATTCTGAAACCGGAGCATACATCGCCAGAGCTCTACTTTCACACGCCAAGAAATGAGTGGTTTGTGATGAAGTTAGCTGCTGCCTGCGGCCTTAAGGTGCCGCAGGTGGATATTCAGTACCTGCCTGAACCGGTGTATCTGGTTGAGCGTTTCGATCGCAAAGGCCAGTACCCCAACCAGCAGCGTTTGCACGTACTCGATGGCTGCCAGTTGCTGAACTTAGCCCACAGCATGAAATACAGCAACAGCAATGCTACATCCCTTCAAACATTGGCAGAGAGTACCCGAATGGTAGGCGTTACACGGCTTACTCTATTCAAGTGGGCGGTATTTAATGCGCTGGTGGGCAATGGGGATGCGCATTTGAAGAACCTGTCGTTCTTTATAACGTCCGGTGATGTGGTGCTTACGCCGCACTATGATTTTTTGTCAACAATGATCTACGCCCAGGTTGGCAACCATATGCATGAAAAGCTATCGCAGCCTATGGGGAATGCCACCACCTTTGGCGAGCTAACCCAAGCCGATGTTATGGCTTTTGCGAATGCATTAAATATCCCCGGCAATCTGGCCAAACGTGAACTGCAGCAGTTACTGGCCAAGGTACCTGTACAAGCGGAAAAATTACTGCATCAAGTGCAAAGTCTGCCATGGCATCGTGGTATGGCCGGTGAATTAAGAATGCTTAGACAAATCTGTACGCTGGCCATTGGTGAAATGGTACAGCGGTTAAGGGAACCAGTCTAAATTGTTTCGGCCCGAAGGTTTAAGCAGGCTACATGGATTCAGCAAACGATGGCGATAGGTCATCGTGCTGGAAATTTTGTTCTGACCCTGAGGTATCCCCACGAAATTGTTAGCTAAAACAAAAAGATGACATGATAAGGAACATTCATGGCGTTCGGTGATCAGATCAATCGCCAAACATCACTGAGACCAAGCCACCATGAATGTTCGTA
>NZ_JAFIFQ010000082.1 GCF_020831925.1 Alkalimonas sp.
TTTCGCCGCCGGGCAGGTCGATCTGACCATACCAAGTACCGCCCCACTGACGGGAATCGGCCAGCGCCTGGGATGAGACCAGCGCCAGAGCGAGTATTAGCCCGAAAAAGTATTTAATTTTCATGGTGGTAATCCAAATCGCTATTGTTTGTGGTGGTGTTAATTATGCTTGTTCTTTGCAAGAAAACATTCCAAAAAGTGTTACAGAATATAATCCGTTAACTCCGCCTTTGGCTCAGTGGCAGCGAGCTTTGCATCTGCTGCAGATGCAGCAAGCGCGAGCGGATAGTGCCTATCTGCCAACTGGCAGTACCATAGCCCCAGGGGATCATCACCTCAACTAACCGGATAGACGCTCTCCCATAGGGCTGCGATAGTCTAGTACTGTCGTAATACCATGGCAGGCTTACGGCTGGCAACCTGCCAGGCCAAAGCCGCCACCGTGCACCAACAGATGGCGAAGGTGATGGCTGCTGCCAGCAGGTAAAGCCAGGGGCTTTGCGCTACCCGCACACTAAAACCGGCCAGCCAGCCATCGAGCGCTAGGTAAGTGGCTGGGATGGCCAGTGTGGCGCTGATGGCCATCAGCTTCAGGTACTCATTGGCCAGCAGATTCACCAGGCTGAAGGGGCCTGCACCCAGTACTTTGCGCATGGCGACTTCGCGCGAGCGCTGCTCAGCGCTAAAGGCTGCCAGGCCAAACAAGCCAACACAGGTCAGGACAATGGCCAAAGCGGTAAAAATAGCAATGACGGTGCCCTGGCGCTGCTGGTTTTGGTACAGGGCGCTGTAATCGTCATCCAGCCAACTCAGGCGGACATCCTGGCGCTGCAAGCGCTCGGCCAACAGCTGTTCAATCTGAATCCGGCTTTGCATGGCCTGCAGCGGATTCAGTTGCAGCAGAATATGCCCGACATGCATCGGAGAGCGGCCACAAATCAACAGCAATGGCTCGGGCTGGCGGGTAGCTGCGCCTATCTGCACATCAGCAATCACGCCAACGACGGTAATAGTGAGTGACTGCTGCTCCTGCAACAGCCACTGCTGGCCAATGGCATCATCAGGGTTGTCAAAGCCGGCACGGCGGGCCAGGGCTTCGGTAATAATGCCGGCAGCGGTAGCATGGCTGTGATGGCGCTGGTACCAATCGCTCTGGTAGTCGTTGCTAAAGTCCCGTCCTGCCAGCAGAGTAAAGCCAGCGGCTTTTACGATATCAAAACCAGCACCCAACTGTGGGATTGGTGGCAGGCTGTTATCCGCTGTCTGGCCCGGTAACTGAATCGACATGGCCTGCGAAATGGTGTCGGTCAGTTGCATATCCAGCAGGCTGGCACTTTGCACCCCCTCAATGCGCTGCAGCGCGTTGAGCAGAGCTGGTTGCTCTGCCCAAAACAAGTGCTCGTTGACAATGTTGTGCACCAGCAGGCGGGCATCACGTTGATAGCCGGTGTTTTGTTGCTGCAGCAATTGCAGTTGCTGTTGCAACACAGCGGTCGCCACCAGCAAGCCAATGGCGATGGCGCCTTGCAGCACCAGCAGTCCTTTGCGCAGCCAAACAGCGGTGTTGCCACGCTGAAAATCACCGCTTAGCACTTTTTTGGCGTCAAAAGCCGAGATAAAAAGTGCCGGGTAGACGCCGGCCAGCAGGCCAGTGGTCAGCACTGTAGCCAGCGCCAAACCTCCATAAGTACCCAGATAGTCCAGCGTAAGCGGGCGATTCACCAGCGCACTGAACCAAGGCAGCAGCAGCTCGAGCACTACCAGAGCCAGCAGGCCGGCAGTCGCCGCAATCAGCAGGGACTCCAGCATAAACTGTGCAAACAGCTGCCAGCGACTGGCGCCCAGGGTTTTTCGCACCCCAACCTCTTTGGCGCGCTGACCAGCGCGAGCGGTGCTCATATTAATGAAGTTAATGCCAGCCACCAGCAGCAATAAGGCGGCTAGCAGCAAGCCAATGCCAACGGTGCTGGCTGAGCCATTGACTTTCATCTCATAGCCTAAATTCGAATGCAGGTGGATGGCGGTTAACGGCTGCAGCTCCAGTGCCATCATACTCTGGCCTTGATAGGCTTGGGTATTCACCAGCTCGGAAAAATGCACCAGAAAGGCGTCGTGATCCAGTCCGGTGGGCAGCTTCAGGTAACTGTATACGGTATTCATCGGCAGAGGGTGTGCGGCAATATCGTCGCTCAGACGGCGTAACGAGTTCAGCTGCAGGTGACTTTGTGCCGGCAGCCGGTAGACAGCTGTTACCTCATAGTTGCTGCCATCCAGCCGCAGCTGTTGGCCCACCACATCGTTGTGACCAAACAGACGGATGGCTTCGTGCTCAGCCAGGGCCAGGCGATTTGGTTGGCTGAGTGTAGCCTGCAGATCGCCGCTTAACACCTCAAACTGAAAGAAATCGGTCAGAGTGTCATCGGTTTGCATGGCATGCGACATGGTGATTTGCAGCGGCGAATCTTCCAGTTGGATCAAGGCTTCCTCGGCAAAACCAGCCAGCCGGGTGACTTCGATGCGGGTATCGAAATCCTGCAGCAAGGGCTTCATGGCCGGGCTGGTTATCGGGAAGCGTTGCTCCAACGGAATAAAGGTTTGCTCCAATCGAAAAGTGCTGCTGGCATCGGGATGCATCCGGTCAAAACCTTGTTCGTGCTGCACAAAAAGTAAAATGAGCAAGGCGGCGGCCAAGCCGACGGCCAGACCACCTAAATTCAACGCCAGGTGGGTTTTATGCCGTAGCACGGCCCGTATCCCAGTGGTAAGGTAATTGCCCAGCATAGAAAGTGCGTTACGCATACTTCACCTCCTGAGTGCTGGCGAGCGCCCGCTCGCTGACAATCTGACCATCCAGCATTTGTACCATACGGCTGGCGTATCGGGCTTCGTGCTCCGAGTGGGTGACCATCACGATGGTGGTGCCTTCCTGGTTCAGCTGGCGCAGCATCTGCATCACTTCTTCGCTGTTTTTTGAGTCGAGGTTGCCAGTGGGTTCATCGGCCAGGATCAGCGCTGGATTGATCACCAAAGCTCGGGCCACCGCCACCCGTTGCTGCTGGCCACCGGACAGCTGCAACGGCAGATGATCGGCACGGTGATCCAGTTGCATCCGCTTTAAAATGGCTTCAACCCGTTGTTTGCGCTCGCTCGAGGTGACGCCCTGATACTGCAGCGGCAGCTCGACATTCTGAAAAACCGTTAGCTCATCAATCAGGTTAAAGCTCTGAAACACAAAACCGAGCTGGTTTTTGCGCAGCTCCGCCAGCTGTTTTTCACGGTAGCGGGCAATGTCCTCGCCTTTAAAGTTGTAAACGCCGTCGCTTGGGCTATCCAGCATGCCTAAAATGCTCAGCAAGGTGGACTTGCCACAACCAGATGGTCCCATAATCGCCACGAACTCGCCGGCTTCGATGGTCAGGTTGATGTTGTTCAGGGCAGTCGTTTCCAGCTCTGCAGTGCGAAATACTCGTTGGATCTGTTGTAACTGAATCATTGGATGGTCCTTAGCGTTGTAATTGAATGATATCGGCTTGTTGAAATTCGCGATAGCCGGATGTAATGACGATATCGCCTTCACGCAGTCCCTGGCGTACTTCCACAAGTTGCGCGTTTTGCCGGCCCAGTTGCACGGCTTGCTTGCGGGCGGTGGCCGTGGTCGGGTCCAGCACATAGACAAAGTGACCACCGCCATCGGTCAAATATGGGCCTCGAGCAAGCGCCAGCACCGGGCTTTGTTGCTCGTCCAACTGCAGCGTCAGGTTCACCGACTGACCGCGCTTGGCCTGCAGCTGCTCGGGCAGGGCAAACTCCAGCTGGAACTGGTTATTCACCACCCGGCTGTCGATGCGACTTACCTGCAGTTGCAGCTGTTGCTGTTGCAAGGTCACTCGGGCGATCATGCCCAGTTGAATGCGGCCCAGGTAAAACTCATCGACGCTGGCTAGCAGTTTGTATTGATCGGGTTGGTCGATTTGACCCAGGCGGCTGCCGGGTGCGCGGGATTCGCCCACTTCGACATTAAATTCGCTCAGGTAGCCACTGATGGGCGCCCTTACCAGTAAGTTCTGCACATTTTTCCGGGCAAAATCCAGGTTACGGCTCAGCATCTCGACGCTTTCAGACAGCTGCTGCAGCTGCAACTGACGAATGGCTTCTTCCTGCTGTTGTCGTTCATGCGTGAGCTGCAAGCGGTTTTGTTGATAGCTCAGCTCTTCGGCAAGGTTGTTCAGGTGCTCCTGTGCCAGCACGCCACTTGCCACCAGTGGCTCACTTTGCTGCAAATGCCGCGTTAGGGTGGCAATGCGAAACTCAATATCCAACACATCGCGCTGCAGGTTGAGGCGGTTGGTTTCAATGGTCATCTGGGTGTTGCGCAGAAAGTTCATCTGCTCGGTGACCTGAGCTTCACGGCTGATTAAATCGAGCTGTAGCTGGGTGTTGGTCAGTTGCACCAGCGGCTGGCCCTGCTCGACATAGCTGCCTTGCTCCACCAGGCGCTGTTCGACCCGGCCCCCCTCAATCACATCCAAAAAGACGCTGTGTTGCGGCATCACCGTAGCGCGCAGGGTAATGCTTTCCAGCAGAGGCTGCGGCTTTACCACAGCGGTACTGACGGAACTCATTGGTAACTTCAGCTGCATCGAGGCATTGGCCTGGCCTTTGCTAAACCACCACAAGCCAGCGGCAAGCATCACAGCGGTAGCAAGCAACCAGTAGGGGTGTTTTGAGCGGCGGCTAATTTTTTTATCCATGGTCACACTCCGTTCAATAGGATTTCCAGGATAAATACAAAGGCTGTGCCAAGTTATTTATTCAATTAAAACAGTGGCTTAATTTTGATTTGCTGAGAATGGTGTCCGCTGGTGGCACAGTTGGCTGTCCGAAAATGGACACTTTATCGCTGCATGGCGGTTCTGTGGCCTGTTGGGATAGCGATGTGCCCCTTGCACGGGTCGGCACTTTTGTTTAGGGTGACGATTACTTTCTGCTAACACCTCTGATGCGATTTTAATCCGATGAACGATGCGGCCACAGTGCTAGTGCTGGACGACAATACCGACTTGCTTACGGCAGCCAGGCTTTGCCTGAAGCCTCATTTTTCCAAGGTGCTGACTCTGAGCGATCCCAGCCAACTGCAACCCTGTCTGCAACAGCAGCCGGTGCAGTTGCTGTTGCTGGATATGAACTTTCAGCGTGATGTCAGCAGTGGCGAAGAAGGCATCTACTATCTGCAGCAGGCGCTAAAATGCCAGCCTGATTTAAAAGTGGTGATGATGACCGCCTACGCCGAACTGCCGCTGGCGGTGAGGGCCATGCAGCTGGGAGCGTGCGACTTTATTGCCAAACCCTGGCACAACGAGCAGTTGCTGCGTACCTTGCAAAAGCACAGCTCAGCACAAAAACACAGCGCAGCGTCAGCCATCTCGTCACAGCCTGCGTCAGCCAAAAAGCCTGGTGTTCCGATGCTGGGCCAGAGTAGTGCCATGCAGCAGGTGCAGCGGTTGATTGAAAAAGCCGCCGCCACCGAGGCCAACATCTTACTGCTCGGTGAGAGTGGCACTGGCAAGGCACTGGCGGCTGAAGCCATTCACCAGGCATCACCCCGCAGGCAGGGCCCTTTGGTGACGGTGGACCTGGGCGCTGTGCACAGCAATTTGTTTGAAAGTGAACTCTTTGGTCATACAAAAGGTGCTTTTACCGATGCCAAAAGCGATTACGGCGGTCGTCTGCGCCAGGCCAGTGGCGGCACTTTGCTGCTGGATGAGCTAGGCAATGTGCCGCTGGCGCTGCAAGCTAAACTGCTGACTGCCTTGCAAAACAGGGTGGTGGTGCCGGTGGGCAGCAGTCAGGAGTACCCGTTTGATGCCCGGCTGATAACGGCCACCAACGAAGACCTGTTGGCGAAGGTGAGCCGTGGCGAGTTTCGCCAGGATTTGTTGTACCGCATTAATACTGTGGAGATTTGCCTGCCACCGCTGCGTGAGCGTGGCGGCGATATCCCGCTGTTGCTGGACTGGTATCTGCAGTTTTACAGCGATAAGTACCAGCAAAACGGCTTGCGTATCCGACCCAGCGATCGACGCTTGCTGTTTAGTTACCACTGGCCCGGCAATGTGCGTCAGCTGGCACACGCTATCGAACGGGCTGTGGTGCTGGCCGAGCAGGGTGAGCTGGATTTTAGTCAGTTGGAAACTACAGCGAGGCCAGAGTCTACCTCCACTGTGCAGAGCCCGGAGAGCGGTGATTTTGTATTGGACTATGTCGAGCAAAAAACCATTGCCCAGGCCCTGCAGTATTACAAAGGCAACATCAGCCAGGCGGCCAAGGCGCTGGGCCTGACCCGGGCAGCCTTGTACCGCCGTATGGAAAAATACCAGCTATGAAGCGCCTGCTGTTGCCCTTAGGCTTGCTTGTTGGCAGCACCTGGCTGCTTGGCTGGTTAGGGTTGGCCTTCAATGCACTGACGCTGTTGTTATTGCTGGTGCTGGGGCTGGCCTGCGGGTTGCTGCTGCAGCACAGCAGAAAACTGCAGCGCCAAACCACGTTATTGTTAAAAGCACTGGCCAATCAGGATGTCAGTTTCCGGCTGCCTCAGCAACCCGAGTTGCAGTCGTTGTGGCAGCAGGTGCAGCAGCAATTGATGCACAGCCGGCAACAGGCGGAAGCCAGGGCGCAGTACCTCAATGCCTTGCTGACCCAACTGGAAGTGGCGGTGCTGGAGTTTGATCAGCACAATCGATTGTTGCAGGCCAACCCGGCCGCCGAACGCTTGCTGGGCAGTCAGCTGCTGGAGCAGACCCGGCAGGGGCTGTGCGAAGACAGCCCGGGGGCTTTGCCGCTGCTGTGGCAAAAGCTGCAGCAGCCAGAGGCTTTGCAAAAAGGTGAGCTGCTGTGGCAGAGCGAAGGGGGGCAGGACCGGTTGGCCTTTAGTCTGGTGCAAAGCCAACTGCTGGGCCAACCGCGAAAACTCTTGACCCTGCAAAGCATTCAGCAGCAATTGCTGGCGCAGGAAGTGCGAGCCTACCAGCAACTGACCCGCATTTTAACCCATGAAATTGCCAACTCCATCAATCCGATGGTGTCGCTGGCGCAAAGCAGCCTGACTCTCTTGCCGGTAGCCGGATCCGTGCTGGACGCTGAGAGCCATGCCGACTTGCAGCTGGCTACGACCACCATTGCCCGGCGCGGCGAGCATTTAAGCCAGTTTATCGCTGCTTTTAAAACCTTAAGCACACCTGTGCAGGCTGAACTTGCTGCCGTAAGCCTGGCCGACAGCCTGGCAAGGGTGCAGCGTTTGCTGCAGCAGGAGCTTGCCGGCATAGAGCTTTGCACCTTAATGCCGACTGAGCTGCCACCACTCTGGCTGGATCCGGCGTTGCTGGAGCAGGTACTGATTAACCTGCTAAAAAACGCCGCCGAAGCGCTGCAGGCTACCTCACAGCCACGGATTGAATGCCAGGCGCATTACCAGCACCCACACTGGTTGCTGGATATCGCCGATAACGGCCCTGGTATTACGGCAAGTGCCGCCGAGCAGTTGTTTGTGCCCTTTTTCACCACTAAGGCCAGTGGCTCCGGCATCGGCCTGAGCCTGGCCCGCGCCCTGATGCAAGCTCAGGGCGGCGAATTGCGCTACCTGCCCAGGTCAGAAGGTGCCTGCTTTCGGTTGCGGTTGAATTAATGCTGGGGTAGAAGGACAACTGATGTACTGCGAAGCTTCGGGGTCAGATCCCAAAGCTTAGTGCGTGCTCTGTATTTTTAGAACACATTTTACTCATGCAATGGAGGTGATGAATGTCTGCTACTCGGTCATAGCGGACTGTCATTCAAAACCATCAATAAGTAAATCTAGACCGGCTTTGATTTGAGTCCGGTACTGCTGTAGCGATAACGATGTAGCTTTTAAACGCTTGGCTGAAACCGAAGCAATATCCAGTAAATCGACAAAGCAGGCCTGGTTGTCAAGCAGAACTGGGAACTGAAAGGGGCTAATAACCTGTGTTGTGCTACTGGTTTTACAACGGCTGCAAGTAAAGCGTCAATATCGTGTTGGTAAGAATAACTACGGTCTGCTGATCGTATAGTGGCGACACTAAATTGATCCATCCTTAGAGTTGCCCCAGCCGTTCTGCAAAGGTACCCTGTTGCTCGATAAGCTGATTGTAGGCC
>NZ_JAFIFQ010000022.1 GCF_020831925.1 Alkalimonas sp.
ACCTTTGATGATGGTTATGCCAACAACTACACCGCAGCGCACCCGATTCTGATGGAGTTTGGCATGCCCTACACCATCTTTATCAGCCCAGGCGATATTGATAACCGTACCGGCCCGGTGATGAGCTGGGAGCAAATCCGCCGCATGAGCGACGATGGTGTGCTGGTTGCCAACCATGCCATGCATCACGAAAAAATGGCTCAGCCAAAGCCGGGTGAATCCGAAGCCGACTGGCTAAAACGGATGCGCCAAACCATTCTGGATGCAGAGCGCCGCATCAAAGAAGAAACCGGCCAAAGTCATCGTTTTCTTGCTTACCCTTATGGCGAGTTTAGCCCAAAACTGGAAGCTTTGGTCAAGGAGCTTGGCTTTATCGGCATTGGCCAGCAATCGGGTGCCGTTGGCCCCAGCACCAAGCTCACCCGGGTGCCGCGTTATCCAGCCGCCGGGCGTTTTGCTGAGATGTCAGATTTAGCACAAAAACTGCGTACCCTGCCTTTTACCATCTTAGAGCATGTGCAAGCAGATCCCATGGTAGCTAGTGAACACAACCCACCAACGCTGTCACTGCGTCTGCAGGTGGAGGATTTCCGGCCATCCCAGCTACGTTGTTTTGCCGGGATGGAAGTGATAGAGCCGGACTGGCTGGAAGATGGCCAAACTTTCGTAGCCAGGGCCAGCAAGCCGGTGAACCGCGGCCGTAGTCGTTACAACTGCACAGCCCCTTCCATCAGCAAACGCGGCTATTTCTACTGGTATTCTCAGCCCTGGCTGTTTGGCCACTCCAGCGATTAGTTTGCTTTCAGCCAAAAGCGCGGTGTAGTCTCCCGCGCACATCACTAAGAAAGGCTGTTTTCAAACAGCACTAGCTTCTTGCCAACTGACGAATCACCCAGGGGAAATCGGCCAGCAAGTCTTCACTACGCACTGTTGGTACCCGCCCTTCCACCAGCTCTGGTTTAAACATGGCCACCAACTGGCCTTTGGGATTGATCAGCACTATGGAGGCGCTGTGATCGACCAGATAGTGCTCATCGGTGGTGCTGGACATCGCATACATCAGCCCAAGCTGACGCACAAAAGGAAACAGCTGATCATGGCCTGCGGTGACACCGGTGATGGCAGTTTGTTGAAAATACTGCACATAACTGGCCAATTGTGCTGGCGTATCCCGATTCGGATCGACCGAGACAAACCAGATATTCAACGGCTCCGGCACATGCTTTTGGAGATCATCATGCAAACCTGCCAGTTGTGCCAGTGTCAGCGGGCAAATATCCGGACAATAGGTGTAGCCAACAAAAGCCAGGGTCCACTGGCCATAGAGTTGGTCGCGGCTCACCACAGAGCCGGTATGACTGGTAAGCTGAAAATCGGCCAACACCCGCGGCTGAGGATACAACAAGGTATGTTCAGGCGTATGGCTGGGCTGCAAGAAGTGGTAGCCGACAAAGCCGGCAACCAGTGCCAGCACAGCAATCAGTGGATAGAGAATCTTATTGGCCATAAATCGGTGCTATTTTCAGATAGTGGTCCAGTAAGAGTACCAGAAAAAGTACCATCAAATGAACAATGGAAAAACGAAACATGGCCATCGCCTGACCTGGGGTGTCGGCAAACTTGAGGCGCCAGGCGTGCTGCATAAAACGCAGGTTCAGCAGGCAGGCCCCAACCAGATAAATCAGCCCGGTCATACCCACCACATAGGGCAACAAGCAGACAATAAACAGCATGATGGTGTACAGCAAAATTGCGCTCTTTGTGAAGGCTATACCATGGGTAACCGGCAGCATTGGCATGTTCACTTTGGCGTAATCATCGCGGCGATGGATGGCCAGCGCCCAGAAATGCGGAGGCGTCCAGGTAAAAATAATCATCACCAGCAAGAGCGCATAACCGTGCAGCTCGCCGGTAACCGCAGTCCAGCCCAGCAGGGGCGGCATGGCACCGGCTAAGCCACCAATAACGATATTCTGTGGTGTGGCGCGCTTTAAAAACATGGTGTAAACCACAGCATAACCAAACAGACTGAGCAAAGTTAGCCAAGCGGTGAGTGCATTCACCCCCAGATACAGCATGGCAAAGCCACTGCTGGCCAGCAGCAGCGCAAAAGCAATGGCCTGGCTGGAGCTGATTCGGCCTTTGGCCACCGGCCGACTGTGGGTACGAGCCATCTTGGCATCTATCTTCTGATCGACCACGTGATTTAAAGCGGCAGCGGCAGCCGACAACAAACCGATGCCCAATGTCGCCAGCACCATCACGGTCAAATCAGGCAAGCCGGGTACCGCCAGCATCATGCCAACCCAGGCCGTGAGCACCAGCAAAGCCACCACCTTAGGTTTGGTCAGCTCCAGATAATCACGCCAGCTGCCAAGCGCATGCCGGTTCAGTTGTTTGGCAATGGCCATGATCATATCTCCTGTTCCCTGGTGCGGCGTCTGAGTTGATACAGAATCACCACCATGCAGAGCAATAAGTTGGCTCCGACAAAATTATGCGCCACTGCGTTGAACAGTGGTAGGTGCAGCACAATATTCAACACACCCAATACAAACTGTAGCAGTAAAATTGCTGCCAGCGCCAGCGCCAGTTTTTTCATCACGTCCGTTTTGGCCTGTTGCCACAACAACCAGCTGAACAAACCCGTCACCAGTAACGTAATACCAGCGCCAATGCGATGAAAAACATGGATTGTTTGTCTGGCATCTTGGGACATTACACCAAACTCGTAATCGTCATAGCCCAGGTGCAGGCTGAATGCTTCACCCAGCGCCAAGCGACTGGCCCAGCCCGGCTCGCAAATCGGTAGCTCCAGACAAGCCAGCGCCGCATAGTTGGCCGCTGTCCAGCCACCTAAAGCAATTTGCAGCGCCACCACCACAGTAGTCAGCACCGCCAGCGGTTTTAATTTTTGCAACTGTGGTTCCATGCCTTGCAATAATTCTGGCCTCAGCTGCAACCAATAAAGTCCCAACAAGCAAAGTAAAGTAAAGCCACCCATCAAATGAGCCATCACCACAATGGGCAACAAGCTGAGCGTCACCGTCCAGGCACCCAAGGCAGCCTGAAAAATAACCAGCACAGCCAGTACACTGGGTAATAATCGTGGGGTACTGACTTTACCAAACCAGCTCATAAAGAAAATGGCAGCAATCATCAAGCCCAAAGTACCGGCAAAATAACGGTGGATCATTTCATTCCAGGCTTTAAAAGGCTCCAGCGGGCGCTCCGGAAACGCCATTTCGGCCTGCGCTATGCGACTTTCGGTCATCGGCACCTTGATAAAACCATAGCAGCCAGGCCAATCCGGACACCCGAGACCGGCATCGGTGAGCCTGGTATAGGCGCCCAGAATAATTACCACCATGGTGAGCAGAATGGTCCACGTGGACAGTTTTTGCAGCAGTGTCTTGTTCATACCCGGATCCGATCGTAGTTCATCAGTTTTAATAAGTCGGTGCGAATGTCCCGGGCAATGTCCGCCGGTAAATGATCCGCATCTGGCAGTGGGTAACGCAGCAATACCAGGCCCTGTACATCGACAATCACAATGTAATTACCAATGGCAGCAGTGTCAGCCTGGATTGGATGTTGGTGCTGAAACACTGGGAACTGCTGCAATACTGCTGTGTCTTTACTCGCGGCCAGCAACACCGGCTGTACCTGCACTTGCTTGCGGCCCAAGCCAATGAACAGCTGCTGCACCGTATGCAGGCCCTGCTCACAACGCTGCTCGCAATCTTCGGCTGGTACTACCGCCAAACGCCAGACTTTTTCATGGGCAGCCAGGGCTGGCAGTGCAAAAACTTCTTCCGGCATCCACTCCCCTTTACTGACTGTGCCACCTTCAAACCAGCCAAAATGCAGCGCCAATTTTGCCAGTAGCAATGGCAGCAAACAAAGTGGCAGAAAAATGCTCAGGAATTTCGTTTTATTCATTGGTTTCCTCTTTACGCAAACTGGCAGCCAGGGCCACGCCAAGCACTGCAACGGCCAGCAAGAACCATTGTACGGCATAACCCCGATGCTTTTCCGGTGGCATCACCACCGGTTGATAGTGGGGCTGAAAAGGGCTTGTTTCCATTTGGTAAATTACGGCAGCCAATGCCGGCTGTGGCAGATATGGATTTAAACTGTCCAGCTCCACTTGCTGGATCCGCATTGGCCAGCTTTCCCGAGCCTCCAGGTTCTGACCCAACCGAAAACTACCAAACGAAGTTCGGAGCACACCGCGGATCGGTAATTGTTCCGGAATAGTCAGCTCAGGCAACTCAGTACGATTCTGGGCAGCTTCTACCCAGCCCAGATTCACCAGCACCGGAGGATCAAAGCGGCTAAACTGGACCGGAATGATCACATCGTAGCCAATGCGCCCTTGCACAATCTTGTTGTCTTGCAACCAGACCATTGGGGATAGCCAACGACCTTCATCGGCAAATTGCACCAAGTCCGCATCCTGCAAAGGTAGCTGTCGCAACTGTTGCCAGCTAAGCGGGCCTTCAGCTTGCCAGCTGGCCAACTGCTGCATTTGACTGGCTTTCTCACTGGCACGGCTTAGCTGCCACCAACCAAGCTTGATTAAAACGGCAAATACCGTCAAAGTGATTAGTAACCAGACCGGATGCACCGATACGGATGTACCCGCAACCCTAAATTGCATCACACCAATCCAGGAGATCTGACACTATGTGGTTAAAGCTTGTCATCATCGCACTACTGCTCTTTATTGTATTTAATTTGTTCCGTGCGCTCTTTACCATGTTACGTAGCGAACAGGGCACTGTTCGCATGAGCCAGTTTTTAGGGAAGCGGGTGCTGTTTTCCGCGCTGGCTTTACTGCTGATACTGGTGGCCCTTGCCACCGGAGTGCTGACACCCAACCCTCGCCCTTATTAAGTAAGGCAAGATGGCTGTGCGCCGGGGCTGATGCCCCGGCCAGTCAGAACACGTAGACCAAACAGAACACGATGATCCACACCACATCAACAAAGTGCCAGTACCAGGCGCCCGCCTGAAAGGCAAAATGCTTCTCTGGGGTAAAGTGCCCTTTCAGCACACGCAGCAGCACAAAGAACAGGATCAGCGCTCCTAAGAACACGTGCATGCCGTGAAAACCTGTCAGGATAAAAAAGGTGTTGCCATAAATTCCCGAATCCAGACGCAGCCCCAGGTCCCGGTAAGCCAGTACGTATTCATAGCCTTGCAAGCCAAGGAAAATAACCCCCAGAATCAAGGTAAGCAGCAACATACCGGTCAACTGGCTGCGTTTATTTTGCTCCAAGCCGGTATGAGCAAAATGCAGTGTCACAGACGAAGTCACCAGAATCATGGTATTGATCAATGGCAAGCCCCAACCCATCGCCTGGGTTTCGGTGCCACCTGGTGTAGTAAGCAAGGGCCAGACCGCTTCGAAATTCGGCCATAAAATAGCGCCGGTCATTTCGTTGTTACTGGCACCACCCAGCCATGGTACGGCAATAAAGCGGGCGTAAAACAAAGCACCGATTAAAGCTGCAAAGAACATAATCTCAGACACGATAAACCAGCTCATGCCCTGCTTAAAGGAGCGATCCATTTGTGGGCTGTATAGCCCAGCCATGGATTCATCCACCACGTTCTTAAACCAGCCGTACAGCATCACAAACAAAATTGCGACGCCGAGCAGGAACATATAGCCACCCCAACCGCTCTGGTCCTTGCTCATATCAATGACAAAAAAACCTGCGCCTAAGGCAATAAAGAACAAAGCTATGGCGCCAACCAGCGGCCAGGGACTTTGATCAGGCACATAATACTTTTGGTAGCCTTCGTTATTCATTGTTATTCCCCAAATTCTGATTCAGTGTCCTGGCCGCTGTCCTGCCACTGGCTGGTGACGTCGTACAGGGTATAAGACAAAGTAATGGTACTGAACTGAGCTGGCAATGCCGGGTCCACATAGAACTGCAACGGCATCAGCATGTCGTTGCCGCCGGCCAGATACTGCTGGGTAAAGCAGAAGCACTCTATTTTATGAAAGAAAAGTGCTGCCTGGCCTGGCGATACCGATGGCACGGCCTGACCGACAATAGCCCGGCCGGTCGGATTCTCAGCCAAATAGTTCATAATATGGATCTCGCCGGGATGCACCCGCATCCGGCGAACTTCAGGCTTGAAGATCCACGGCATTTGTTGATTGGGCCGGGCGATAAACTCAATGGTGATCTCCCGGCTGGTATCAATAATCGCCGCTTCAGCCGATACCGGCTCGGACGCCGTTTTACCATTGATGCCGGTGATGTCACAAAATACATCGTACAACGGCACCAAGGCATAACCGAACGCAAACATGGCGACCACCAACAAGCTAAGCTTGCCAATCAGGGTGCTGTGCTTCGCATTCATAAAAGTCTCCTACTTCACCTGTGGTGGGGTATCAAAGGTATGGTAAGGTGCCGGTGACGGTACTTCCCACTCCAGTCCTTCAGCCCCATCCCATGGCTTAGCAGGTGCTTTAACACCACCACGCGCGCACTTGATCACCACCCAAAGGAAGATCAATTGCGACAGGCCAAATAAGAAACCACCGACGCTGACAAAGGCATTGAAATCGGCAAACTGCAGCGCATAGTCTGGAATACGACGCGGCATACCTGCCAGGCCAACAAAGTGCATTGGGAAGAACAGCAGGTTGACCGAAATCAACGAGCACCAGAAATGCAACTGCCCCAGCTTCTCATCGTACATATGACCGGTCCATTTCGGCAGCCAGTAATAGACCGCAGCCACAATGGAGAATACAGCACCTGAAACCAGTACATAGTGGAAGTGTGCGACCACAAAGTAGGTGTCATGGTACTGGAAATCGGCCGGAGTAATCGCCAGCATCACGCCAGACAAGCCGCCTATGGTAAAGAGTACGATAAAGGCCAGCGCAAACATCATTGGCACTTCAAAGGTCATAGCACCGCGCCACATGGTCGCCACCCAGTTGAACACCTTCACCCCGGTGGGTACAGCGATCAGCATGGTGGTGTACATGAAGAACAGCGTGGCAAACACCGGCATACCAGTAGTAAACATATGGTGTGCCCAGACCAAAAACGACAAGATGGCGATACTGGCGGTGGCATACACCATAGAGGCATAGCCAAACAGCTTCTTGCGGGCAAAGGTGGGCACTATGGCAGAGACGATACCAAAAGCCGGTAAAATCATAATGTACACTTCCGGGTGACCGAAGAACCAGAAAATATGCTGGAACAACACAGGGTCACCACCACCGGCGGCATCAAAGAAACTGGTGGCAAAATATTTATCGGTCAGCACCATGGTGACCACACCAGCCAGTACTGGCATCACCATAATCAGCAGGAAGGCGGTGATGAGCCAGGTCCAGACGAACAATGGCAGCTTCATCCAGGTCATGCCCGGTGCTCGCATATTGACGATGGTGACAATGACGTTGATGGCACCCATAATGGAGGAAATACCCATAATATGGACCGCGAATACAAACAAAGCGGTGCTGTCATTGCTGTAGGTGGTAGACAAAGGTGCGTAGAACGTCCAACCAAAGTCCGGGCCGCCGCCTGGCAGAAACATCGAGATAATCAGGATCAAAAACGCAAACGGCAGGATCCAGAAACTCCAGTTGTTCATCCGCGGTAGCGCCATATCCGGCGCCCCAATCATCATGGGGATCATCCAGTTGGCCAGGCCGGTGAAAGCTGGCATCACGGCGCCAAACACCATGATCAAACCATGCATGGTGGTCATTTGATTAAAGAATTGCGGGTCGACAAATTGCAGACCAGGCTGGAACAACTCCAACCGGATCACCATTGCCATGGCACCGCCCAAGAAAAACATCGCCAGGGCAAAAATCAGATAGAGGCTGCCGATATCTTTATGGTTGGTAGTAAACAACCAGCGCTTGATGCCGGTTGGTTTGTGATCATGATGCTCATCATGATGATCTGCAGTGGTTACTGTGCTCATGCCTTACTCCCCTTTGCCCTGCATGTACTCATAGACTTCAACCGCCTGTACCACGTCGCCGGTATCATTGCCCCAGGCGTTACGGGTATAGGTGATCACAGAGGTCAGCTCGCGCAAACTGAGCTGACGGGCAAAAGATGCCATCGAAGTACCAGGCCGGCCATCGACCATCACCTTGATGTGCTCGGCACGGTCCTGAGTAGTGACATAGTTGTCTTTCAGTGCCGGGAACATCGGTGGTAAGCCTGTACCATTCGGCTGGTGACAAGCAGCACAGTGCGCTAAATACACCCGCTCACCCAGTTCCATTTGCTCTTCGATGTTCATCCGCAGTGCCAGCAAGCGCTGCTCTTCTTCACGAATAGCCGCTATACGGGCTTCTTCCTGCTCGACCCACTTGGCAAAATCGTCTGGTTCTTTGGCAATCACCACGATTGGCATAAACCCATGGTCCATACCGCACAGCTCAGCACACTGACCACGGTAAATGCCAGGTTCATTGACCTGAGTCCATGCTTCGTTGATAAAGCCTGGGTTGGTGTCTTTTTTAATAGCAAATGCGGGTACCCACCAGGAATGAATCACATCATCGGAGGTCATCAGGAAACGGACTTTCTTGCCGGTAGGAATAACCAAAGGCCGGTCTACCTCGAGCAGGTAATTGTCACCTTTGGGCAAACGTCCTTCAATCTGGCCGCGTGGCGTAGCCAAAATGGAGAAATAGTTGATGTCGTAATCCAGGTACTCGTAATGCCAACGCCACTGAGAGCCGGTAATCAGTACCGTCACATCCGAGTCGCTGGTGTCCTCCATCGCAATCAGTACCCTGGTCGCAGGGATAGCCATCACAATCAGGATCAGCACTGGAATCGCGGTCCAGATAATCTCAACCTTGGTGCTCTCATGGAACGTGGCAGGTGTGACGCCACGGGATTTCCGATGCAGGATAATGGACACAAACATCGCGGTGAATACCACCAGACCAATAGCGCAGCAGATCCAAAAAATCGTCATATGCAGGTCATACACCTGCTGACTGATATCGGTTACTCCAGGGGTCATGTTAAACTGGATCCCAGTTGCATGAGCCTGGCCTGCCAACAACAAGGCCGGTAGCGACCAACGCCAACTTCTCGTTTTCGCCACGTTTACTTCTCCTCTGACATTTTGCAAAAGCAAACTGTCGAAACGAAGCACATAGTACACCCTAATCCATGGCAACATTTCGCAATTGCTGATTTGAAATTGTTGTAATTATTTTCGCAATGCTAGCGCACAATTAATTAGATGATTGTTGTCGCACAAAGCGGAACAGACGTTGCCCCTTTTTGGGTACTTATTTTTTCATCAGTTCTCGCCTAAGAATTATCCAAATCGCGCTCAGTGTAAACCCCTAAATAGCAAAAGCGCTGGCAAAACCAAGTGGTCGTACCAGCGCTCTTTCTATTTTTTACGTCAGTAGCTTAGAAGCGACTAGAGCCAACTGCCATTGCGGATCACTCCGACAGCCAGGCCTTCAATCTGAAACTCCTGCTGGCTAAGGTCGACTTTAATTACTTCGAAGTCTTGATTCTCCGGATGCAGTAGCACTGTATTGCCCTGACGCTCAAAGCGTTTAACGGTCACATTCTCGCCCACCCGTGCTACCACCACCTGTCTCTGCTCGGCACGATTGGTCTTGTGCACCGCCAGCAAATCGCCATCCAGAATACCGATGTCCTGCATGCTCATGCCCTGCACCCGCAGCAAGAAATCGGCATGGGGTTTAAACAGGTGAGCATCCAGCTGATAGTGATCCTGAATATTCTCAGCTGCGAGGATAGGTTGGCCCGCCGCCACTTTACCAACCAGCGGCAAGCCCAGCTGCTCTGGTACAGCCGGTTCGTCCTCGATAATTCGCAGGCCACGGGAAGTACCCGGCAGCATTTCAATCACCCCTTTGCGCGCCAGGGCTTTTAAATGCTCTTCGGCAGCATTGGCCGATTTAAAGCCAAGCTGGTGGGCAATTTCTGCCCGGGTCGGTGGCATACCGGTTTCAGCCTGATAATCGCGCAGCAACTGTAAAATTTCGGCCTGGCGTGCAGTAAGTGGTCTCATAGTGCTGGTTACCCATACAGTAAATACTGTCAGTATATACAGCCTTTCGTAAAATGCCAAGTTGAAACGCGCCTGGACTGCCACCGCTCTTTGGGCCATGCTAAAATTACGGTTTTATTATGACGGACATGCGCTATGTTGCTGCGATTAAAGTGGTTCGCATCCTTATTGAAATGGCCACTGCGCCCTTTGGTTCGCTTTAAATTACTGCCTGCAGAGCCTATTGCCGAGTTGCAACTGGACACCACACGACCGATTTTTTATATCTGCCATACCGAATCAGCCAGTGATCTGGCTACCTTACGCCGGGTCTGTCTGCAACTGCGCTTACCGGACCCACTTAGCCCGGTGCAACTGGGATCAGAGCAACTGGATCGCATCCTGTTTCTGGAAAAACCGCACCGGTTGATCGGTGGCCGCCCCAAAACCAGAGCACTGCAACAAGGTTTGGCACTGCTGCAGGCGCATCAGCAACACCCTGACTTGCAGGCGCAGTTGATCCCGGCTGCTATTTTATGGGGCCGTACGCCAGGCAAGGAAAACAGCATCAAATGGCTGCTTGGCGAGGCCCACTCGCCAAATTGGCTGGCTAAACTGCTGATTGTGTTGGTATCCGGTCGACATACCCTGATTCGTTTCAGTACACCAGTACAACTGCAACAAATGGCTGCTCAATTTGGTGCCAATCCGGTGGTAGCACGCAAGCTGCTGCGCATGTCACGCATTCATTTTTACCGGCAACGACTGGCAGCAACCGGTCCTCGTCTGATGAGCCGAAGCCAGTTGCAGCATGCTATCCTGGCTCGTCCGGCGGTAAAGAAGGTGATTGCCGACGAAGCCAAAGCAAAGCAAGTATCCATTGAAAAAGCCCGGCATCGCGCCCGTAAGTTGCTGCAAGAAATTGCTGCTGATTACCGCGAGTCGACCCTGAGGGTTGGCGATCGGGTACTGAGTTGGTTATGGCACAAGCTCTATCACGGCCTGAAAATTAAGCACGGCAAACAACTGCAGGAGCTGGCACAAAAAGGGCACGAAATTGTCTATGTACCTTGCCATCGTAGCCATATGGATTACCTGCTGCTTAGCTATGTTATTTATCATCAGGGCTTAGTACCTCCGCACATTGCCGCCGGTGTGAATCTGAACTTTTGGCCAGCGGGCCCTATCTTTCGCCGGGGCGGAGCTTTCTTTATTCGCCGCAGTTTTAACGGCGATAAACTTTACTCAACGGTGTTTCGCGAGTACCTAAGCCAGTTATTTAATAAAGGCTATGCGGTGAAATTTTACCCGGAAGGCGGCCGCAGCCGAACCGGCCGGCTACTGCCCCCCAAAACCGGCATGCTGGCCATGACAGTGCAAACCCTGCTGCAAGGCAGCGACCGCCCCATCACGCTCGTACCAGTTTATTTGGGTTATGAACATGTGATGGAGGTCAATACCTACCTGAGCGAACTAAAAGGTTCGGCCAAACAAAAAGAATCGGTGTTTGGTGTCTTTAAAGCCATTCGTAAGCTGCGCAACTACGGCTACGGCTACATCAACTTTGCCGAGCCGATTTCATTAAATGGCTATTTGACCGAGCGGGTACCGGACTGGAAACGCCTGCGTGAATACAGCACTGTGCCCAAACCAGCCTGGCTGGGAAACATGGTGGATGAGCTGGCGACTGACATTATGGTGCACATCAACCAGGCTGCAGCCCTTAATGCCATCAATCTGATTGCGCTGGTGTTGTTGGCCACCCGGCATAAAGCGCTCGCTCGCTCAGAGTTGGAACAACAACTGGAACTTTATATCCAACTGCAGCAATGCCTGCCCTACCATCACCGTATCAGTCTGCCAGAGCAAAGTGCCGCCGAGATGATTGAGCACGCCCTGGCTCTTGGAAAAATCCAGCAAAGCAGCGATCACTTTGGCCACATCATTACGCTGGAGCCGGAGCAGGCGATCCTGCTCAGTTATTTTCGCAACAACATCATTCATTTGTTTATTTTGCCGGCCATCCTGGCATCGGCGCTGTTGCGGCAACGCGATCTGAGTGGGCAGCAACTGGCCGAGACCATGGCACTGCTGTATCCCCTGCTCGCGACCGAGCTCTACCTGAAAACAGAGCACGGCAACTTATCCGGGCAATTGCTCGACTTTATGGCTGAAACTGGTTTAATCGAACAGTCGGCGCAAGGCCCAAGACCAGTACCCCAGCAAGATGCTGGTTATCGCCAACTGGGCCTGCTGGCTGGTATCGCCACCGATACCTTGCAGCGCTACGCCATTGTCTTGAATTTGTTGCAACAAGGCTTTGGCTGGCAGCGCGCTCAGCTGGAGCAACAAAGTCAGGCGCTGGCCGGCAGACTGCTGACGCTGCATGGCATAACAGCACCGGAGTATCTGGATAAGCAGCTGTTTGCTACTTTAATCAAAGCGCTGCGCCAACAACAGCAACTGCAAGTGGCCGAGGATGGCAGCCTGCATGCAACCGCCAGGCTGAGTAAACTAACCCAAACGGTAAATGCCATGCTGCACTCGGATGTACTGCAAAGCATTCAGCGTTTGGTGTATAGCTGTGAGCAGTGCCAGCAAGCCGGCTAAGCCGGTTTCGCGGCCACCGGGTATTGCCGAATAACCCCTTCCTGGATGGTCGAGGCAACCAGACGGCCGGCACGATCATAAAACTGACCGCGGACCAGGCCCCTGCCACCAGAGGCGCTGGGGCTATCAACCGCATAGAGCAGCCAATCGTCAAAACGAAAATCCTGATGAAACCACATCGCATGATCGATGGTAGCCACCTGCATATTAGGAGCTAAAAACGATCGGCCATGCGGCTGCAGCGCTGTGGGCAGAAAATTAAAATCCGAAGCATAAGCCAGCAGGTATTTATGCACCCGTAAATCATCTGGCATGGTGCCATTGGCTTTAAACCAGACATAACGTTTAGGCTCACTTTGCTTTGGCTCGAACGGGTTTTGAAAATCGACCGGACGCATCTCAATCGGTTTCTCACAGATGAATTTACTACGCAAGGCTTCCGGGATCTTATCCGCGTGCTGCTGGTAAAAATCCAAATCCGACACCAGCTCGTCCGGTCCAGGCACTTCAGGCATGCTGTCCTGGTGTTCAAAACCAGTTTCTTCACGCTGAAAAGAGGCCGTCATGTAAAAAATGGCCTTGCCAAACTGAATCGCCCGCACCCGGCGGGTGCTGAAGCTTTTACCATCACGAATGCTTTCCACTTCATACACTATCGGCTTGCTGGCATCACCGGGCCGTAAAAAATAGGAGTGAAAGGAATGCACCTTGCGATCTTCATCGATGGTGGCTTTAGCGGCCGATAACGCCTGCCCCATCACCTGGCCACCAAACACAGCTTTAAAACCCAGGTCCTGGCTCTGCCCACGGTAGAGCCCAAGCTCTATCGGCTCCAGCTTCAGTAACGACAACAACTTTTCCAATACCTGACTCATAGCACCCTGCATTTTGCTTTATCTACCCCGACGGTAGCGTTAGTATAACAACAAATCCACCAGCGGTAGCACCTCCACCATGGCCTATTGGTTGTTTAAAACCGAACCGGATGAACTCAGTATTGATGATCTGGCCGCGGAACCTGAGCGTAATTTTCTTTGGGATGGTGTGCGTAATTACCAGGCACGTAATTTTTTACGCGATCAGGTGCAACTGGGCGATAAAGTCGTTATTTATCATTCCAGTTGTAAACCGCCAGGTATTGCCGGTATTGCCCGGATCAGTAAAGCAGCTTATCCGGATCCCACCCAGTTTCAACCGGACAGCATCTACTTTGATGCTAAATCCAGTCCAGAAGCTCCACGCTGGATAGCTGTCGATGTCAGGTTTGAACAAAAATTTGACTTGTTTTTAACGCTAGACAAGCTAAAAAAAATAGGTACACTAAATCAAATGCCATTGGTCAGAAAAGGCAACCGCTTGTCGGTCATGCCCGTGACAGATGATGAGTGGTGTACTATTCTCAGCCTGACAGCATTGTCCAATCAGGACTGAATCTTTTTCGACGCAACTGAAGATAGGGTGTTTACACATGCAAGCAGCACTTATTGAAAGGCGCCAGTCGAGCAGGGAGATGCAACAAATCTGGGATGAGCTGAATCTGGCCCAAAAGTTCTCGGTAGCCGAATTGCAACGGTATGGTTATGAACTTGCCTTTGTCCGGCATTCTACCACGGGCAATCTTGCCATCTTATTAGCAGGAACCCGGGTCGCAGCCATCGATCAGGATGGTGAAATCGACACAGAGCCGAAAATCACCGTCCGGCATTAATCAATACCGTCGATACAAAAAACAGCAGCCGTGACTGCTGTTTTTTTTAGCAGGTGCGAAAAAGCACTACTAGGAATTACTTTTTTCCGCAATATACTGGCGAATTTGTTGTTCCAGGACCTGCAGCGGTACACTGCCGTTTTTTAGCACCTGGTGGTGAAACTCACGCACATCGAAGTCCTCACCCAGAGCTTGCTCTGCTTCCTGACGTAGCCGGCGAATGGTCAGCTCACCCAGCTTGTACGATAGCGCCTGCCCTGGCCAGCTGATGTAACGATCGATTTCAGTCACGACGTTATGCATGGATAACGCACTGTTGCTGGCCAGAAAATCGATAGCCTCTTGCCGGCTCCAGCCTTTGGCATGCAGACCGGTATCTACCACCAGCCTTACCGCCCGCCACATTTCAAAAGAAAGCCGGCCAAAATTGTCGTATGGGCTTTGATAAAAGCCCATCTCCAACCCAAGGTACTCAGCGTACAAGCCCCAGCCTTCACCAAAAGCCGACGTGTAGAAGCTGCGACGGTAGTCCGGCAATTGCGCCATCTCCTGCGACAATGCAATTTGTAAATGGTGACCCGGTACTGCTTCATGCAACGTCAGAGCTTCCATCTCATACAAAGGCCGGCGATTGAGCGCATAGGTATTGACCCAGTAATAACCGGCATCCCGATCGGTATTGGCGCTTAAATAACGGCCCGTGGTGTATTTAGGCGCAATTTCATCTGGAACTGGTGCCACACCGTAAGGCGTTCTTGGTAAGGTTTCACGTAAGAAAAAGCGGGGTAAGGCAGCATCGGCTTTTTTTGACAAGTAGGCTGCATAGCGCATCAGCTGCTCCGGCGTTTCGGCATAAAACTTCGGGTCGGTGCGCAAGTAATCAACGAAATCAGCAAAGCTACCTTCAAAACCCAAGTCATCTATCACCTGCTGCATTTCAGCCCGGATGCGGGCAACCTCATCCAAACCAATCTGATGAATTTCCGCCGGTGTCATTTGCAGGGTGGTGTAATACTCCAATCGGTTCTGATAGTAAGCGCGGCCATCGGGTAACTCGCTGGCACCAATGCTTTGACGGGCATTGGGATAATACTCGCTGACAAAAAAGTCATAAAACGCCTGATAGCTTGGGTTGACCGCTTCGTTTATCAGAGTTTTAGCTCGGGCCGTTAGCTGCTGCCAATCGGCATCCGAAATGCTGTCGGGCTTACGACGGAAAGGGGTATAAAACACATTTTGCTCAGGCTGTTGGGTCACATAGGCACTGATACTTTGCTCAAAGCCTGCCAGCACAGCCTGAGGCTGAGTCATGCCATCGGCCAGGCCCTGACGCATCCACTGAATCTGCTGCTCGAAATAACGCGGCATTTGTGCCAGCTGACTCAGGTAATTGTCAAAATCACTCTGCTGCCTGAAGCCCCCCCGCTGCGCCATAAATGCCAGGCTGTTATGAAAGCCAGACTCTGCCGTTAACGGCATCCGCTGAGCACCAAAACGGTACTGATCATAACTGTTGGCCAGGCGATAACGCAAAATCGCGTGGTTAATTTGATTCTGCTCGGAAAGTGCAGAGAGATCCATTGCGTCCAACTGCTGCAACCAGTTACGGCGCTCGGCGGCCAGTTCAGCCAATCGCTCTGCCGATAAATCCGCCAATTGGCCTGGCTGCTGACGGCTACGCTCTTGTTCGGCTTGCCATAAGTCGGTTGCAAAGGAGCTAAAGGCTTGATCTGTCATGGCCGGTGCCGTTGACTGGCTGGCGCAGCCAAGCATCAACGCCATTGAGGCCGCTAAAAGCATTACTCGCATGGTGTACCCTCTGTTTCTTGTTTGTAAATGAATTTTACCCAGATCTCATCTCAAATCCAGTCTCTGCCGACGCTTGCAACGGACCGTTAAACGCATTTAAGCCAAGGTTTCCTGTACAAAGTTCACTTTGCCAGCGAGAATGCGATGAAATGTTAAAAAACACTTGGCTAACGCTCTGGAAGTCGTTATGTTATGGGAAATTACAAGCGATACGATTGCTTTGCCAAGCAAAACAACAAGTCGCGTAGTCATCGCTGTATCATTGCTGCGCTCGATTTCACGTAGTATCAAACGGAGTTTACCTTGTCATGATGTATAATGACCCGGTTGCACTGGCACGAGAAAAATCGTCTCAGGCGGCGGCTTTCCTGTTAAGGCACAATCTAGCGCCTCACCCGGTCAATTATACCGTCAGCTATGAGTACAGCAGTGGCCAAAATGCGGGCCTGTGTCAGGCGATTGAGCAACGTGTTTCCGCTAAGCTGCCATTCGATGACTTCATTATGGCAGAACTCTACAGCCACTGGATCGAAAAGTCCCATCAACAAAACGAACAATTGGTCCAACGGGTCAGTACCATGGTCACCCGTTTATCTGGCTGCACCGATCTAGCCCATGAAGCCACCAATGATTACCTGGAACTGCTGGATCATCAATTGCCCGAGCTTAGTAACAGCGACCCGGCATTGAAACTTAATATGATGCAGCTGATTGAGGCGACCGAGAAAGTTCGACGCTGCCACCTGCAATTGAACCAACAACTGGATTTGGCCAATCAACAAAGCCATCAACTTCGTACCGAACTAAAAGAAATGAAACAACTGCGGCTCTTGGATCCGCTGACCGGCCTGTACAATCGATTGGCAATGCAGGAGCATCTGGAACTCTGGCTTACCGAACAACCAGAGCGACAAATTGCAGCAATTGCCGTCAATTTGGATCACTTCCGTCAATTCAATCAGGACTATGGCGATACCATTGGCGACGTGATTTTAAGCAAAGTTGCCCGCAAAGTACGCAGCTATGTACAAGACAGCGGCCTGCCAGTTCGTGCTGGTGGTGAAGAGTTTTTGATCTTGCTGCCGGATGTCGACTTACGCACCGCAGGTGAAATAGCTGAACAAGTGCGTAAAGGCGTGGAGAAGTTACGTTTTGTATCATCACGCAGCAAAAAAACCCTGCCTAAAGTAACCATTTCGCTCGGGGTATCCTTGTATCAGGCCAAAGAAAACTGGCAACAGTTTTTAGCCAGAACCAGCCAAATCCTGCAAATTGCCAAGCACCGTGGCCGTAATCAGGTCGCTACCGAAGCCATGTTGTAACTTCATGGTTGTCGGCAAGGGGCGCGGATCCGTTGGCGTCTTGCCGCCAGATCTTTTACACTAGCGGCTGAATTTATCTGCAAGGCTCTGACATGTCCGACAGCAACCCGAAAACCACGCACTTTGGCTATAAAACCGTGGCAGAAGACGACAAAGTCTCGCTGGTAGCCAACGTATTTCATTCCGTTGCCGCCAAGTACGATGTAATGAACGATTTGATGTCTTTTGGCATTCACCGTCTTTGGAAGCGTTTCACCATCGACTGCAGTGCGGTTCGTCCTGGGCAAAAGGTACTGGATCTGGCTGGTGGTACGGGCGATCTAACCGCCTTGTTCTCCAGGCGGGTTGGCCCAACCGGCAAAGTGGTTCTGGCTGATATCAATGCTTCCATGCTGGCCGTTGGGCGCGATAAACTCCGCGATCAAGGTCTGGTAGATAACATTGAGTATGTGCAAGCCAACGCAGAAGCTCTGCCATTTGCTGATAATAGCTTTGATATCATCACCATCGCCTTTGGCCTGCGCAATGTCACCAACAAAGATGCTGCCCTGGCTTCGATGTTCCGGGTACTGAAGCCCGGTGGCCGCTTGCTGGTGCTGGAATTTTCAAAACCTCAATCCGAATTGCTAAACAAAGCCTACGATTTTTACTCGTTCAATCTACTGCCGAAAATGGGCCAGTTGGTCGCCGGTGATGCCGACAGCTATCAGTACCTGGCAGAGTCCATCCGGATGCATCCGGATCAGGAAACCCTGCAACAGATGATGGAGCAGGTCGGTTTTGCCGAAGTCAGTTACCATAATCTGACAGGCGGCATCGTCGCCCTCCATCGGGGCTACAAATTCTGATGCTGCAGCTGGCCCCCCAATTGCTTTGTGGTTTAGCTGAAAAAGCTTTGGCTGAAATCATTGCAATGGATCCAGCTGCTGCGGCCAGATTGCAGCGGCTGGCAGGTCGACAATTGGCGTTTCAGCTGAGCGAGTTCGACTGGCGGCTGGTGTTAACCGCCACACCAAATAGCCTGCTGCTCAACCTGCATCATGAAGCTGTAGATTGTGCCATCCGTTCCGATCTGGCCAGCCTGAAGCAGTTACGCGATCCCAATCAGCTGACCCACTTGATTAAAAAAGATGCAGTGCAGATTGATGGTGATATTCAGGTAGCGCAGCAATTCAGCAGTTTCTTTCAACAACTGCAGCCAGATTGGCAAGTGAGAACTGCTCAGTATCTTGGTGATGGTCTGACGCATAAATTAAATCGACTGCTGCACCAGCTAACAAAACTGATCCAGCAAAAGCAGCAAGCTCTGCAGCATATGAGTCTGGAGTTGGCACAGGATGAACTGCAGCTGACGCCAAATCGTTTGGAAGTGGAGCAGTTCAGTGCAGAAGTTAGCCAGCTGCATGCCCGGCTGGAGCGATTGCAGCATCAACTAAAACCATGGCAGGAGTAACCGATGCGTATCGGTCGGTTTTATCAGATTCAAAAAACCTTATTGCAATACGGGCTGGATGAGCTGGTTCCCATTAAACACCGCCCCTGGTATGTTCGGCTGCTAAGAAAAAGTGCTTTTTGGCTGCGTAATCAGCATCCTCATGCCCCTCAGGGAGTCCGACTACGGCTGGCCTTACAAAGCCTTGGTCCGGTCTGGGTTAAGCTGGGCCAAATGCTGTCTACCCGCCGTGACCTGCTGCCCTCAGAGTGGGCGGATGAGCTGGCCAAATTACAGGACAAGGTAGAACCCTTTCCAGGCGACCAAGCCCAGGCTTTGATAGAAAAGGCCATGGGCCTGCAGCACATACACGATAAATTCAGTGACTTCACATTGCAGCCACTCGCCTCTGCTTCCATTGCTCAGGTGCATGCTGCCAAAATGAAGCAAACCGATGGCCAGGATGCGGATGTGGTAGTGAAAGTCATTCGTCCAGGTATTCGCAAACAAATCCTGGCCGATTTATCGTTAATGGAAACTGCAGCCGAAGCCGCTACCCGCTTTTTGCCGGATGGTAAGCGCTTACGGCCACGCGAGGTGGTCGCTGAGTACCGTAAAACCATTCTGGATGAGCTGGATTTACAGCGCGAAGCCGCCAATGCCATTCAACTGCGCCGCAACTTTATGGACTCCGACTCCTTGTACATTCCCTATGTCTACAGTGATGATTGCCGTAGCAATGTGATGGTGATGGAGCGTATCTATGGTATTCCGGTTTCAGATATTGCGGCACTTCAAGCTCAAGGCACCGATATGGAGCTGTTGGCGAAACGCGGTGTTGAGGTATTTTTTACCCAGGTGTTTCGCGACAGTTTTTTTCATGCTGATATGCACCCAGGCAATATTTTTGTCTCACGCGAGCATCCGGAAAACCCCAAATACATTGGCATCG
Organism: Alkalimonas sp.; assembly: GCF_020831925.1. GTDB lineage: Bacteria > Pseudomonadota > Gammaproteobacteria > Enterobacterales > Alteromonadaceae > Alkalimonas. The sequence goes on from NZ_JAFIFQ010000022.1 coordinate 19,893, forward strand.
ATTGTGGCATCGTCGGTACGCTCAATAGTGAAGACAAGCGCTACCTGGCGGAAAACTTTGTCGCCTTTTTTAATCGCGATTACCGCAAAGTTGCCCAGCTGCACCTGGACTCAGGTTGGGTACCTGCTGATACCAATGTGGAAGAATTCGAAAGTGCTATACGCACCGTTTGTGAACCCATCTTTCAAAAGCCACTGGCCGAGATCTCTTTTGGCCATGTATTGCTGAATCTGTTTAGTACCGCCCGCCGCTTTAATATGCAGGTGCAACCACAGTTAGTGCTACTGCAAAAAACCCTGCTGTACATTGAAGGCCTGGGCCGGCAGCTCTACCCGCAGCTCGATCTGTGGAAAACTGCCAAGCCTTTCCTGGAAAACTGGTTGCAACAGCAAATCGGCTTACCTGCGCTTTGGCGACAACTGAAAGAGAATGCGCCTTTCTGGGCAGAAAAGTTGCCACAGATGCCTACTCTGCTGCATCGTGCCTTAGAGCAACTGCCAAAACAGCAGCAAGCTATGACCGAACTGATGGCACAACAACTGCAACAACGACAGCAGCATCAAAGTCGCTTGCTGGCCACCATAGCGGCCGGCTCTCTGCTGATAGCCAGCTGTATACTGCTAAGCACTGGCAGCCTGCTCACTACCGCATTGGCAGCAACTGGCGCTTTATTTTTTGCTGCGAAAGCAGTATGGTCGTAACCTGAACTGTTTCTCGGTGTAAAAGGACATTGATATGGGATTTGGTGGCATTAGTATCTGGCAATTATTGATTGTGCTGGCAATCATCGTATTGCTGTTTGGTACCAAAAAATTACGTGGCATTGGCTCCGATCTTGGTTCAGCCATCAAAGGCTTTCGTAACTCTGTGAAAGATGATGAAACGAACAAGGAAGAGCCGGAACAGCTCAATAAGCCGTCGGAGCGTGAACAGACGGAAACTGAAAAAGCCAAAGAACGCGAAAAAAGCTAAATGGGTTTCTGGGAGCTACTTGTCATAGGAGTGGTTGCCTTGCTGGTGCTGGGCCCCGAGCGGCTGCCCGGAGCCATTCGCTCAGTCATGCGCACTGTCAACTCGGTCAAACAGTTTGGTCAGCAGATGCAGGCTGAACTAAGCGACAACCTGCGGGTGCATGAACTGCACCAAAAACTAAAACAGGCAGAGCAAAAGGGCTTTCTTGATTTGACGGATGATGAAAAAGCAGCGGTCGCTGAACTCAAGAAAGCCGCCGAAGATGTCAATAAAGCCAGCACTGCCCCAACAGAGAACACAACCAAGCATCATGACGATTCAAGCGGAACCTGACAGCTTGTTAGGGCATTTGGTCGAGCTGCGTAACCGACTATTACGCTGCATTATTGCTGTATTGGTGGTTTTTGCCTGCCTGGCTTACTTTGCCACCGACTTGTATGAGCTACTGGCCATGCCATTGATTGCCACCATGCCAGAAGGCAGCAGCATGATTGCCACCGATGTTGCGTCGCCTTTTTTCGCGCCTTTCAAGCTGACCTTTATGGTAGCCATCGCACTCGCCATTCCCTATATTCTGTTCCAGTTCTGGCAGTTTATTGCCCCGGCGTTATACCAACGAGAGCGTCGCCTGGTTGCACCTTTAGTCATCTCCAGTACCCTGTTGTTTTACGCTGGCATTGCGTTTGCCTATTATGTGGTTTTTCCGATTGTGTTCGCTTTCTTTAGTAGCTACGCGCCGGAAAGCATCACCATTGCCACCGATATCAGCAGTTATCTGAACTTTGTGCTGAAGTTGTTCTTCGCTTTTGGTATTGCCTTTGAAATCCCGGTGGTGATCTTACTGCTGATTTGGTCAGGTACCACCACCCCGCAAGCTCTGGCTGCAAAGCGGCCTTACATTGTAGTTGGTGCCTTTATTGCTGGCATGCTGCTGACACCACCGGATGTCATTTCCCAAACTTTGCTGGCGATCCCAATGTGGATCCTGTTTGAATGTGGTTTATTGCTGGGTCGTTTTTACCAGCCCAAAGACCAACCGCAAACCGATACTGACCCGGAGGTCAAGGATGAAAGTTAAGTCTCTTCGCTGGCTGAGCCTTGCGCTGCCTTTGCTATTGACGCTGCCGCTGCAGGGGGCGGAGTCAACACTAGGTGCTGCATTGCAACAGTGCCTACAACAGCAAAATGCTACCGAGCGGCTGCACTGTTATGATCAACTGGCCGCAGCAAGCAGTAAAGAAGCTGTCGGCAAACAGCGAGCAACCGAACAACGTGCGGAGCGTCAAGCGGCCCCAGCTGCAGAGCGCCGTTCTGAGCGCCAACCTGAGCCACCAGCAGTCGCTGAGGCGGCTGAAGCTGGCTTTGGTAAAGCCGCCCAGCGACCAGCCGAACAGCTGGACCGTATTTACGCTACCGTAACCAAGGTAGACAAAGATGCTCGCCAACACCTTATTGTGCATTTCGACAATGGCCAGGTTTGGCGCCAAAGTTCGGCTGAATATTATCCGGTCGAGGTAGGTCAAACCCACTATATCCGTCGAGCCATGCTAGGTTCCTTCATCCTCAGCAATGATCAGAGCAACCGCTCGACGCGTGTGCGAAGGATTGAGTAGCCAATGGCTTGGTTTGATCTGGGCGTTAATCTGTTTAGCTCACAGTTTGATAATGATCACACTAAACTGCTAGAGCGTGCTCAGGCCGCCGGGGTAGGACACTGGTTGCTGATTTCCTCCGATCTGACAGAAACCCATAGCAACCTGGCTTGGTGTCAACAACAGCCCAGCTGTTTCACCACCGCCGGCGTGCACCCCCATCAGGCCGACCTGGTCAGTGAAGGCTGGCAGCAACAGCTACGTCAGCTGGCAACGGCACCATCAGTCGTGGCCATTGGCGAGTGCGGCCTGGATTTTAACCGCAATTTTTCGTCCGAAGCAGGACAACTGCTGGTCTTCGCCGAACAATTAGCGCTGGCTAAGCAACTGCAATTACCGGTTTACTTGCATGAACGCGATGCTTTTACCCACCAATATGCTCTGCTGCAAGAACACCAGATCCAGCATGGCATTGCCCATTGCTTTACCGGCAACACCGAGCAGCTCAAGGCCTATCTTGATTTAGGGCTCTACATTGGCATCACTGGCTGGCTCTGTGACGAGCGTCGTAATCAGGAGCTGGTTGCTGCTTTGCATTACCTACCCCTGGATCGGATCTGCCTTGAAACCGATGCACCTTACCTGCTGCCACGCAACCTGTCGCCAAAACCCAAAAGTCGACGCAATGAGCCAGCTTACTTACCTGCCATTGCAGAACAGCTGGCAGTGCTGAAAGGTCTTCCATTGCAGCAGGTACAAAAGCAGTGCTGGCTGAACAGCCTGCAGTTACTAAACCGCACAGGAGTCAGCCTCTGATGGTCGAATTCTGGCAACACCCTTATATCTTGCTGGCGCTTGGTGCTGGCTTCTTGCTTGGTTGCTTGCTAATCACCCCCTGGCTGCTTTGGCTGCATCGCAAACATCTGCAGCAACTGGAGGCTGAGCTGGAAAATACCATCTCTGAGCGTACGTTGGAACTGCAAATCACCCTGCAGGAGCTGGCTGAAAAAAATCAGTTGCTGGAGACCCAAAGCACTACCGATGCGCTATCCGGCGTGAAGAACCGTGCTTATTTTGATCGTAAAATGCTGGCAGAAATCAATCGCAGTCGCCGCGAACAACGTCCCTTGGCACTGGTACTGCTGGATATCGACTTATTTAAACAGGTGAACGATGAGTTTGGCCACCTGGCAGGTGATCAGGTCATTCGGCAGGTTGCCGGTTTTATCCAAAGCCAGCTCAAGCGTTGCAGTGACCTGGTCTGCCGCTACGGCGGGGAAGAGTTTGCGTTAATCCTGCCCAATACCGATAGTGCAGGTGCTTATCAAGTAGCTGAACGAATTCGTTCACTGCTGGCAGAGAAGCCTTTACCAGTACAACAACACCAGCTAAGCATTACCATCAGTGCCGGTTGCTACGCGGCTGTAGCCAATGCCGAGAGCAGCATCGAGTTCTATGTGCATCATGCCGATAAAGCTCTCTACCAGGCCAAAAGCTCTGGTCGCAACCAGGTGCTCACTCAGCCCCCGCTGCATCAAGACAGGTTGCAGCACGACGAGACAAAGGAATCCAAGCATGCCACACCCTAACGACTTCCCCTGGACTCGAATGCGCCGTATGCGTCAGGCCGACTTCAGCCGCCGCTTGATGGCCGAACACACGCTGACGGTCGATGACCTGATTTACCCGGTGTTTGTGCTGGAAGGCGAGCAACAACGCGAAGCCATTGCTTCGATGCCAGGCATCGAGCGACTAAGTGTGGATTTGCTGGTTGAAGAAGCCAAACAGCTGGCTGCTCTGGGGATCCCTGCCATCGCCCTCTTTCCGGTGACCCCGGCCGAGAAAAAGTCCTTGCAAGCCGAAGAAGCCTGGAACCCGGATGGGTTGGCTCAACGGGCTGTGCGGGCACTGAAAGCTGCAGTGCCTGAGCTGGGCGTGATTACCGATGTGGCGCTGGACCCTTTTACCACCCATGGCCAGGATGGCATCATTGATGACAGTGGCTATGTGGTGAATGATGTTACTACCACCGCTCTGGTAAAACAGGCACTTTCGCACGCTGAAGCCGGTGCCGATGTGGTGGCACCCTCCGATATGATGGATGGTCGCATTGGTGCTATCCGCGAGGCGCTGGAAGAAGCTGGTTTCGTCAATACCCGCATTCTGGCCTATTCGGCCAAATACGCCTCCAGCTACTATGGCCCCTTCCGTGACGCGGTCGGCTCAGCTGCCAACTTAAAAGGCGGCGATAAAAAGACCTATCAGATGGACCCGGCCAACAGCGACGAAGCACTGCGTGAAGTGGCGCTGGATTTAACCGAAGGTGCCGATATGGTGATGGTAAAACCCGGTATGCCGTATCTAGACATTGTACGGCGGGTCAAAGACGAGTTTGGCGTACCCACCTTCGCCTATCAGGTCAGCGGCGAGTATGCCATGCATATGGCCGCCATTCAAAACGGTTGGCTGGCGGAAAAACCGGTGATTATGGAGTCCCTGCTGGCCTTTAAACGCGCCGGCGCCGATGGCATCCTGACCTACTTTGCCAAAAAAGTCGCGCTTTGGTTGCAGGAAAAGTAAAACTAATCAGTGATTGCAGCATTGTTTCCATGAACCTGCTCGCACGATTGCTGCAGCGATTGACCTTCATCGAGGATGCGGATTACTTCCAGCCTGCGCTCTACTATTGGCAGCAGCGACCAAGGTCTGGTTAAATGCACATGGTGGTAGTTGTAGCGAGTGGTGGCATTGCCACTGGTATAGACCGTGCAGATCAGGCCATTCTGCGCCTGCCGATGTTGTGGCACTAAGTCGCCAACCACAAAAACCACCACCATCATGCCCAGTATGCTAACAATCGACAATGCTATCATCGGCAATACGCCCACGAAGGTCAGCAGACGACCCAGCCTACGTGGTTTTACTCGTAACAGCACAAACACCAGCATGCAGTAGCCAAGATACCAAATACCACAAGCTAAAGTATTGAGTGGTTGCCAGCTAAAACGGATATCGAGCGTCATGGCCAGCGAAATCAGTGCCATCACGGCCAAGCTACCCAGCACCAATGGCTTCCACTTCGTCACAGCAGCACTGGTAAAAAAGGCAAAAAACGGCAGGCCTAACAGGCTCAGGTAACCAATAGCAAGCAGCAATCCATGCATGCATCTATCCTTGTGATAGGGTGTGGTTACAAAAACTTCTGCACATACCAGCAGCTGGCCTGTACGGCCAGTTGCTTCTGCTCTGCCCAGGCCAGACCATGCCGTACCAGTTGCTCGGCCATGCCCTGGCCGCGCAGTGCATCCGGTACGAAAGTACGCCAGAAATCGACGCTATCGCCCAGTAGCTGGTATTCCAAAAGAGCTTCTTCGCCTTGCTGCACAATGCGAAAGCGCTGCAACTCGGGTTGGTGCTCAATGGCGTAGCGCATGTTCATTCCTCAGAGATTGCCACAAAATATGCTGTGGCCCGGCTGAACCACCCAGATACAACTGGCCACTGTCTGCAAAACCATGTTTTTGGTACAAGCGAGCAGCTGGCTGATTACGGCAATTGACGGTCAGTACCAGCCGCTTGAAACCGGGGAATTGCTGCCGGCAATAGGCAGGCAGCTGACGCAATACAGCGCTGGCGATGCCCCGCCCCTGAGCCTGCTGGTCAATAAAGAAACTGCGCAGACCAAGATCGGATGGCTCTGCAAACGCATGCTGCTGGCTGTAGCCGGTATCCAGCAGAAAAAAGCCTGCCAGTTGCTGCTGGTGATGCACCAACTGAAAGTGCTCGGTCGGCTGCTGCTCAGCAATAATGATGCCTATGGGCAACACAAAGTCTTGTTGGTCTGGGGCAACCTTGAGCTGCTTGACCTTATCAGAGATCGGCTCAGAACAAGGCTGCAGTAAAACCATCACTGCAGCTCCAGCTCCCAGCCAGCGGCCTGCTGGTACTGCACTTCCTGCTCCAGCTCGGCTCGCATCAGCGGGTGTTGATCCAGCCAGCCAGCGGGCATCTGCAGGACCAACTGCTCGCCTTTGCCGGCCAATACCACATTGGGCAGGGCTTCATGCCGCCGGCGCATCGACAGCACCACAGCCAATCGCAGTATCCGGGTCAGTCGTACTGTCAGCAGTACCGAGGTCATGGTTTGTTTGGCAATTAGCTCACGATTGATATCGGCTCTGTGGTTGTGAACCAGCGCCATCACCAGCTGTTGTTGCGCCCGGGTAAAGCCTGGCAAATCGGAGTGGCTGATGATGTAGCCACCATGGTGATGGTGGTTTTTGTATTCAATCAATAAACCAAGCTCATGCAATAAAGCCGCGCCATGCAGCAAGCTCAAACCATCGAAGGCCGTCAGCGACCAGCGTGGACTGAGCTGCTGCGCCAGTGACTGGGCCATATCGGCTACCCGGTTGGCGTGTTGCTGATCGATGTGATAGCGCACCATCAAACTGGCAATGGTGCGGTGACGGACATCGCTTTCTTGCAGCTCTGGCAACATGCTGTACAACACGCCCTCACGCAAGGCGCCACCCGATAAGGTCATACCTTTGATGCCTAAAGCACGGAACAAAGCTATCAGAATGGCCAAGCCGGATGGAAACACCTGCCGGCGCTCTTGCGCCAGCCCCACCAGGCTAAGCTGATCTTGCCGGCCACAGACCACCGCCTGTTGCATAATGGCTTCCAGTCGTTCCAGCGTAATGGTCTCATCCATGCCCTGGGCAATCAGAATTTCCTGCATCGCCTGCACGGTTCCGGAAGCGCCCACAGCCACCTGCCAGCCCAGTCCGGTAAACTCCGGCAAAATTGGCGCCAGTGTCTGCTCCGCGGCCGCAATCGCGGCGTTAAAATTGTCTTCAGTCAGCAGGCCATCGGCAAAGTAGGCGTCAAGGAAGGTGACACAGCCCATATGCAAGCTGCTGAGTTTCAGGGGGTCAAAGCCTTTACCAATCACAATTTCGGTGCTGGCACCGCCGATATCAATCACTAGGCGGTTTTGTTCGCAGTTGGAGGTATGAGCCACGCCAAGATAGATAATGCGGGCTTCTTCTTCCCCGCTGATCACCCGGATCGGATGGCCCAAAATGTGCTCAGCATCGTGCAGGAAGGTTTTAACATTGCGTGCCAGTCGCAGAGTTGCCGTGCCGACAATCCGTACGTTTTGCGGCGGGATATCTTGCAAACGTTCGGCAAAAAGGGCCAGACACTCCCAGCCCCGCTTCATGGCCCGGCGACTCAGCACCAGGTTTTCATTCAGCCCAGCAGCCAACCGCACTTTGCGTTTGACCCGGCCTATCACCTGTACACTGCCGCCAACCACCTTGACCATCAACATATGAAAGCTGTTGGAGCCAAGATCGATGACGGCGTAGATATCCTGCTGATCTGAGCGAACAGGCTCAGCGACTGCGTGGACGTCGGCTGGCATTTGGGCTGGATCCGCTACGGCCACGGCCACCGCCACCGCTGCGCGCTGTGGTGGTACGACGGCGAGCCCGTGGTTTTGGCGTGGTTAAATCGGTTAACAACGCATCCGCATCGTACTGCGTGACTGTCAGTGGATGCCGAATGTAGTCTTCAATCGCCGTCAGGTTAAGCGCATAGCGTTCACAGGCAAAACTGATAGCCTTGCCGCTTTCGCCAGCCCGGCCGGTACGACCAATACGGTGCACATAGTCTTCACAATCGTCCGGCAAGTCGAAGTTAAACACATGGCTAACCATTGGAATATGCAACCCACGAGCAGCAACGTCGGTTGCGACCAGAATGTCCAGCCGGCCCTGGGTGAAATCATCCAGGATTTTCAGGCGCTTTTTCTGCACCACATCACCGGTTAACAAGCCAACGCGATGGCCATCGGCTTCCAACCAGGCGTGTACGTTTTCGCAGCTGTGCTTGGTGTTAGCAAAGACAATGGCTTTATCCGGCCACTCTTCTTCCATTAAGGTCAGCAACAGCTTCATTTTGTCTGGATCGGACGGGTAGAACAGCTCTTCGCTGATCCGGCTGGCGGTCATCTGATCCGGTTCAATATGGATATGCACCGGCTCGTTCATTTGCTCAAAGGCCAGCTCCTGCACCTTGTAGGATAAGGTAGCCGAGAATAACAAGCTAAGGCGTTCGTTGGCCGGCGGCATCTGACGGAATAAAAAGCGGATGTCTTTAATAAAACCCAGATCGAACATACGATCGGCTTCATCCAGCACCACCACCTGAATTTGATCCAGCTGAAACAGGCCTTGTTTCTGGTAATCAATCAAGCGGCCTGTGGTGCCAATCAGAATATCAACGCCTTGTTCCAGCAACTGCCGTTGAGAATCATAGCCTTCGCCCCCATAAATCAAGCCAAGGCGAAAACCGGAGCTTTTTGCCAATGCAATTGCATCCTGATGGATCTGAACCGCCAGTTCACGCGTAGGAGCCATGATGATTGCGCGTGGCTGACCCGAGCCTCTGGGCTCATTATTTAATAAGTAGTGAAAGGTAGCGGTTAAAAACGCCAGGGTTTTACCGGTTCCAGTCTGTGCCTGGCCAGCAATGTCTTTGCCCTTTAGCGCCAGGGGCAGACACTGTGCCTGGATTGGAGTACAATAGCTAAAACCCAGACTGTTCAGTGCGTCCAGGATCTGTGGTGCCAATGCGAAATCAGCGAATTTGTGCGATGTTAAGTGTGTTTTATTCATACCAGCCTAGCATAACTGTTCGCCTTGCATTAGGAAACAGCCGCGTTTAAATTGATGACATTTTTTGCAGTCGATCTGCCCAGTTCAATAACGGAGACAATCAATGAGTGACCTGATTTTACATGTTTCAGACGATAGTTTTGAAACCGATGTACTGAACGCTGAACAACCTGTTTTAGTCGATTTTTGGGCTGAATGGTGTGGCCCTTGTAAAATGATCGCGCCCATTCTGGACGATGTAGCAGGTGAATATCAAGGAAAAGTCACCATTGCTAAGCTGAATATCGATCAAAACCCGAATACGTCCCCTAAATACGGCATTCGTGGTATTCCTACGCTGTTGTTGTTTAAAAATGGCCAGGTTGCAGCCACCAAAGTGGGCGCCTTGTCCAAAACGCAACTGAAAGAATTCCTCGACAGCAATATCTAAATCACTGTGAGCACATGGCAGAGTGCACCCGGCTCTGCCATGCTGCTGACTTTTTACACAGTTTTTTGTTGATAACATATAGACGACTGCGCCATCACCTGCTATTGTTGTTGGCAGTACAACACCCATGACCACGCTTGTCTGTCGAGTAGACCAACTCCAAACCTTTTCAAACCCGCTGATAAGCTAACAACCCTTATTTAGATCAACTAGAACCCATCAACTATGCATTTAACAGAATTAAAAAGTAAGCCAATCAATGAACTGGTGGAATTAGCCGAGTCCATGGGCTTAGACAGCATGGCTCGTCTGCGCAAGCAGGACATCATCTTCGCTATTTTAAAATCCCACGCCAAAAAAGGTGAAGAGATTTATGGCGGTGGCGTACTGGAGATTCTGCAGGATGGCTTCGGCTTCTTGCGCTCTGGCGACAGCTCGTACCTGGCAGGTCCGGACGATATATACGTCTCCCCCAGCCAGATCCGCCGTTTTAACTTACGTACCGGTGACACCATCGATGGCCTGATCCGGCCACCGAAAGAAGGCGAGCGTTACTTTGCGCTACTAAAAGTAAGCGAAGTCAACTTTGGCAAGCCAGAGCACGCCCGCAATAAGATCCTGTTTGAAAACTTAACACCGCTGCATGCCAATGACCGCCTGCGGATGGAACGTGGCAACGGCAGTACCGAAGACATCACGGCCCGGGTACTGGATTTGGCCTCGCCGATTGGCCGTGGCCAGCGCGGCCTGATTGTGGCCCCGCCGAAAGCCGGTAAAACCCTGCTGCTGCAAAACATTGCTCAGTCGATTGCCGCCAACCACCCTGAGTGCGTGCTGATGGTGCTGCTGATTGATGAGCGGCCGGAAGAAGTGACCGAGATGCAGCGACTGGTGAAAGGCGAAGTGATTGCCTCGACCTTCGATGAACCGGCCAGTCGCCATGTTCAGGTAGCTGAGATGGTGATTGAAAAAGCCAAGCGGCTGGTCGAGCACAAAAAAGACGTCATTATTCTGCTCGACTCCATCACCCGCTTAGCCCGTGCTTACAACACCGTGATCCCAAGCTCCGGCAAGGTACTGACCGGTGGTGTTGATGCCAATGCCCTGCACAAACCAAAGCGTTTCTTTGGTGCGGCGCGGAATGTCGAAGAAGGTGGCAGCTTAACCATCATCGCCACCGCCCTGGTCGATACCGGCTCGAAGATGGACGAAGTCATCTACGAAGAATTTAAAGGTACCGGTAACCTGGAACTGCATTTAGCGCGCAAAATTGCCGAAAAACGCATTTTCCCGGCCATCGACTTTAACCGCTCCGGCACCCGCCGCGAAGAACTGATGGTGTCGCAGGAGGAATTGCAGAAGATGTGGATTCTGCGCAAAATCCTGCATCCAATGGATGAATCCGATGCGATGGAATTCCTGATTGATAAACTCAGCATGACCAAAACCAACGATGAGTTCTTTGATTCGATGAAGCGCCAGCGCAGTTAAGCGTCGGCACTGTGCTTGAGCAAGCCAGCCTACCAGGCTGGCTTTTTTGTCTCTGCAAGCCGCACAAAGTTCGCTAAGCTTAGCACTACCCGATCACTGCGGAAGCCGCTATGCGCATTTTTGCTCTCACAGTCGCTCTGCTTCTGACGGCCTGCAGCAGTCTGTCACCAACAGAGCACGTGGCACGTCAGCTGCACCAGGTGCCGGAGCAGACCGAGCTGAGCATCCTTTGGTTGTCTGACTCTGCCAGCCAGAGCCTTGGCTTGCGTTACCAGCAGGGGCAGTGGCAACGCCAGCACAACCAACACGCCTTGTTTGGTACCGGCTCCATTACCAAGCTGCTCACTGCGCACTGGTTTGCACTTCGCTTTGCCGATGGTAGCCTGCAGCCCGAACAGCCCATGAGCTCCTTGCTACCAGAGCTGTGCCCGGCCCTGGCACAGCTGGAACTGGGAGCTTTACTGACCCATAGTACTGGTTTGCCCTTTTTGCCAGACGATATCGGCGATATGCCGCTAATCAACAGCAATCCATTTGCCGACTACGATGGCCACAGACTGCAGCAGCATTGCCCGGCAAACTCTGCCATCCAGCAACGGCAAGGTCGCTATCACTACTCCAATCTGGGTTACGCTTATCTGGCGCTTGGCATGCAAGCAATGACCGGGTTGGATTATGAAGCCCTGCTGCAAGCCGCCATGTTGCAGCCACTGGGGTTGCAACACAGCAGCACCGAGCGGCCTAAGCCACCTGCTCCATTGGTAGCCGGGCAAAACCCGGATGGCAGCATCACGCCGGATTGGGATTTTGCCGCCTTTACCGGCTCCGGGGGCTTGTACAGCAGCAGCCATGAGCTCGGGATCTGGCTGGCACAGCAACTGACCGCCAATCATCCCGCTATTCGCAGCATGCAGGCTGCGCATCACCCGGCAGCAGGGCTGGGCTGGCAAAGGCGTCGGGCAGGTACCCGCCGCTGGCTGGAGCAAACCGGCGCCACCGGCGGCTATAGCGCCGCCCTGCTGCTGGCACCGGATCGGCGGCAGGCGATTTTGATCCTATCCAACCTGTCTGGCCTGCATCCAGACGCCGTTGCCATTGCCAAACTGGCAGAGTATTTGTTACTGCAAAACCCCTTTATGCCAAACGTTGATGCACTAAAGGACTGAGGTTAACTTGCTCTGGCGCCACAGCGCAGGCGGCCAGTACTTCCTGCACCGCATGTTCTGCATCCTGCTGATTGGCGGCATGCACAGTTAACAGCGGCTGGCCCTGGCTGATCGGACTGCCAGCCGGGCAGATAGCGCTAAAGCCAACTGCCGGATTGATTTTCTGCTCCGGATGCGAGCGGCCACCGCCTAAACGTACCACCGCCATACCCAGCGCAACAGTGTCTTTAATGTGCAGGTAACCACTGGCTGGGGCCAGTACATCCAATTTCACTGGCGCCTCGGCTAAATGCTGCGTTGGCTTTTCCAACAAATCGGTTGGGCCACCCAGGGAGGCCACCATTTTCGCAAAGTACTCAGCGGCTTTACCGCTGCTCAGGCTGTGCTCCAATGCGCTGATGGCGCTGTCTTTATCCATTGCCAGACCGGATAGCATCAGCATCTCAGCGCCCAGTGCCAGCGTCAACTGGTGCAAACGCGGCTCGCGCTGCTTGCCTGTTAGATAGTCCAGCGTTTCCAGCACTTCCAGCGCATTGCCGGCGGTAAGCCCCAGGATCTGATTCATATCGGTAATCAGCGCAGCAGTGGGCACACCCGCGCCGCAAGCGGTATCGACAATGCTGCAAGCCAGTTCACGTGCATCTTCAGCCGTGGCCATAATGGCGCCATTGCCCACTTTGACATCCATCACCAATGCATCCAGTCCTTCGGATAGCTTTTTCGATAAAATCGAGGCGGTAATCAGCGGAATGGATTCCACCGTCGCGGTCACATCGCGGATGCCATACAAGCGTCGATCGGCCGGCGCCAGCTCATCGGTCTGACCGACGATTAAACAACCCAACTCCGGCAACAACTGACGAATGCGGCTTAACGTCTGATTGCAGCTGTAACCCGGGATGCTTTCCAGTTTATCTACGGTACCCCCGGTATGGCCTAAACCACGGCCCGCAATACTTGGCATAAAAGCGCCACAGGCCGCTACCATAGGCGCCAGCATCAGTGTTACTTTATCGCCCACGCCACCTGTGCTGTGTTTATCCACCACAGGGCCATTCAACTGGCCCTGCCAGTTCAGACTGGTGCCAGAGTCGCGCATCGCCAGCGTCAGTGCCACTTTTTCATCCACCGACATGCCATTCAGATAAATCGCCATGGCCAGTGCAGCTGCCTGGCTATCGCTGAAACTGCCATCGGTTAAACCTTTGGCGAATTGTTGAATATCGGCTTGGCTAAGGGTTTTGCCATCACGTTTAAGTTTGATAATTTCCTGAGGGATCGGCATGGCTTACTCCGTCGGCACCTTGGTGCTGTTGGCTAAATACAAAGGGGTGAAGGCATCTGGCAGAAGTTGCTGCAGCGTCCAGCCTTGCAGCTGCGCTTGATGATTGCTGCTATAGATGATGGTTTCCGGCAAAAAGAACTCCGCTATTACCTGACGGCACAAACCACAGGGCGGAGTGAGTTGCTGTTGCGGCGTGTACACCATTAAAGCATCAAACTGACGCTTGCCAGCCACCACACCAGCGGCAATAGCATTGCGCTCCGCGCATACGGTAGCGCCATAAGAGGCATTTTCCACATTACAACCGGTGAAAATGCTGCCATCCAGGGCGCGCACCGCCACCCCCACCGGAAAGTGACTGTAGGGCGCATAAGCCTGGGCAGCGGCCGCTTTGGCGGCCTGATACAAGGGTTCAAGTTCCGCAGTGAGTGCTGTCATTGGTTGTTCTCATCCAAACTGGCGCAAAAGCGCCCGGATCGACAGTTATGACGGCAAACCGGCCTCAGATCAAGGGAAAGGTGGAACTATTGTGATCACTCAAACTGCAATGCCCGCACTTGCAACACTGCCTGACCACCCTGCTCATCGGTCAAATCCGGCACCAGATAAATGGCACTGACATGGTCGGGCACTATGCCCTTGTCCACCGAGCTGGCGGGGGTCCAGTCTGGCCGCTGGAAATCAACCAAGCTCAGCGCTTCGCTTTGCCAGCCGTTGGTAGCTGGCAGCACCGCCTGGTAATGGGCGTAACTCTGATCACCCTGCTCGCCATACTCCAGCTGGGCGAGCTTCACCACCAGATCGGTGCTGCTTTGATAGGTTAGTCCAATCACGGCTTGCTGTGGCAGGCTGCCGGCGGGCAGATCGTAGATCAGTTCCACCCAGGAATTGTTTTTGGCATCCACTCTGGGCACACGGTGAAATACAATACGGGCAATGCCTTCCTGCACCAGATCACCGCTATAGTCGGCACGGCTGCCATGGGGGTCGGTGGCATAACGCCAAAAACCCGCATCCAGACCGCCTTTTTCAGTGTTGTTCAGGGCCCCGGTATCACCGCAAGCAAGCAGCACCAGCAGCGCTATTGCTATCCCAATCCAGTTCATTCGTGTTTCCTTGTTGTCGTGAACTCAAAGGTGTCGGCATCCAAATAAGCCGGGAATTTATCTTTAAACTGCTGCAGCGCTGCTCCATCCAGCTCTGCCTGGAGCACCGTTGCCCGCTCAACACCATCGGCCAGCGGCTGACCCAGATAATCGATGACCAAACTGTCGCCGCTGTAGTCAACGCCATTGCCATCGCTGCCAATGCGGTTGCAGCCAATGACATAGGCCTGGTTTTCAATGGCACGGGCCGCCAGCAAGGTACGCCAGGCAAGGCGGCGCGGCGCTGGCCAGTTGGCGACATAAATCAGCACATCGTAATCATTGCGGTTGCGGCTAAACACTGGGAAACGTAGGTCGTAGCAAATTTGCAGGCAGAAACGCAGCCCGCGCCAGGGCACGACTACCCGCTCCGTGCCGGCCTGGTAGGCATGGTGCTCGCCTGCCATCCGAAACAGATGCTTTTTATCGTACTGAAAGCTCTCACCCTTGGGGGTGACAAAGTACAACCGGTTGTAGTACTGGCCTTGCTCTTTGACTGCTACGGAGCCACACACAGCGGCGCCACTGCTGGCGGCCTGCTGCTTTAACCAACGGAGGGTTTCACCACCCGCAGGCTCGGCAACGGCGGCACTGTCCATCGAAAAGCCGGTGGTCAGCATTTCCGGCAACACGATTAGATCCTGACCGCCCAGTGCTGCAATCTGCCCGGCCAACTGCTGTCGGTTGGCCTCTGGATCCTGCCAATACAGCTCGGTCTGTAGCACTGCCACCTTTACAACCGACATAACACCTCCGCAGCTTGCAGCAGCGTCTGCCCGTCTTTGGCAAAGCAAAATCGAACCAAGCGCTGAGCCGGCGGCTGGCGGTAAAACACACTCAGTGGAATGGCAGCCACCTTGTGCTCGATGGTGAGCCAGCGACAAAACTCCACATCCGGCTGCTCGCTGATGGCACTGTAATCGGCCAGCTGAAAATAGGTGCCTTGGGCTGGTAATAACTTGAAACGACTGGCTGCAAGCGCAACAACAAAGCAATCGCGCTTTTGCTGGTAAAAAGCAGCTAAGCCACTGACCTGCTCCGGATGCTGCTCCAGCATAGCCGCCACCGCGAATTGCGCCGGGGTAAAGCTGGAAAAAGTCACGTACTGATGCACTTTACGAAACTCAGCCATCAGCGCCACAGGCGCTACACAATAACCCAGCTTCCAACCGGTGACATGAAAGGTTTTGCCAAAGGATGAGACCACCAGGCTGCGCGCCGCCAAGTCTGCAAAACACAAGGCACTCAGTTGTGGCCGGCCATCAAACACCATGTGCTCGTACACTTCATCGCTCAGGCAGTACAAACCATGCTGGCACACTAAGCGTTGCAATTGTTGCCAATCATCCGTCGAAAAAACCTGACTGCTCGGGTTATGCGGGCTATTGACGATAATCAGCCGGGTGTTGCGGTTGATGCTGTCCGCTACTTGCTGCCAGTCCACCTTAAAATCCGGTGCTGTCAGGGCAATGTGGACACAATGGCCACCGGCCAGTTGCACCGCTGGGGCATAGCTGTCGTAGGCGGGATCGAACAAGATCACCTCATCGCCCGGGCGAACCAGCGCCTGAATGGCACAAAACAAGGCTTCGGTGGCACCGGAGGTGACGGTAATTTGCTGCTCCGGGCACACCTGCTGGCGGTAACAACGTGCAATCAAGGCGGCAATTTGCTGGCGCAAAGGCAAAATTCCGGCCATTGGCGCATACTGATTCAGCCCCTGCTGACTAAAAGCTGCCAGTTGCTGCAATAAAAAAAGGTCGCAGCCAAAATCCGGAAAGCCTTGCGACAAGTTGATCGCCTGCTGCTCGCTGGCCAGTTGTGACATCTGGCTAAAAATCGAACTGCCTACCTCAGGCAGTTTGGAATGAAAAGTGCTGTGCATAAGTTGCCCTGAACATGAACGACCTTTACCTTAGCGCCTGCTGCTGCCATTCTGCAACCATCAATAGCCAAATGGAAAGCCAGAGCAGTTGCCAAATTAGTCTGGCATGGTATCATTTCAGACCTTTTTATGTATAGACATCTAAACGTCAGGGCGTTCAGGAGTGTAATTTTATGAATCATGCCACGCAACATGGGCATCAGCTCAACCCCTACGCCATTGCCCTGTGTGCCGCCGGCCGCTGGATTGCCAGCCGCCACTGGGTGCCGGCCACAGGCGGCAACTTTTCTATCCGCAGCGGGCAGCACAGTGCCCTGGTGACCGCATCAGGCAAAGACAAAGGTGAGTTAAGCCCACAGGACTTACTGCCAGTCAGCTGGCCAGAGGGCGAGCTGCTCTGCCCTGGCAAACCTTCGGCTGAAACGGCATTGCATGTCCGCCTTTACCAGCTGGATGATTCAATCAAAGCGGTATTGCATACCCATTCGGTGCAGGCCACCGTATTTTCACGGCTAATTCAGGCTGAACAACACCTATTTAGCGGCTATGAAATGCAAAAAGCCATTCGCGGCCAACTCAGCCACGATCAGTCTTGCCCGCTAACCATCTTCGACAATACCCAGGATATACCAGCACTGGCGGCGCAAGTTGCCGAACGCTGGCCTGAGGTACAGACCGCTTCGGCCTTGCTGGTACGTGGCCATGGCCTTTATGTCTGGGGACAAAGCCTGGAAGAAGCAAAAAGGCATTTAGAGGGCTGGGAATTTCTTATACACTGTGAACTGGAACGTATTCGACTCACAGGAACCTTATGAACTATCGCGCCCTGATCACCGATATTGAAGGCACCACCAGCCGCATTGCTTTTGTTACCGAAGTGCTGTTTCCTTATGCTGCCAACCACTTGCCAGATTTTATCCGCCAACGCAGCGAACAGGCCGAAGTAGCGCTTGAGCTGAAGGCCGTTCGGCAAAAGATGCAACAGCCGAACGCTGATATCGAAACCGTCATTGCCCAATTGCAGGCCTGGATTGCCGCTGATGAAAAAATCACACCGTTGAAGACCTTGCAAGGCATGGTATGGCGGCTGGGCTATCAGCAGGGTCATTTCACCGGCCACTTGTACCCGGATGCTGCCGAGCAACTAAAGCAGTGGCATGCACAGGGCTTGCAACTCTTTATCTACAGCTCCGGCTCGGTAGAAGCACAGCAACTGCTGTTTCGTTACAGCGACTTTGGCGATTTAACCCCACTTTTCAGCGGCTACTTTGATACCCGGGTGGGGGGCAAGAAAGAAATTTCATCCTACGCCGCCATCCTGCAGCATTTGCAGCTCCCACCTGGCCAGGTGTTGTTTTTATCCGATGTGGTGGCCGAACTGGATGCCGCCCGCCAGTTAGGTATTGCCACCTGCCAGTTGATCCGTGAAGGCCAGCCAGCGGGCAGCCATCCAACGGCAGAAGACTTCTACCAGGTCAACCTATAGCTATTCGAGGTTTCACTATGTCCACATTAACCGTGTTTTCCACCTCAGCACCCGAAGAAGTGCAGTACCAGACCAAGAGCGCAGCTGACATTGCGGACAAACTGCAGCAGGTGGGCATACGCTTTGAGCAATGGCAGGCCAATCAACCGATCGATGCCAATACCGATAATGCCTCCATTCTGGCAGCCTATAGCGATGATATCGACCGCTTAAAACAGCAAGGCGGTTATGTCACGGTGGATGTGATTTCGCTCAGTAGCGATCACCCGGATAAAAAGGCACTGCGGCAAAAATTTCTGGCTGAACATACCCACAGCGAAGATGAAGTGCGCTTTTTTGTCCGTGGTGAAGGCTTGTTCTGTCTGCACTTAGGCGATCACATCTACCAGGTGCTGTGCCAGCAAAACGATTTAATCAGTGTACCGGCCAATACCCCGCACTGGTTTGATATGGGCAGCGAGCCTAACTTTACCGCCATTCGCTTGTTCAATAACCCGGAGGGCTGGGTGGCCAACTTTACCGGCAGCGATATCGCCTCGCGTTTTCCGCTGCTGGCTTAATACTTAACAACCAGTTGCCGGGGCCATCGCCGCAAATGGCCCAACCGGCACCAGTCTGTGCCCCCATCCCATCCAATGCTACCTAACCGTCCCTGCACGGTAAATACCTACCCCAAGACGAGAGCCCATCATCCATCGGCACAAAACGAATCCGACCGCCCCAGTCCATCACCAGATCAGCCATTTATCATAAAATTATCAAGAAAAAATCATTGCTTTCCGCTACCCCCCCCGTATCAAAAAAGATACAAAGAACACCGCTATGCAAATGGCATGGCGATAACTTGTTTATTTTTAGAAGGAAGGTTAGGATGAAATTGAATAAATTAGTTGCAGGCTCTGCAGCCGCCATCTTACTGGCAGCAACTGCTTTTGGCGTTTGGGCTTCTTGTGGGTCTAGCGACTGCGCTCTAGTTGGTGAAACTCTTGTTTGCGCCGTACAAACACCTGAAGGTCCTAGAATCTGTTTCCCGGGTAACACCTGTAGTGTGAACTGTAATTAGTATGCTGCTATACATGAACACGAATGCAGCGGCATTATTGCCGCTGCATTGAGGGTAAACAAAAACATAGTTCAAATGACAATTGAGGAGTACTAACCATGAGTATAGCCGCCAGGTTGTGGTTAACATGTATAGCCCTGTTTACAATATTTGATACCTACCAACCACTTTATGCCGCAACACCGACTCAACAACAAGCCATCCCCCATGACTTCCCAACGGTGGCAAACTTTTTCGTACAAGCAGACTGTCAATTCATCTTCCTTACAGGATATCTTTACAACAGCAAATCCGGACATTGGCTAAGCTCTAGTGAGGCTAGGCAGGCATTACCTGAAGTCGCCGAATTATTTACCCAAGATTGCGCAGTGCAAAGCTCACCTGTAGAATTGGCAGCAACCTTTAACATTAGCTTGCCAGAGCAAGAAGGTCTCTTATTGCTCTATATCGCTCCCTTACAAGGGATGATGGAAACGGATACTTTTGCCCGTAGATATATTGAACGCTACTCACACCATATGGCACTACTGCAACAGCTTGAGGATATACCTCAGTATAAAGTGACCACCCCCCTAACAGGATATAGGCTTAACTAATCACTCAAAAAGCGATTTGGACATTTACCGTGACCTTACATATCCCTGATAAAGCTTCACTAAGCCAGCGTCTACGCTGGCCTGCCTTGCTTGTTGTAGCAATCATCTTGCTTGCCTGGCTGCTGCTGCACTCGTGGCAGCAATTAACTCAGGGCAATGAGCGCCCAATTAACCTTGCGCAGGTGGATACCGGCGAGGTGGTGGCCGTTGTCACGGGGCAAGGCCGGTTATTACCGCGCCAAAGCCATAGCGTGATGGCCGAAGTGGATGGGGTGATCCAGTCGCTTGAGCTGTACCCAGGCACCGAAGCACAACCCGGCGATGTGTTGATACGGATGCGTAACCCATTGCTGCAACGGGAGGAAGAGCGTGCCCGGCTGGCGGTCTTGGAAGCCAGCGCAGCTTTGGAAGCCGCCACCGCCCGGCTGGAGCGGGAAAGCATTGCGCTGGAGAACGAAGTGGCCATGCTGGAAGCGGAAATTCGCTTTGCTGAGCAGGAAATGGATACTTTGCACACCTTGCTGGAGCAACAAATTCTGGCCCGGCTGGATTATTTGCGCGCCCAAACCAAGCTGGAACAATCGCGTTTACGCCACAGTTTAAGTGAGCGCAATGTGCAGGCATTTCAACAGGCACGCCAGGCCGATGAACGAGCTCACCAGTACCGCCTGCAAGAAGCAAAAGAGCAACTGGCGATGATCCAGCAAGATTTAGCGCATCTGGTGATACGTGCCGAAAGCCATGGCCTGCTCAACGAGCTAAGTGAGCACGTTGAAGTTGGTAAGCCGGTGCGGCGGGGCGATATTGTCGCCCAAATTACCGAACCAAGTTCCTTGTATGCCGATATTTTAATTGCTGCATCCGATGCCAGCAGGATTTTACCGGGCCAAAACGTGCAGGTGCAGGTAAGGCAGCATCAACTGCAGGGTACGGTACTGCGGGTGCATCCCAGTGTGCAGCACAATCAGATTCGGGTTGAGGTCGGCTTGCCTGGTCAACTTCCAGACAACGCCAGAGCCAACCTGGATATCAGCGCCCGCATTATCACCGCTCAGGCGGATAGCGTATTGCGGGTGGCGCCTATTCTTGGCCTGCGTGATGGCAACCGCGCCGCTGATGTGTTTGTACAGCAGGGTGATCGCTTTGTTCGACGCCAGATTCAGGTTGGTATTTTAGGGCGGGATCACATGGAAATTATCGGTGGCCTTCGCGCAGGCGAGCAAATTTTACTGGACCCGCCAGCCCGGCTGCAACAACAAGAGAGTATTCTAAGCAAGGAGTTAACACGTGGCTGAACTGATACAACTGCAGGAGTTGCAACACAGCTTCGGACAAGGCCAAGTGAAGCACCAAGTGCTGCATGGCATTTCGCTCAGCATCCAGGATGGCGAGAGCGTTGCCATTACCGGTCCCTCGGGAAGTGGCAAATCCACTTTATTGTCCATTCTTGGCTTGCTGGATACTGCAACCGCAGGCCAGTATCTGCTGCGTAACCAGCCGGTTGGCCAACTGAGCCGGCAACAGAAAAGTCAGGTACGCAACCGCCATATAGGTTGGATCTTCCAAAACTTCAATCTGATAGCCGATATGACGGCGCTGGAAAATGTAGCGCTGCCACTGCGCTTTAACCCGGAGGTTCCTAACAATGCGTACCGGCAACGTGCCGCCGATGTATTGGGCCAGGTGGGCCTGGCCGATAAACTGCACGCCAGGCCATCTGAGCTTTCAGGTGGGCAACAGCAAAGGGTTGCCATTGCCAGAGCCCTGGTGAACAAACCCGGGTTGATTTTAGCCGACGAACCCACCGGAAATCTGGACTCGGCTACCGGCCAAAGCATTATGGACCTGCTACTGCAACTGGCCACCGAAGGCTCTGCGCTGGTGATGGTGACCCATGATCCAACCATTGCCAGCCAGTGCCAACGCTCCGTTCACCTGGTTGATGGGCGACTTAGCCATGCAAAGTAATAACCTGAGCTTTCAACTGGTCATGGAGTGGCGTTCCTGGCAAGGGCAACGCCTCAAGCTGCTGTTTATCCTCACCTGTTTTGCCCTGCTTTGCGCCTTGCTTACGCTGATTTTGCAACTGGGGCACCAGTTGTTTTCTGCCCCTCCGACCTGGACCAAGCCCACTGGTTATCTCTACACTCTGGCCAGACAGCATGGCGATGGCCGCCTGGCCCCGCTGCATCGCCAGGCCATCGATACTGCTGCCGACATGCCAGGCATACAGGCTGCTGCCTGGTTTAGCCTGCACACTACTAACGTCCGATTGGGTTCCGAGCCACAGCAAGACCTGCGCACCTTGTTTTACTCCGACAGCTTTTCCAGGGTATTAGGCGTTGAAGAGCTTGCGGTGAACGAAACCCCTGGGGTTTGGCTCAGTGAGCGTTACTGGCGTGAGCGTTTACGCAGCAACCCAGACGTCGCAGGCCAGTTGCTCAGCCACAACAGCTTCCCGATCAGCTTGCCGATTGCCGGTGTATTGCCCGCCTCATTAAACCGTATTGGCGCTTTTCAACCGGACATTTGGTTGTCGGATCACTGGTACCGCTATCTCACGCCTTTTTCTGTCGATTCAGAAGTCATGCTGGATCGCTTTTTACAGGCCGCCCCTTTTTATTACGGCATCTTAGCCACCTCGCAGCCTTTGCACGCCGAAGCACTGACCGAACATCTACGCCAGCAAGATCTTACCGTACCCGGTATGCGAATGGGTGGCGATGGCTCCGAGCTGATGGTGCACACCGGGCTTAACCTGGACCCACCGGCCAGGCTGAAACTGTTGCAGCAATGGCAGTTGGGGCTGGTCCTGCTGCTTGGCTTTGGCCTGGTGCTTAGTTTAAATACCTTTACCGTCTTTACCAGCCGGCTGATCCAGCAGCAAGAAAATTACCGCATTCAACAGGTGCTAGGCGCCAGTATGCTGCAGTTGCTGCGCGGCCCCTTGCTGGTTGCTGTGATCTTGATAGCCGCCACCGCCGTGCTGTCTTCATTGCTAAGCCTGGGCTTACTGCAACTACTGCACAGCGACAGCCTGCAAAGCACGGTAGGCGAAGCCGGCTTGCCGCTCGACTGGCCGCGCTGGCTCGCCGCCCTGGCTTTGGTCGCCCTCCTGTTGTTTGGCTGCACCTGTTTGCCGGTGCTGCGGTTTTCACAGCAGGCACTGTTTAGCCGACAAACCGGGCAAAGCCGCAGCCGCAGCCAAAAGTGGCTGGCACAACTGAATTTAACCGCTCAACTCTGGGTTGCTCTGGTAGCACTGGCTTTTATGCTGGGCCTGAGCTGGCAGCAATGGCAGCAGTTTCGCAGTTATCCTCTGGATACCGGCTTACTGGCCTTGCCGGTGCAACAAAGTGCCACCGGGTTCGATTTTTCAGCTCTGGTACAGAACAATGTTCCTCAGGTGCAGGCTGCGGAGGTCGCTTTTGAGGTTGGCTCTTTTGACAGCCAAAACAGCAACGAGTTAAACGACGATCGCCTGGCTGGCCCCCTCGCTATTCAACAACGCATCGTAAGCGGCAATTATTTTTCCCGCCTGCAGGTACCGCTCTTGCAGGGGGATGACGACTGGCATGGGGGTGTGGTTATCAACCAAACACTGGCCCAGCAGCTTGCTGCGGGCACTGATCAGCCACTGCTTGGCAGTGAGCTGAACTTAGGCAGCTTTGCCGGCCGCCACCCGATAGTGGCTATCGTCGCGGATATCCCTCATCATGGCTTTAGCCAGAGCGCCCAACCGACAGCCTACCTGCATCATCAGTCCGCTGCCATGCTGGTGCAATTTAGCCGCAGCCTCGAGCTCTACTTTCCTGCCGAGCACCAGGCAAGGCTTAAGCCTGCATTCATGGCGTGGCTTGAGCAACAGTTGACAGCGCCTGAGTTTTTACCCGTACAATCACTTGCTGCACGCTTGCAGCAACAAGATCAGGAAAGTCGTCAACTACTCAGGTTCAGTAGCGGTATGATTTTACTGGTGCTACTTACCGTGTTCTTTAGCTTGTACTACCAGGTACGTAACCGCATTCTGTTAGAACGACAAGAGTACGGCGTGCTGTTGGCACTTGGCGCAAGCGACGGGCGATTGCTCGCCAGAGCGGCCAGCCAGCCCTTACTAGCGCTGCTGCTTACACTGCCTCTGGCGCTGGCCGCACTGGCCTGGCTGCTGCACTCCAGCGGCTGGTTGTCGGCTTTTGCACTGCAGTTTAACCCAATGATTTTTGCCTTCGCGGCGATCTTGTTGCTGCTGATGGCCTGGATAGCCGCTCTGGCACCCATTACAGGGTTGCTTAAAAAGCCAATTTTTGGACTGCTGCGCACCCATTGAGCAGATCCCTGCATGGTTGAATTTTTTTCACCCGATGCATGGATTTATCTCCTTTGTCAGCAAAGCAGAAACAACTTAAGCTGTTTTTGTCGCCCCGAAAAGGCGGTTCCACCCTGTCTATCCTTGTCTTTCGCCCGGAGCTTGCTCCGGGCTTTTTTATCCTGCCACCAACCGCTGTAAGGCTCCAGTGGCAACAGCTGCCTGATCAAGCACCCCGCTATCCAATACCCAGCCGGTGACCAGTTTAGCGGGGGTCACATCAAAGGCCGGATTAAACACCGCGGCCTGCTCCGGGGCCCAGCAAACGCTGCCAAAACTGCCGGCAACACCGCGCACTTCTTCTGCCGGGCGCTGCTCGATCGGGATCTGACGGCCATCGCTGCAGCTGGGGTCGACCGTGGTATGGGGGGCCACGACGTAGAACGGGATCTGGTGATAGTGCGCCAGCACCGCCAGGTTGTAGGTCCCAACTTTGTTGGCAAAATCCCCATTAGCCGCAATGCGATCCGAGCCAACAAAGATGCGATCAACCTCACCTCGTGCCATCAGCATGGCCGCCATATTGTCACAAATCAGTTGATAGGGAATATTTAGCTGCTGGCACTCCCAGGCAGTTAACCGCCCGCCTTGCAGCAGGGGCCTGGTTTCATCGACCCACAGCTGGATCTGTTTGCCTTGCTGATGCGCCAGCCGCACCACACCCAGCGCAGTGCCTACCCCAGCCGTAGCCAAACCACCGGTGTTGCAGTGTGTCAGCAAACGCTCGCCCGGCTGCACCAGGGCCGCACCGTGCTCTGCCATCTGCAGACACAGTTGCACGTCCTCGGCAAACAGCTGCTCGGCGCAGGCCACCGCAGCGCTGGCATAATCTGGCTGTTGCAAGGCGGCCAGCATGGAATCGAGGTTATTCATCAGATTGACCGCGGTAGGCCGCGACGCTCTGAGTACTTCAGCACTGTGCAGCAGTTCGGCACGGCTATCACCCTGCCCAGCCCGGTAAGCCAGCAACAAGGATGCAGCGATACCAATGGCCGGAGCTCCCCTAACTTGCAATTGCTGAATCATAGCCACCATCTGATCCACGTCGGTGCAATGCAGCCAGCGTTGCTGATGCGGCAACAACGTCTGATCCAGAATATACAGTTGGCCTTGCTCGGTCTTGATGCTAAGACCCGTCATATTTTTCATGCCTTATGCCTTTTTTAGCCTTGCAGACGTCTAGAATGTTTGCGATTATGCAGCTCTTCTATTGCCCTGACAAGTCCGGATGCCCTATGACCGACTACCAAATCTTTACCGCCGACGATGCCAGACAGTTTGCATTAACTCATGGTGACACCTTTCGTGACAGCGACAAACTGGAAGCCGAAGAGTTTGGTGACGGCAATCTAAACCTGGTGTTCCGGGTTAAAAACCAGCATGGCCGCAGCCTGATTGTAAAACAAGCCCTGCCCTATGCCCGCTGTGTCGGTGAAAGCTGGCCACTGACTATCGATCGTGCCCGTATTGAGGCCGAGGTGCTGCTGCGTCATGGCCGCATTTGCCCAGAGCACACGGTGAAGATTTTGCATTACGACGCTGCCAAAGCCGCCATTGTGATGGAAGACCTGGGCCAGTTGGAAATATTGCGCAGTGCTCTGGTTGCCGGCAAACAGTTCCCCAAGCTGGCCAGTCAGATGGCGCAGTATCTGGCTCGCACCTTGTTCCATACCAGTGATTTTGTGTTAAATGGCTTGCAGAAGAAAACCGAGGTGGCCCGCTTTTTAAACCCGGAGCTTTGCCTGATCACCGAAGACTTGTTCTTTACCGATCCCTACTGCAATCATGAACGCAACAGTATTCATCAGGCCATTTTGCCCCAGGCACGTGAGCTTTGGCACGATGAGACCTTACAGGCAGAAGTTGCACGATTGAAAGCGGATTTTCTTTCCAAGCCACAGGCATTGCTGCATGGTGATGTGCATAGTGGCAGTATTTTTGTCAGTGCCGAGCAGTGCAAAGTGATCGATGCCGAGTTTGGCTTTTACGGCCCCGTCGGCTTTGATGTAGGTAGCCTGCTGGGGAATTTGCTCATCAGTTATGCCGGTCAGTTTGGTTTGCAAGAGGATACCGATGTCCGCGAGCAGCAGCAACGCTATCTGCTTGCACAAATCGAAGCACTTTGGCAGGATTTTGCCAGCGAGTTTAGCCTGTTAATGCAAACCCAGACCAAAGAAAGCAGCTTTGCCAACAGCAGTTATCAAAGCTTCTATTTACAGCAAGTGCTGGCGGATAGCATCGGCTATGCCGGCTGCGAATTGATCCGCCGAACGGTCGGGCTGGCCCATGTGGCAGATTTAGAACACATAGCCAATGAACCATTGCGCGCTCGCTGCGAGCGCTTTGCTCTTACCCTGGGACGGCAATTGATTCTGCAACGCTATAGCCTGACTACCATCCAGCAGTTGCTCACTTTGGTAAGGCATCTGCAACTACCGGATTAAACAACAAAGCAACACTCTGTTACACTTTAGCTCTCCCTCAGTGCGGCCTTTCACAGCCGCGCTGTTTTTTTTGTGGCAAAATCTTGTCTCGGGTTTTTAGACGAGTCCTCATGGATGATTGAAGTTCAGCAACTGCAGAAGGTATTTGGCCAGGGCGATAACCAGGTGGTGGCTCTGCACAACATTGATCTGAGCATTGAAGAGAACGAGTTCGTAGCCGTTATGGGGACATCGGGTTCAGGCAAATCCACCCTGATGAATATCCTAGGCTGTCTGGATACCCCAAGCGGTGGGCGCTACCTGCTCGCTGGCCAAAATGTGGCAGAACTGTCTGATGAAGATTTATCCCACATTCGCAACCGCTCCATTGGTTTTATTTTCCAGTCTTTTCATTTGTTACCACGTTTAACGGCCCAACAAAATGTGGCATTGCCATTGCGCTATAGTGCCATCCCGGAAGATGAAGCGCTGGCAAAAGCGGCCAAGCTTTTGCAGCGGGTTGGGCTAGGCCATCGGATCACCCACAGACCGCATGAAATGTCGGGCGGGCAACGCCAACGTGTGGCCATAGCCCGGGCCCTGATTAATGATCCGAAAGTGATCTTTGCCGATGAGCCTACCGGCAACCTGGACAGCAAAACCTCAATTGAAATTATGCAACTGTTAAAAGAGCTGCACCAGCAGGGTAATACCATTGTGATGGTCACACACGAGGATGAAATAGCAGCTTGGGCCAAACGCGTGATCCGTATGCGTGACGGCATCATTCTGGAGGATAGTTCATGTCAGGGATAAGCCTGTTGCTCTGCTCACTACTCGCAACCAGCCAGCCAACACCTGTGCTACTCACCGGCACCTTGCAGTCGTCGGAGCGGCAAAATGTAGTCTCGCCGATGAGTGATAATTGGCGGGTGCAGGTGCAGTGGTTAAAACCAGAAGATGAGTTGGTTCGCGCCGGAGAGTTGGTGGCGGTGTTTGATGCAGGCAGCCTGCAAAGCACCATTGAGCGGCTCAAAACTCAGGTAGACACGGCCCGCGACCAACTGAATAAACTGCAATTACAGCATGATCTCACCGTGATGGAAGCGCGCTATGAATGGCAACGTCGCAGTTTGCTGCAACAAAAAGCGGGTATTGATGCCTCGGTGCCGCGTGCCAATTTAAGCGAGTACGATTACGAGCTGCACCAACTGGATTATCGCCGGGCAAAAACCGCCACCGAGCAAGCTCTCAAAGCGCTGCAGCTGGTTGAGGTTGCCCGTGATACCGAGCTGACCAAACAGCGGCTGCAAATTGAACAGCAACTGGGGGAGCTGCAAGATGCCGAGCAGCAGTTGTCGGCTATGAGCGTCACTGCCGAAGTGGATGGAGCTATTAGCTATGGCATGCACCCCTGGTATGGTACGCCGGTGTTTTCCGGCATGACCGCGCAACCGGGCTGGCTCATTGCTCAGGTGCATGCAAAAGATCAATTGCTGATTGAAGCCTGGGTGCATGAGGTCGACTTGCAAGCGTTGCAACAAGCCAGTCAATTCACCGCTCAGTTCGATAGTGCTCCAGACACCGAGTTCAAGGTAGAGCTGCAGGCACTCGCTCAACAAGGTGAGCGTCGACGGCAACTTGGTCAGGGGCTGTATTTCCGTGCAGAGTTTCATGCCGAACAGCTGCCCGTTGCAGATGCGCGTTTGGGGCTTGGCCTATTAATTAAGGTGCAGCCATGAGACTTCCCCATAGACTGCTACTGAGCATAACGCTCTGTTGGTCGCTGCTGGCTTGCCAAGCCGATACGCCCTCTCAACCTGAGGTACAGCGCCAGACCATCCGCGCCACTGGTCAGTTGTTTGCAGCCAGCAGCCAGCAAATTTCGCCCCCCAGTGTCAGTCGGATGTGGCAATACAATATTCAGCGGATGGCTCCGGAGTCCAGTTTGGTAGCGGCTGGCGATATGGTGGTGGCCTTTGATGGCCAAACACTGGCGGAGCAGTTGCGCAACAAACAAATGGAGCTGAGCAGCTTACGTCAGGAACAAAGCAACCAGTTGCAGCAAGATGAAGAACGGCATGAGGAACTGAAGCTGGAGTTGGCCGAACGCCTGATGGACTATCAGCGTTTCCAGCGCCGGGCTGAAATCGTCGATCACTCGCGCTCTGCCAATGAGCGTGAAAAAGCCCGCATTGATTACACCATAGCGGCCAATCAGCATACCCTGGCACAGTCTAGGCTCGAGTTTCATCAACAACAACGCCAGGTTGAGGCCCAGTTGCTGCAGTCCCGTATCAACCGGCTGCAATCAGAAATTAATCAGTTGCAGCAAGAGCTTGCCAGCATGCAGGTTAGAGCTCCTTTTGATGGCATGGTCATTTACCTGCCCAATTTCCAGGGTGAGAAATCGGCCGTTGGTGACACCGTACAATTTGGTCACCCGGTGGCAGCGGTCAGCCAGCTGGATACCCTTAAAATCCGTGCCGAACTCGATGAGGTCGATATCCGCTTTGTTCGCCCTGGCCTACGGGTACAAATCACGCTGGATGCTTATCCCGATCGCAGCTTTTCTGGCCTGGTAGAAGAGCTATCCCCGTCAGTGCGCAATAAATCCAATCAGCAACTGAACCGGGTGGTGGACGCCACCATCCGCTTTGATGACTTGGATACCAGCATTATGCGCCCAGGCATGACGGCGCGTCTGACCATCCAGCTCAGCCGCAGGGAGGCATCATGATACCAAGAACCACAGGTGTGCTCGCCCTGCTACTGTGCCTGACCGCTTGTCAGACAGACAGCGATACCACCCCAGTACTGCAACTCAAACCCCAGCCTTTCCTTCATCAGGTGCAGGCCGAAGGGGAGCTGATTGCGGTCAACTCCACCAGCATCAATGCGCCGCAAGCACAGGGACCACGGCTAATCGCGGAGATCCAAGCTGAATTTACCGAGTTACAACCTGGCGATCTGATTGTCCGCTTCGATGCTCGCCAGCTGCAACGCGATGAACGCACCGCCCAGCATGGCATTGCTACCATTGATTCCGAGCGCATGCAGCAACAAAGCCAGCAAGCATCAGAGCTCTCCAGTCTGGCGCTCAGCCAGGCTTTAGTGGGCCAGGAGTTTGGTTTTGCCGATCGATTCAGTATTGACGATGTGCAAATCCGCTCCCGACTGGAAATTCTGGATTCCTTACAAAACCGCGACTATCTGGAAGAAAAAAAGCAGTTTCTAACCTGGCAGCAAGACAGCTTTACCAGCAAGTCGGCCGGAGAACAGGAGCTGTTGCAGTTACGGCTTAATCAACAACAGACCTTGCTGGATACCGCACAAAGCGGCCTCAATGCCCTGGAAGTCCGAGCGCCTCATGCCGGCATTTTGCAGCTGGATAGTGACTGGCGCGGACAAAAAGCTGAAGTCGGCAGCATGGTGTTTCCTGGCCAGCGCATTGGCAGCTTGCCTGACTTGAGTTTACAGCACCTGAAACTTTATGTGATTGAGCACGAAGCGGCCGGCCTTGCCGTTGGCCAACCAGTCCAATTTGCCCTGGCTGCACACCCAGCCACGCAATTTACTGGCGAAGTGGTACGAGTCGGTCAGGTGGCACAGTCCAGACAGCGGCGTGACCCACGGCGTTATATCGAAGTAGAGGTAGCACCAGATGAACAATCGCCACTCTTTATGCCCGGCAGCCGTATTCTGGGTGAGATCCAGCTGGCCAGTGCCGATGCACTCTTGTTGGTACCACTGCAATCGTTGTTCAGCGAAGAAAATCAGCTCTATGTCTGGAAACGTAAAGGCAAACGCTTTTTACGACAGCCGGTGGAGATTGGCCAGAAGAGCCTGACGCATGCAGAAATTGTATCCGGGGTTCAGAGCGGCGATCGGATCGCCTTAACAGAGCCGGAGGCTGCACCATGAACGGCACTATTTTAATTCGTGATACCCTGGCCGAGCTGGCCCAGCACAAACTGCGCACCTTTTTAACACTGCTGGGCATGATTTTTGGGGTCGGCGCCGTCATTGCCATGTTGAATATCGGTGAAGGAGCCGAGCGCGAAGCACTGAAAACCATCGAAACCATGGGACTGCGCAACCTGATTGTGGAAGGACGCAACTTTGATGAAACCACCTTGCTGGAACACCGCAAGCATTCGCTTGGTTTAACCCTTGGCGATGTGCAGGCTGCCATGGCCACCCTGCCTGATGTCACCGCCTTCAGTGCAGAGCGCACCATTGAACGTTATGCGATTATCAGTCACTTTGGTAAGAGTGATGGCGAAGCATCCGGGGTTAGCCCAAGCCACTTTGAACTGAGCAGTCTGCCGTTTACCCAGGGTAAGCCCTTTACCGAGCAACAAGATCGCTTGGCTGCGCCCGTCGCCGTGCTCGGCTCTGCCATGGCCAGGCAGCTCTTTCCCGCCGGCAACGCACTTGGCAACTACGTCAAAGTGAATCATGTCTGGCTGCAGGTTATTGGCGTACTGGACGAACCCTTTCAGGGTAGTCAGGACTTTCAGGGGGTAGAGCTTGGTGGTGAGCAAAATCAGTTGTTTATGCCACTGAATACCGCACAAAGTCGTTTTAGCAGCGGCCACTTAGCAGCCGAACTGGATGCCTTTCGCCTGCAACTGGCCGATGATGCAGATACCGCCGCCACAGCCCGGGCGCTGCAACACCTGTTGCAATACCGCCACAACGGCATTGATGATTACACCCTGATAGTACCAGCCGCTTTGCTGGCACAGCAAAAACAAACCCAGCAGATTTTTAATATTGTGATGTCCTGCGTGGCAGGAATTTCCCTGCTGGTTGGCGGCATTGGCATCATGAACATCATGCTGGCGACGGTACTGGAACGCACCAAAGAAATTGGCTTGCTCAGAGCCATTGGCGCCACCCGTAAAGACATCAAGGTACAGTTTATCGCCGAAAGCTTCGCCATCGCTGTGGCGGGCGGTGTGCTTGGCATTGTGTTTGGCATTGTCTTGTCCGAGCTGATTGCGTTTTATTCTGGCTGGGCGGTCAGCTGGTCACTACCGGCTATCTTAATCTCTTTTAGCATCTGCGCTCTGATTGGGCTGGGTTTTGGTGTCTATCCAGCCATGCGTGCTGCTGAACTGGACCCAATCACCGCGCTGCAAACGGATTAACGCCATGCCATCAAAATAACTTGCCAGAACGCCGATTCAGGTCTTAACTCAATCTATCGATATTCTGCTGGTTATTATTATGCGTATCTTTCTGATATGTCTGAGTTTGTTTCTATTGCCGGCCCAAGCTAAGGTATTATGGCAGGACTTTCGCTTAACGTATTTGTATGGCGAAAACTACCGCATTGGCGACCCAACACGGCATGTGTTCACCATTGAACACGCCGCTAATACCAGCTGGGGTGATAATTTCTTTTTCCTGGACCATATGCGCTTTAAGGATGGCACTCGCACCAACTATGCCGAACTACAACCGCGCTTTAGCCTGGGGAAAAACACCAGCGGCAACTACCAGTTTGGTCCGGTCAAAGATGTGCTGCTGGCAGCCCATATTGAAATGAGTAGCCTGGCCACCAATTATCTGTATGGTGCCGGCGTGGACTTAGCCGTGCCCGGTTTTCGCTTCGTGCAGGCCAATGTCTATCGGCGCAACAATGATAAGGTTGCCAACAACTGGCAGTTAACACTGGTCTGGGCCTACCCTTTTACCTTCGGTAAGCAGCAATTCTTACTGGATGGCTTTATGGACTGGGCCAGTACCAGTGCCGATCAACGTGCCAATTTAAATCTTACCCCCCAATTAAAATGGCTTGCCAGCCCGTCTTTTGGCATGGAAAGTCAGTTGTGGCTTGGTATCGAGTATGTCTTCTGGCGCAATAAATTTGGTATTGCCGACAGTCCTGCTTTCAGAAGTCATGAAAACAATGTCAACCTGCTGGTGAAGTGGCACTTTTAGCCAACTTGAGGTCTCTTATGCAAGCTTTATCCATCAAACAAAAGATCATGGTACTGGCTATTCTGCCAGTGTTGCTGTTGGCTCTGATTCTGACCTGGCAATCCATTCGTCAGGCCAGAGCTATTGCCGACATGAGCATTACCCAAATGCAAGCGTCCCTGTTTGCCGAGCGACGGGCGCAACTTGATGCCTTTTTAGAGCTGGCCATCACCGCCAGTGCCACGGCTCCTGATGAAGCAAGCCGCAAACGGATCCTGCGGCAATTGCGTTACGAGCAAGGGGAAAACTACTTTTTCGTTTACGATACGCAAGGCGTTCAGGTAGTCAGTGCCGACAACCCTGCACGGGAAGGGCAAAACTTCTACAACAGCACCACACCGGATGGCCGCCATTTGGTCAGAGAATACATTCAGGCAGCACAGCGTGGTGGTGATTATGTCGAATACAACTGGCCCAGAGTTGGTAGCTCAGTCCCAGCCCCTAAGCTGGCGAAAGCTATGCTGGTTCCTGGTACCAATTGGGTGTTGGCTACAGGTTTTTACATTGACGATCTCAATGAACAGCTGGCAACCCTGCAACAGCAAACCAACCGACAGGTGCAAGCGGGCACTTTTCAACTTAGCCTGATTGCACTCCTGCTGCTGGCGGCCATGATTGCACTCGGCCTGACGCTGGCACGTAGTATTCTTGGACCACTTGCTCAGGCAGTCCAGGCAATGAAAGAGATTGCGCAAGGTGATGGAGATTTAACACAGCGGCTGGATGACCAAGGGCATGAACTCGGTGAGCTTTCGCACGCTTTTAATGAGTTTGCCGCTCAGGTGGCTGAGCTGGTCACCAATATCCGCAGCTCGGTCAATAGCCTGAGCGAATCCGGCGAGTCACTATCCGGGCTAATGCATCAGGCCGAGCAAGGGGTACAACGACAGCACAGTGAAAGTGACCAGGTAGCCACTGCTATGCATGAAATGGCGACCACGGCTCAGGATGTTGCCAGCAGTGCCAGCAATGCAGCTCATGCAGCCAACGATGCTGATAGCCAGGTGCGTAAGGCCGCTGTCACCTTGCAAAATGCCATTGAAGTCATTCATGGCCTTGAAAAGCAAGTACAGACTGGTGTGGAGGTGATCAGCCGGGTTGGTACTGAGTCTCAAGGCATTGGTGGTGTGGTCGAAGTCATCCGCGGCATCGCGGAACAAACCAACCTGCTGGCTCTGAATGCGGCCATTGAAGCAGCCCGGGCCGGTGAGCAGGGTCGTGGTTTTGCCGTGGTTGCCGATGAAGTACGGACTCTTGCAGCCAGAACCTCGACCAGCACGCAGGAAATCAACGATATGATTGGCCGGCTGCAGCAAGGCGCTAAAGAAGCGGTATCGGCCATCGATCAGATCAAAGAAGGCAGTCAGCATACCGTGACTGAAGCATCCAAGGTGGATGAAGCCCTGCGCGAAATCCAGGGGGCGGTCAGTACCATCAATGATATGAACAACCAAATCGCCAGTGCCGCCGAAGAGCAAACCACCGTCTCGGAAACCATCAACCAGAATGTGCATGCCATTGTTGCGATTGCGCAGGAAACGGCTGAAGGGACCAGTCAGGCGGTAACGATCAGTGAGCAGTTGGCAGCACTGGCGACCGAGCTGGATCAACTGATATCGCGGTACAAAACCTGATAAGATTGTGACATTCGATCTTTTCTGGAAAAATGTATGGGCATCCAGCATCAGTGTATTTGGCAGCAGGCAGCGCACAATGCCTTTACCGATCTGATCCACTTTCACCGTACCTTCTGGTGCGTGTTTCGGGAAGGCAGTGCCCATATCTCGCCGGACGGGCAATTCCGTATCCTGCGCTCACTGGATGGGGTGCACTGGCTTAGCACAGCGGTTATTCAGCTGCCGGATGCCGATTTGCGCGATGCCAAATTTAGTATTTTGCCAGATGGCCGGCTAATGCTTTATGGTGCCGGCGCTTTGCATGACCGCAGTCAGCAAAGCCACCAAAGCTATGCCTGGGTTTCCGACGATGGCCTGCACTGGTCAGAAGCTGTCCCCATAGGCGAGCCAAACATCTGGATCTGGCGGCTAAGCTGGCATCAGCAGCAAGGCTTGGCTATTGGCT
>NZ_JAFIFQ010000116.1 GCF_020831925.1 Alkalimonas sp.
CCATCTCCAAGCGAGGGCGCCATTTTAGGGATTTAAACCGTGCTGTCAAGGCTGATAATCAACTTTTACCGCACTTTTTCCATCCCGCTGCAAGGCTCTGTTTCAGGACCCTGCTGGCTTGGGTCGGCATTATAGGGAGCCCTGTTGTGACTGCAAGTCTTATTTGCTGTTTTGTGTTTCTTTGCCTAAAAAGACGACGTTTTGTCTTTTTTAACGGCAACGGCCGCCTTTAAGCGTTGCTTACCATACAAAAATGCCTTTGCCAGGATGTTTCGATTCACCGGGATGTATTGATAATCTGCAGCATTTTGACCGGCGGCGGTATCAACATCGGGATCGTTTAAATAGACAAAGTCGCTATCGACATCACAAAGCAATACCCAGTGCGGCGCTTTGCTACGATCAAACTGCCAGGTACTGATCAGCAGCAACACCAAAAAACCCTGGTTTAGTTTCTCCAGCACATCATTGAGGGTGAACTCGCTAATATGCACCGGAATATTGGCCTGAGTGCATTTTTGCTGCTCAATCTGGTGGACCCGTTCCAGCATTTGTTTCTTTTGTGGGTTGCGTACCGAGTCGACAAACAGTGGCCCGGCTTGATTGAGCATGACTTCAACGTCAAAACCACGCTGCCAGGCAGCCAGCGCCAGTCCTCTTGGTCCGCATCCGCCATGCCCAGAGGTCATAAAGATGGTGGTGGCTTCGCGCCAGATTTCTAACTCCTGTGCGTAGGGATCGTATTTATTCGGCTCGAAGTAATTCATCGCCATCAGTAAAGCGGCCGGGCCGCAAGTAAAAGGAGTGGTCTGCTGGATAAACTGAATGCCTTTATCCGTGTTTTGCTGCTGATAACTGAACACGCGCTTTTGCATGCAAAGCGCGTCCGAGTGATCTTCATAAAAATCATGCCGAATAGCAAACTCCTGATAGCCCTGACGCCGGTACAAGGCTATAGCGCCTTCATTATCCGGCCTGACCTCCAGTCGTAAAAATACACAACGCCGCTGGCGGGCCGACAATTCTGCATGCGCTAACAGCAGCTGTGCAAAGCCTTGTTTGCGCTCTGTTGGCAATACCGCAAGCGAGTACAACCGGGCCAAACTAATGCCCCGTCGATACAACACCAGGAAATAGCCTACCAGTCGGCTATTTTTTTCCAACACCTGCAAATCACTGCGTTTATCGAGGATAAAGTGCCGGAAGCTACGACGACTCAAGCGATCAGCATCAAAGCAGGCTTGCTCAAGCTGCACCAGATCAGCCAGATCCTGCAAAACAGCATCGCGGATACAGAGATCTTTGCTTTCCATAGGCACCTTTTCTGTTATGTCATGGCACGGCATTGCACGTTGTTTTCAACCAACAGGCAAGACAATTTTTTTGCTGCTGACAAGTAAATGATTTCATTGGGCAGCCATCTGCACTACTGTCTACAATACAAGAAATGCATTTTCCAGGAACAGGATATGTCTAAGTTATTAATCGTAGTAGATAAGCTACAAGATTGGGGACCTTTCTTTCAATACGATGGCGTCATGACTCTGGCCGAGTACCTAAAGTGGCAGGGCAAATCGCGGCAGCGCGTGCGATTAATAAACCTGTGTCGGCAATCACAGTATCTGGGCTCTGGTTATTATTGCTCTTTGCTGGCCGAAGCCCGCAACCATCATGCTATCCCTTCGATTAAGGTATTTAATAAATTTAATCGCGACGAAATTGCGGATGTAATTGATGATATACCGGTGGCGCTTACGAAGCAGCTGAATAAAGCACTGACAGATAACACCGAGAACCAACTTACTTTTCAGCTTTACTTTGGCGAAACCAATGAGCGTTCGCTGAAAAAAGTAGCCGATTATCTGTTTGAAGCATTCTCTGTACCTATCCTGCACGTTGATTTGATTAAAAAGCAGCAGTGGCAAGTCAAAACCATCCGCATCGGCAGTTTACATAAGCTGACGGAGTCGCAACAAACGCAGTTTGCCGAAGCACTGGAGCGGTTTAGTCATAAAATCTGGCGCCTTGAACCTAGCAAGCGCCAGTTTAAATACGATCTGGCCGTTTTAATGGATCCGAAGGAGCAATTTCCTCCTTGCACACCCCGCTCCATTGAGTTGTTTTGCAGAGCCGCCAAAAAGGCGGCCATGGATACCGAGATCATTGGTGCACGTGATCATCAACGGTTAGCTGAATTTGATGGTCTTTTTATTCGTGAAACCACGGCGGTCAATCACCATACGTTTAAGATGGCGCTAAAGGCAGAGCGGGAAGGCCTGGCGGTGATTGATGATCCCAACTCCATCTTGCGCTGCAGCAATAAAATCTACCTGCAAACCTTGTTTGAACAGCATCAGGTGCCGGTGCCCGATGGGTTAATGCTATTTAAATACGATGCGGACAATCTGGAGCGGGCGGCTGATCTACTCGGTTTGCCCATGGTACTAAAAATTCCTGATGGCAGCTTTTCCCGCGGGGTGGTGAAAGTAAAAACCATGACGGAGCTGCGGCAAAAAATGACGGAGTTGTTTGAGCAAAGCGCCATCATCCTGGCCCAGCGTTATACCTTCACCGAGTTTGACTGGCGTATAGGCGTATTAAATGGTCAGGCCCTCTTTGCCTGCAAGTACTTTATGGCGCGTAATCACTGGCAAATCTACAAACATGGCAGCGGAAAAACACAAAGTGGTGCTTTTAGCACCTGTGCCGTCAATGAGGTACCTGCTCATGTGTTGGATGCCGCCATCCGCGCCTGTGCCCCGATCGGAGACAGCCTGTACGGTGTCGATATCAAACAGGATGGTGACCAGGTCTATGTTATTGAAGTCAACGACAACCCGAATATAGATGATGGGGTGGAAGATTTGTATTTGGGCAACAAGCTGTACGACTTGCTGGTGGAAGACTTTATCCGCCGCATAGAATTAAAACGGTAAGTTATAGGCGCAAAAAAACCGGCTTTAAGCCGGTTAATTTGGTGCAGATGGAGAGACTCGAACTCTCACGCCCTTTCGAGCACTAGCACCTGAAGCTAGCGTGTCTACCAATTCCACCACATCTGCGTGGTATGTTGGGCATCGCTGCTCAACATGGCGCACAGTATAGCGAGTTCCAAAAAGCTGTCAACTGCAATATGGCACAATTTAACGGCTTTTGTGTCACTCGCTTATTTGCTGTGCAAAGCGGCTATTTTCCGTTCTTTTTCAACAGACCAATCTCTTCCAGACGCTGCATCAAGTAGTCGTTGGAGTTGATTGGCTCCGGGTAGCGATTGGGACGTTCGGCACTGATGCAGCTTGGCAGGGTCTCAATCACAAAGTCCGGATTTGGATGCATAAAAAACGGGATCGAGTAGCGCGGCTCCCCTGCTGCTATACCAGCAGGGTTGACCACCCGATGGGTAGTGGATGGCAACACATGATTGGTTAGCCGCTGCAACATATCGCCAATATTCACCACAATAGTGCCTTCAATGGTGGTGACCGGCAGCCAGCTGCCATCCCGGCGCAGTATTTCCAGCCCCGCTTCATTTGAGCCGACCAGTAAGGTGATCAGGTTGATGTCTTCATGCTGACCAGCACGGATCGACTGGGTACTGGTATCCTGGATTGGCGGATAATGGATCGGTCGTAAAATCGAATTACCAAAATTGACTTTATCCGCAAAGTACTGCTGCGGCTGACCTAAAAACAACGCCAAGGCTTCCAATACCCGGTTGCCGAGTTTTTCCAGCTCACTGTAAAGTCGATAGGTCGCTTCATTAAAGCCCGCCACTTCGGTCGGCCAGACATTGGGGTACAAACTTGGATGTGGTGCAGGGCCATCCAGCTCCCGACCAACATGCCAGAATTCTTTTAGATCCGGATGCTTACTGTCTTTGGCCTTTTCAACACCAAAGCCGGTATAACCCCGGGCACCACCCTGTCCTGGCATATGGTATTTGGCTTTAACCTCATTGGGCAGCGCAAAAAACTGCTTAATTGCTGTGTATGTATTTGCTACCACGTCATCTGAAATACCATGGCCGCTAATGCCACAAAATCCAAATTCAGTGTAGGCCTTGCCAATTTCGGCAACAAAGTTATCTTTGTCGGTGGCAAACCGTCTTATATCTAACGTTGGAACTTGCTGTGTCATATAAAAGACCTGTTTTTTAGCCTAAAGAAAAAAAGAACCCTGCAATGGCAGCGCTCATTAAGTTGGCCAATGTTGCTGCCAGCAAGGCTTTTAAACCCAGTGCCGCAATATCAGCCCGGCGGCCGGGCGCCATACCGCCCAAACCACCTAATAGGATCGCAATGGAAGAAAAGTTGGCAAAACCACACAGCGCTATGGTCACGATCACCTGAGTATGGGCGCTTAGCTGCTCTTTTACCTGGACATAGTCAAGGTAAGCGACAAACTCGTTAATGACCAATTTCTGGCCAATAAAACTACCTGCCATCCGGGCTTCGTCCCAGGATACCCCTAAGATGAATGCCAGTGGCTGGAACACATAGCCGAAAATCAACTGCAGTGTCAGATTATCGATACCAAACCAACCGCCAATACCACCGACCATGCCATTGATAAGTGCAATCAAACCAATAAAGGCCAGCAGCATGGCGCCAACATTCAGTGCCAATTGCATACCACTGGAAGCACCAGCTGCAGCTGCATCAATCACATTGGTATGCGGTTTTTCCTGAGTAATTTCGGTCAGCTCGTTCTTTGGTTGCTCGGTTTCCGGCAAAATCATTTTCGCCATCAAAAAGCCACCTGGTGCCGCCATAAAGCTGGCCGCAATCAGGTATTTTAATTCCACGCCAAGCCCGGCATAACCAGCCAGTACCGAACCAGCTACAGACGCCAGGCCACCTACCATCACGGCAAAAAGTTCAGAGCGGGTCATGGTTGGGACAAAGGGCCGGACGATTAAGGGTGCCTCGGTCTGACCAACAAAGATATTGGCCGCAGCCGACATCGACTCTGGCCGACTGGTACCCAGCAGTTTTTGCAAGCCACCACCTATCAGGCGAATGACCCAGGTCATAATGCCGATGTGATAAAGCACCGCTATCAGGGATGAAAAGAAAATAATGATGGTGAGCACATGGATGGCAAAAATAAAGCCTTGCGAAAAACGCCCCAAATCACCAAATAAAAACTCTATACCAGCGTTGGCATAACCAATCACATTGGCAACTACCTGTGAAATGCTATAGAGCACATCCTGGCCAAAAGGAATATACAACACGAAGGCGCCAATCGCGACTTGGATAGCAAAAGCACCGCCAACGGTGCGCCAGTTGATGTGTTTTTTGTTATTCGATGCCAGCCAGGCCACCAGCAAAAGCACAGCTATACCTACTAATCCCATCATTCCCCTGGTCCTTTTTAATTATTCCGCCAAAAGCTGGCGGATTTTTGTTTTTATGATGTCGATAGCAATCTGATTTTTGCCGCCGCGCGTGACCACCAGATCGGCAAACTGTTTCGATGGTGCAATAAAATCAAAAAAGGCTGGTCGCACGGTATCTTCGTATTGCTCGACCACCGACTGTAAGCTTCGGCCCCTATCTTCCAAATCGCGACGGATGCGACGCAGCAAACAGATGTCCAGTGGCGTATCCATAAAGACACTGATATCGAACTCATCACGCAGCAATGGATCACTGAGCAGCAAGATCCCCTCGACCAGAATAACTTTCGCCGGTTGTACACAGATGGTATCCGGCAAACGGGTATGGGTCTTGTAACAGTATTGCGGCATCGCTATGGCTTTGCCTGCGCGCAGTTCCTGCAAGTGTTGCCCCAGCAGTTTGTGTTCAAATGCCGATGGATGATCATAGTTGGTCAGGGTGCGCTGCTCAAAGGATAAGTGACTTTGATCACGGTAATAGGCATCTTCAGCCAGAATGGCAATGCGCTCACCGCCAAGCTCCTCTACCAACTCCTGATAAACAGTTGATGCAAATAAACTTTTCCCTGATGCAGAAGCGCCGGCTATGGCGATAATAGTGTTCTTAGCCACGTTGTTGTCACTTTCCAATACACACAAAGAACAATTATCGCTAAAAAAGACCGATATAGAAATAAAAAACCGGCCAAAAGGCCGGTTTTGTCAGGAAAAAGCCTGATTAGAAGCGGTAACGAACGCCAATCTTGGCAGACCAGGTTGATGCGCGAGCATTGTAAGTAGTTGCAGAGCGCGGGGTATCGTCAAAGCCGCCGAAAGGACGACCATAGATGTATTGACCTGTCTCAGGATCAATCCCGATAGATGCCAAGCGAATGCCTGTATCCGAGAAACTCACCGTGTGACGCTGATTATCAGTCACTATAGCAAGAAGGTTACGCACATCTAAATAAATGGAACCTTTGTGGTTGTTGAAGAAACCAGGAATTTCCTGCTCTAAACGCAGATCTAAGTTGGTATTCCATGGGCCACGGTTGCCTTCATTACGAACTGCATAACCACCAGCATACTTACCCAAGTTTGCAGCTGCAATGTAACCAGCAAACTCTTCGTAAGTCAAACCACCGGTATAACGTACGTTTGGATCGTCCGCACCCGTTGGAATGTATGGCAGGTAGTTGGTAGAGCGCCACAGGTTTTGCTGTGAGCCATCACCAAAACCACGGAAGTTAAATGCATCAAGTGCATAGCTGTAAGGACGACCTGAAGTGCGATCCCAGAACAAGCTCGCTGTACTGGTGTAACCACTAAAAATTTCAGTGTTATACGTTAAGCTAGCCAAGAAGCGATGCTTCACTTCATAAGAAGCGCGACCAACTGTTGGGTTATTTTTATCAACAGCTGTTTGGAAGTTGTAGTTGGAATGTGCAGTGGATGAGCCACCAGAAGTGATGTCTTTTACATCCTGATTGGTATAGCTAAAGCGGAAGCTCAATCCATTGTCCCAAGCATTACCCAGCGTAAATGTTGAAATCAGGCTTCGCCCCCCAGAGACATTGGTCAACATTACATCATAACGATTTGTATTAAAGCCTCCGATCGTGGTTGGGCGGTCACCTGCCAAAGGATCCCAGCTTACATACAAAGGACGCCCACCTAATGATGTGATCTGATTACCACTTTCATCAAGTAATGCCGCTTTTGCCAGGTTAGTCCAAGCAACTTCTCGGTTCTTATGAGTATAAATAAACTCGGCGGATGTAAACCAGCCTGAACCTAAGACTGACAAATCAAGGTCATCATAATCAAATGCCAGGCTGTAACGGGTATC
Source organism: Alkalimonas sp. (assembly GCF_020831925.1). Classification (GTDB taxonomy): domain Bacteria; phylum Pseudomonadota; class Gammaproteobacteria; order Enterobacterales; family Alteromonadaceae; genus Alkalimonas. The sequence continues at coordinate 7,230 of NZ_JAFIFQ010000116.1, forward strand.
GTATGGCATCTTGAAGTTTGGATCGATTGGCGTAGTGTTACCATCACCGGCCGATAGAGCATCACGCATTTGCTGCGGAACCTGTTTGATATCAACATTTTCAAAATCAGCAAGGTTCGGTGCTGCAACAATGGTTACCCCGTCATTGGTGTAGGCATTCGAGATCCAGACATTAGGACGCCCGCCCGAGAACATACCCACCCCACCGCGGACAGTCATCTGGTCATTGACACTATAGTTGAAGCTAAACCGAGGTAACCAAAGCGCAAGGCCATCCATGTTGTTGGTGTTGGCAAAGCCATAACGATCCTGGAAGTTCTGGTTGAATGCTGGCGTAT
>NZ_JAFIFQ010000133.1 GCF_020831925.1 Alkalimonas sp.
CGTTTGACTTCCTCGCGTAAAAAATCCGGGTTGGGCTGTTTTAAATCGCGCAGCAGGCTTTGCAGTGTGGTGTAGCGCTGCTGCAGATCAAAAGCCACGCCTTTTTCCAGCGCCCGATCAAACCACAGCGGAATGCGCGGGTTGTGCTCGCGGGCCGGGATGTAGCGCAAGCGATCAAAATCGCTGGCGGTGCGGCAATCCTCTATTTTACTGCCATAAGGCAGCTGGCCGGTAAAGAGCTCGTAGCAGATGGTGGCCAGCGAATAGACATCGCCCTGAATGCCGGAGTTATGGCCTTGCAGGTACAAAGGATCGGAATAACTGGCGGTGCCAAGCGCCGCCTCGTGCTCCAGCGGCACAAAAATCTCTGCCACGCCGGCCACAAAGACCGAGCCAAAATCGACAATTTTCACCTGCTCATCGGCGGTGACCAAAATATTGCCTGGTTTGAGATCCTGGTGAATGGCCTCACAATCATGAAACGCCTGCAGACCTTTGGTAATTTGTTCCACCAGCTTAATGGCCCGGCCCGGCTTGATTGGCTGGTGTTGCTGCATCCACTGCTCCAGGCTTTGCCCTGCCACATACTCCATCAAATAGTACAAGAAGCTGCGCGGCCGGCTTTGCCGGATCACGTTCACCACATAAGGGCTTTGGATACGACTGCCAATCCATTCCTCACGAATAAAGCGGTCAATGTAATTGGGATCGTCGCTGTAATTGACCGAGGGGCATTTTAAAATCAACGGCTGGCCGCTCTCGGTATTCGTATCGGTATCGGTCACCAGATACAGATGGCTGCGTTCGCTGGCGTAGAGCTCGCGCTCAATGCGATAGCCATCCACCTTCATACCGGGTGCCAGCACCGGCGGAAACGGCAGCCGGGTTAAACGCTCGTTGTAATCGTCGATGCTCTCTGCTGGCAGGGCATCCACCCGGGCCAGTACCACAGAGATATTGTCATCCGAGCCTTGCTTGAGCGCCAGTTCGGTTAACGCCTGGACTTTTTGCTCTGCGGTGGTATCGGCCAGCAGCTGCTCCCGCAATTGCTGCTCCGTGACAAAATCGTGCAAGCCGTCGGAGCTTAACACAAACCAATCCCC
>NZ_JAFIFQ010000083.1 GCF_020831925.1 Alkalimonas sp.
ACTGATTATTCGTTTGCACGTATCAACACAAGTACCCACACAGATAATTGATTGCGAATTGTTAAAGAGCAGTGCTTCATTCCGAAGCAGGACGCGCATTTTACATCGTCCTCGTAGCAAGTCAAGCCGGTTTCGAAAATATTTCAACAATCCGCTTCACTTCTCATCGCTTTTTGAGGGCTTCAAGCCCATCTCCAAGCGAGGGCGCCATTTTAGGGATTTAAACCGTGCTGTCAAGGCTGAAAACGCAAATTTGTCTTTTATTAGATTTCAGTTGGCTAGTTCCCGAGCAACCGCTAAGATTAAACCACCTGTGTTGCAGGTTTTTACCGAACTAATTTATTGACTCTTATAGGATATATCTTATGTTACCTACGTTACGAGCCACCTTGCCTTATACCCTTGCGGTGGCGATTCTTGCTTATCTGGTTTTTTTCCTGCTAGATCCTGCCTGGCCTGCACCTGTATTGGTCGTGTTGGGTGTTTTACTTTGCGGTGTACTGGTACCCATTCTGCGCGATGTAAAGGGCAATGCCATTAACCTGAGTGATGATATGGTGGAGCATATTTATCAGGGCGAAACGGCGACACTCTACGTTGGCAATCTGCCTTACCGCGCAAATGAGGAATCGGTGCAGCAGTTATTCGAGACCAAAGGCGTGGTGCTCAATGTTCGCCTGATGAAAGATCGGCAGACAGGACGTCGACGTGGCTTTGGTTTTGTTGAAGTGGCCGCCAAAGACGCAGAAAAAATGATCAACGCGTTAAATGACAGCGAATTTCAGGATCGAACACTGAAAGTGCGCGAAGCAAAAGATCGACAGGAAAGTTAACTGCACTCCCGGCAGCGCTCCAACCAGCGCTGCCTCTTTGTATTTGGCAGCCAGTATAAAAAAACGTAAGATCGCGCTTTTACGCTTTTTATCAGGATGCCGCATGCGCCCAGGACAAACTTTTCCCGACCAATACGAAGCTCTGCTGACGTCCAAACTTGGATCTGTGCAGGCCTTGTTACAACATTTGCAGCTTCCTGAAGCCGAAGTATTCCGCTCTCCAAGTGAGCACTATCGGTTACGGGCAGAGTTTCGTGTCTGGCATGAGGGGGATGACTTATTCCATATTATGTTTGACCCGTCGACCAAAGAGCGTGTCCGTATTGATCATTTTCCTATCGCCGATAAACGCATCAGCGACATGATGCCGGTCTTGCTGCAACTACTGAAAGGCAATGATGAGCTGCGCCGCCGCTTATATCAAATTGATTACCTGACTGGCTTAAGTGGCGAGCTACTGATTACCTTGATCTACAAACGTCCGTTGGATGAAAACTGGCAACAGGCAGCCAACACTTTGAAACAGCAATTGGCAGACTATGCACCGCTGGATCTGATTGGCCGTGCTCGTAAACAGAAAATTGAACTGGATCGCGACTTCATCATTGAACAACTGCAGGTAAAACAAAGAACACTGCGCTATCAGCAAATTGAAAACAGCTTTACCCAACCCAACGGTGAAGTAAATCAACACATGTTAAGTTGGACATGCGATGTGGCAACTCAACTAAAAGGCGACTTGCTGGAGTTGTATTGTGGTAATGGTAATTTCTCACTGGCACTGGCTGCACATTTTGACCAGGTGATTGCTACCGAAATCTCCCGAAAGTCCATTCGTTCAGCACAGTACAACTGCCACCTGAATCAGATCAACAATGTACAAGTGCTGCAAATATCGGCTGAAGATGTGTCAGCAGCCTTACTTCAAGGCAGTAAATTGAAGCAGCTCGACTTATCTGAGCTTCAGCTCAATACCGTGTTGGTAGACCCACCACGGGCAGGTCTGGATCCGGCGACAGTAGAATTGGTCAGTCGCTTTAACGATATTATTTATATCTCCTGCAACCCGGAGACGCTGAAAGTTAATTTGGACGAGTTGGATAAAACGCATCGTATCGAACGTTTTGCCGTCTTTGATCAGTTTCCTTACACCCATCATCTGGAGTCTGGTGTCTGGCTACGAAAAAAAACGTCACCATAGATCACACAGCCGGAGGTTTACTGCCTCCGGCCAGCCAACGCAATTGCTGAATGGTTTTCGTGGTAATGCGCTGCCGAACTTCATCACTGGCATCCAGCGCGTCAGCACCAGCATGAAATACCAGAATCACCATGGCTTCCGCCTGAATCAATGCCATTTCCGCCGTGGACTTGTTTTCTTTACGAAGGTAATCAGCCAGCTCAGCACAAAAATGCTGAATTTCACGTGCGACAGCGCTGCGAAACGCAGCCGAGGTGCCAGAACGTTCACGCAGCAGCAAGCGGAACACATTACTGTGCTGCATAATAAACTCCATAAAAGTCTCAACCGACGTCTGGATTACACTACGATTATGCACAATGCGTTGCCTAGCCTGTCGCATCAGCTGACGTAGCATCAGGCCGGCTTCATCCACCAGCGTCAAGCCCAGTTCATCCATATCGGAAAAATGACGATAAAAAGAGGTTGGCGCTATACCCGCTTCTCTTGCTACCTCACGCAGGCTAAGGCTGGCAAAGCTTTTGTCCGCGCTCAGTTGCTGAAAAGCTGCGTTAATAATGGCGCGCCTGGTTTTCTCTTTTTGTTCCGCTCGGCTCACTAGGGCGTCTCTTTTTCACTGTCATTCATCGGATCCAGCTTGACCTGTACATACAGCACCGGTACATTGGGCGTACATTTGTAAGCTGAAAATTATTTATGCAAAAAGCCCCACTTATCTGGACCAACATTCTGGTCTTTAGCAGTACTTTCCTGGTAGCTCTGGTTGCAGTGCCCTGGTACGCCATCGCTGTTGGCTTTGGCAAAGCAGAAATCATTGCCATGATGTTATGCCTTGGCTACTGCGGAATGTCAATTACCGCTGGCTATCATCGTTTGTGGTCACACAAATCTTATCAGGCGCATCCAATACTGGAATTTATCTTTGCCATTGGCGGTGCTTTTGCGCTACAAAACAGCGCCATTCACTGGGCATCTGATCACCGGGTGCATCACCGTCATGTTGATGACAATGACAAGGATCCCTATTCCGCCAAACGTGGCTTTTGGTTCAGCCATATCGGCTGGATGCTGCGCGATTATCAGGGACCGGATCATTATACCTATGATAATGTACGTGATTTGCAGAAAAACAAAATTCTGCGCTGGCAGCACAAACACTACTTGGCACTGGTCCTGGCCACCAACATTGGCATTCCGATTTTATTAGGCCTGCTGTTTGGCAACCTCTGGGGCATGATCCTGCTGGTGGGGGTTCTGCGTTTAGTGCTCAGTCACCATTTCACTTTTTTTATCAACTCACTGGCCCATATCTGGGGCAAACAGACCTATACCGATCAGAATACCGCCCGGGACAATGGGGTGCTGGCTCTGCTGACCTATGGGGAAGGCTACCATAACTTCCATCATCTGTTTGAGTACGATTACCGCAATGGCATTAAATGGTGGCACTTTGATCCCACCAAGTGGCTGATCAAAGCATGCTCCTGGGTAGGCCTGGCCAGCAAGTTACGAACCTGCCCAGAGGAGCGCATCGAGCAGGCCAAAGCTACGATGCAGTTACAACGTGCCAGGGCTCGGTTGTCGGCCTTGCCGGATGCAGAACAAATCTTGCATAAGATTGAACTGGAGTATGAGCTGTTAATGGAGCGGATGCAGGCTTATTATGAATTGAAGAAGAGTCTGCTGCTGCAGCGCAAGCAACAATTACAAAGCAGCCTGCAAGAGCATTATGCCGAGCTGAATATTCAAAAACAGTATCAGGAATTGAAAGCTTTATTTACCGAGCAGCGCAGACACTGGCGCAGATTAACAACTGAGCTGGCTTGAATCACATCAGAAGAAAGAAGGGCAGCCGATGGCTGCCCTTCTTGTTATCATCTAATCATTTACGCTTACCCGAACACCAGCAAACTCCAGTAAATCATCCAGACTTTCCAAAGTCTGAAAAGCTGCCCCCTGTTCCAACTCAGCGAAACGCAACGGCTGCTGCAACTGAAAAAAGAGTGTTAAGGACTCTGGTTGCTGCACAAAAACAATCAGCTTTTGCCGTATTTCCGCTGGCAATGCCTCGGCTGTTGATAGCATCATCAACGCCATGCCCTGCAGCACACTAAAGTCTGGTGTTTGTCCTTGAGCTGCTGTCAAGGAAAGCAGTCGCTGCAAAAAGCCGTGATTCTCGATACGGATCTCACCGCCAGACAGAGCTGCAGCCATCGCAGCCGCGGTGAATTGCTCAACATAGGCGTCAGAGTCCATCATCGCTTGTTGCTGAGCCGAGCTCATCGCTGTGATTCTGCTCAGCTCTTGCCAAACGGCCTGCATCTCCGTGAACTGTAAATGATAGCGCACCATAAATTCATCATTAATACGGGTTTGCTGTGCTAGCTCAAGCAGACCATTACTTGCCTGGTACTGGTAACTGTAATCACCGTGCACTTTTAAACTGGCAGCAAAGTCCGACAACTCGGCGGGAACAAACAGCTTAGCTCCTCCGCCTAGGGCCAGACTACGCACACGTACACTGCCCTGGTCAGATAAACGATTAGGCTTTATACCATTCAGCTCAACCTGCTCAATCGTCAATAGCTCTCCAAGCCCTTGCAGCTGCAGGCTAACCCCTTCAATCTGGTAACGAGACCGCAGCACACTGGCACGCACACTCTGGTACTGCAGCTGCAATGCCGGCAATAAGCCCTGCTCAGCCATCTCTGCATAGGACTGATTAACCTCGGCAATTTGTGTTTTAATGGCTCTGGTCGCCTGATGGTTGACCAGTTGTAATCCAACCAACCCCCCCCCTAACAGCACCACTGGAATAAGTAGTTTTTTATTCATAGTTCCTCGGCTTAGCACGACGATTGCCGCGACTCAAGATAGCTATCCTTCAGATTGAATGGCATGCTAGCATATCAGCAATGGTCGCGACACCGGGTTATGGTACATGGATTATCTGCATTGGTTTGATTTAATGGGAGTTGCTGTTTTTGCCATCTCCGGTACTTTAGCCGCATGGCGTAAACAGATGGATGGCTTTGGCGTACTGGTACTGGCTACGGTCACTGCCATTGGTGGTGGTAGCCTGCGCGATGTGTTGTTGGATGTGCCTGTGGTCTGGATGAACAACAATAATTACTTTATTGCGATTTTCAGCGCCGCGCTCATTACCATAGTGCTGTTAAGAAAACGGCTAACCATCCCCAACAATACCCTGCAATTCTTTGACGCTATTGGTCTGGCATTTTTCGTCATTATGGGTACACAAAAGGCTCTGGATCATGGCACCTCTTATTTTGTAGCCGTGATGATGGGTACTATGAGTGGGGTCGCCGGCGGTATGATTCGTGATGTACTGTGTCGTGAAATCCCAATGGTGTTCCGCGGTGAGCTTTACGCTTTTACTTGTATCTTTGGCGGCGCCGTCTATATTCTGGCACAAATGGCCGGCGCAACGACCCTGCTAGCCATGCTGCTTGGCATGAGCAGCCTGCTTGCACTGCGACTGGCGGCCATTAAGTGGCAGCTCACCATCCCAGTGTTTGGCAAACATACATCCGACTTAGGCGAGCCTTAGAAGTAGTACTCCAGCGTTAGTTGAATGTAATCATCACGCCGCAGCCAATACAGTAACTCGTCCGGATAGCGGCTGTGAAATAACCAGCCATCGACACGCAATCGGAACCGTTCACCCAGTCGGGTAGACGCCTCAAGGTAAGCACTGCGACTGTGACTTCGATCTAGATCCTGCATCATGCCAAACAAAATTTCCGAGCCAGCAGCATCATTGAGTGCCAACCGCCAGCCAACAAATAGATCATTCTGGGCAATGGTGGTAGCTGCCAGGCCCCGGCTATCGTACTGATATTCCAGCAGCCAGCCCAGATCCCAAAAGTACTCATTAATGCCAACCTGAGTGTATTCAAAACCGGTCACCAGGGCCTTGGAATGCTCTGCCTCTGTATGGCGATAAACCGCTTCGGTTTTCCATAGCCAGGAGCCAAGGACCCACTGCGCATCCAGCCCCAACTGCTTCAATTGCGGATAGTAAGGCACCAACTGCTGCTCTGCTGGCAACAACACAGGCTCCCGTGCCGTGCCTTGAAAATAGCTTAGCCCCAAGTCCAGACTACTAAACTGTTGTGACCAGCGCAGTGCCCAATCCAGATGGCTGCGCTTTTGCCGCGACTCATACAAAGCGGCCGAGTTGTCCACCAGCTGCGGCAAACGCAAGCGCCCTTCTTCACCAGCAAATTTGCGCTCGCGAAAATACGGCAGTAAATACGCCTGCACAGTACCATAGTCACGGATCAGACTCAGTTGCAGCATGGGCTGCCCCAGCTTACTCTCACCATCCGGTCTATCCAACAAATCCCGCTGATTGATAACATCGACCAGCCGCTGTGACTCAACTGCGCCCCAGAAGACCTTATTGATACCCGCCCGTAACTCCCAGTCACCGCCATAATACAACCAGTAAGCTTCGGAAATATCCAGTAAATGACGGGCACTGTCCCGTTGATCCCACCGAATATAGGGCGAAAACACCAAGGTGTGACTGCGGTCATCCGACTGCCAGTAGCCCTCAAGTTCAAAGCTGACACTGTTGTGCCATTGTGCCTGTTGCTGCAAACCTGCCTGAGGATACCAGCGCGGCATCAGATTCAGCTGCGAAAACCACTCGACCTGCTGCCAAAAACCAGGTTCCGGTTCAGCCGATGAAGTAGTTGTTACAGCTCTGGTTGCTGCCCCTTGTGAGGTACCAGGATTGGATGGCGGGGTGTTATGCACAGCCGAGTTTACCGGGGAAGTCTCTGGCTGCTCAGTTGGGGCTGACTCAGCGACCACAACGACAGACCTGTTTTCGATAGCTGACGGATCTACCGATGCAGCCTTTGTTACCGCTGCTGGCTGCTGAGCTGATGCCAACAGAGCAACTCGTGCCTCTGCAAGAGCTTGCTCGGCGGCATCTGGATTCTGCTGCACCATCTGTTCGCGGCTTGGTAATTGCAAGATAACGCCATGACGCAATTGATTCAAATCACCCTGTTGAAAAGCCTGCGGGTTCAACTCGCGTATCGCTTGTATCACTTGCGCCATACTGACACTGTGATCAGGCCGGATCTCACTGGCGATGCGCCACAGCGTTTCATTCGGTTGCACCTGCCGCTGCATGTTTGCTTCAGCGACTGCAGGTGCAGCACAGAAAGCAAAGCACAGCCCCATCACCCATAAAGGTTTAGACTTTATCTTCACGCTAGCTAACCAGCTAGCGGGCACGTTGCAACGCATTTTGGTCAAAATCCGCATCAGTCAGGCCACGATCGAACAGGATCTCATTCA
>NZ_JAFIFQ010000023.1 GCF_020831925.1 Alkalimonas sp.
TATTTAGTGAAATCTAATTTAAAAGAGGTGCCCCGATGACTACGCAACAGCAGCCGATGCACATTGAGATGTTTTTTGATAACGATAGCAGTACTTTCAGTTATTTGCTGGTGGACGAGATCAGCAAAGTGGCTGCACTGATCGATCCTGTGCTCGATTACGATGCCGCCGCCGGCACGGTCGATACCCGCAGTGCCGATCAAGTGCTGGCCTACCTGAATCAGCACCAACTGACCTTGCAATGGATTTTAGAAACCCATGCCCATGCTGATCATTTATCGGCTGCGCATTACCTGCGGAAAAAAACCGGTGCCCAGGTCGGTATTGGTGAAGGTATTCGCAAAGTGCAGCAGACTTTTAAGGTGGTGTTTAATATCGGCGACGAAGAGTTAACAGCCAAGGGCGATTGTTTTGATCACCTGTTCCATGATGACGAGACTTTCCAGATTGGCACTTTGACCGGACGGGTGATCAATACGCCGGGGCACACCAACGACAGTGTCAGTTATCTGATAGCCGGTCATCTATTTGTTGGTGACTCTTTGTTTATGCCGGATGCCGGTACTGCGCGCTGTGATTTCCCGGGAGGCGATGCTGCTTTGTTGTTTCAGTCCATTCAGCGCTTGTATCAGCTACCGGATGAAACACCTATGTACATGTGCCACGATTATCAGCCCAATGGCCGTGAGCTGCGCTATAAAACCACAGTGGGGGAGCAAAAGCGCCAAAATATTCATGTTGCGGCGCAAACACTTCAGCAGGATTTTGTGCAAAAGCGCACGGCGCGCGATGCAACCCTGGCCGTGCCGCGGCTGATTTATCCTTCGGTACAGGTCAATATCCGCGGTGGTCAGCTGCCGGCAAAAGAGGGAAATGGTACGGCTTATATCAAGATCCCACTGAAAGGTAGCGAGCAACTGGGTTGATGGGCTAACTGGTGCGGTTAGCACACTGAATGCACAGAGTGGTGTAGGGAATGGCCTGAAGCCGCTCCAGTGCGATTACCTCCTGGCAAGCCGAGCAGCGGTCGTAGTTGCCTTGCTCCATCCGGGTTAAGGCACGATTGATGTGTTGCAATTCCTGTTCGGCTTTAAGCTCCAATGCATTTAACACATCATCATTTTCCCGCTCCTGAGCTTGCTCGGCTAAGTCGGAGCTGCGTCCCTGACGAAAATCGTGCTCGATGGCGGCAATTTGCCGCTCCAGCTTCATTTTGCGTTGCAGTAACTCTTGCTTTAGCTTTTGCAATGGCATCGCGATCTCCTTGGAGTAGTTTAATTATGGAGTGTAGCGCATTTTTTGCTCAGCTTACTTGATCTGTCTCAACGACTGCGTGAGTACTGAATTCGATCACCGGGTTGCAAGCTGGCGGGCGGATGGGTGATCACCCGTTCACCCGCTTTAAGCCCGGATTCCAGCTGCGTCACCAGTCCACTGCGCCGGCCAATCTCAACCAAGCGTAGCTGTGCTTTGCCATTTTGAGCGACAAAGACCGCCCAGTGTTGCTGACCCTGATGCTGCTCGCGAAATAAGGCACTGGTCGGCAGGCTGAGTACTTCATCGCCTTGCCAGAGCACAAAGCGGGCTTCGACCCGGTAGCCTTCGCCCAGGTGCTGCCAAAGCTCTGGGGGCGATTCAATGCTTACCAGCACTGGCACCCGTTGTTCATCCACCCCCAGTGCCGAGACCCGGGTAAAACCGGCCGGTTCAACCCGACGTACCAGTCCCTGCAGGGTGCTATCACCGCCCCAGCGCTCCAGATATACCGTCATACCGGGGCGCACCCGCACCGCATCGGCCGATAGCAAGTCAACCTGCACTTCCAGCTGATGTAGGTCTCCAAGTGTCAGCACCGGCACCCCGGCCATAATGACACCTTCGCAGCAGCGATGACGCTGCAGTACCAGGCCGCTAACCGGCGCCAGCACTTGCAAAACACGCTCATCACCACTGCGGCTGCCATCGGTAATGGCCAGCAGGGCGCGGGCATTTTCGACTTCGTAGCGGGCCACATCAATGGCGGCCCGGGCAACGCGTTCGGCCGCCTGAGCGCGCTGCCATTCGTGGCGCAGCCGCTCCAACTGAGTGGCGGAAATCACGCCTTGTTGCTGCAGGCCCTGATGACGTTGATACTCCTGCTCGGCGTAGCGACGCTCCTGCTCACTGCTGTCAAAACTGGCTTCAGCGGCCAGCAGCCTGGCTTTGGCGGCAGACAGCTGCTCTCTGGCCTGCTCCAGGCTGCGCGCATCCAGCGCCGGTGTAGGTGCTGGCTCCAGGGTTAGCAGGGCCTGGCCGGCCTGGACTGCATCGCCCGGCTCCAGCTCAACCCGGTGCAGGTAGCCGTCTATCGGCGCCGAAATGGTGTAGGTATCGCGCAGCCGGGTTCTGCCTTCATCGGCAATGGTTTCGGCAAAATAGCCAGCATGCACCTCGCTGACAGATACCTGCACAGCGGCAGGCCGAAGTGCCAGCAACAGGGCCACTAGCACTGCTGCGGTCAGCAGGTACAAAAACCAGTGTTTGGTTCGCATGATCATGAGGTTACTCCGTTTTTAAAGCCGAAATCATATCCAGTTGATGAAAGCGCCTGAGCATCAGGCTGAGCGACAAAGCGGTGGCCACCAGCACCCCAAGCGCTGCCAACGCAAAGCTGGCCGGTTCCAATACAAAAGGTAGGCGAAACAGATCCATGGTCAGCGCCTGTTGCAACGACCAGGCAAAGCCGATCCCCAGCACCCAGCCCAAGGGGATCGCCAGCAGGGTCAGCAGCAGCACTTCACCGGCCAGCACCCAGCCCACCTGGTAGCGCTCAAAGCCGAGCACCCGCAAGGTTGCCAACTCACGTGAGCGCTCAGCTAAGGCAATGCGGGCATTGTTGTAGATCACCGCAAAGGTAATGGAGCCTGCCATCAGCAGCAGGATAGCCATCATCCCCAGCAGCGTATCGGCAATGTAATTCCGAAGCTGCTGCTCGATATCGGCCATCTGGCTGATACCGGCGATAGTGGGCCGCTGCTGCAGGCGTTGTTGCAATTCAGTGCGCTTAAGCGGATCGGTCAGTAACCAGACACCGGAAATAGCAGGGCCTTCCCGCAGCAGGCGGTTTAAAGCTCTGCGCTCCATATAACCACTGACGCCAACCGGCTCATCCACCACGGCCGCCACCGGCAGCTCCACCAGGCGGTTGGCTCCCTCCATCAGTTCAGCCTGCACCCTATCGCCGGGTTTGACCCCGAGGTAGTCGGCCAGATAGCGGGTTAACACCAGGCCTTCAGCGGGCAGTTCTATCGGCGTTAGCTCCTGGTCGAGCAGTCGCCTTAGTTGAGGTTTGGCCTCCAGCCCTTGCAGTACAGTGCGATAGGAGGTGCGTTGATAATGCAGCCGCACCGGCACCATGCGAAAGGCTTCGACGGCCAACACCCCAGGTTCTGCCTTAATTTCGGCCAGTATCCGCTCCGGGCTGGTTTCGCTTAGCATTAGCTGGGTATCCATGCGCAGAATGTGGCGGTATTGTATGTCCAGCAAGGTATTGAGGGCATGAAACTGAAAACTGCCAACCAGCAGCAAGGCTGAGGACAGTGCGATGCCAAGCACCGACAGCAAACTGCGGCCGGGATAGCGCAGCAGGTTACGCACAATGATCCGGTTCAGTTGGCCCAGCCAGGGGCGCAGTAACATCTTCTCAGCCAGGCCGCGCTGAAACTGGGGTGGCACAGCAGGGCGCATGGCTGCTGCGGGCTGAAGTCTGGCGACCTGACGCAGCACATTGAAAACGCCCACAACGGCGGCCAGTAACGCCAGAAGTAAGGCCAGAGCCAGGTGACGCAGTTGCACCCGCAGTTCCATATCGGGAAAATGAAAATAAGCGGCATAAAGCTCAGCCAGGCCTGTTGCCGCCCAAAGCCCAAGACCAATGCCGAAAATAACTCCAATCACCACGATCACGCAGGCCAACTGCAGGTAATGCAGTAGCAATGAATTGTGGCTATAGCCAAAAGCTTTTAACACTGCAATTTGCTGCAACTGATTGCGCACCAGCCGGCCAATCAGCACATTGAGCAGGAAAGCGGCCACGCCAAGAAACAGCAGCGGCAGGAACCAGGCCATCACGCTTAATTGCTCTAACTCTTCGGTTAAAAAACGATGCGAAGCTTGCTCGGCTCTGAGGTAACTACCCCGGCTGCCATAGGGAGCCAGCAGCAGATCCAGCGCATCGAGCACCGGCAGCGGATTAGCACCGCGCTGCAGGCTAACACTCAGGTGATTAAAAGCACCATCCATCTGAAAGGCATGGGCCAGGGCGCGTCGTGGCATCCATAACACGCCAAAGCGATGATAGTCGGGCAGCAGATCGGCCGGGCCCAGCTGATAAATAAACTCAGGCGACAGCACGATGGCGCTTACTTGCAGGCGCTGCAAACGGCCCTGAATGACCGCAGTGATGTGATCGCCGGGTTGCAATTGATGGGCTTTGGCAAAGGGCTCGGTGATGGCGACCTCATTGGCTGCGACCGGTAAGTGCCCATGCAGCAGCACCAGTTGATTTAGCCGCGGCAGGCCCTGCTCTGGCAGTGACAGCATCAGGCCACGAATAGGATCGTCAAAACCGGCCACTTCCAACCGTACCGGTGCCCGCACCGAGCTTTGCAGCTGTTGTACGCCGGGCAGCAGCTGCAATTGTGGTAGCAGGTGCTCTGGTGCTCTGGTCAGATCGACAAAGACATCGCCAAAATGTGCCTGCTGATAAAAGCGCTGCTGGGCCCGTTCCAGCATATCCAGCGTAGTGACCGCCAGAAACAGCACCATGACACCGGCCCCTATCACAGCCGCGATGGCCAGGATCTGACCTTTCATCGCCAGTAGGTCGCGCCAGAGCTTTCGTTGCAAGGCCTGCATTACCAGCTTAGCTCCGAGGCTGATTTGGGGTTGGGGTTGTGCTGAATATCGACAATCTGGCCATCTTTTAACCGTATGACCCGATCAGCCATAGCGGCAATGGCTTCGTTATGGGTAATGACCAGAGTAGTAGTGCCCAGTTGTTGGTTGATCTGATGCAGCACCGCCATTACTTTGCTGCCGGTTTTGGAGTCCAGCGCGCCTGTGGGCTCGTCGCACAGCAGCACCCGTGGTTTTTTGGCAATGGCGCGGGCAATCGCCACCCGCTGTTGCTCACCGCCGGACAGTTGCGATGGGAAGTGATTGCTGCGCTCGCTCAGATCCACCATAGCCAGTGCTTCTTGCGGCGACATCGGGCTGGGACTGATGTCTGTGACCAGGGCAACATTCTCCAGTGCCGTCAGGCTGGGGATAAGATTGTAAAACTGAAACACAAAGCCGACCTGCTCGCGGCGATAGCGGGTCAGCGCCGTATCATCGGCCTGGCTTAATATTGCATCACCATAACGCAGTTCACCGGAGCTGGCTGTATCCAGCCCGCCAAGAATATTTAGTAAGGTGGATTTGCCAGAGCCGGATGCGCCTAACAGCACCACAAACTCCCCACGATACAAAGTCAGATCGACGCCACGCAGCGCCTGGATCAGCACATCGCCCATCTGGTAGTGGCGGGTTAGCTGGTGGGCGGAAAAAACGATGTCTTGGCTCTTGGTTGTTGCAGGCACCGCGTATCCTTATGAAAAAGCAATAGCTCAGTATGGCACAGTCTGATGCGAAGAGGCTTGATCTGCAGCAAGCTGGATGGTCTTGTATTCACTGAATAAAAAAGGGCGCAGCAGCTGCGCCCAACGGGAGTGTTACCTAAACAGAGCCTTACTTAGAAATAAGCCCGGATCCCTAACGAAAGCTGGGTGCCAAAACGCTCTAGGTAAGCGACCTGGTCTTCGCGGTCGATGTAATGCCAGGCGCGGTTGTTGGTGATGTTGGAAGCTTCGGCAAACACCGTGACCTTGTCATTGATGTCGTAGCTCAGGCTGGCATCCAATTGGCCATAAGCAGCATGCCAGGCCGGCCCACCCCAGGCATCGGGGTTGAGCAGGTACTTGCTGCGCCAGTTATAGGCCAGCCGTGCCTGCAGGCCATACTGCTCGTAGTACAGCACAGCATTGTAAGAGTTTTTCGACATGCCCTGGAAGGGCAGGCCGGCCGCTTTTAACGCTGGATCGTCGTAGTTGCTCTCGACATAGGTGTAATTAAGCAAAAAGCCCAAGCCATCGAAAGGCGCTGGCAACAAATCCGCAAAGGATTGCTGCCAGGCCAGTTCATAGCCACGGACAGAGGCGCCATAATCACCACTCACAGGCTCATAAATAAAGTATTCAATGCCTTCAACCACACCAGGTTTGCCTTCAGAACTAATAAAGGACAGGATATCTTTGTAAAAAATACCCAGGTTTAAAGCACTGGCCTCGGCAAAGTACCAGCCCAGCACCAGATCCCCCTGGCGTGCCCGCTCGGGTGGGACACTGGCATTGCCCCGACTTAAGACCGGCAAACCTTGTTCACGACTGGTAAAGTTTGGTGCAGCCCAGGGACGAAGGTAACCCAGACTTGGCCGGCTCAGCACTTCGGCAGCAGAGGCTCGCAGTTGCAACTCATCATTGAGCTGCATCCGGAAATTCATGCTGGGTAGGATATTGGTATAGCTACCGCTGTAGCCGACATCGACGACTTCATCTTGCCAATCATTATTGATGGGTTGACCTGTAGCCGGGTTTAACTCAATCAGGCCAAAGTCATAGCCAAACCCTGTGGCGTCGACGCTGGTGCGGCTAGCCCGCACACCCAGGTTAAGGACATAAGGCATCTCGGCCAGCTCACTTTCGAAGTCCGCCTGCAGATAGGCGGCAGTAACTGATTCCGTGACTTTGTAACTGTCCTGCGGCACGGAGCTTGCCACGATACCGGCATTAGCAGCATCCGCATTGATGGTACGGTAGTAATCGACCAGATCATCGTAATCAAAGCTTGGCCATGGATTGGGCGTAATGCTGTTTTCACCTTTTAGGAAGTTGTCAAAATTGGCTGGGCGAAACACCGAGGATGGAATGGCAAACAGTTCAAAGGCACCACGTTGAAAGACCGTGCTGTCATCAAATTCGTAACCGTCCTGTGCTAGAAAGAAACCACCGCGACTAAACTGGCTGGGATTTCTGGAGCGAAAGCCACTTTGTTGTTTCGACTGTCGCAGGTAACTCAGACCAGCATCCAGCCGGGTTAATATACTGCCAAAAGGTTGATACTGGCTTATGAGCTTTAGATCGGTGACGGTATCTTTGACCCCGGTGCCAGAACTCAAACTGTAATGCGCACCGTACTGCTGGTCGGCGGTCAAGCCAGGTTCAATCATCACATCGGGCAGCATATTGCCGGTGCTGTAATCAATATCAATGGCATCGACAAAGCCGCGTGCAACAATGAAACGATTGTTGCCGTTGTTTTTATTGCGGGCTTCCGAGTATGCGGCATCCGCTTCCAGCGTCCACTCATCATTCAGGTAATAACGGGCATTGCTGCCCAGTTGCCAGGTATCGCTACGCCGAGGTGTGGTGCGGTTAAGCAGCTCCACCATGGTTTCAGGGCCAGTCTGTCGGATTTTGTTGACCCGGCCCAGCTCGTCAAAACCCGGGTCGGTAAAGATGGGTGTGCTGGGAGTCCAGGGCTCGTCGTAATTGACAAAACCAATCTCATAAAAACTGCCATCGGTGGTGTATCGGGAGTACAAGGCATCCAGATTTAAATCTAGCCGAGCATTGGGTTGCCATTGCAATGCCAGCGAGCTGCCAATGCGGGTGCGAACATCCTGAGCATTGGCGAAGTACATGTACATGGGGATTTGAGAAGGAAAGCGCTCGTCATCGCTGATCACCCCATCGCCATTCATATCCACATTCAGGAAGGCGTCCTCATCTTCATCCTCAAAACCTGATGCCCTGTAGGTATCTGCTCGTAAAGTTTTCCGTGAATACACCATGGAAAACAAAGCCCCCAGCCGGTTATCGGCTGTCTTATCGCCAATGATAAATGAAGCATGGGGATGAATGTCGCCGGAGCGTGACTCATGAATGCCTTTGACTGAGGCTGCCATGGTGCGGCCATCCAGCGCCAATGGCTTACGGGTTTCGATGTTGATCACAGCGCCTATGCCGCCATCTATGAGCCTTGCTTCTGGAGACTTGTATACACTAAGCACATTGACCAGCTCGGAGGCGATGGTATCGAAATTAAAATCCCGGCCAGCAAATTCTGATGCCAGCTTGCGGCCATTCAGGGTGGTAGTGTTGTAACCACCACTTAAACCCCGCACCGAAATGTTCTGGCCTTCGCCGCTGTTGCGGGTGATGGTGATACCTGGAATGCGCTGCAAGGCTTCGGCTAAGTTTTCATCCGGAAACTTCCCAATATCATCCGCCACCACAACATCAATCACGCTGGTGGCGTGTTGTTTTAAAAATTGCGATTCGGTAATGCTGCCGCGAATACCGCTGACCTGAATGCGCTCGATGTCTTCTTCAGCATCTGTTTGTTGCTCTGCCAGCGCAAAGGGTGCTTGCATGCTGAAAAGGCTGGCAAGAGCCAGTACCAGTGGCCTAGGTGTGAATCTGTGCTGTTTCATAAGTTCCCCAGTGATCTCATTGTATTGTTTGATGTGCGCTCTTGCCTTGAAAACTGCCTGCTTCAGGTTTAAATCGCAAGATATCGAAAGTTAATCTGTTTTCGATTATCTTTTTATAGCCTGCTTTTTGTGCTTTGATCAATAGTGAAAGCAAAAAAAAATAGTGCTTGCTTTTTAAGTTTTGGGCTGGTAAATCTATACAGCGTTGGCTGTAGCGGGGCTTCGTCCGGAACTGTTGCGAAAACTTCGTAAGCATTTGAAAGTATCAACCGGAGTGTTATCTTAAGGTTGGATTTAAACTAAGAGCATGGTTGATATGACTGGATTAAATACGATTGAACGGCAGCAGCAAATTGTGCGGCTAACCCAAGAGCAGGGCAAAGTATCGGTGAAGGCGTTGTCCGAGCGTTTCGAAGTGTCGGAAGTGACCATTCGAAACGATCTAAGCGTGCTGGACAGAAAAAAGCTGCTGGTACGTTCGCGCGGTGGCGCCATGGTCAACTCACAACTCAGCCGGGAACTGTCGTTGAAGGAAAAAAGCCACCACCGTCAGGCTTTGAAGCAGCAGCTGGGTAAAGAGGCAGCTTTATTAGTGGGTGATAACGAGCAAATCTTGCTGGACTCCGGGACCACCACACAGGAAGTGGCCGCCAACCTGGTTGAGCGGAAAAATCTGGTGGTGATGACCAATGGTTTGAATATCGCTTTGGAGCTGGCGCAAGCAGACGAAGTCCAGGTGATGCTGACGGGCGGTGTGTTGCGGAAAAAGTCGATGTCCTTTTATGGGCATCTGGCTGAGAAGAGTTTGCAGGATTTTCATTTCAACAAGTTAATCCTGGGTGTTGATGGCTTTGACTTGAAAACAGGGCTGGCAACACACTTTGAAAAAGAGGCGGTGCTTAATCGCATTATGTGTGAAATCGCCAGTGAAATCATTGTGGTAACCGACTCATCCAAATTCAATGCCCGGGCATTTCATCGCATTTGCCCAATTCAACGGATCCATACCCTGGTTACCGATGATGGCATTCCGGATGAGTACGTGCAGGCATTAGAACGACAGGGTGTGCGCTTACACCTGGTCAAACAAAATAAATAACAGGAGTATGGCTATGTCCAAACTGAATCGTCGATCGTTTTTAAAGGCCACCATGGCCACAGCCGCCCTCGGGGCCATGACCGCCTGCACCAGCAGTCAGGCAAGTGGCGCTTATACCCCGGCTGCTAAAGGCAAAAGTGTGATGGGCCTGGTAGCCCCAAAAATGGACACGGTTCGGGTTGGCTTGATTGGCGTCGGTGAGCGGGGCGTTGGCTTTGTGCGGCATTTCTGTCATATCGATGGCGCTGTGGTGACTGCGGTATGCGATACCGATCCTGTGGTGCTGGAGCGGGCAGCCAATATTGTGACCTCGTTGGGAGGGGAAAAGCCAGCCATGTACGGTGAGCATCCTTATGCCTATCGGGATATGCTGGCGCGGGAAGATATTGATATTGTGATTATTTCTACGCCCTGGGAATGGCACCATCCGATGGCCAAAGACAGCATGTTGGCTGGCAAGCATGCTTTTGTTGAGGTCCCTTTGGCGCTGACGGTGGCAGAAATGTGGGATCTGGTCGATACCGCTGAGAAAACCCAGCTTAACTGCATGATGATGGAGAATGTCAATTACGGCCGGGATGAGCTGATGGTGCTGAATATGGTGCGTCAGGGGCTCTTTGGCGAGTTATTGCATGGCGAAGCGGCTTACATTCATGAGCTGCGCTGGCAAATGAAGCAGATGGACCGCAAAACCGGCTCCTGGCGTACCCATTACCATACGACGCACAACGGCAACCTCTATCCGACCCATGGTCTTGGCCCTGTGTCGCAGTACATGAATATTAACCGTGGCGATCGTTTCGATTACATGACCTCGATGAGCTCACCGGCGCTGGGCCGGGCAGCTTATGCCAAACGCGAATTTCCAGCCAATCATCCGCGCAATCAGCTGAATTTTATTCATGGTGATATGAATACCAGCATCATCAAGACTGTGAAAGGCCGGACCATTATGGTACAGCATGATACTACCACGCCCATGCCCTACAGCCGCCACAATCTGATCCAGGGTACCAATGGTGTTTTTGCCGGCTTTCCAAATCGTATTGCGCTGGAAAAGGGCGGGCGGCTCGATTTCCACCACTGGGATTATGAGATGGAACACTGGTACCAACAATACGACCACCCATTGTGGACCCGAATGGGCAAAGAAGCGGAAAAACAGGGCGGCCATGGTGGCATGGATTTTCTGATGTGCTGGCGCATGATCTACTGCCTGCGCAATGGCGAGCCTTTGGATCAGGATGTGTACGATGGCGCCGCCTGGTCGGTGATTTTGCCACTGTCGGTGGCATCGGTGGCCGATCGCGGCAACTCGAAAGATATCCCGGACTTTACCCGTGGTGCCTGGCAAACCGGCAAACCACTTGGCATTGTCAGCTAGCCGGCGCCATTTCTACTCGCACGCTTATGCCC
Organism: Alkalimonas sp.; assembly: GCF_020831925.1. Lineage (GTDB taxonomy): Bacteria > Pseudomonadota > Gammaproteobacteria > Enterobacterales > Alteromonadaceae > Alkalimonas. The sequence goes on from NZ_JAFIFQ010000023.1 coordinate 11,088, forward strand.
TTTAACCGGGGTCTTGCCCCGGTTTTTTCAGACACTTGAGGATCGCATGCACGCATTGCACTCCATTTTTGCTGCCAATAAAGCTGGCAGCCAGCAAGGTATCTACTCCGTTTGCTCCGCCCATCCGCTGGTACTAAAAGCGGCTTTGCTTCAGGCGAAGCAAGATCAGAGTCGGTTACTTATTGAAGCCACCGCCAATCAGGTGAATCAGTTTGGCGGCTACACCGGCATGATGCCAGCCGATTTTATTGCCTTTGTAAAGCAACTGGCTACCGAGGTTGGTTTCAACCCTGAACAACTGGTGTTTGGTGGTGATCATTTGGGACCGGTCTGCTGGCAGGATTTGCCGGCGGCTGAAGCGATGCTTCAGGCAGAAGCGCTGATTGCTGCTTTTGTCGCTGCTGGTTTTACCAAAATTCACCTGGATACCAGCATGCGCTGCGCCGATGATCCGGCTGTGCTGTCGGATCAACTGATCGCCAGCCGGGCGGCGCGTTTGTGCCAGGTTGCGGAAGAAAGTGCGGCCAGGGAAAATCTGGCCGGCACCCTAAGTTATGTGATTGGCACTGAAGTGCCGCCACCTGGTGGCGTATCCGAATTGGAGCAGGGCATAGTGCCGACCTCGGTGGACAGTGTGCAGGCGACACTGCTGGCGCACAGGCAGGCATTCGCCCAGCAAGGGTTATCGGCAGAAGTCTGGTCGCGGGTGATTGCGGTGGTGGTGCAGCCCGGTGTGGAGTTTGATAACACCAGGGTGCATGCTTTTGATGCTGAAAAAGCCAAAGCCTTGTCGGCTTTTATTGCTGCTGAACCTGGCCTGGTGTTTGAAGCGCACTCCACCGATTACCAAACTGAAGCGGCCTATCATGCCTTGGTGCAGGGGCACTTTGCTATTTTAAAAGTCGGGCCTCAACTGACTTTTGCGCTGCGTGAAGCCTTATTTGCGTTGGCACAGCTGGAACAGCAACTGCTACCCGCCGCTGAGTGTTCACAGCTGCAATCAAAATGTCTTGAGTTGATGCTGGCCAAGCCAGGGTACTGGCACAAGTTCTATCAGGCAGAAGGTGCGAAGCTGTTGGAGTTGCAGTTATACAGCTACAGCGATCGCATTCGTTATTACTGGCCTGAGCCCGTGTTGCAACAGGCCCAGATCCGATTATTCGACAATATTCGGCAATTGGCGGTCAGCCAGCCGGTACTGCATCAGTTCTTACCGCAGCATGCGCAGCCTGAATCCGCTGGCGATATGGTGGCTGATCCCGAGCAACTGGTGATCCGTCATATACAATTAGTACTGGCACGTTATGCCAGTGCCTGTGGTTTGCGCTGCAAACAGGAGCAATCTTCATGACAACGGCTTTGAAGCATGATGCGGGTTTAACCCTTGGTTTATCGCAGGCTGAGTTACGTCAGGCCGGAGCCCTGGCGACCGCGAAAGAAATTAGTCAGCAACCAGAGCTATGGCGCACTCTGCTTGATGGCTTCGAGCAGGAAACCGCGGGCTTGTTACCCTGGCTTACTACGGTACTGCAGCAGCCCGGGCTTCGCGTGATCCTGACCGGTGCTGGTACCTCTGCTTATATCGGCCAGGCACTAGCTCCTTTTTTGCAACAGCAGCTGGGCAGCCAGGTACAGGTGCTGGCACTGGCGACGACCGATTTGGTCAGTCATCCGCAGCTTTATCTGGCCGGTGATCAGCCGGTGTTGCTGGTGTCTTATGGCCGCTCGGGCAATAGCCCGGAAAGTGTGGCTGCCGCAAGGATTGTGCGTCAGTTGCATCCTGACAGCCATCATCTGGTGCTGAGCTGCAATGCCGATGGCAAACTGGCCAACATGGCTGCCGGTGATGCAGCTACTCAGCTCTGGTTAATGCCAGCTGACGCCAATGATCAGAGCTTTGCTATGACCAGCAGTTACAGCTGCATGCTGTTTGCAACCATGTTGTTGTTTGGTGCAGACAAGATGCAGGCAAGCCGGATGATTGCATTAAGTCAGCATCTTTTGCAGCACAGTGTGCCCCGCTTAAAAAGCCTGTCGGCGCACAACTGCGATCGTATCGTCTTTCTTGGCTCAGGGCCCTTACAGGCGGTGGCCAGAGAGCTGGCGTTGAAATACCTGGAGTTGACTGCCGGCCAAATCCCAAGCTTTTACGAAACAGCCCTTGGCTTTCGGCATGGTCCGAAATCTTTGGTCAATCAGACCACTCAGATTGTGCTGCTGGATGCACTTAGCCCATACAGCCGGCGCTACGATATGGATATGCAGCAGGAGTTGTGCCAGGACCAGCAGGCCTTGTCGGTGCAGTTGTGCTCTGAGTTACTGGATACAGACTTACTGCCGGATGACGATAGCTGGCTTTGCTTTCCTTATGCGCTGTGCGGTCAGTTGTTGGCGTTTTTCAAAGCCATTGAACTTGGGATATCGCCAGATAATCCGTGCCCAGCCGGCCTGGTCAATCGGGTAGTGCAGGGCGTAACCATCTATCCACTTATAGAGCGGTAATGGTGATGAAACTTTGTTATGGCCTGGATATAGGTGGCACCAAGATGGAACTGGCCATTTTTGACCAGCAGATGCAGCTGCAACAAGAATGGCGACTGGCCACGCCAACCACCGACTATGCCGATTTCCTGCAACAACTTTGTGCGCAAATAATCAAAGCCGATCAGTTCAGTGGACAGCAGGGACAGCTTGGCATTGCGCTGCCAGGCATTCAGGATGCAACCGGCAGGGTCATTTCAAGCAATGTACCTTGTTTAAACGGTCAGCAGGTTGCTGCTGACTTGCAACAGCAGCTGCAACGCCCGGTGGCTATTGGCAATGATTGCCGCTGCTTTGTGCTGTCAGAAGCTGTGCTTGGAGCTGGCCGTGGTTTTAACCGGGTGCTGGGTGTCATTCTGGGCACCGGCTGTGGCGGTGGCTTTTATGCCGATGGCTCTTTGCAACAAGGTGCACAGCAGTTGGTGGGCGAGTTTGGCCATCAAAGTCTGGCGGCCCGGGTGATTCAGCAGCATCAGCTGCCTCTTTATCTGTGTGGCTGTGGCCTGACGGGCTGTGCCGAGACCTATGTCTCCGGGCGCGGGTTGGAGCGGTTGTATCAGCACTTCGGCGGCGCACCAAAGAGCACCTATCAGTGGCTGGAAGATTATCGGACCGGGCAGTCAGCGGCGATCGATACTTTTGTCGCCTATATGGATGCGCTTGGATCCGTGTTGGCGGCTCAGGTGCTGGCTTACGATCCGGATGTGCTGGTACTGGGAGGTGGTCTGTCCGATATTGCGGAAATAGTGGCAGCGGCAGCTGAGGCGACTCAGGCACATCTGTTTGCCGGTGTGCAAGTGCCGCCCATCAAGGTGGCTGAAGGCGGTGCTGCCAGCGGTAAACGTGGCGCGGCTTTATTAGGAGCAAAGGCCAATGACTAATTCATTTCAAATTATGGCGCCAAAAGTTCTGACCGCAACGGGCTGGCTTTACCATGCCTATGTCAGCATTCAGCACGACCGTATTATCAGCATAGGCCAAGCCCCTGATCCTGCTTTGCCACTGCTTACTTTAGAAGAAGGCACACTGGTGCCCGGGCTGATTGATGTGCAGGTGAATGGCGGTGGTGGTGTCCTGTTTAATCAGGCTCCTGATCGCCAGGCGCTTCGTACCATGCTCAAAGCCCATGCCCAGTTTGGCACCACGGCCATGTTACCTACAGTGATTACCGACTGCATTGCTGTGATGCGCCAGGCAGCCGATACCATAGCCATAGCCATTGCTGAGCAAGAGCCTGGGGTGCTGGGCATTCACTTTGAAGGGCCTCACCTGTCACTGGTGAAAAAGGGAGTGCATCCGCCTGCTCATATACGCTCGCTGAGCGATGCCGAGTGGCAGTTGTACCGCCGCAAAGACCTGGGCATCAAAGTGGTCACGCTGGCACCAGAAACGGTCGCTCCGGAGCTGATAGCGGAGCTGGTAGCGGAAGATGTGCGCGTGTGCCTCGGGCACTCCAATGCCGACAGTGCCACGGTACAAGCGGCATTGAACGCAGGTGCTACCGGTTTTACCCACCTCTACAATGGCATGTCACCACTGACCTCGCGTGAGCCGGGCATGGTGGGAACGGCCCTGACCGACAGAAGCAGCTGGTGCGGTATTATTTTAGATGGCCATCATCTGCATCCACTAGCGGCCTTACTGGCCTATCAGGCCAAACCCAAAGGCAAGTTAATGCTGGTAACTGATGCGATGTCGCCGGTAGGCACCGAGCAGCAGCAGTTTGATTTTTTTAGTGGCAAGGTGGTGCGCGATGGCAGTCGTTTGACCGACTCATCCGGCTCTTTGGCGGGCTCGGTGCTGGATATGATCACCGCTGTACAGCAGGCCAGTCAGCAGTTGGGCATCAGTTTTGCCGAAGCGCTGGCTATGGCTTCGGCTTATCCGGCAGATTTTCTGGGTTGTGCCGACCGGCTGGGTCGTCTGGCACCGGGTAAACAGGCCGATTTGGTCTGGCTCGACGACTCACAACAGGTCCGACAAAGCTGGGTCGCCGGTCGGCCATTTTATGTTCATCCTCAATCGAAGGTAGCGTTATGACGACAGACTTCAGGCAACAAAGCAGCTTTTTTCCGATGCTGTTGATTGGCATTTTGTTTTTTGTGTTTGGTTTTGTCACCTGGCTGAACGGTGCCTTGATCCCTTTTTTAAAAATTGTCTGTGAATTAAACGAGTTTCAGGCGCTGTTAGTGGCTTTTGCCTTTTACATTGCTTATGTGGTGATGGCGTTGCCGATGTCTACCTTATTAACCCGCTTTGGCTATCGCAACGGTATGACCATTGGCTTGGGTATTATGGTGGTTGGCTCCTTGCTGTTTATTCCGGCGGCGCAAAGTGCACACTATGCCTTCTTTTTGCTAGCGCTTTTTGTGCTGGGTACCGGCCTGACCATTTTGCAGACTGCTGCCAATCCCTACATTGTCTGTATTGGTCCGCGTGAAAGTGCCGCCATGCGCATCAGCATTATGGGCATTGTGAATAAAGGAGCGGGCTTTATTGTGCCTCTGGTGTTCGCTGCCTGGATCCTGACCGGTATGGATCAGTACAGCGAAGAAGCGCTGGCGCTACTTAGTCCAGCGCAGCAGGCCGAGCAGCTGCAGGCTTTATCCAATCGCCTGGTGGTACCTTACCTGTATATGACGGCCGCTTTACTGGGGTTGATGGCTTTTGTGTACTGTTCACGTTTGCCAGAGCCGGATTTATCCGAGCCGGAGCCCGCGGCGGATGCCGTCACTTCCCTGGTGGCAGAAACCGAGCATGCGACGGATGCAGCAGACAAAAACGATTCGGACTGGCGGGCTATCTGGCGTCATCCGCGGCTGGTGTTGGGCTTTATCGCCCTGTTCTTTTATGTTGGCGTCGAAGTGATTGCCGGTGATAGCATTGGGCTGTACGGACAAGGACTTGGCGTGGCACACTTTGGCATCCTTACTTCCTACACCATGGCCTTTATGGTGGCAGGCTATCTGCTTGGGGTTTTGCTGATACCACGCTATTTGTCTCAATCCACTGCGCTGGTAGGCTCGGCGCTGGCTGGGATCCTGTTTAGTTTTGCCATTTTGTTCAGTTCGACCGAGAGCTCCGCTTTATCGGCCTGGACCCTGAGTTTGGCAGGGGTTCCGGAGGTGCCGGACTCAGTGCTCTTTGTTGCCCTGTTGGGATTTGCCAATGCGTTGGTGTGGCCTGCCGTCTGGCCGCTGGCGCTGCAGGGGTTGGGTCGTTTAACGGCGACAGGTTCTGCTTTATTGATTATGGGGATTGCCGGTGGTGCTTTATTGCCTTTGTTGTACGGCTATCTGGCCCATAGCAGTGGTAATAGTCAGTCAGCATATTGGATGCTTATCCCTTGCTATGCGTTTATCCTGTTTTATGCACTGAAAGGCCATAAAATAAGGAGTTGGTAATAAACCATTGAGCTAAAAGCAGTTCACTACCTTTTTCCTATCCATAAAGCGGCTATACTCAGTGACATAACTATCATTGCACTGAGGATGCCGCTTGCTAAGTTCGTACACTTCGCTCGAACGATACTGGACTTTTAGCCGACGCCAGTTGTGGTTTTGGTGTCACATCAGTGCCTTGGGTTTTGTCACTAATTTGCTGGTGTTGCAACTGCCACTGCTAGCACCCTTGCTGCTTGGTAATACCGCCTTCTTGGCTATTTTGCTTCGGCTTGGGCCATTCTGGGGGCTCGCTTCTTTTGCTGTAGTGGCAATGCCGCTATGGGGGGCCTGGTTTTGGTGGCTTAGTCTGGCCGAGTTTATGCTGGTATTGATGGCCTGGCGTTCGGGTCGGCAGAATATTATGTCGCTGTATCTGAACTGCTGGTTAGCATTAGTACCTGCCGTTTTTGTGTATCTTTGGTGGTTGCAAGGCATTGGCATCGGCTTTGCTGCTCTTATCAGTCTGATTCTGTGTCTTGGAGGCGGAATGAGTCTGGTAGGCGCTAAATTGATCCTGAACGTGGCCATCAGTACTCGCTTAAGCCGGCAACAGCCTTTGTCGGAACAATTGGCCGGGCGAATTACGGTTTATTCCGCTGTGCCAACCCTGGTGTTGATTCTGGCGGCTTTGCATGCTTTTGTGGCCTGGGATTTAAACAAGCGACATGAACAGCTACTTCGTTTAGAGCGGCAGTTTTTAACCTTTAGTGCGCACCAGTTAAGGCAGTTTCGTACCACTTTGCTGCAAGCCGCACTAAATTATCCACGTTATCAGGATGAACGAATTCTGGATGATTTACTGCAGCTACAACCACACTTTATCTCCGCAGCGGTGACCGATCAGCATGGCGATGTTATTAGCTACCGGATCCGTGGAGGACATCAGTTGATGGGCTCAGTCAATGTTTCCGATCGGGAATATTTTAAACAGCTGCAACTAAAGCCTGTGGGTACTTACGTTAGTGATGCCTATGTAGGGCGGGGGCTGGGAGACGATCTACTGTTTGCCGTTAGTGCGCCTATGTTAAATTCTGAGCAACAATTTATCGGTATTGTCCAGGCCTCGGTGTTGCTCTCCTCGGTGGCACAACAGCTGCAACCATCTGACAGTCCGGAACAGATACGAGCCGTCTTGTTGGACAATCAGGATAAACAAATTTGGTCGGTCCCTTTTACCGAGGGATATGGTCAGCTGTTTCAGCGTGGCAGTGACTTTTTACCCGGGAAGCGCGTTTTTATCAACTCCTGGTTTCTGCCCGAGGGTGGGGTCCAGCTTAATCAGGATGGTCGAGGCTTTATTCGAAGCCATCAAACCGACGATGGCTGGTTGCTGCTGATGCACTATCAGCTAGAGGCTGTTCTGCTCGGTTATAACATATTGACATTAATGGTGATTTTGCTGGTTGGTTTGGCACTTTGGTTGCTGAATCGCACCTCTTTTTACTTTGTCCGTTTTTACAGTCGTCCGTTACGGCAATTGGTGCAGTCCATTCAACGATTGGAGTTGCAAACTGACGCACCTTTTTGTGATCTGTCGGCCAGAGCCAGCGGTTTGGAGGTGCAGCAGCTGTTCGATGAATACAATGCGATGGTTCTACGCTTGCATCAGGCCCGAAGCCGGCTGGAAGAGCTCAATGCCAGTTTGGAGCAACGGGTAAAGAAACGAACAGAAGAGCTGGCGAATGAGCGGGATAGGGCAACTCAATTGGCTCAGGTTAAATCACGCTTTTTAGCCACCATGAGCCATGAGCTGCGCACCCCATTAACCGCTATTATTGGCTACACAGAGCAGCTGCAGCTTGGTCAGTTGCTTAATGCAAAGCAACAGCAGCAGCTGGAAGTGATCAGCCGTAATAGTAATTATCTGCTGAGCATCGTCAATGATATTCTTGATGCAGCCAAGCTGGAAGAGGGCAAGCTATCAACTGAAGTCCAGTCGGTCGCTATCAAAAAGCTGTTGCACGATCTATGCAGTGACATGACCAAATTGGCCACCATCAAAGGCTTACGGCTGGATTTTTCCTTTGATGACCGTATCCCTGTCTGGCTGCGATTGGATCCCCAGCGACTGCAGCAAATCTTGCTGAACTTGCTCAGCAATGCCATCAAATTCACTGAACAGGGGAGCATTCAGGTGCAAGCCTGCCGCAGCTCCTCGCATCGTTTACAGATTTCGGTCAAAGACACGGGCATAGGCATGACGATGGAGCAACTGGATAAGGTATTCAGTGCTTTTGAGCAAGCCGATAGCGGCACCAGCCGAAAGTATGGCGGGACTGGCTTGGGACTGCATATCAGTAGTCAGCTGGCAGAGTTGATGCACGGGGAGTTATCGGTCAGCAGTGAGCCTGGACGAGGCAGTCTGTTTACGCTGGAGCTGCCCTTGATGGAGCCGGAAGCTGGTACGATGGATGTGGCTGCTAAAAATTCGGTCTCAGAAATCGCAATCCCAAGGTTAGCTGGCAAGGTACTGGTGGTGGATGATGTAGACGATATCCGCTTGTTGGTGGTGGATTTATTACAACAAAGTGGTTTAACAGTGACAGCGGCTAAAGATGGTGCTGAAGCTGTGCAGTGTGCCAGCCAGCAGAGCTTTGACTTGATCCTGATGGATATGAATATGCCGGTGTTGGATGGCGCTGAAGCCACCCGTCAGCTGCGCGCAGCTGGTTTTAAACTACCCATTCTGGCTTTGACAGCGGACGTGTTACCGGACGACAGGGCGTTGTTTTTGCAGGCAGGCTGCAATGAGGTCTTGTCCAAGCCGATAGAGCCAGCCTTGCTGTATCATGCTCTTAAGCGCTATCTTGGGCAGTCTTCGATGTCAGTGGTAGCAGACTCCCCGGCAAAAGAGCTAACCGCTTCGATGATGTCTGCAGAGGACCGAATTGCTGCTTTAAAGCAGCGCTATGTTGCTCAGTTACCAGCACAGTTAGCGCAGTTGCAGTTATTGCTTGAGCAGCAGAATGAGGAGGGGGTACAGGCATTATTGCATCAGATGAAAGGCACGGCGGGCAGCTTTGGTTTGCAGCAAATTTCTGTTATGGCAGAGAGTATGGAGCAGGAGTTAAAAGCAGGGCAGCCCATGACTGACATGGACTGCACTAAGTTGGCGGCAGCTATCCAAGCTGCCGAAATAAAAAGCCCTTGATATCGGCAAGACCGAAGCAAGGGCAGGTCCATCAGAATTGAACCGTGAGCAGCTCAGTGCACTGATTATTTTGAGCATGACACAGTTGGTAGTTGGCTTGCAAAGCATCACTACGGAACTGATCATTGTATCGGCCGGCACGTTGAATGGTGGTAATGACAGCACCATCACGTAATAGCTGCAAACCCGCCGCTTCACCCTCAATCCGAAGTTGAACCAAAGTAGCGCCTGAGCGGGCCCGGTTTACCCGGATAACACTGAGCTCTGCTTCAAGCGGTGGTAATGGTTCACTCAGTTGCAAGGCAATCAACAATGGATCATGATCCGAGGTACGGAACGGATCTGCCGCATAGAAATTATCCGGTTTTACCAAGCCGCCAGGCAGTGGGCCTTCGCTGTAATTAAAGGCCGGAATTTCATCCGAGTTGATGTGCCAGGACCTGGCTGCTAACACCTTAGCCGCCATGGATGGGCTGGCAAAGGCATGATCCAGGCTGCCGGACTCACCCATAAAGGTGTAGCTGTACACGCTGTAATCGCCATCATTGCTTTGCACCGCCAAGTTCACAAAGCCAGCTGCCTCCATAGCGGCCAGCGGATCTTCTTTGGCGTAGGCATTAAAATCACCCAGCACCAGGATATCGCTATTGCCGGAGTTGGTAGGATCGGTTTCTAACCAACGCAACATGGCTTCGGCTGATTTGGTACGCCAGTTATTCCAGCAACCCTGGCCATCGCCTTGATCTGCATTGATACCGCTGGCGTTGCCACAGACTTTTGCCCGTAAATGCACGGCAACGGCGGTAAATACTGCACCTTGCTCTGTGGCAAAACTTTGTGCCAGCGCCGGGCGTTGCCGGGAAGTATCAAAGTCTGGATCCACGCTTGAGTCCAGCACGGCAAAATCACCTGCCAGGCTAACCCGATTGGCACGATAGATAAAGGCTGGCTTAATGGCATCGGTGCCAAGCCAGCCGGTAGCAACATAGTTCCAGTCAGGGGTTGTGGCAGCATCGTTCAATGCGGACACCAGATGTTGCAGTGTGGAGTCGTCGGCATCGTTTTCAATTTCAATCAAGGCCAGTACATCGGCCTCCAGCCCTTGAATAGCCGGAACTAACTTATCCAGCTGACGTGCCAGTTCGCTTTCTGAACGGGCACCGCGACAGCTCAGAGCGTTAGGGCCGCAGCTATTTCCTGGTAGATCGAAGGTTGTAAACAGGTTTTCGACATTAAAAGTCGCTACCTTGATATCACCTTGTTCTGCCAACTCAGGGGCATCCATTCTTGGGTTGCTGCTGGTGATAAAGTTGGGTGTACTCAGGTAGCGCAGTCGGTAAGCGCCGAAGGCATAGCTCATCACGCCTTCAAAACCAGCCTGCAGCTGATAACCATTGCGGATTGGGTTGAAAGCGGAAAGCTCAGACACGCCATCTTCACCGGTGATAAAAGGTTGGCGGTTGACGCCGGTCAGGCCATTATCAATGATGATGCGGTTCAGTCGGTTACTGGCCATTACCGCTTGTGCCTCGGTACCCGGCGTAACAATCTGTGTAGGATTGTACAAGCGACCACTAGACACGGTAAACTCACCAAAGCGCACCGCATTAAAGACGTCGGTGACGGTTAGAACATCGGCGGTTTGTACCCACATACCCGAGATTGCTTCAAGGGTTTCGAAGCTACTTACTGGCAGACTAAGCTCGGCCGGACTCACCATATGAAGGCGATTGCTAGCACAAACAGCCAGTTCACTGACATTGGACAGCTGCGTTTCTTCAAAAAACTCAGCGACAGTTCCACGAACCCGCACCAGATCCCCTAGTTGCACCGGTACCCCAAAACCATTGTCGTAGACAAAAATACCTTCGGATGTCATCGGATTGCTGTCCTGATGATGATCTTTTTCCTGCAAATAGAAACCACCGAGGCCACCGTTGTCGGTTTGCTGGAATACCGCAGTCACTACAGCTTGCAGCTGCACTTCTGCACCTTGCAGTGGGCTCTGGAAGCCTGCTCCTTGTATCTGGTGAATACGGCTGACTGGGTTATCGCAGGAAAAAATGACGGGCTCAACCGGATTTTCTGCAGTTAACAAAATATTGGCCAGGCGCCAGGTGCTGCAGTTGCCACTATCAAACTGATAACGCAGAGCCAGATGCACCTGTCCATTCAATGCTGCTAGTTGCTCAAAGCCATCAAAGCGCACGGGTACATTGTTGCTGCTAAAGTCATTCGGACTAATGCTGGTGAGTAAGACCCAGTCACCAGGATTTAATTCTGTACCACTGAATTGGGTGGAATAGTAAATATCCAGGTTATTGACGCCAGCAAAGCCGCGGGCGATATCGATGGCCAGGCGCTCACCGGTCTGGCTATCAACATCAAAGGCTGGTGATACCAGCCAACTGTCATTGGCACTGCAGCTGCCGTCGACAAAGCCAGAGAAGCTGACGTTATTAAAACCACCATCCCATTGCCATTGCTGCTCGCCCTGGAGACTCCATTGTTGCCAGCCTTTTTCAAACGGGTTGCTGGCAAAATCACGCTGATACACGACGATACGATCGGCATCGGCTGTCAGGGTGCCCGTGACTAGCAGGTTGTCAAAACGGTTATTGCCAGTGGCATTGCTGGCACCATTCAGTTCGATTCGAAAGTACACACTGGCCTGGTTGTTTAGCTCAGTGACGGCGGAGAAATCGTAGCTACGTAGTTGAAAGCTGCTGCCAAGGGCACCTGAATCGACTGCAAAATCTGTGAAGTTCTCGCCATCAACAGACCAGCTGATACGACGCTCATTAAACCCTGTGGCAGTGCCTCGTTGCGACCAGCTAAGCTGTAAGTCCTGATAACCTTCACTACTGATTTGAAGGACGATAGCTGCGCCATTGTTGCTGGTGCCAGGCCCACCTTGCACCGACAGGCTACCTCCGGCAGCATAACCTGGCAGGGCATTGATGGTACTGCCGGCAAAGGACTGAATGGTAATGTAGCTACCATTGGCTGCTGTATCCTCGTTAAAGTCGGTCAGGACAATGATACCTGCGCCCACATCGGGCTGTTGAGGAAAGGAGTCGGGATTAAAGCCAAAGCTGCCATCCGGCAGTTCATTGAAGTTTTGCGACCAGTAGGCGATGGGGGTTTGCGCCCACAAACCAAAGGTGCAAAGTATCAACACCAGTGAGAGTAGTTGTTTCATCGTTCGGTATCCGTATTATTTTAATGGTTATGACGTGGTACGGCAGTACGTCCTGGTAAGTGTTTAGCCTATCCAAGTGAAGTACGCATGGCGTCCAGCATGGACCCGTTACTATAGAAGTCTTTTGTGTCATTTTCATTAAATTTTTTAGCAATTGCTAAGGTATAAAAGAAGGATTGCTGGATTTGTTAATATTTTCAGACATAAAAAAACCCGGCTTGCACCGGGTTTGTCAAAGAGTAGACTGGGTGTTAAGCGGCATTCACCTTCGCTGAGCTTTGTTGTTCTGAAGCCAACAACGCTTTATCGGCAGCCAGGTAGTTAAAGTCGAAGTCATCCACATTGATGGTGCGCAAGCGACTGACTTCTGCCTGACGTAAGACCTGGGCTTCCTGCTCGGAAATGACCTTCAGTTCCAGGCCTAAGTCGGCCACTTCGTTTAAGCGGAAGAAAGGCAGACGCTTCTTGGCTGCTTCGGTGACTTTGTCAAACAAAGGCTCCGCCGCCAGTACATCACGCAATGCTTGCTCCACCATGCCAATTGGGTTGTTGTCTTTGCCAGCCAGATACAGGTGGTGGCCCAAGCGCGAGCGGGCTTCACAAGGTGTTTGCATAATGCGGGCAACCTGGTGCTCCACTTTATCGCTTGGACGGCTCAGCGTACGACCCCACGGAAAGACCACGCGTTTTAGCAACACGCCAACCAGACGGTTTGGGAAGTTATCAAATAATTCATCCAGCGCCAGCTGAGCTTTGGCCAGGTTGTCTTCACAGGCCCATTGCACCAGAGGCAGATCCTGTGGCTGACGGCCTTCATCCTGGAAGCGCTTTAATACGCTGGAGGTCAGGTACAGCATGCTCAGAATATCTCCAAGCCGGGCTGAAATTCGCTCACGACGCTTCAGATCGCCACCCAGAGTCCCCATAGCGACATCCGACATCAATGCCAAGGCCGCACTGAAACGGTTCATCTGCTTGTAGTACTTAGCGGTCGCATCACTGTAAGGCGCACTGCTAAAGGCGGCACCTGTCAATGACAACCAGAAGGTGCGGAAGAAATTGCTGATGGCAAAGCCAATATGACCAAACAAGGCTTTATCAAAAGCGGTGACTGCAGCACGGTTGTCTTCGTTGTAGGCAGCTTGCAGCTCGGCCAGCACATAAGGATGACAGCGAATAGCACCCTGACCATAGATGATCATATTGCGGGTAAGGATATTGGCGCCTTCAACGGTAATAGCAACCGGAGCACCCTGATAACCACGGGCCAGGTAGTTGTTTGGCCCCATGCAAATGCCTTTACCGCCATGCACATCCATCGCATCAATCATGGCCAGACGCATCCGTTCGGTAATGTGGTACTTGGTTATGGCAGAAATCACCGAGGGTTTTTCACCCAAGTCGATGGAGCCGACGGACATCGTAGTGGAAGCGCATGCCATGTAAGCGGAGCCACCAATACGGGCCAAGGCTTCTTCGACGCCTTCCATCTTACCGATAGGGATTTTGAACTGACGGCGAATACGGGCATAAGCACCGGTCGACATCGCGGCAGCTTTAATGCCAGCCGTGCTGTTGGAAGGCAGGGTAATTGCACGACCAACGGATAAGCACTCAACCAGCATGCGCCAGCCCTGGCCTGCCATTTTGGCACCACCAATGATGTAATCGAGCGGTACAAAGACATCGTTGCCTTGGGTTGGACCATTCTGGAATGGTACATTCAGCGGGAAGTGGCGACGGCCAATTTTCACCCCTGGGGTGTCGGCGGGGATCAGCGCGCAGGTGATGCCTAAATCTTCTTTATCGCCCAATAGCTTGTCTGGATCTTGCAGTTTAAAAGCTAAGCCAAGCACGGTCGCAATAGGCGCCAGCGTGATGTAGCGCTTGTTCCAGGTAAGACGCATGCCCAGTACCTCTTTACCTTGCCATTGGCCTTTGCAGACAATGCCAAAGTCAGGGATGGAGCCTGCATCTGAGCCTGCTTCCGGGCTAGTCAAGGCAAAGCAAGGCACGTCCAGGCCTTTCGCCAAGCGGGGCAGGTAATGGTTTTTCTGCTCCTCGGTACCGTAGTGTTGCAACAGCTCGCCTGGGCCCAATGAATTGGGCACGCCGACAATACTGGACAAGACCATGCTCTTGCTGGTTAGCTTTTGCAGCACGCAGGACTGTGCATAAGCAGAAAACTCCAGGCCGCCATACTGCTTTTTAATGATCATGGCAAAGAAGCCTTTGTCTTTCAGGTACTGATAGACTTCAGGCGATAAATCGGCGCGGTCGTGGGTGATTTCCCAGTCGTCAACCATATCCAACAATTCTTCGACCGGGCCGTCCAGAAAAGCCTGTTCTTCAGCACTTAACCGGGGGATTGGGAAGTTATGCAGCTTCTGCCAGTCCGGGTTGCCACGGAATAAATCAGCTTCCCACCAGGTGGTACCGGCATCAATGGCTTCTTTTTCTGTGCTGGACATTTCCGGCATGATCTTGCGATAGACGCCAAGCAGCGGCTGAGTCAGCAGCTTCTGGCGAATAAAAGCGACATTCAGCGGCAGGGCAATCAGCAGGAATACAATCCAACTGGCCAATCCGACTGGGCCGGCAACAGTACCTGCTGCCAGGGTAACAGCTATTGCAGCTGTGAACAGCGTTAGACTGGCTCGGTAATAAGCTAAAATGCCAATCACAACCAGTAGTATCAGGCTAAACACAAACCCTTCCATATCTATCTCCTAAGAGGTCTGACCACTAATGCTCTAAGAGTATAATCTTCGACAACAACTTGCAAGTCTTTCAAAGGCAGTCCGACATTTGCTCGTACAAAGCGCTTTACACCAGCTGATACGGGAAAGTATAGTCGGTTGGCTCACTTTTAGCGCAGTGGCAGTAAGACTGCCGATCAGAGGAGTTTTGTGGTTCATGTGTGAATTGCTCGGGATGTCGGCCAATGTGCCTACCGATATTTGTTTTAGTTTTAAAGGGTTAAAAGAGCGGGGTGGCCGGACAGGTCCGCACCGGGATGGCTGGGGTGTGGCTTTTTACGAAGGCAAAGGCGTCTGCACTTTTAAAGATGCACTGCCAAGTTATGAGTCGGAGATTGCCCGACTGGTCAGTGATTATCCAATTAAAAGCTGTGCAGTCGTAGCCCATATTCGTCAGGCCAACCGTGGCCGGGTGAGCTTGCAAAATACCCACCCTTTTACCCGGGAGCTTTGGGGGCGTTACTGGACCTATGCCCACAATGGTCAGCTGCACGATTACAAAGACCTGCCGGTGGCACGTTTTCAGCCAGTGGGTACCACCGACAGTGAGCGGGCTTTTTGCTATTTGATGAGTGAGCTGGATAAACGCTACCCAAACAAACCGCGCTCGCGTAAGGCTGCTTTTCGCTTCTTGCAAAAAAAAGCCAAAACACTGCAACAGTTGGGTGTGTTTAATATGTTGCTGACCGATGGTGAATACTTGCTGACCTACTGCACCAGCAAATTACATTGGATCACCCGGCGAGCGCCTTTCGGCATCGCTCGCTTATCGGATGTGGATGTGGATATTGATTTCTCCCGCGAAACCACACCAAAGGACGTGGTAACTGTGATAGCAACCGAGCCACTAACTCTAAATGAGCAGTGGCATAAAATGCAGCCGGGCGAGAGTCAGTTGTTTCGTTATGGTGAGCCTATTTAACGCTGCCCGGCAGCCGCAGTTTCATCTGCGCGCTGCCAATGTACTTTATGCAGCTGGACATCAACTTGTTCGACATTGTTTTCACCGTGCCAAATTCGTACCAGTAAGTAGTCAAGATCCGGTGCAACCCAGGCGTAAATTTGCCGATCAGAGTCTTCTTCAACGCGCTCAATGCGGTAGGCCATCACATTGCCGTAGGGTAGTGGCAGTAACTCTTTGGTGACCACCCGAAAATCATAGGTTTTTGGGTCGCCCCGTCGATTCAATACTTCATAGCTGAAGGAACGCTTACCAGCGGCCAGATCTATGGCCAGTTGCTGATGGTAGCTAAGTTGATCCAGCCAGTTGTCATCCCAGCTGTGGGATTTAAGCTCGCCTTTACTGCCTTCTCGTAACTCTTCTTTGACTGGATCCAGTGTGAGTACATAATTACGACTTGGACCTGTGCCACTGCGGTTCATCTGATATGCGAGCGGTTGCACCTGGGAACCACGCATTGTAAATTGTGTTTGCTCCTCCCTACGATCACGAAACACCATCCAACTGATTTCGCTACGATAACGTAAGGTATAGACACCATCGTCCTTTTTCAGCTCACGCTCGGCTTTACCATGGCTACGGCCATTACGGTAGACCACATACTCGGCTTGGTACGGGGCAAGCTCTAGTGGCAGCTCGTCCGAAACAGGCTCAGCTGCTAATGGCATTACCAAAAGTGGCAAGCATAAAAAAGGCGCCCGCAGGCGCCATTCAGAGATCGTACTCATCATCGTCATGGGCATATCCGTATTGCGGTAATGGCTCATCATCCAACAAGGCTTGTTGGCCTTGTTGACGTAAACGTCCCTGACAAAACCAGCGGATCACCAAAGGGTAGGTACGATATTCTTGTTCATGCACCCGTTCGGCCACTGTTTCTGCATCATCGTCAGAAAAAATAGGGACTTTGGCTTGCAACACCACAGGGCCACCGTCCAGCTCCTCAGTAACAAAGTGCACGCTGCAACCGTGCATTTGGTCACCTGCTTCGATGGCACGCTGGTGTGTTCGCAAGCCTTGGTACTTGGGCAACAAAGATGGGTGAATGTTCAATAATTTACCGGAAAAATGCTGCACAAAGCCTGGCGTCAGAATGCGCATAAAGCCCGCTAGTACTACCAGATCGGGTGCAAACTGCTCGATCAGCTGCTGCAATGCCAGATCGTAGCTTTCACGGTTATCAAAATCGCTATGGGCCAGGCAATGGGCACTGCTGCCGGCCTCACGGGCCCGGATAAGGCCATAGGCATCGGCTTTATTGGAAATAACGGCGGTTACTTTACCGGCGATAAAGCCGGAAGCGCAGGCATCCAGAATAGCCTGCAAGTTCGTACCATTACCTGATATCAGTACAACGATGGATTTCATGCCTACCCTTAGCTGCCCTTAACGGATAATGACTTGCTCTTCGCTGTCTGAAGCAGCTTGAATCTCACCCAGATGCCAGGCCACTTCACCAGCCTGTTGCAACATCTCTATAGCGGCTGGCAATGCCTGGGCAGGAACCACCACAATCATGCCAACACCACAGTTGAAGGTGCGGTACATTTCATGGGTTGTTACGTTGCCTTGCTGCTGCAACCAGGTGAAAATGGCTGGCCATTCCCAGCTAGACCCATCAACTACGGCTTTGCTACCTTGTGGTAAGACGCGGGGAATGTTCTCCCAAAAGCCACCACCAGTGATATGGCAAAGGGCATGCACCGGTTGTTGTTTAATAAGGCTAAGCAGGTTTTTCACATAAATACGGGTTGGTTCAAGCAAATGATCGGCAATGGACTTGCCTGCCAGTTCTGTGTCAGCTGACTGGCCACTAATTTCTAAGATCTTGCGAATTAAAGAAAAGCCATTGGAGTGAGGGCCGGATGACGCGAGGGCGATGAGTTGATCGCCAGCTTGCACCTTACTGCCATCAATTAACTCAGACTTTTCGACCACGCCAACACAGAACCCAGCAATATCGTAATCTTCACCATGGTACATACCAGGCATTTCAGCGGTCTCGCCGCCGACTAAAGCGCAGCCTGATTGTGCACAGCCATCGGCAATGCCTTCGACCACAGTCGCAGCTGTTTCCACATCTAACTTGCCAGTGGCGTAGTAATCGAGGAAAAATAGTGGTTCTGCACCTTGTACGATCAAATCATTGACGCACATGGCAACCAGATCAATACCAACACCATCATGGCGCTTTAAATCCATAGCTAAGCGCAGCTTAGTGCCAACACCATCGGTGCCGGAGACCAATACAGGCTCTTTGTAGCCAGCCGGGATTTGGCACAGGGCACCGAAACCACCTAAGCCACCCATGACTTCAGGGCGATGCGTGCGTTTGACAGCACCTTTGATGCGATCGACCAGGGCGTTACCCGCATCGATATCGACACCGGCGTCTTTGTAACTTAGGGATGGATTTTGGTTGCTCACGGCATTCCTCAATTGAACAAGGGCTGAAAATGGACGCTATTTTACCTGCATAATCATTGCGACAAAAGCATTACTGGGTAGCATTTGCCATTGCCTGTTCGACATAGCCGGCTACACTGATGCTGTCATCCTGTATGATCTTATGGTAAACAACTGATGCAAATGGAAATTCTTTGTCCAGGTAGGTTAGGCAAAGATAAGGCGCATCCTGAGTGCTTTTGTCGTGAAACCACTCACCACCCAGCTCACGGCGAAAGACTTCGCCAGTGTAGGCTCCCAGAATGGTGCATAAAGTGAACAATAAGTCCTGTGCATGCGCTTGTTTCTTTTGACGTTGATGCAAAGCGGACACCAAGGTGTCGAGTTGCAGCAAGCTAGCCCGGCTAAAATCCAGCTCGAGCTGAAATTCTTCTTTAGCGTAGTTAACGGCATCATCGGCTGACTGAACCATCAGGTCCCTGAGCTGTTGATCGTGCATAGATTCTCCCTATTTTGTTCCGATTGATGGGCTGCTAACAGGCACTGACGTAGTAACTTACTGCCGGGGCCCAATTGTTCTTCGTATGGACTTAATAAGGCCATGGGGGCAAGCTTTTCTCCACCACTGCCCAGCTGCAGTACCTTCAGGCTGCCGTCTTTTAAACCCGTTTGCACGGTGTAATCTGGCAGCCAGCAAAAGCCAAGACCCAGTTGCAGAATTTCGATGGCCTCGTAAAAATTATCAACGGTCCAGCGCTGTTCGGATTTCAACCATCCGCCTTGCTCTTGTGGTTTTTGCGCGGTATCACGAATCACGATTTGCAGCTGTTGGCTTAGCTCAGCCAGATCCAGCTTACTATGGTCGGCAAGAGGATGCTTGCTACCAACTACAGGAATAAAGCGGGTGACATACAAGGGTTCACCAAGATGGCCTTTGGGCACCTGGCCTGTGATCACCAGATCAGCGCTCTTATCGCGGATAATCTCGGCTGTTCCGGTGAGCACTGAATCAATAATTTGCACCCGGCTGCCACGGCTTTGCGGGTAAAATTTCAGCAATGCCTGATAAAGATAATGCTTAGGATAAGCCAATTCAACCGCGATCCGAATTTCTGGTTCCCAGCCTTTATCAATGGTGTCTGCGAGTCGCTCCAAGTCTTCGATTTGTTGGGTCACCATGCGGGAGCGCCGAAGCATCACTTCACCTGCTTCGGTTAAAAAGGCTTTACGACCTTTCACTTCCAGCAGCTCGACACCCAGCATGCTTTGTAGTTTAGCCACCGCATGGTTTAAAGAAGACTGACTTTTATTGAGTAGATCAGCAGCCTGGGCATAGCCGCCGGCATCGACAACTGCTTGCAGGATACGCCATTGTTCGATGGTGGTTTTAGGGCGATAGGGCATAAGTCAGTCGCTCTCCTTTGGGTAACCGGCCGTTAGCGTTCAGCAACAATCACAGCCCGAAGCGGCGCTGGGTAACCTTCAATGGTTTTACTATGGTCATTTGGGTCGAGAAAATCAATTAAACTTTCATTTTCCATCCAGGCGGTGGCTCGTTGCTCTTGCAAGCTGGTTGGGCTGCAATCCACTACACGAGGACTTTTAAAGCCAAGCCGTTTTAGCCAGTGACACAAAGCAGCACAGCTTGGAATAAACCAGACATTGCGCATTTTGGCGTAGCGTTCACCGGGAACCAAAACGGTGTGCTCATCGCCTTCCACCACCAAGGTTTCCAGTACCAGCTCGCCACCCGTGCGTAGCTGCATTTTCAGCTGTTGTAAAAACTCCAGTGGCGAGCGACGGTGATAGAGCACTCCCATGGAAAAGACCGTATCAAAGACTTGCAGTTCAGGCAGTTCGTCACAGCCTATCGGTAACAGATGCACCCTTGGATCCGGATTAAAGTGTTTGATGGCCTCAAACTGGCTATAAAACAGCTGCGAAGGATCGATGCCGACAACAAAATCGGCTTTTGCTTCGCGCATGCGCCATAGGTGATAGCCGCTGCCACAGCCAATATCCAGCACAAAGCGGTTTTTCAGTGGCTGAATATGGGGCAAGAGACGCTGCCACTTCCAGTCTGAGCGCCATTCGGTATCGATATGAATGCCATGAATGTTGAATGGACCTTTGCGCCAGGGCATCAGCTGGCGTAATAAATGTTCAATGCGCTTACGCTGTCCCTCATCAATCGCCTCGTCAAGACCGAGCGTGATGGTATCACCTAATTCTTTGCACGAGACAGTGGTCGCTGGAAGTTGTGCCAGCACTTTTTGCCAGCGGTGAAAATCACCATGGAGAGCCTCTTTTTGCCAAAGCGCCAGTTGAGCGGGCAGGGTTTGAAGCCAGTGAGCCAGTCGATTGCCGGCGATTTGCTGGTAAAAAGGGGTAAATAAATCTGTCATGCTGATCTCAAGGCTGTTTAAAAGCAATCATCGAGCAAAAGTTAAAGCACTGGAACCAGACGGTGCTTTCTTCAAAGCCAGCCTGCTGCAAGCGCTGCTGGTGCTGGTCGATGCTATCGGGCTGCATCACATTTTCCAGTGCGGTGCGCTTTTGGCTGATTTCCAGCTCGCTGTAGCCATTGGCCCGCTTAAAGTCGTGATGCAAATCCACCAGCAATTGGTTGCTGCAGGAGTGCGGGCTAATGATTTTTTCAGATAACAGCAAAATTCCGCCGGGCTTTAACGCCTGATAAATGCGAGATAGCAAGCTGGCTCTATCTTGCTTGGCTAAAAACTGCAGCGTGAAGTTCACCACCACCATGGCTGCATTGCTAAGCGCCAACTCACGGATATCGCCTTCAATCACCTCTACCGGGACTTCGGAGCGAAAAGCCTCCAGATGGCGCTGACAGCGCTGCACCATAGCCGCGCTGTTATCAACCGCAATGATTTTACAGCCCGCAACGCTGATATTGCGCCGCATTGCCAAACTGGCTGCGCCTAAAGAGCAGCCCAGATCGTAAAAGTGGCTATCGACTTGCTGGTAGCGGCTGGCTAACTGGCCTATGGTTTGGATAATGCTCTGATAACCCGGTACTGAGCGCTGAATCATATCCGGAAAGACATCGGCTACCTGATCGTCGAAGCGAAAATCCTGAATATGCGCCAGAGGCTCGGCGTAAATATGATCTTTATGCATAGGAGAAAGGGATAAACCACCATGGGCTAAGTGTATCTGATTTTGTGATGGAACACGATCTGCTTGTACTGGCTGCTTACTGGGCAGCCAGGCGTTTATTGGCTTCTCGGCGCCTAACATAGTCAATCAGACCCACAATTAACAGCGCCAGGCTTTGATAAAGCGGCACCATGGCTAGGATCAGGATGGCGCGCTCGCCCTC
The DNA here is from genome assembly GCF_020831925.1 of Alkalimonas sp. Lineage (GTDB taxonomy): Bacteria > Pseudomonadota > Gammaproteobacteria > Enterobacterales > Alteromonadaceae > Alkalimonas. The sequence continues at coordinate 32,897 of NZ_JAFIFQ010000023.1, forward strand.
TGCCGGGTTATTCACCAGACCAATGTAGGGGAGCAAAGCCACCAGGTGTATCAGCAGAGCGGCCAGCGGAAATAGCTTGTTTAACTGATAACGAAGGTGCAAAAAAATACAAATACCAGCTGCAGCCACGGCTGGTAGCAGCAGCCACAGCTGCAGTATGGATGCTGGTACCAGCTCGGTGCTTAGTTTGAAAACCAGCAAGGACTGCAGTGCCAGAAGGGCCAAAGTGGTGATCAGAAGCTTCATGTGGACGGGGTCTCTTTCATGCTGTGTTTGCCAAGCCAGCTTACTTGATACAAATCGTGGCGTCGATCTTTTAAGTTCGTGACTGAGCCTTCATTGCGAATTTGTGTTAAGCGGTCCAGATCAAGATCGGAGAACATCAGCATTTCGGTATTGGGTGTGGTTTCTGACATGACGGCATCGTGCGGAAACGCAAAGTCGGACGGGGAGAATACCGCCGATTGAGCGTACTGCACATCCAGATTATCGACCGAAGGCAAGTTGCCGCAACTGCCGCAAATCACCACATAACACTCGTCTTCAATGGCTCTGGCCTGAGCACAGTGGCGCACCCGTAGGTAACCATTTTTGGTGTCGGTCCAGAAGGGCACAAAGAGCACATCCATTTCCTGTTCTGCCAGCAAACGGCTTAGTTCCGGGAACTCCACATCGTAGCAAATCAGAATGCCGATACGACCGGCATCGGTTTGAAATACCTGCAGTTTATCGCCTCCCTGGATGACCCAGTCCCGGCGTTCATGTGGTGTAATATGGATTTTGCTTTGCATTTCGACGGTGCCATCGCGCCGGCAAAGATAGCTGACATTGAACAAGTCATCACCCAGCAGCAAAGGCATGGAACCAGTGATGATGTTGATGTTGTAACTAACTGCCATATTGGACATTTCCTGCCGAAAACGCTCGGTAAAGCCGGCCAGAAAACGAATGGCTTCGGTCTGATTGGATTTGTTGTCGCACAGGCCCATCAGCGGGGCGTTAAAAAACTCCGGAAACAGCGCAAAGTCGCTTTTGTAATCGGATAGGGCATCCACGAAGTATTCAACCTGCTGCAATACTTCATCAACGGAGGTGGCCTGGCGCATCTGCCACTGCACCGCGCCAACCCGGATTTGGGTTTTACGGCTTTCAATCAGGCGACCTGGTGGTTCATAAAAAATATTGTTCCACTCCAGCAAGGTAGCGTAGCCTTGGGACTTTTCGTCTTCTGGCAGGTACTTTTTCAGCAAACGCTTTAACTGAAAGTCGTTGGAAAGTTGAAAGGTCAGGATTGGATCGTAAATCTCGCGTCGCTTTACAGCTTCAAGGTAGTCGGCGGCCGACATTTCATTACTGTGTTGCTGGTAGCCTGGGATCCGGCCACCGGCAAGAATAGCCCGCAGGTTTTGCTGACGGCACAGCTCTTTTCTTACCTCGTATAAACGACGGCCTAAGCGATAACCACGATAATCCGGATCAATCAGTACATCCAGGCCATACAGAGCATCACCATGTGGATTATTCAGAATGGTCATCCGCTGACTGATTAATTCATCGTAGGTGTGTGGGTTGCTAAAGCGGTCGTAATCGACCTGCAAGGAAAGCGCAACGCCAACAATATTTTCGTGATCCACCACGCAAAACTGTCCATCCGGAAAATCCTGGATTAGTTTTTCGATGGTATGTCTAGGCCAGGCGCCACCTAGCTCGGGGTAAATCCGGTCCATCAGGCGCTTTAGTTGCGCATAATCACTGACTTCAAGGTTTCGGATTTTAATACGCAGTTCTTCTTGCACCTGAACTCTCCCAAAGTTAAAGCGATTACGAACGATTGACTTTAGGCCCAGCGACTTCACTGCATTTTAGCTGTTGCAGTGTCAGTGGCTGATTTTGTTCCACATCAAAGCTCGTCATGATTTCCATTAAGGGTACGTGAAGGCCGGTGACGCCGCAAGCCTGATTTCGGCCTTTAGATTTGCCAGAGTAAAGAGCGAGATCAGCCAATTGCAGGGCTTTTTCCCAGTTGAGTTTCTCTTCCGGAATATCATCAAATGGCAGAGTAATAAAGCCAGCGGTGGCGGTGACCACGATCGGCTGGCCATTCACCATAAAGGGTTTCTCGGCCAGTAAATACAAAGTGCGCTCCACCAATGTATTTAAATCTTTTGGTTTGATACGGTGCAAATACAATAGAAACTCTTCTCCGCCCCAGCGAATGGCCTGATCATGTTGTCGTAGTGACTGGGTCAGGCGTTTTGCAACCTCTGTCAGGATGTCATCACCAGCGGCATGGCCATGTTGATCATTGATTTGTTTGAAGAAATCAATATCAAGTAAAATCAAAGCGTCACGCTCTTCGCCATGATGACGGTGTTCTTTTTGTTGCCAACGCTTGGCCATTCGCTGTTGAAATGACCGCCGATTGAACAGGCCTGTCAATGGGTCACGCAGCGACTGAAACTCCAGCTGCTTGTTGGCTTCTTTTAGTCGGCGGTTAATGTGGCGGACCTTGCGGTACAGTAGCCACATCAGAATACCGGCCATAGCAGCAGCAAAAGCCGCCAGCAAGATGAGCCGGTTTTGCAGTTGCTTGTTTTCTATGGTCCGTTCCTGCAGAGCGTTGGCTTGTTCCAACCGCTGGATATGATGCGCTTGCTCTCTGGCCTGAAAGCGTTGTTGCATCTCTGCGAGGATGCGCTCCCTATCAGCCTGGAACAGCTCTTTGTTCAGATCCCGTTGTTCACGCAGTATCGCGGCCTCTTCGATATGATAGCCTGCATGATTTAGCGCTTTGGCAAACTCCGTTAGGAAGCGTTCTAAATCAGAGCGACGACCATGCTCCCTATAATACTCGATGCCGCTGCGCATTTGCTGCAAGCCTTCGTCATGATTGCCTTGCATCACTTCAATATAACCGAGGTTGAGCAATACGAGTTGTTGGGTATATTCATCCTCCAGCTCAATGGCCAGCTCTTTGGCTTGCAGCAGCGGCTCAATGGCTTGCTCATATTGATGCATGAGTATGTATGCTGCGCCAATATTATTAAGGCTAAGCAGAGCTATGCCCTGATAGCCCAGTTCAGAGGCTTGTTCCAGCGCTAAATAATGCGTACGAATGGATGCTTCATGATGACCAAGCTCACCTTCGATGTAACCTTTGGTCAAATAGAACTCTGGTAGATGGTCCTTTAAACTTTCTGGCACACCCGCAATGGCTTGATTGATAAGCTCAAGCCCTTGCTCAAGATTTTGCATATCCGCATGAAGTTGCGCCAGCTGGCTTTGTAAATAGGTACGCCGGATAGCCGTACGCTCATCATCGGTTTCCTGAACGGCTTCCATCGCAGCGTGCAAATGCTTACTTGCCAGCTCAAACTGATTGTCCTGGATGTAAATCCGGCCTAACAGATTGTTGGCATAATAACGAATGCGAGGCTGTACCACAGACTCCAGAAACGACTCCAACTCAACAATGGTTTGGTAGGCTTCATTCATCTGCCCTTTGATTGAAAGTACTTCAATGTGGGTAGCGAGGGCCTCGGCCATCACATCCGGACTGGGATGCTGTCTGGCGTAACTGCTTAGCCTGTCAAGAGCGGCCATTAATTGTTCATCATCGTTGTTGTATAAATAGTAAAACACTTTCATTGCATACAGGCGTGTGACGGAGGCCGGAGGCGTGGTAACTTGAATTTGTTGCTGCATGAGCTGCAGCTGCTGCAAAGCAAGCTCCTGATCTTGATTAAGGTTGTTCAGATACATATCCAGCTGGTGCTCTAGTTTGGGATCTGTTTCAATCGACCAGGCTGCCGGCGTTTGTAGCAAGCAGATAAGAACAGCACTCAGGAATAACCTGTAGTCGAATAATTTAGGCCAGGTTGAGCCAAACCAAGGGGCGCTAGGTGCATCAAACATATCAGTCCAGAATCAGAGTCGACCATTTAAAAGTAGCAACTATCAATTAGAAAGCCAATTGCTTTATTTATCAACAGTTTTTTTAGTTGACGCTAATTCAATAGGGTGATGAGCCGAAGTGCTAGCCTGTTGGGTGCTAAGACTAATCAACCATAAGCAAGGACTTTTACGGCGGTACTTGTATGCCTGTGGCGAAGGATTGGCTATTTCCTCGGTAAATCTCTCCAAGGAAAGTGGCATACTAAGGAGGGTATCCCAAAAAAGGTAAGCACCATGTTTAATTAGCCCAGCTTGATGCATTAGCTCTAAACGTTCCTGGCACTGTCGACGCAACGTATGACTCGCGTGCAACTGCGGTGCTAGTTGAAGATGGCGTTGTAATAATTGCTCATCCTGATAGGACAGCGTTCTTGTACGAACCTTGTGCTGATGCTTTCGATTCATTCGTTGAGCAGACATAGACCCTTTTTTTCCCTCCAGCGGGCCCACAAGCGATAGCTAAAGCAACTGATAGCATAAAGTGGTGCCAAACGAAGCAAGCGGGTGGTTCGGTGAAATCCAGCTAATTCCCAATAATACAAACTGGCATCGAAACCAATGATAAACTGCTGGCCGTCCCACAGGTGCAACTGTTGCATCATGCTGACTTTACTAACCCCGTGAAACTTTTCAAAGTCATCATCGTGCAGGTTTTTCAGTACGATTTTTCCATTGAGACGAGGCATTAGCCAAGTAATTTCTTTCGCGCAGAGGCTGCAACGTCCATCGTAGAATAGAATCGGCAGCTTACTGTGGTTTGGCAACAAAGGTAATTCCTGTTGATTAGGCGTGGCGACGATTATTGTTTTTATTACGTCAATAGTACTCGGATCGATCATCTCAGACCAAGGATTGCATTGTGGCTTGCTAAAGGCATACTAGGTGACATTACTGGTTTTACAAGGACACTTTAAGCCATGAACTCCTGGTTTCGACTTGGTCCCGCTACCTTGGTTGCCGCTGCATTTATTGGTCCAGGTACTGTGGTCACTGCCTCTTTAGCTGGAGCCAATTATGGTTATGCTTTGCTATGGGCACTGTTGTTCTCTGTACTGGCTACCATGATTTTGCAGGAAATGGCTGCTCGGCTGGGTATTGTTACAGGGATGGGGCTTGGAGAAAACCTGCGCCAACTGGTGGCCCAACCGGCACTGAAGTTCTTATTGTTTTTATTGGTAATAGCGGCCATCGTCATTGGCAACAGTGCTTATCAGGGCGGGAATATTACTGGAGCCAGCCTAGGGGCTGATGCTATCTGGGGAGATACTCGCTTTATCAGCAGCATTCGCACTTATACAGGGCTTAATCCATGGGCTTTATTGATTGGAGCTCTGGCAGTATCGGTGTTGTGGCACGGCAATTATCGGCTGATTGAACGCTGTCTGATTGGCTTGGTGTTGCTGATGAGCCTGGCTTTTGTCAGTACCATGTTGCTGACCCGACCAGATTATGGCGCTATGCTGCAAGGGCTGTTACTACCCACTATTCCAAGCGGTGCGACACTGACAGTGATTGCATTAATCGGCACTACGGTGGTGCCGTATTCCCTGTTCTTGCATGCAGCCAGTTCAGCCAATAAATGGCAGAGAGTGCAGAATAAAGCGGAGGCATTGCAGCAATCCAATGCCGACTTGCGCACTTCAATCCCTTTGGGTGGGCTCATTTCGCTAGCTGTCGTTTCAACTGCTGCTACGGCTTACTTTGGGCGAGGTCTTGCCATTGAAAATGCCGCTGATCTGGCGGTATCGCTGGAGCCTTTATTTGGCCAACGAGCGACTTATCTGATGGCGCTTGGCTTACTCGCTGCAGGCTTGTCCTCTGCCGTCACGGCACCTTTGGCAGCTGCTTATGCGCTGAGGGGGATTTTGCAGCTGTCGAACCTGCACTTTCGCTTGACCTGGCTCACCATCATTCTGATTGGCGTGGTGGTTTCTTCGTTGGGTTTGCGTCCCGTGTCGGTGATTTGGTTTGCGCAGGTGGCCAATGGTATTTTGTTGCCAGTGATTACCTTTTGTTTACTGGCCGCCATGAACACGGCAATGCTTGGGCGTTACCGCAATAACTGGCGGCAAAATATGTTGGGTGGCCTTGTCTTTATTATCAGCTTGCTACTCAGTGGCCGCAGCCTATGGCTTGCTTTTGCTAGCTAAACCAGGCTTTGCAATATAGGCCTTCAACCCGGGGAGATGGTACATGAGTTGGATTGATTGGGTGGGGATGATACCTGCAATTATATTTCCAGTGGCGACTTTGGTGCAGGTGGTACATTTACTGCGAGTAAAAAATGCCACCGGGGTATCAGCTCTTAGCTGGAGCGCCTTTGCTGTGGGCAATCTGGCACTTTATGTCTACACCGAAAAGTACCTGGAGTGGCAGGCGTTGCTGGGCTTGTTGGGCACTGCTGTGCTGCAAGTCTATTTAATTGCGCTGATCCTGTACTATCAGCGCCAGGCTGTTAAAGTACAAATTTAGTTGGGCTCGTCAGGCTCCTGAACACCCCAGCCATCGTATTTGCCAGCAAGTTTTTTGGCCAAGGCTTCCAGCTCGGTTTCAAAATCAGTTATTGCCTGGTAGCTTAACGGCAGCTGCTTGCTTAATTTAAGCTCCCATTGACTGGCAGCATCCAAGGCCAGTTGCAGTCTGACTTGTGGGTACTGCTCAGTAAATGCAGAAAGGGCTGCTTCTGCTTTGTCCTGCCGTTTAAAAAAGATATAAAAATCAAGCTCAATCTCTTGTTGCAGTCTAAAGCCGGACTCAACCAGCAGTTGCAACATATCGCCATTGGCGTCGTCTGGAAAATGCGTCATACATGGATCCTGGTGTTTTTTTGCAAGTATACCAGTTTCGTTGTAGCTAGGCTTGCTGGAAGTGACATGGTAGGATCTTAGCGATATTTTTCCGGAGGTAGCCCCATGAAATTAAGCTTTGCCGTTTTGCTATTAGCTATGATGAGTTGGAGTAGTCAGCTGTATGGTTATACCTCACAGACGGATAGCCTGGAGGTGATCATGAAAACCTTCTCATTTCAGTATCGTCAGGCAGTAGAATCAGACTCGACTGAACAGCGTCTGGTGCATGTACGCCAAATGCAGCAGGGTATAGTTGCTGCGCAACAAGCCCCGATGCGGGATGATTTGGCTGAGCAATTTATCGAAGGTTTTCAGCGGGTAGCTGTGAAGCTAGATGGGGTAGAACAAGCTTTGCTAAGTGGTCAGATAGCTCAGGCTGAGCAAAAACTGCAGCAAATTGACCGATTACGGATTGAGTATCACCAGTTGCGTAAACGCAGCTTCTGGCAATGGCTGTTTGGGGATCGCTCCTAGGCACTTTGTAGTTCATTCATGATGTCTCCGGAGTAGATGCACATGCGGATGCTGACAAGCTCAATACGAGCAGATATTGATGTGGTAGCCTTTGACCTGGATGGTACTCTGGTCGACAGCCCGCTTGACTTTGTTGCCATTCGCCAGGAGCTGGGTTGGCATGATGCCAGTGATTTGTTGCAGTCGATGGCCATGTTGCCGGATGAAATTAGCCGACAGCACGCCGCTGGGGTCATTTATCGCCATGAAATGCAGGCGGCCGAGCAGTCGGTATTATTACCTGGCGTGCTGGAGTGTTTGAATCAATTTCAGGCGCAAGGCATTCCGACGGCAATTTTAACGCGTAATATGCGGGCTGCGACCCAGCTGATGATCCAGAAATTGCAGATCCCAATTTCTCTGGTTTTGACACGGGAGGACTGTGCTGCCAAACCCGATCCTGAAGGCTTATATCGCATTGCAGCCCACTACCAAACCGAAGTGCAGCGCTTGCTTTATGTCGGTGATTATCATTTTGATTTGACGACCGCAGCCAATGCTGGCGCTCAGTCTTGTCTACTGCTGAACGCGAATAATCACCAGTTCTCCTCTCAGGCCGATTGGGTCATTGCTGAGTATCAGCAGTTGGCCAGAGCTCTGACAAGTTAAGGTTGCACAGCAGCTAAACTTGTCCGTATAGTAGGCGTCGATAATTTCAACATCGAGGTCGTTTTGATTGCCCGATTGCAGCGAGACTTTCACTTAGCCATGCTAAGCCTGGTTGGCATTATGGTGTTGGTCTGCGTCACACCCTATGCTATTTATCGTTACTGGGATGGCAGTTATTTGATTGCTGCGGTAGATAGTATTCTTGTTGTGTCCACGCTGGCAGCTGTAGCTTATGCCTGGCTGACTGGCAATACCAAAGCTGCTGGTTTCTTCGTTGCATGCATGTTTTGTGCTGGTGTGGTGATCGTGGTCTTTGGCCTGGGGCCAGTTGGTTTATTCTGGACCTATCCTTTTATCGTGTTTATTTTCTTTTTGGTGCCACCATTGCGGGCATTGCTTTTATTGCTTCTGGTGCTGGTGACCTTGTTGCTGCTTGCTGCGCTCTTACCCGGCAAAATATTTATGGATGGGTTTCAACTGGTCTCTTTTGTGGTGACCAGCGCTGTGACCAGCTTTTTTTCTTATGTGTTTGCTTACCGGATGTTGGTGCAGCGCCGCCAGTTAGAATCAATGGCTGCTCAGGATGCGTTAACAGGTGCAGCTAACCGTCGTCAATTGGATCAAGCACTGGAGTTTGCTGCAGGATCAGGACGGCGCAGCAGACATAATGAAATTGCGATGTTGTTGTTTGATCTGGATTTCTTTAAGCAGATTAATGACAGTGAAGGCCATCAGGCTGGTGATGCTGTTCTGGTGGAGCTGGTTCAGTTGTTGCAAAAGCACACCCGTATGTGTGATCAAGTGTATCGCTTTGGTGGTGAAGAGTTTGTTGTTTTACTGGAAGACATTACGCAAGAGGAAGCATTGGCTGTGGCCGAAAAGTTGCGTGGTGTGATAGACAAAGAACTGCACAGCAGTCAGCATACGGTCAGTGCTTCTGTTGGCGTTGCCATTTTGGCTCCCGGCGAGAACTGGGAGCAATGGTTAGCCCGTGCTGATGCCGCCTTGTACCGAGCTAAAGCGCAGGGACGCAATCAGGTGGTTATGGCTGAGGTGGGCAGCCCTGTGCCAAGTAAGGAAGCAACACCGGTTCCATGCTCTTAAGCACCTGAACGGGCAGTGCTGAGGTAAAGCGCAATTGCTCCGCTTGAGCACCTGCGGCATAAGCGGTTAAAGTCCCAAAGTAGTCCGAGCCTAAATAAAATACTAAGGTAGCCGTGCGGTTCAGACTCCGCTGATCGATACGATTGCCCCGACTGTCAACGGTACTAATACGGTTATCGCCAGTACCGGTTTTACCGCCTGTAAGCCCCAGCAGCAGATAACTACCCTGCAAGCGTCTGCCAGTACCGTCTTGTACTACCTGATGCAACACCTGGCGCAGCACGCTGGCTACTTCTGAGTCCATGACGCGTATCCCTTGTTGATGGCCTTGCTGCCAGCGAGTATGGTAAGGGGTGTCTTCTCCTAGTAACAATTCCTGTATTGGCTGACTTGGGTAGCGTATCCCATCACTCATAATAATGGCCATCAGTTCTGCAAGCGCTGCAGGTCGGTCGCCAGAGCTGCCTAGAGCTGTGGCTAATGAGGGGACCAAATGGTCAAAGGGGTAACCCAATTGCTGCCAGCGGTAATGCAAATCCCAGAATGCTTCGATTTCCAGCATAATACTGATGCGATTATCCCTGGCACTTCGATGCCTTGTGCGAAACAGCCATTGGTAGACTTCCTGGCGTTCGTTGGTACTCAAAGCCAGTATTTCTTGCCAGCTCAACTCTGGGTTTTGCTGTAGCTTGCCAACCAACCAGAGTTCGAGTGGATGAACTCTGGCATGGTAGGCATGATCTGGCAGACTAAGCTGCCGCCGGGAAAAGCTTCGATGCCAGCGCTCCAACTGATTGCTGCTGATGCCACCGCTGGACTCCCTGGCAAGAAAGTCTTCCAATTGTTGTTGGCTGGCTTGTGGATGCAACCACAGATAAATAGCGGCTAGTCGGTCCGGGCGTTGCCGCGCGGTTTGTGACAGCAACTGCAAGCGTTGACTGGTATCCTGTTGACGATGCTTACGCCAGAATTGCTGAAGGTAACTGGCTCCTTCCCGATCGGCAAAGCTGCTTAGGTAGTTGGAGCGGCGAGTACCATCATCTTCCGCCAGCAGTTGCTGACCTTGTGTGTCTTTATGATAAATACTGTAATTGATGACATCACGCAGTAACCGAACGAAAGGCAGGTTAATGGACTCCCGGGTTGCTTCCAGCAGGCTGGGGTTGCGGTTGTTGTCTTCAGCCATAAAGTTACCGAAACTATGTAAGCCCCCTCCGGTAAAAAAACTTTCCGCCGGGCTGGCACTGTAACGACGTTCCATAGCCAGTTCCAGCAAGCGCAACAAATCTACATCTGGCGATTGCAAAAGTTGGTCAATAACCCAGCGGCTAATGTGATCCTGAGGTGCGATATCCAGTAGCTGTAGCTCAGTTGCCGACTCACCGGCGTAGCGCTGATACAACTCGGCAATAATTTCCAGGTAACTGACCAGGACTCGAAGTTTCGCTGTTGAACCGAGCTCCAGTTTGCTTTGGCTATTTAAATCAAAGGCTGCTAAAGACGTATCGGTCTGTACTCTGAGCAGATAACCATCCTGCTGACGCTGATACAACACAAAGCTGTATTCTACTTTGTTCGTTTGTTCTGCACTGAGCAGCCAGTGTCCTACCAGCCCATGATCCGCAGCAACCTGTGGATTACGCAGTTGCTGTAAAAATTGACCAACCTGCTGCTGCATGCCTAGGTGCAAACTGCTTGTTACTTGCAGATCAAGTCGGTCACTGTCATAGGAGCGAAGTTGCAGTAACTGATCCAGTTGCTGACGAACCAAGTGGCTGGCTTTAGGATCCTGATTTAGATGCATGCTCTGCCAAGCGTGTGGCGATACGACCAGCGGGGTTTTGTGAGCCAAGGCTACCAGCTCTGGTGAAAGCAGTTGTTCTTCAAGCAACAACTGTAGGTACAAATCGGTCAGTTGATTGAGCTGAGCATGACCTTGCAGCAGATAAAACGATGGGCGGCGCTGCGCGATCATCAGTGCCAGCACTTGTTTTAAGGCAATAGCAGTTTCTTCGGTGGTTGCCAGCTCGTTCAGCAGGAGGCTAATGCGATGATAGTCGCTGCCAAACCAGGCCCAGAGGCCATCGGCTATACCATGAACCTCGCCAAAGCCTGGTGCTGCTGCCAGTGGTACCGTATTGATATAATGCAAAAGCAGTTGATTGCGGTGAGTTGCCGTTACCGGAGAGTTCCGATAAGCGCGCACACTGCCAGAAAGCATTTGCCGGAATTTGTCTGTCAGTCCGTGGGTTCGACCTGCAGGTGAGTGTCGGTATTTCTCCAGTTGGGTCGCAAGGGTACTACCGCCTCCGGCAGCATTGCCATTGCGGCCCAACCACTGTTGACCTTGGCCAAGCATGGCTGAGCCTAAACGTGGCCATTCAATCGCCGGATTATGAAAGGGCGACTCTGCGCTTAGAATGCTTTTGTTTTCAATAAACGCCAGCATCTGCGGCATGATGGCTGGCATTTGCAGCAAGCTGTCAAACTGACGCTGTGGATAGGCAAACTGATAGATGGTGTCGAGTTGACAGTCTTTGATCTGCAAGCCTGCTTGTTGTTTTTCTTGATAAGGTGGAAAAAATCCCCACTTGCTGTAACGAAATAAGCTTGGCGAGAACTCGCTTTGCTCAGTGATGTGAAATCCCTTCTCTGTCAGGTTGAACTGCCATTGAGGTGCCAGACTATAACCTCGTTGCTGGTTATACGGTCCTGAAATAGGGAATTGAATGGCGTTGCTAGATCTCTGAACCAGTTGGCTGTCCAGTCGGTTGGCATAAGTATGCAACAGCTGCGCTTGATAAAAGCTGGTGCGAATTTCCTGCCAAATAACCCCGGCAGTTAAAACCAAGGCTATTGGCAACAACCAAGGCCAATAGCGACGTTTCGATTTGACTTTCAATACAGAACGCTCTTCAGCCGCAGTGCTGAAGTCTTTTCGTTTCAGTAAAGGTGCTGACCCAAATTCAGGTTCAATCCTTGGTGTCATAGTCGTTTACCATTGTGCTATTGATTGGCACCAATTTTACGAGCCCTAAGCTGACGTTCTGGATCAGGCCTTACCTGCCAATTAGCCAGGTTTTGTTCAATCAGCTGACACAAGGCATCGATATGAGCCGGGTTATCATTTAGTGCCGGAATGTAATGGTATTGCTCGCCACCTGCATGCAGGAAATAGTCTTTGTTTTCTTCAGCTATCTCTTCAATGGTTTCCAGGCAGTCTGCAGAGAAACCAGGGCAAAACACCTGAACATGCTTAATTCCTTGTTGTGGTAAACTTTTGAGTGTTTCATCGGTATAGGGTTTTAACCATTCTTCACGGCCAAAGCGTGACTGAAATGACGTTATATACTCGTTTTCGGTCAATCCAAGCCGCTCAGCGATTAAGCGAGAAGTTTTGTAGCACTCGCAGTGGTATGGGTCACCGTTTAACAAATAACGTTTTGGAATGCCATGATACGAGAATAGCAGCTTTTCTGGTCGACCATGGTGTTGCCAGAAGCTTTCGATTTGTTGAGCGGCAGCTTCAATATAAGGAGGGAAATCATGGTAATGGCTGACAAAGCGCAAGTCTGGCAGCCAACGGCGTTGCATAAAGTCCCTGGCAATGGCATCGAAGGTCGAGGCCGAAGTTGAAGCTGAGTATTGGGGGTACAATGGCAGTACCACAAGTTTTCTAACGCCTTTAGCGAAGAGCTCGTTTAAGGCGCTTTGAATACTGGGGTTGCCGTACCGCATAGCAAAGGCGACTTCGAGCTGTTGATGGCCTTTTGTTTGCAGTTGCGCCCGAACGGCATCGCATTGCCGCTGAGTATGAAACAACAGCGGTGAGCCTTGATCAGTAAACACAGTCGCGTAAGCCTTAGCAGAACGTCGTGGGCGAATGCGCAAGATGACACCATGCAAAATGAGCCACCACAGCAAGCGAGGCACTTCCACCACCCTTGGATCGGACAAAAACTCGGCCAGATAGCGCCGCAATGCCTTGGGTGTTGGCGCATCCGGTGTTCCTAAGTTGGTGAGTAAAACGCCGACTTTATCCTGCTGCTGATGTTGGAAGTTTTTTGTATTAGTATAACGCATAGACTTTGTCTGCCTAAAAGATGAATGACTGGCTGAACAGTACGCAATAAACACCAGGTCAGATGCCTGTGTTTACTCTGATTGCTGCTTAGACGCTGGCAGCTTGGGTTAGTTAATTACCCTCTCAGTATACGCAGTACGACCGCTGAATGCCAAAGTTCTAGTTGCTAAGTTGGTGAAAAATCGAACAAAAAAACTAATTTTTGCGCATTCAGTCAACAGGGATGTGATAATAAACGAATAAAAGAATGATCCTGCTTGCTATGACACTGTTTTTCCTATGAAATGAACAAGTATGTACGACAGGCCCTGCTTTGCAGGATGACAAGGCAGCTGATCGTACCGTGTTTAGTTTCACATGTATTCAGATCCAATTGGCCACTGGCGGACTTTGGTCGTGTCTGGAATTCTGGTACCGGTGCAGCATGTTTAAATATCTTTTTTTGGTTTTTGTTCTCTTTTTTAGCCTTTCCAGCCAGGCGGTACAGGTTATTGCCCATCCTTCGGTCGAGTTGAAGCAGTTAAGCCCAGCGCAGCTTCGTGCCTTGTTCAGCATGCGTCAGACACAATGGCCGGATGGCAGCGCTGTACGCGTTTTTGTGCTCAGCAGCGATCATCCCTTGCATCAAAATTTTTGTAAGGAGCAGCTACGGATGTTTCCTTATCAGCTGGATAATATATGGAATCGATTAAGTTTTTCCGGGATAGGTACCCGGCCGCAATTAGTCAGCTCAGAGCAAGAGCTGCTGCAAATGATTCAGCTTACGCCTGGCAGTATTGGTTACAGCTCGATCAGTGCTGAGGACACAGGGGTTCGTATCATTGAAATACTTTAACTTTCAACGTCAGGCAGTGACTCTGCCTTATTCCAGGTTAGCTGCGAGTCTCATCGTGCTGATGGCAGGCGTGTCGGCATCAACTCATGCGCAGGAGTGGCAGTGGCATGGTTTCCTGGCTCAAGGGTTAATTCAGGCCGATAAAAGCAATTTTATTAATCGCAGTGGCGATCCATCTTTAGCCCTAACGGAACTTGGTTTAAATGGCTCTTTACAGCTGCAACCTAACTTACGTATAGCCGGGCAGGTTGTTTATCTGAATGGCGGCAACCGTTACCCGGATGGTCTAAAATTGGATTATCTGTTTGTCGACTGGGCCTTGGTCAATCAATTGGACTGGCGTCTTAATGCCTATCTTGGGCGTTTTAAAAATCAGCATTGGATTTATTCCAGTACCCGTGATGTTCCGTTAACCCGGCCCAGTATCGTGCTGCCTCAGTCAGTGTATTTCGATGCATTCAGGGATATTGCCGTAAGCAGCGATGGTGTGGCATTAAAAGCGAGCGTAGATACAACTGCAGGCCACCTAGAGATGAACTGGAGCCTTGGTGCAACGCCTTTATCCGATAAACAAACCCGTTTATTGCTTGGTGAGCAGGTGCAAGGCGAGTCACGGCAAAAGTATGTGCATCAGGCCAGCTTGTTCTGGCAACCTGAACGCAGTAATTGGACGCTTGGGGTGTCTTTACTGGACTCTGAGTTTAGTTACCGTCGAGCGGCATCAGAGCCACTGCTGGATGCTGACTTTGTGGTGCAACGCGTTATGTTAAACGCCCAGTACCTGCAAGAGCGTTGGCAGTTGGTGGCTGAGGTATTTCAAGAGCGCATGGATACCAAAGGATTCTTTGCGCCAGCTTTTGAGGTGCAGCAGTTTGGTCAGGGAGGCTATGTGCAGGCTTTGTATCAAATAAGCTCTGATTTTCGGGTCAATGCGACATTTGATTACTACGTTGCCAATAAAGATGATCGTTGGGGCCATCAATTAATGCAAGCCAGCCAGGGCAGTATTCCAGCCTACTTTGCTTACCAACACAGCTTTAGCCTGGCAGCCAGTAAAGATTTAGCACCGCGTTTGCGTCTGCAATTGGAGCATCATTGGGTGGAAGGAACTGGCAGGCTGGCACCTGCTGTATTGCCTGATCTTACCACCAACCAAGATGCTTATTGGCAGTTATGGGCTCTGCAACTGATGTACTGGTTCTAAGCGATGCGGCGCTTTATCAGCCTGCCATGGAAATTGCTCATTGTCATGCTGCTGGTACTTTTTGTGATGACCTTTGGTTTGACTAGCTTTTCTTTGGTGCGAGTGCAGGATGAATTCACTCAACAGCAGCAACATAAGCGTGTTCTGGGCGAGCAGCAGTTCAGTCAATACAACCAATTGATTGAAAATCAGCTAAGGATCTGGGTGGAGTCTTACGCTGAGTTAAGTCTGCTATCCAAGCACGATTCTGGGTTATTGGCTTTTAAGCAGGCACTTTCGCAGCAAATTGAAACTCTGCATTTACATTTAAATGTGGATCATGTTTGGTTGTATGCCGATGCAACTGAAGTAATCTATCAAAGTTCTGCAGCCATTCCGGCAGCCGTGGAGACGTTGGTCCAGCAAGCTTTTAGCTTGCAGCAGCCACAAAGTGACATTTTGTGTGATCACTACTGCGTAAAGTCACTGGCGGTACCATTATTGCTAGAAGATGGCGAAATGGCTGTGGTTGCAATGACGACAACACTGGTGGATATTCTGTTTTATCTGAATCGTTCACTGCAGGCAGATGTTGCCATTGTCAGTCATCACAGCACTGATACGGCAAGGCCGTCCGATATACGACTGTTATCAAGCTCTAATGCTTCTTTGCTAAATGAATTGTATTACGAGCTGCCGCAGTTGCTGGATGTTGGCCGCATTGCCAGCCAGGGGCTGCGGCTACAATCGGGGCATCGACATTATTTTGCCCATATGCAGCCGCTGGATACCCGGCACCCCAGGCAATTCCATTTAATCCTGATAGAAGATATTACCGATTATGTCCAGGCCAATCAGCGTTATCAGCAGCGAATAATTTTAATTGCTCTACTAGCGTTTTTGTTGCTGGCGCTGCTAACTTATGCGATTACGCAACGACTCAGTGCCCGTTTGATGACATTGGCTGCGCGCTTACCGTTATTAGCTAATCGGGAGTTTAGTCGTTTTCGTCTGGATAGTGAACGCCAATCAGCCTTCTTTACCGATGAAGTAGATACACTAAATGACGCTACGCTAAAGCTAAGCTGGCAATTGGAAGTATTGAATGAGCAAGTGGAACAGCATACACAAGAGCTGGAAAACATTGCCATGTATGATTTGCTGACCGGGCTGCCGAATCGGAACATGTTGCAGTACCAGTTAAAAAAAGCATTGGCTGCGCTAGAGGAATCCCCAGCTTTCGTTGGCCTGTTATTTTTGGATTTGGACCAGTTCAAAAAAGTAAATGACAGTCGCGGCCATGCAATTGGCGATCAATTGCTGATCGAAGCTGCAATACGATTACGTGCCTGCATCCACAGTGCCGATACAGTGTGTCGTTTTGGTGGGGATGAATTTGTTATTATTTTAACCAAGATGTCGCATGCCACTGAAACCAATAAGGTTGCTGAAACAGTTTTGGCTGCCTTTGCTGAGCCAATAATGGTTGGCGAGGAAAGTTTCCAGGTGGGCACCAGTATTGGTATCAGCCTGACTTCTGATAGCACCACACCCACCGAAGATCTGATCCGTCAGGCTGATTTGGCGATGTATCAGGCCAAAGCTAAAGGGGGCAATAGCTGGCACCATTATACGGCAGAAATGTACCAAGCTTTTGCTTATCGTTTGCAGTTGGAGACCGAAGTTCGGGTGGCGCTGGAAAAAGGTGAGTTCAGCTTAAGCCTGCAGCCGCAAATAGAAGTTGCTACTGGCCGTTTGTTTGGTTTTGAAGCCTTGTTGCGCTGGCAGCATCCTGTGCGTGGTATGGTGCCACCGGATGACTTTATAGGTGTAATTGAGAACTCACATCTTATGGTGCCACTAGGGTACTGGGTAATTGAGCGTTGCTTTGGCATTGCCCGACGCTTGGCTGATCATGGTTATACCAATCTCAAAATTGCTATTAATCTATCGGCTGATCAGTTTGTCGATCCAAACTTATGCGAGTTTTTACAGCAGCAACTGGATCGTTACCAGCTTGCAGCCAATCAATTTGAGTTGGAATTGACAGAAAGTACTTTGGTGAAAAACGTATCTGAAACATTGGCTAGCATGCACTTGTTAAAGGCCATGGGTTTTGGGTTTTCCATTGATGATTTTGGCACCGGTTACTCTTCACTGAGCTATTTAAAACAGATGCCGGTTGATACGATAAAAATTGATAAAAGCTTTCTGTTTGGCATGCTTGATAACCATGCCGATTACCAAATCATTACTTCCACCATCGCCATGGTGCAAAAGTTGGATTTAAGAGTGGTAGCTGAAGGGGTAGAGAGCAGCGCTCAGCTGCGGATTTTGCGGCAGCATCACTGCGATCTGGCGCAAGGATTTTATTTTGCCAAAGCCATACCCGAACCAGAATTACTGCGATTTTTGCAAGAAAAATTCCGGGACGGCTATTGGCTCGGCAGCGGTAAAATGGACGCTAGTAGTTGATACCTTTGTTAGTCTTCATGTTCCAGTACCACTTGTTGCAAGGTCCAGTCACCTCGGTTATGGCTAGCGCTGAAATCAAGCTCAGGCCCAATTGGCACTACCTGCGTGGGGTTAATCATCGGATGGCTAATGTAATAATGACGCTTAATATGCGACAGATCGACCGTCTCGGCGATGCCTGGTAATTGGTACAAGGAGCGCAAATAGTGACTCAGCGCTGGGTAGTCGGCAATTCGACGTTGATTGCACTTAAAGTGGCCAACATATACGGCATCAAAACGAACCAAGGTGGTAAATAATCGCCAGTCGGCTTCGGTTAGATAATCACCTGTCAGAAAGCGTTGTTCCAGTAATAGGTGCTCCGCTTTGTCCAGCGCTTTAAACAAAGCTTCAAATGCTTCCTGATATGCCTCCTGACTGGTTGCAAAGCCAGCTTTGTAGACTCCATTGTTAATATCTTGGTACACCCAGTCATTTATAGCATCAATGGTCGATTGCAGTCTGGTCGGATAAAAGTCCAATCGGTTACCGGTCTGTTGATTAAACGCTCGGTTAAAAATGCGCACAATATCGGCGGACTCATTATTTACCAGCCGCTGCTGTTGTTTATCCCAAAGTACCGGCACGGTAACACGGCCTGTGTAATCCGGCTTGGCTTTGGTATAAAGCTGGTGCAAATACTTCGCTGCGTAGAGTGGGTCAGCGTCACCGTCGTCATTTGCAAACTCCCAGCCATGTTCCAGCATGATAGGGGACACAGCTGTCACATCAATCAAAGGTTGCAGTGCCTTTAGTTGACGCAAAATCAAAGTTCGGTGTGCCCAAGGGCAGGCCAGTGATACATACAAATGATAGCGGCTGGCATCTGCCTGTTTCGATGGTTCTATGGTATCCCGGAAGCTGGCATCCTGGCGTTGAAACCGACCGGATGATTTCTTGGTATCGTACCAGCGATCTTGCCATTGTCCGTCCACTAACAGTCCCATGCATTCCTCCTTTGTTCAACTTGGCGGTCACTATAACAAAGGAAAAAGCGAACAATAAGCGGCAAAAATAAACTTGATCATTCGATTATTTGAATGCTTTTGGTTGGCTATGGTTGCTATTTGGCATCTTCATCGTGAACTGGCTGCACACTCATCGGTTAATGTTCTGCATTTTAACTTTTTTGTTTTTATTTTTTTATTTTAATTTGATTTAATTTTTTTGTGTCTCATAATTGGTGATGAATTAACTTTTTGTTTGCATATTCATTTGGGGCGGTTCTCTGTTTGGCCATGAGACTGCTTTTAACCGATTTTTACTTCACAAAAGTGAGCTAGGAGCACAGATGTCATTTTTACTCTGTAGGAAATCGTTAAAGTACGCGTCATTATGTCTTATTTCATTATGCAGCTTCACAATTAATTCAGAAGGGTTAGTCGATAACGGACATTATAATACTGATTTAATTGATTTTATTGTGGTATCAGATGATGAGAAGGAGAGAGAATGGCAGCGACAGCAATTTTCAGAGAGTGGGCAAGAATTTCTTGGTAGAAATGTATTGCAGCAACTAGCCATCCAATATGACATTAGTGCCGAAACCACAGGCCTTATGGGGGAGCAAATTGATCTTAGTTCTGGATCACTGAGCTTTTTGCAAGTAGATATTGATATCCCAGGTAACTTTCCTATCCCAGTCAGATTAGCCCGAAGTTTTGGTGGGCCTGACCGATGGTTCAGCGCAAACCGGTTTTTTGGAAACTGGAATCTGGATTTAGCCTATATCAGTACCACTATGGCCAGCGCAGATAATATATTTTTTACCGGTAGCTGGGCTCAAAATAAAGCGTGCACAGGTTCATTGAATCCACAGACTCAACTGGCTAAAGGTGGAGCTGTATTGGATGTTAATGATTATTGGAATGCTGACACCGTGTATATACCGGGGCATGGTAGTACTACTCTGCTCACTAGTGCGGCAGCAACACGAAGTACAAAAAATAATTGGAAAGTTAGTTGTTTCAATTCAACTCATGGGTATGAAGGGTTTCGTGTTACGACGCCCGATGGTCTGACGTATCTGAGGTATCCCCACAAATGGGCTAGTTAAAACAAAAAGTTAGGCGAGAAGG
>NZ_JAFIFQ010000084.1 GCF_020831925.1 Alkalimonas sp.
TCAGCCTGAATATGTGGGTTATAGGGTTCGGCTTCCGGGCTGAAGTAATAGCCCATATCGCCGCCCATTTCATGCGAGTCGACAAAAACCAGCGGATACATCTGCTGCAAAGCTTGCACCCGGCCACGGGTTTCTGGCTGCGTCAGTGAGATCCAATCGCGGTTCATATCGAATAAGTAATGATTGGTGCGGCCATTGGGCCAGGGCTCATTGTGCTCGGCAGACAGGCGATCGGCAGAATGTGCCAGGCCAACGGTCGCATAATAGCGGCTGACAAAGCGGTGATGGCCATCCGGGTTTTGCAGTGGATCAATGTACACCAGGGTATTGGCCAGAATGGCTTGGGTTCGCTCACTGCTGTCGGCCAGCAAATGATAGGCCAGCCCCATCGCTGCATCGGCCGGGCTGATTTCATTACCGTGCAAGGTACTGGCAATCCAGACGCTGGCAGGCAGTTGTTGTATTAATGAGCGGGCCTCTGCCGCTGCCAGGTTTCGTGGATCTGCCAGTCGGCGCATATCAGCCTCAATGCGGTCCAGCTGAGCAATATGGGTCGGATTGCCAATCACCACATAAAACAACGGCCGGCCTTGCCAGCTTTTGGCATAGGGTACCAGCCTTACTTGCTCTGGGTGCGCCGATGCCAGGTGTTCAAAGTAGCGGGCAATGGCGCTTGGCTCTGAAATCCGTTGACCAAGCGGGTACCCCAGGATCTGTTCTACGGTGGCGACCTCGGTGTGGTATTGACTGCCCGGAAACTGAGGCGGGTGCACTGGCTCTGCGGCGAAGGCGGGTAAGCAGCAAGCCAACAGCCAGAGGAAAGGGCGGGTCAGATGAAGCATAGGACTCTCATGATTAAGGGGGATGATTGACACAGCCTAAAGGGCTAATCTTGATGCGACAATAGCTTTGCTGCCACCTTGCGATAAATGTTAGTTGGAATACGGTTGATGGCCGATTATTGCGGCCGGCTTGCATCTGGTGCAGCACTACCAGGCAAGTGGAAGCGAGTGATGAACTACCCATGGCGCAGCAGCAGACATCGTTGTAGGGCTTTAAAAAAAGGCCAGGCAACGCCTGGCCTCTGAGTGGTTACAGATACTGCTGCAGAAACTTCAGATAAGCCTCTTGGGCGGAAATACGGTTTTCCCGGCGCAGAAAGCCATGGCCTTCATCCGGGAACAGCAGATACTCGACCGGGACGCCTTGGGCGCGGATGGCTTCGACCATCTCGTCACTTTCTACCTGCAGCACGCGCGGATCGTTGGCACCTTGTACCACCAAGACCGGCTTTTGCACCCGATCGGCATGAAACAACGGCGAGATGCGGTGCAAACGTTCGCCATCTACCGCCGGATCGCCGAGCTCAGCATAAAGTGATTCGCGAAAGGCTTCCCACCAGGGTGGAATGCTTTCTAAGGTACGTACCCAGTTAGTAACACCAAAGATATTGATGCCTACTTCAAACTCATTGGTAAAGGCCATGGCTGCCATGGTGAGGTAACCACCGTAGCTGCCGCCCATCACACCGATGCGTTCCGGGTCTATCCAATCCAGGCTTTGCAGGTAGTACTTGCCATAGACAATGTCCTGCAAGTCGTCTTCGCCATGGCGGCGATCATCCAGATGGTAGAAGGTTTTGCCAAAGCCGGACGAGCCGCGGTTATTGACCGACAGTACCGCATAGCCATGATTGACCAGATGCTGGATCAGTGGATTGTAACCAGTGCGCGACTGACCACCCGGACCACCATGGATCCAAATCATTGCCGGTACTTTGTTATCGCTACTGGCCTGATGAGGTTTGTATTGCAAAGCAGGCACCACCAGGCCATCAAAGCTTTCAAAACGAATCACTTCGCTCATCACCAGGTGGTTTTCATCCATCGCTGGGTTTAATGCTTCGGTCAGGCGCTTGGCTGTAGGCGTGCCCAGGCGCCAGACAAACAGATTGGATGGGCTGTTGTCGGCATTTAAGTAAAAGCTAAGGATGCTGCTGTCGTGCGAGAAGTTGATACCACGAAAGTCGCCGGCTGGCAGCTCTGGTAACTGCAAGGGTTGGCCGGTTTGCTGATCGGTAATGCTGATTCTGGTGCTGGCATCGGCATTAATGGCTTCTACCCGGTAGCGATTGTCTTTGCTGTAACCTATGTAGCTGATGTCCCAATCGGCTTCGCTGTACAGTTGCTGCTCGCCAGTGGCCAGATGATGGCTGTAGGCACGAACAAACTCGGATCCATCGTTGGAGCCGAAAATCAGCGTGCTGCTGTCGCGACTAAAGCCATACACCGTATGGGAAATATTGCCTTCATGCGGGGTGATTAATTGCGGTTGATGCGGCTGCTCTTGCAAGTCGAGCAAATAGACGTTGTCATCGGCATTGTTGCGCACCTTCATCAGTGCCAGCCAGCGGCCATCATCACTGACGGCGGTGAGCAGAAAGCCATCGTCGTTTTCGAACACCAGCTCGCGTTGATAGTCGTCACTGTTGTAGCGATACAAATCGAAATAGCGGTTATCGCGCTCGTTGCTGCTGACCCAGAAAGAGCCATCATTACTCCAGCCCATAAAGCTGGCTTTTAAGTTATCACCAGGCGTGAGATCCCGGATGCTGCCATCCAGCTCCCGCACATACAGATGGTGCAGCTCATTGCCGCCCTGATCGGCGGTAAAGAGCACCCGGTCATCCTTGGGAAACCAGCCGATAGGAAATTGTGGATCGCTGTCGGAAGCTGTTAGCGGTTGCCAGTTGCTGCCATCCAGGCTGACTTTGTACAGGTTAAAAACGCCGCTTTCATCCGAGGCCACCAGCAAGGCATTCTGGCTGTGATTGATGTCATTGCCAAGGTAGCTGCGGGTAACAAAGAACTCCTGGGCACTGTAACTTGGAATGGCCGTGCTTTCGGCGGTGTTGATGGCGGTGCTATTGGTTTGGGGGGGCTGGCCGCAACCAAGCAGCAAAGCCGCGACCGCAAAGGCTGGCAGTAAGCGCAACCTTGTTAATGAATGGTGCATGCAGATTTCCTTTTCTTATTCTGGTAAAAATAAAGTGGTGAAAAAGTAATCTACGCCAGCTGGCCACTAAATACAAACCTTTGCTGGTAACTAGACGTATTGCAACAACTTACAGCTGCCAGGCCCGGAAATTACGTCCTTTCATTTTGTCGTGATTTAAAATCTGCAGTGCTTTTTTCGCCGCACTGCGTTTCACTGCCACATAGGCCCACAAATCATGCAACTGAATTTTACCGACGTCCTCAAAGGCGATTTGCTGATCGCGGGTTAGAGCACCGACAATATCCGCGGGACGCAGTTTTTGCTTTTTACCGCCCTGGATTTGGATGGTGACCATTTCGGCTTGGGCGGGAGCTTGCTGCAATAAGCTCAGGGCCGGCAGGGGTTGCAACCGGATGGGTTCGCTCAGCGTATCCTGCAACAGGCTCAGTTTGTACTCGTCTTTGCTATCGGCCAGCGTGATGGCCAGGCCTTTGGCTCCGGCGCGGCCGGTGCGGCCAATGCGATGGGTGTGGGTGTCGGTGTCGTGCGCCAGCTCGGCATTGATCACCAGGTCCAGCTCGCTGATATCCAGGCCGCGCGCGGCCACATCGGTGGCCACCAGAATGCGGGCGCTCTTGTTAGCAAATTGCAGCAGCGTTTGGTCGCGGTCTTTTTGCTCCAAATCGCCATGCAGCGCCTTGGCACTAAAACCATGCTGTTGCAAGGCATCGGCCAGCTGCTGGGT
The DNA here is from genome assembly GCF_020831925.1 of Alkalimonas sp. Taxonomy (GTDB): domain Bacteria; phylum Pseudomonadota; class Gammaproteobacteria; order Enterobacterales; family Alteromonadaceae; genus Alkalimonas. The sequence continues at coordinate 3,743 of NZ_JAFIFQ010000084.1, forward strand.
CACCCGCTTGGTGTTGCAGAACACCACGCAGCTGGCCGGTTGCACTTGCTGCAAGAGCAGCATCACCGCCTGCTCGCGTGAACTGCTTGCCAGTGTATAGAACTGTTGTTCGATGCTGCTTTCTGCCTGACTACTACTGACCGAAACGCGGACCGGCTGTTGCATCAGGCTGGCGGCCAGTTGTTCGATTTTGTCCGGGTAGGTGGCGCTGAATAACAGGGTTTGGCGCTTGGCAGGCATGGCTGCGGCGATGCTTGCGACCTCATCCTGAAAGCCCATATCCAGCATGCGGTCGGCTTCATCCAGCACCAGCATGCGAAGCTCAGATAAATCCAACCGTTGCTGTTGCAGGTGATCGAGCACCCGGCCTGGTGTGCCGACAATAAAATGGGCGCCATGCTCCAGCGATAGGATTTGGTGCTTGCTGGGCACGCCACCGCATAAAGTCAGCACCTTGATGTTGTGAATGCTGCGGCCCAAAGTGCGCAACTCTTTGGCCACCTGCTCGGCCAGCTCGCGGGTAGGACAGAGCACCAGGCCCTGAATGCGAAAACGTTTTACCTGCAAGGCACTTAGCATACCGAGCGCAAAAGCGGCCGTTTTACCCGAGCCGGTTTGCGCCTGGGCAATTACATCCTTGCCGGCCAAAATAGCCGGCAGGCTTTGCTGCTGAATGGGGGTCATTTGCTGGTAGTTCAGTTCCTGCAGGGTGGAAAGCAGGGCAGGGGCTAACGCAAGGGCGGCAAAATCGGTAACAGGCATCTAATCTGGCTCCGTGACGATGGCAAAGAGCCAGCGGGTTATTTATCGGGCGTTAGTATAGCAGACTTGTACTTTCACAGCATGGTCTTCACAACATGGCTTTTAAATGCGCGACTACGCTGCGGCCGAGTGAGCTTAAATCATAGCCGCCTTCCAGCATCGAGACGATGCGGCCATTGCAGTGGCGGTTGGCCAGTTGTTTCAACTGCCCGGTAAGCCAGGCGTAATCGTCTTCTTTGAGTAAAAATTGCGACATCTCATCTTCGGCATGGCCATCAAAGCCGGCAGAGATAAAAATAAGTTCGGGCGCGAAGGCATCCAGCGCCGCAAACCAGCGCTGTTGCACCGCGGTGCGCCATTGCTCGCCTTTGCAACCGGCTGGCAGCGGCAGGTTCAACACCCGTTCGCTACTGGTGTCATCGCCGCTGTTGGGGTAGAGCGCCTGCTGATAGGACGAGCAAAACAGCACCCGTTCGTCATGGCGGAAAATCGCTTCGGTGCCGTTGCCATGATGCACATCAAAATCGACGATGGCAACGCGCTTTAGCTGGTACTTATCCAGCGCATAGCTGGCGGCAATGGCGATGTTGTTCAGCAAGCAAAATCCCATGGCCTGATCAGCGGTAGCATGATGGCCCGGTGGTCGTATCGCACAAAAAGCCTGTTGGTTGTCGGCCTGCATCACTTCATCCACAGCCTGAATGCCGGAGCCTGCTGCTAGCAGCGCGGCTGGCAGGCTTTTCGGCGTCATCGGTGTGTCCGGGTCCAGCCAGATCTGGCCTTCACGGGGTGCTTTGGCAAACAGCTCCTCAATGTACAGCTTGCTGTGCGCCCTGTATAAGTCGCTGGCTTCAGCCGGGCGGGCATCGACTTGCTTGATCACATACTCAAGGCCAGAGCGCACCAACTGGTCATTAATGGCATGCAGCCTTGCCGGTTGCTCCGGATGCTCCGGGTCCGGGTTGTGCAAGGCGCAGCGGGCATGGCTGAATAAGGTCAGTGGCATCAGTTACTCCTTGCTCTTAGGTGGCAGCGTCAGTTTCAGGGTGATTTCACCTGGCTCATCGGCGGGCAGACGGACAAAGCCGGCTTTTTCGAACACGCTCAGCATCGGTTGGTTATCGGCCCGTACATAGGCCAGCATGGCGTCTAAGCCGCGCGCTTTGGCAATGGCGATCATTTCATCCAGCAGCCGCTTGGCCATGCCCTGGCCCTGATATTTTTCCCGGGTAACAAAGGCGACTTCGCAGCTGTTGGCCGAAGGCAGCAGGTAATAGCGGCCTACCGCCTGAATCTGCACTGCCGAGCCTTTTTGCCGCACGATGCACAGCGCCAAATCTTTCGATTGATCGACACTGACCAGGTTGCAGGATTTCTCCCGGCTCATCTGGGTGGGCACAGCGTTGTAACGCAGTTGCAGGGTTTCTTTGGTGTGTGAATAAAAAAACTCCTGCAAGCGCCGCTCATCGGATGGGTTTAATGGCCTTAGATCAAAGCTTTCGCCAGCAATACGCAACTCTTTAAAACCGACCTTGCCAAGCTCCGGTACCTCGACCGGCGTTTGTTGCTGGTAATGGGGCACCCAGTAATGTTCCCGCACTTTTTGCAGTAATTGATGACGAAACTTGGGGTGGGCGACCCGGATCAGTTCCAGTGCGCGCTCGCGGATGCTTTTGCCGCGCAAGGAGGCCACACCAAACTCGGTGACTACATAGTGCACATGGGCCCGGCTGGTGACCACGCCGGCCCCTTCGCGGATATGCGGCACAATGCGCGAGGTTTTGCCATCTTCGGTGGTAGAGGGCAGCGCGACAATGGGTTTGCCGCCCACACTCATCGAAGCGCCGCGACTAAAGTCCACCTGGCCGCCAATGCCGCTGTAAAACTGATGGCCAATCGAGTCCGCCACCACCTGGCCGGTCAAATCCACTTCAATGGCGCTGTTAATCGCCATCATCCGTTCGTTGCGGGCAATGTTGGCGGGGGAGTTGACGTATTCGCTCGGGTAAAAGCCAATATGTGGGTTGTGATGCACATAATCGTACAATGCCTGGCTACCCACGCAAAAGCTGGTGACTACTTTGCCCGGATGAAAGGTTTTGCGTCGGTTGGTGATCACGCCCTTTTGAATCAGCGCCATAATGCCATCGGTGATCATGTCGCTGTGTACGCCCAGGTCTTTGTGGTTACCCAGGTACTTCAGCACCGCATTGCAGATACGGCCAACGCCGAGCTGAATGGTGGCGCCATCCTCTACCAACAGGGCAATGTACTGGCCGATACGTTCACTGACCTCATTGTCGGTATCCATCGGCGGCAGTTCGGGCAGTGGCTGCTCGCACTCAATGCAAAGATCAATCTGGTCACGGTGAATAAAGCTTTGACCATAGGTCACCGGCATGCGTGGGTTGACCTGAGCAATCACGGTTTTAGCGGCTTTGGCGGCAGCAGCCACCACATCCACCGATACACCGAGCGAATGGTAGCCGTGTTGATCGGCTGGGCTCACCATAATCAGCGCGGCATCCAATGGCAGAATGTCGTCGGTAAAAAGATGCGGAATATCCGACATAAAGCAAGGGGTGTAATCGGCCCGGCCTTCTGCCACGGCCTGACGGATGGTGTCACCGCCAATAAAAAAGGTATTCACTTTAAAGCGGTGTTGCTGATCGGGCTCGGCCCATTGATTATCGGAAAGGGTTAGCAACTGCACAATCTCGATATCATGCAATTGGCGGGCATGGGCTATCAGATCGTTCATCAGCGCGCTTG
>NZ_JAFIFQ010000024.1 GCF_020831925.1 Alkalimonas sp.
TGTTGTATCTGAATGGTATCAGTCGGCCGGTGGGGCTGCTGTTTTTTGGTACTTATCTGTTAGCACTAGTGGTGCCCTTGCACCGCCCGGAAATCATACTGGGCTATGTGGCTGCTTTAAGCCTGGCATTTGGCGCTGTATTGCCGCTTTTGATGTCGAGCCCGGCTATTCTGATTGCCTGGCTGGCGGCGAAGGGGCGGCGCTGGCTGCAGCAGCGCCGGTCACTCAAACAAGCTTGAGGCTATACAACACAGCATCCAGCTCGCCTAAGGAATCTCGGTGGCGGTATTTTTTCACAAACTGCATGCCGAGCTTACGCATTACGCCAATGGAACCAAGGTTATCTTCGACTGCAATGGCGGATAAATAGTGTACCTGGGGTTTATCGGCCAGTACGGGCTTAGCCACAGCCTGGGCTGCTTCGCTGGCATAGCCCTGGCCCCAAAAGGCACGCTTAAAACGCCAGCCAATTTCTACATCATCGCTGGCCGGGGTATCGGTATCAAAACCCATGGGCCGGATTAGCACCCAGCCAAGATACGCCTGGTCGCTTAACCGGCGTACCTGCCAAATGCCAAAGCCAAGAGCTGGATCCAGGTACTTCGCCATGCGGGGTAGCATGGTCTGTTCAATGTCGGCCATGCTGCTGCGTTTGCCACCATTTAAGTAGCGCATCACTGCTTCATCCTGATCCACTTCGTACAACAGCTCGGCATCCTGCATGGTTAGCAAGGTAAAGCTTAGCCGGTCGATGTTTGGAACTCTCAGCATGGTAGCGATCCTTTTATGTGAATTTTGTGTTGCATCAAACCTGTGCTATGGTTCATCCTGCACTCGAAAATAGATGTTTATTCAGGCAGTCGATGACATTTCGCTGCAATCGCAAGGATAGCCTTTATGCTCTCGAAACATCAATACCGCATGGCCGGATGGGCTTTCGTTCTTTATGGTGGCGCTGGCGTGCTCTGGTTTTTTAACCTGCGGCTGTTAGACATGAGCTACCAGCCCTTCTTACACCTGTTACCGATCCCATTTTTGCTGCACGTCAACCTGATGCTAATGATTGATTTTTTAACCTTGCTTTGTGGTATCTATTTGCTCAAGCAACATGAACCTGTGCATCGGCTGGCACTGCCCGTCGCTCTGGTAAATTTACTGGCGCTGCCCATTGGTACTTTGGTAGGCGGCTTGTATCTGTGGCTGTACTTTAAAGCAGAGTAAGGGCTTTGCTGCCGGCTGCAGGTTTAGCTATCCACTTTGGTGCGATTCCAGTTTAATAAGACGGTGAAATCTGCAGGTTAAGGTTGTTTGGGTTTATAACTCAGCTACACTCAGATCAATAAAATCGCCTTGGAAACCATCATGATTATCGATTGCGATCAGCACGATTGGGTAGAGATTTTTTGTTTGCGCCGTCAGCTGCTCTTGTTGAATTTACTGGATGGCACTGCGCTGACAGTCAGAGCGACCGATACCCGCAATACGGCCGAACAGGAGTACCTGCTGTGCGAAACTGCCAGCGGTGAGCGGGCCATTCCACTACTGGCTATCGCCAGTATTCAGCCCCTGCATGACTGCGGTCAAACGGATGGTGAAGCAATACAGCTGAAGCTACAAGAAGAGCCCAAGTGATGGAACTGTCTGAACTATTGGATTTAAGCCCACTGGCCTGGCAGGAAATTGCCACCGCTTTGTTTTGTGGTTTTGTCATTGGGCTGGAGCGGCAATTGCGTGGCAAGCCAGCTGGTATTCGCACCTCGATATTAATTGTACTGGGTACCTATGTCTTTATTGCCGCCTCGGTTTCGACCAACACGGAGGTCACCGATCCATCCCGTATTATCGGCCAGGTGATCACCGGGGTAGGCTTTCTTGGTGCCGGTGTGATGCTGACCCGTGATGGCATGGTGCTGGGTGTGACATCCGCCGCGACCATCTGGATGTTGGCTGCGGTGGGTGTTTGTATTGGCATCGGTCAGGATGCGGCGGCCATCAAGTTATCGCTGTTGGTGGTGGCTGTGCTGCTGGGTATTGATGCCCTGGAAAACTCCTCTGCTGCCATGCGGCGTGGGGTGCATCGCAAATACAGCGAGTGGACAGAGCGCAACGGCTCGTTTTTTAAACGTCGTAAAGGCGATCGGTTAAAAGCGCATTGGCAGGATCCGGATGAGCCGAATCCTTAAGGTTCCTTGGGGATAACTATCAGATGCCCGACCAGCTGTACTGTATTCCTTGGTACACTGGCCAACCTATTCCATACCATGTCGACGTGGAGAAATACCTGGTGTTTTCTGTTGAATTTAAAGTTCGTGATTACGAGTGCGATATGCAGGGCATTGTAAATAATGGCGTTTATTTCAATTATCTGGAGCATGCCCGCCATGAGTTTTTGCACAGCAAAGGCATTGATTTCGCCGAGCTGGCTCGTCAGCAGGTGAATCTGGTGGTGGTGCGCTCAGAAATGGATTACAAAGCACCCTTGCAAAGCGGCGATCACTTCGTGGTCACGGTCGCTTATGAGCCCATCTCAAAACTGCGCTTTGGTTTTCGCCAGCAGGTAGTCCGTAGCCGCGATCAGAAAGTGATGCTGGAAGCGCTGGTCATTGGTACCTCGGTGAATGCGAAGGGCAGGCCCTTTGTGCCGGAGGTCTTAAGTCAGTTGCAGTAATTCCAAGATTGTAGGGCGACTAAGAAGAAAAATGTCTAAAGAAACGGTTATTAGTCATTTCTAATCTGTCGCTTTGTTAACAAGTGTCTATGCTTAGTACAGGGAAGTTTCAGAAGGATGCTTGTTATGGCTGCCGGACTGAGAGGGTATTCCTGGCCCCGGCGTATGGTATCCTGGTACCGTACCTACCTGCTTTGTAGGTTGCTCTTTTTCTCCACACACCTCTTTTCAACAAACACCCTTCCTGCAGCAGATACGCTTCGTATTGCGATAGCGGCTGAAGATTATCCGCCATTTTACTTTCAGAGTTCAGAGGGGGAAATGGATGGGTTCTCAATCCAGGTATTGCGGGCGGTTAGCCAGCAGTTGTCGCTTTCTGTAAATTGGCAGCGCTTGCCCTGGAAACGCTTAATGCATCATGTGCAGGAAGGCAGGGCTGATCTGATTCTGGTGATGTACCATACCGACAGCCGGGCTGAGCAATTTCTGTTTAGCGATGTCAGTTATGTGCAGGATGCGATTGTGTTGTTGTGCCATCGACCCTGTAATACTGAGTTTGATGGCGATGTGCATGCGCTGGCAATGAAAGAAGTTGCACTGGTACGTGGGTTTTCTTATGGCCAGGTGCTGGATGCTTTGCCATTGAATGCGTTGACCATGGTAGAGTCCGATACCATGTTGCTGCATCTGGTGGCCCATGGCCGACTGAAGCTTGGTATTGCTTCCTATCTGACGGTAAGCCGTTCTGCTCTGATGCAGCAGCAAAATCCACCTCTTGAGATCCTGGAACCCTTTCTCGCCGCTGTGGACATTTACTTTGCTTTTAGCCGGCGTAGCTTGCTGAGCTCTGCCCAAATACAGGCTTTTAATCAGGCCTTAGTCGATTTTGTACAAAGCCCTGAGTACAGGGCTCTTCGTACTGAGTATCAGCTGGATTTACCGGATTAACGGCTTTGCTTTAATCAATCCGGTAATCCTCGCCATCCGGTGCTGTGAACTGCTTGCTGGTGGCAGCGAACTGACGACCATGCACCAGGCTGAACCAGGTGTGTTGCTCGGGCAGTTCAATCTGAATATCGTTGATGCCGGCGCTATCGCTGTGCTCACAGTGGCCCAGACTGATCTCAACATGGCGCCCATCATGCTCTAACACAATGGCATCCGGAGCGCTTTTGCGGCCACACAAAGCGACAAACTGACCAGGCTGCTGCAAACCGGCCTTACGACCATCGGCAAAATAAGCCAGCAAGTGTTGGTAGTAGACTTCGTACTGGCAGACATCCCGGTGTGATCCTTCTGTCAATGGAAACAATTTATCCAGCAAGCCTTTGGAATACGCCATGACTTGCTGCACATGCTGTTCGTTCAATTGATTGATCTGGCTGATCTCCTGTTGGATCAGCGGTTGAACATCGCGGTTTGTGGTGGCTTGTGTCATCGTATTCATCATCTGTCTTTCCTCACTCTCTATCCGTATGGTGTGCCCGGTGGTTCATGCCACTGGTGCTGTCGGGTACCGGCAGGGAGTTATTGCCCTTGCTCGATTTTTAGTCTAGGCTAATTTGTAGAGTAATTTGACAATAAAAATTTTACAGTGTGAATTTTACAAAATGAAAGCCAATAAATCCTTGCTGCGAAAGTCTCATTTTCTGGGTACGAAAATACGAAACTTGCGTAAACGCAACCACTTAACCATGGATGATTTATCGACGCGCTGTGTGCGGGTCAGTCCTGATTATGCACCTTCGGTCTCCTATTTATCGATGATCGAGCGTGGCAAGCGGGTGCCCAGTGTCGAAATGCTGGAGGTGATTGCTGAAGTTTTTCAAAAGCCACTGGATTGGTTTCTAGACGGTGAAGAGCAGCAGGAAGATATTATTCCGAATAAAGGCAGCCGTGGTGGTATTCATGGCATGCCGCTGGAGCCGGGCTTTTTATTTTCGCCAGATATCCTGCAAATAGCCTTGCCAGAAATGCTCTCTCAAACCGGCACCAGCTCGCGTCAATTTGCTCAGTTATTGATTCGGGCACACCAGGAGCACCACCAGAATCATTTTCCGGAGCTGGAACGAGCGGCTGAAGAAATTGGTTTAAAGCGTATGCCTCTGAGTGTGGACGATTTAATGCACTTGGCAAAGGCACAAGGATTGCAAATCAGCTGGTTCGATGAAGCGCCTGCCGAAGTGCTGGACGAGCTGGGCGTGCGGAGCAACAATGTGCCCACGTCCTGGTTCGAACCACCAAAAGCGCTGAAGCTGAACCGATTGTTGCAACAGTTTCCAACCCGGCTGAAATACGAGCTGGCGGTGCATATTGGTCATGCTGTTTTGCACAACAAAGATGGCGTGAAAAGTGCGATGTCGGTTGGGGGAGCGCACAGCGCCGGTGTCATGGTGACCGACCGGGTGTCGCCGGAAGATATTTTGCATGCCTGGCGTGATTTTGAGTCCAGTTTTTTTGCCGGTGCTTTGCTGTGTCCGAAAGTGCCGTTTCGCCAGTTGCTAGACCGCCATGGTTATGAAATCAGCAGCCATAAATTGGCTGAGGTGTCGGCTTCGGTAGCGATGCGGCGCATGACGGCGGTATCCAGCTACCCGCATTGGCATTACTTTGATGCCTATACGCCGGGTAAACTAAAAGCCGTGTACCGGGGCAATGGCATCCCACTGCCGTGGGGCAATATGCGGGCGGTGGATGACCCTTGCCAGCACTGGGCGGTCTTTCGCATGTTTGATGTGCCTGGCGAGGGCAGCTCAGCGCAACTATCGCTGCTGGATGTGCATGGACGGCCACGGATTTATTGCTGTGAATCTGTAAGGGTGAAGGATTTGGCAGGCAATGCACATGTGCTTTGTGCTGGTATAGATCTCAATCCAGCTCTGGCTGCACAAGGGGTGGATGCTGATAGCCTGGCAGCGGATATGAAAGCGCTGTGCATTGCGCAGGGAGGGGGAGCGAGAATCCCCAGCTCGGTGCGCAGCCCGCTGATCAGTGTGGCCAATATCCTTAATATTAATTGGGTAAGCCGCAGCCTGGATAAGCCAGCCGAATTGATCTGCTCGCGCGGTACCAGTTGCCCGCGCCAGCCATCCTGTTATCAATGCCCTGACCGGAAATAGCTTTGGATGCGCAGCATGGTGTTTGGCTTTGGGCTATAATCCAGAGCAGGAGGTAAGCACTGTGGATTACGAATTTTATTACAGCCGGGACAGCGGCAATTTTAACTTGCAGCTGCCATCGGAGCAGGATGCCATCGCTCGTTTTCTGCTGGATGAGTTTGTGCTGGATCAGGCCGGTTATCACTTATTGCTGCGGGAGCTACATGCGTTGGGTCAGCACAGCAGCTGGCAGTATCAGGGCAAGAACTGGTCGCTGTTTGTCGAAGATGGTGATGTGCTGGTTTGCCATCACTCTTTGCTGGAACTGGAGCATGAGCCCTTGCCAGATAAACTGGCGGGCAGTGAGCTCTCGTTGGATGAAGACAATCTGCAGGCTGAATGCGGCCTGGTGGATCTGATTAAATTGATAGAACAATGGCAGGTATTCGTTGCCGGGCAGCAGGCTAAACTGAACGGCGCTTACCGCTAACCCTGCACTTTCGCTGGGAATAAACGCACCCTATTGGTGCGTTTTTTTATGCCCAAGCGCAGAATATATAATTTACCTGTTCTTATTCAGACACTTAAAAAAGTGGCACACGACTTCCTTATGCTGATGGCAACCATAACGATAACCCCAGAAGGAAACATCTATGAAGCTTGTATGTGCCATCATCAAGCCCTTTAAGCTGGACGATGTTCGCGAAGCCATCGCGGAGATTGGCGTTGAAGGCTTAACGGTCACCGAAGTCAAAGGCTTTGGCCGGCAAAAAGGGCATACCGAACTCTACCGTGGGGCAGAGTACCAGGTGGACTTTCTGCCGAAGGTCAAACTGGAAATTGCCACCCTGGATGAGCATGTTGATCGCTTGATCGCAGCCATTGAAAAAGCCGCCTGCACCGGACGCATTGGTGACGGCAAAATCTTTGTGTTTGAGCTGTCGCAGGTGGTACGGATCCGTACCGGTGAAACCGACGCCGACGCCATCTAGGGAGAAACAGCATGCAAGAACAAATTTATCACTTACAATTTGCGATGGACACCTTCTACTTTCTGATGTGCGGTGTCCTGGTGATGTGGATGGCCGCAGGCTTCTCCATGTTGGAAGCAGGTATGGTGCGCTCCAAAAACACCACCGAAATTCTGACTAAAAACGTCGCACTGTATTCCATTGCCTGCATCATGTACCTGATCTGCGGCTACCAGCTGATGTATCAGGGCGGCTTCTTTTTAAGTGGCATTACCGAGCTGGATGTTGATGGCACTTTGGCTGAGTTTGCCGGGCGGGAAGATGGTTTTACCGGTGACTCCATTTATGCCGGTGCTTCGGATTTCTTCTTCCAGGTAGTCTTCGTCGCCACGGCCATGTCGATTGTATCCGGTGCGGTGGCCGAACGCATGAAACTGTGGGCCTTTTTGGTGTTTGCTGTGGTGCTCACCGGGGTAATTTACCCGGTGCAAGGCAGTTGGACCTGGGGTGAGCTGCCGGTCTTTGGTTTGTACGATTTAGGCGAGCTCGGTTTTTCTGACTTTGCTGGTTCTGGTATCGTGCATATGGCTGGCGCCTCTGCTGCACTGGCTGGTGTGCTGCTGTTGGGAGCCCGTAAAGGTAAGTACACCGCAGACGGTAAAACCCATGCAATTCCGGGCGCCAATATGCCGTTGGCAACCTTGGGTACGTTAATCCTGTGGATGGGTTGGTTTGGCTTTAACGGCGGCTCGGTGTTAAAGCTGGGCGATATGGCCAATGCCAATGAAGTGGCTGTCGTATTTGTTAATACCAATGCGGCAGCTGCCGCCGGTGCTATTGGCGCTCTGATCCTGTCAGTGGTGCTGTTTCGAAAAGCTGATTTAACCATGGTGCTGAACGGTGCCCTGGCGGGTCTGGTGGCCATTACAGCCGAGCCTTCTACCCCAACGCCACTGCAAGCCACCATTTTTGGTGCCATTGCGGGCTGTATAGTGGTTGGGGCTATTATCGGCATGGATAAGTTGAAAATTGACGATCCGGTTGGTGCTATCTCTGTGCATGGTGTGGTCGGTTTGTTTGGTCTATTGCTGGTACCCCTTACGAACAGCGATAGCAGCTTCACGGGTCAGCTAATTGGTGCTGTGACTATCTTTGTATGGGTCTTTGGTACCAGTCTGGTGGTGTGGGCTATTCTGAAGAAAGTCATGGGTATTCGAGTCAGCGAGCAAGCTGAATACGAAGGGGTGGATCGCAGCGAATGCGGCATTGAAGCCTACCCTGAATTTGTATCTTCGGTAAAGTAGCAGAATAGGGGGTGTCGATGGCGCCCCAAAAAGAAAACGGCCGCACTACAAATAGCGGCCGTCTTGCGTCTTGTGCTCAGCATCCTGCTGTTGCTGTCCTTGCCTGGCTTCCTGTGCCCTCATCCCGAAGGTTCCCTGCCTGGCTTCCTAGCCGTGTCCTGTTGTCCTTAGAAGCGGCTTCTTGCTGCCTCACACTCATCCTGAGTGGTCCTGCTTCATCCTTGGGTTCCATCTGCGCTAGTCAATCGAAATCCTGTCGATCGTGGCGTCCTGCCTGGTCCCTTTACTGACTTTATCCTAAAGTCACTTGCTATCCATTGCGTGTCCTGTGCATCCTGCCCTGGCCACCTTGCCATGGTCACTCGTCCTGAGTGAGTCCTGTGGTCATCCTGACCGGCTTCCATTGCCTGCATGTCGTCCTATCATGCGGGTTCGTCCTGAACCTGTCCTGAATCGTCCTTCACACACCCTGTGCATCGCTATTCACTTAAAATGACATATAATAAGTGACATCCTGTTGCGTCTTGTTCATCCTGAACCTGTCATCCGCTGACATGGCTATTATCTGCTGAACCAGCGGCGACAACCAGCGAGTGTAAGGAAAAATCTTTGTTGTCATATTATTGTAAAAGTGGATTTTATTTTTAATTTTCATATAAAACAGTAAGATATGCATTAAGAGTGCGATGTGTAAGGCAGCTTTTGCCGCTTTGGCGCACTTGTTTGTGAGATATATCTCACAAGGAAATAGGATAATTGTCTTTTTAGCTCGCTGGACAAGGCGAAGCTTTACCACTGTTCAAGGATTAAAGGAGTACAAAACGCATGGCAAGAGAGCAACTGGGCATCTGTGCGGAAGCCAATTTGCATGGGGATTATCTGCTTTTAAATGCGTTGGATGGACAAGAAAGCTTTATCAGACAGCAACTAGCGCAGATCCCTGCATTGCTCAGCCAACTGGCTGATCACTTTTCCGAAGCTATGCTGACCGGTGTGGTCGCCATTGGTGCCAGTTACTGGGATAGTTTGTATCCTCAGGCGCGGCCAGCCGGTTTGTTGCCTTTTCCGGTATTGGAGTCATCCGAGCTATTGATGCCGGCCGACTCATTTGATTTGCTGTTGCAAATCCGCTCTGATCGGCAGGATGTCAATTATCTGGTGGCACAGCAGGTCTATCAGATGTTGGCACCTGCGGTTGAGCTGGTGGAGCAAATGCGCGGCTTTCGGTATCTGGATGGCCGGGATTTGACGGGCTTTATTGATGCGCCAGAAGCGGTTCGTGGTCGCAAACGGCGGGAACTGGCATTATTGACTGTGGAGCAGGAGCCGCAGTTCGCGGCTGGCAGTTATCTGCATCTGCAGCGCTTTCGGCACGACATTAAGCGCTGGCAGTTGCTACCTGTTTCCGCTCAGCAAGCCATTATTGGCCGTAATAAAGCCGATGGTGACTGGCTGCCGTTGGCGCAGTTGGAAGCGGACTGCCACAGCCTGTGTTTTTATCAGGATAAAGATCGCAAGCAGCCATTGCCGCTGCTGACTCAGAACATGCCTTTTGCCGATTTAAAGCAACAAGGACTGCTCTGGTTGTCGTGCAGTGCAGACAGCACCGCTTTTGAAACCCTGATGCGGCAGCGGCTGGGTTTAAATGAGTTGGCGGTTGATGCTTACGATCGCCTGCTCGATTACAGCCAGGCCGACCTCGGGGCGGCGTTTTTTGCCCCTTCGGTCAGCTTTTTAGAGCAGTTTGAGCGTGGTTGAGTCAGGGTGCTTTAGCGCCTAAACTTTTTCGAATAGCTCGGTTACTTTTTCCAGTGTGAAGTTGATATTCTTCACGCTGATCGGAGCTATAAAGATGGTATCGTCACCAGCGATGGTGCCCAGCACGCCTTCTGCTTTGCCAACGGAGTCCAGCAGCCGGGCGATCAACTGAGCGGCACCTGGGCTGGTACGAATGATGATCATCACATCGTTGTGCTCGATATCCAGTACCAACTGACGCAGAGGGCTTTTGGTGGTCGGTACTCCGAGCTCTGGTGGTAAACTGTATACCATTTCCTGCTTGGCATTACGAGTACGAACAGCACCGTATTTGCTAAGCATGCGCGACACTTTGGACTGACTGACGTTGTCAAAGCCCAGTGCTTTGAGTGCGTCGACGATATCGCCTTGTGAACCAAAGCGCTCTTCTTTCAGCAAATTTTTAAATGCCTGGATCAGGGCTTCTTGTTTGGATTGCTTGGTCATAATGGTCACTTTTCTATACGACTGCACTATTCTGGCAAGGTCAGTGCAGGGTGTTATATTACTAAAGTCTGTGCAGTAAATTAACTCAAAATGGGGTAAAATACCCGCGATTTTATTCAATGCATGCATATTTATGCCTGCTTACCAGTTGAACAAGGGGATTTCCAATGAAAGTAGCTGTGTTAGGTGCGGCCGGTGGGATTGGCCAGGCGTTATCGTTGTTATTGAAGCTGGACTTGCCAGCCGGGACTGAACTGGCCCTGTATGACCTGGCGCCGGTTACCCCGGGCGTAGCCGTGGATTTAAGCCATATCCCAACCGCTGTGCAGGTAAAAGGCTATGGTAAAGATGATTTGGCACCGGCTCTGAAGGGGGCTGATGTGGTAATGATCCCGGCCGGTATGCCACGCAAGCCTGGCATGGACCGCTCCGATCTGTTCAATGTGAACGCCAATGTAGTGAAAACCCTGGCTGAAGCCATTGTTGAGCAGTGTCCGAAAGCCTTGGTTGGCGTGATTACCAACCCGGTCAATACCACGGTTGCCATTGCTGCTGAAGTATTCAAGAAAGCTGGCACCTACGATCCGAGTCGTTTATTTGGTGTGACTACGCTGGACGTGATCCGTGCAGAGACTTTTGTCGCTGAATTAAAAGGCAAGAACCCAGCGGATATCACAGTGCCGGTGATCGGTGGTCACAGTGGTACCACTATTTTGCCTTTGCTGTCTCAGGTAGCTGGCGTTAGCTTTAGTGATGAAGAAGTGGCTGCGTTAACGCATCGTATCCAAAATGCAGGTACCGAGGTAGTGGAAGCCAAAGCAGGTGGCGGTTCAGCAACCTTGTCGATGGGTCAGGCGGCGGCGCGTTTCTGCGTGTCTCTGGTCAAAGGTTTACAAGGTGTGGAAGTTACTGAGTACGCTTATGTCGAAGGCGAAGGGGAGCATGCCCGTTTCTTTGCACAGCCACTGGTGCTGGGTAAGCAGGGTGTTGAGCGTCTGTTGCCTGTTGGCAGCCTGAGTGCCTTTGAGCAAAAAGCCATGAACGAGATGCTGCCAACCCTGCAAGCGGATATCAAGCTGGGTGAAGATTTCGTGCATAATGCTTAATTGTTTGATTTTTTAATAAAAAACCGTGCTGCAAAGCACGGTTTTTTTATGGCTGATGGTGGCAATTAGCTGGCGGAGCTTTCTTTCTTACTGGCTTTATCGTTGGTTAACTCGGCCTTGGCTCCATGCTGCTGCAGTTTGACGACCTGATCTTCCGTGGTCGGCTGGCTTTCACCGATAAAATGGCCCCCTCGTTCAATGCTGAGCTCATCACTGTGAATGGTGCCCTGAGCTTTACCATGTGGCAGAATTTCTACATGGTTGGCATAGCACTCACCTTCAAAAAGGCCATTGATAATCACTTTATCCGCAATGATCTCACCTTTCACTCTGCCGGAGCGGCTGATGATCAGGGTTTTTTCGGTATTAATTTTCCCTTCCATGTAGCCATCTACGTGAATATCGCAGGTTAATCGGAAACTTCCGTGGAAGGAGCTGCCTTGTGCGATGACAGTAGCAGCTGATTGCTTACCTTTGTTTCCAGCATGCTGACTAAAGAATCCCATTGAATACTCCTTTCCTGTGCAAATACATGGTCGAAGTTGGTCGCATCCCAATCCATAAAGGCTTGTGGATTAATGGGCCGATCAAGAAAGTGGACTTCGTAATGCAAATGAGGTGCGGTCGAGGCACCTGTATTTCCAACAGTGGCAATCAACTGGCCTTTTTCAACAAAGCTGCCAGCGCTGACTTTGAATTCGTGCAAATGCGCATAGAGGGTGGCAAAACCAAAGGCATGGCGAATTTTCAACAGATTGCCATAGCCGCTGTTGCTGGGGCGGACACTTTCTACCACACCGTCGGCAGGTGCGTAGATGGGAGTACCGCGGTTGGCCGCTAAATCGACACCGCGATGATGGCGCTGATTGCCGTGAATTGGGTGAGTACGATTACCAAAGCGGGATGAACGATACCGAAACTCCAATGGCGAACCGCTTGGGATCATTTGCAGCATGGTGCTTCGCACGGCGGAGTTGATGGTGGCAATATCCAGACGTTGATCAAGGTTTTGATTGCTGTAGACCTGATCCAGCCCAAGCGCCTGCTCAATTTCGCCAAGGCGACTGGTTGCCATGTAGATTTCATCACTGCGTTCAGCCAGTTCATCTTCGAGGTTGTGGCGGTGGCTTTCTAACAAAGCAATATTGGCTAGCAGTTGCTCGGTATGCTGTTCCAGCGCGAGCTGTTGCTGGTGGTGTTGTTCCACCTTGTTCAGCAGGTAGTTGACAAAAATAATGGTGCCGAAGGTTACCAAACCCAGCATCATAGCAACGATAACAAAATAGCGGCGCAGCAGCTTACCAATGGTGTAATGGCGTGAGCCATGGATACTGGATATGGATATAAGCAGTCTGTCTTTCATACTACCTGCTGGCTGAGTTTATTCGCGGCGAAAAGAACTGAAAATAAGGTGAATTAACGATGCTGTCAAGTTTTGTGCAAATAAGCTTCACCCGGAAGCGGTGCTGCCGGGCGAAGCTAAACTGGCATTAATGGCCTGCAGTGCCATCCAAGCCATGGGCATGGCCATGGGCGATTTCATCTTCTGTAGCGTCACGGACCTGCACAACTTCGACATCGAAGGTTAAATCAATACCGGATAACGGATGGTTACCATCCACGACGACTTCTTCATCACCGACTTCGATAATGATTACGGAGTGCTCGCGTCCATCCGGACCTGCTGCCCGAAAACGCATGCCAACATCCACGTCCATGCCTTCAAACATAGAGCGTGGTACCGATTGAATCAGTTGGTCATGGCGCTCACCATAGGCCTCAGCCGCTTCGATGGTGGCATTAAAAGTATCGCCCGGTGCTTTGCCGGCCAGCGCCTTTTCCAGGCCTGGGATCAGGGAGCCGTGACCATAAAGAAAAATCAGCGGGTCGCCGCCAAAGGATGAATCCAGTTCAGTGCCCTGTGGATCGGTCACTTTGTAATGCATGGCGACAACTTTGTTTTGCGAAATAGACATGAAGACCTCAGTTATTGAAGGGTGTATGGCAAGGGTTGCAACTCAAGCAACGTCTCAGGCTCAGTTGCCAACCTCAGCTGTGTGTTCGCTGTTGTATCATTCGGCAGTACCGCCAGCAACCAAAGTTGCTGATTCACATTGACGGCATTGATGACCTGGCCAGCCCGACGCCAGTTTGTATCCAGCTGCATTTCAATATCACTTCCCGCAACAGGAGTGCTGTTGGCCGTGGCCGACAAAATATAAGCAGCGCGTTTGTTTTTTCCCAGGTACTTCATCCGGGCGACCATTTCCTGGCCGAGATAACAGCCTTTATCAAAGCTGATAGCATCCTGTGCTTGTAAGTTTAGCATTTGTGGCACGTACTGGCCGATGCTTTCTTGCTCCAGATAACAAAAACCATGCTGAATATGTGCCTGCAACCAACGGGTGGGCGCCGCAAATGGCAGTGTGCCATCGTTCAGCAATTGGTGGGCTTGTTGATGACTGCATAGCAGCAGGTAATGATCGTTGGTTAAGGCCAGTAAGTGCATGGCTTGTTGTTGCTGTCGTTGTCCGCTGCCAAGCATTGTAAAACCGAGCTGTTGCACCAATGCATTTACATCGGCTTCAGCACCAGTAATGCCAAATACGGCCCATTGCTGTTGGCCTGGTTCAAAACTGACTTTGGAGAAAACACCAAATTTTTGCCATTGAGCTAAAGAGGCGGCCAACTCATCGCGGTAGGCCACTACCAGTAAATCGTTGTTACTTTGCTGCAACAGGTGAAACACCGACCACATCTTGCCTTTGGCATCGCAATGAGCTCCGCGCAAAAAGTTATCCGGCGTTAGGCGCCGCAAGTCGCAAGTCGTTTGGCTTTGCAGATACTTTTCAGCATCCGGCCCATGCACTCGCAGTACATCAAAGCCAGGCAATGGGACGATGCAGGCAGCGCTTGGTTGATTGGAAAGATGGGCCAGTTGTTCGGCCTGGATCCAGCTGGATTGCATAGGTTTACGCTTCGTATAAAGAGCACATTATGACGATCATTGGGGATTTCGACCAAAAGCTCAACCCCGGGGGCGTATTTTTCTTAGCAACTTCTGCGACCGGGCCATATCGGCCTGGGCTTTTTTAGGTATAATTCAGACAAACTGGTCAGACTCACCTCACTCAGGAGCATTGTGTTGATGTCGGAATTAATGAGTAAACCACGCTTACGCTGGGCCTGCCGACGCGGCATGCTGGAGCTCGATGTGCTGTTGGCGCCTTTTGTTGAGGAGGGCTACGATGCTCTTAGCCTGGCTGATAAACAGGTATTTGAGCGGCTGCTGGCCTGCGATGATCCGGATCTGTTTGCCTGGTTTATGGGGCATGCCAAGAGTGATGATGCCGAGTTGCAACGTTTGATTGGCGTGATTCTGGATCGTGTTCGCGTCTAGCATCAGCGTCAGTCGCTCCCGATGGCGACGTGGGCTGCTGTTGGTTTTGTTGGCTGCGGCTCTGGTGCAAAGTCTGTTACTGCCATTGCAAGGTCTTTGGCTGGCACTGTTTTTGTTGATCTGGTTTGCCTTTGCCTGGATTTGGTGGCAGAGCTGGCAGCAGGCAGAGCCGTCACACACCTTGCTGCTTGGTGACATGGGTGAGGTTCGGTGGTTACCCGCTGATCGTCCGTCTGGTGTGCTACTTGCTAAAAGTCTGGTGTTGCCCTGGGCCATTTGGCTTTGCTGGCGCACGGCACCGGACAAAAAGGCGCCGGCCGGCCGATTGCAGCAGTACTGGCTTTTGGCCGATCAATGCAGCGATGCAGATTTTCGTGCGCTGGCCAGAGCCATCCGTCAATGCCGCTGGCAACAAGCTCCTGTCAACTAAGCCTGGAATACGACAGGCCTAAGGTTTATTCGGCTCTAGTACAGTAGGCTTTGCTTTGTCATCACTTAGTGTATGCGGGTAATCCAGGTTGTAATGCAGGCCTCTACTTTCCTTACGCTGCAAGGCACTGCGAATGATCAGCTCTGCCACTACCACCAGATTACGCAGCTCCAACAGGTTGTTACTGACTTTGAAGTGGCTGTAATAGTCCTGAATCTCTTGCTTTAGTAGCTCGACCCGGTGCAGAGCGCGCTCTAAACGTTTATCGGTTCGGACAATCCCAACATAGTCCCACATAAATAATCGCAGCTCATGCCAGTTGTGGGTGATTACAACTTCTTCGTCTGAATCACTAACCCGGCTTTCATCCCACTGCGGTAGATGTTCGGGTAAAGTCGCGTTCGCTAGTTGAGCCAGGATATGGCGGGCTGCTGCCTGGGCGAAGACCACGCATTCGAGTAGCGAGTTGCTGGCCATGCGGTTGGCGCCATGCAAACCGGTATAGGCTACCTCGCCAATGGCATAGAGGTTGGCAATATCGGTTTGACTGTTTAAGTTCACCATCACACCGCCGCAGGTATAGTGAGCGGCCGGAACCACAGGGATCGGTTCTTTGGTGATATCCAGGCCCACACTTAAGCACTTGGCATAAATGGTTGGAAAGTGCTCCAGAATAAAATCGGCCGGTTGGTGACTGATATCCAGGTAAACACAGTTGGCCCCCAGGCGCTTCATTTCATAGTCAATGGCGCGGGCCACTACATCGCGCGGTGCCAGCTCAGCCCGCTCGTCAAAATCCGGCATAAAGCGGCTGCCATCCGGACGTTTTAGGTAAGCGCCTTCGCCACGCATGGCCTCGGTAATTAGAAAGTTGGGTGCATCCGGGTGGTACAGGCTGGTGGGGTGGAATTGATTAAACTCCATATTGGCGACCCGACAGCCCGCCCTCCAGGCCATGGCAATGCCATCACCACTGGCAACATCCGGGTTACTGGTATACAGGTATACCTTGCTGGCACCACCTGTCGCCAGGGCAACAAAGCGGGCACGGACGACTTCGACCTGCCGTACCTGCTGGCTCCAGATGTAAGCACCCAGGCAACGGCTTTTATCGACGTTTGTGATCAAATCGATGGCGTGATAATGCTCCAGCAGCCGAATATTCGGGTGTTGCTTCACTTGTTCGACCAGGGTAATTTGCACAGCTTTCCCGGTGGCGTCGGCGGCATGCAAAATACGGCGGTGACTGTGGCCACCCTCTCGGGTCAGGTGGTATTTAACCTTGCCATCCTGATCCTGGTACTGATCAAAAGGCACCCCTTGCTGAATCAGCCACTGCATGGCTTCTTTGGCATGCTCGGCAGTAAATTGCACAGCTTCTTTGTTGCACAGGCCTGCGCCGGCAACCAAGGTATCGCTGACATGGCTGGCAATGCTGTCGTTCTCGTCAAACACGGCTGCGATTCCGCCCTGAGCATAGAGGGTAGAACCTTCACGCAAGGCGCCTTTGCTTAGCACCAGTACTTTGGCGTGGGCAGCCAGTTGCAGGGCCAGCGACAAGCCAGCGGCACCGCTGCCAATAATAAGTACATCACATGGGTATTCTTTTTGCGCTGTCATAAGATACACTGTTGCGTTAGGTTCGCGCTGATAAAGGCGATGACATACGCTTATTGTAACTTTTTCCTGCAAGGGGCAGAACTATTTATGACACCTTTTGTCCTAATCAGTACGCTAGACGAGCGCCAGTTACAAAAAAGTAAAGTAGTAGAATGGGTTACAGGGGATAAGCTCGGATGAGCGAGCAAGAATTGGATTGGCAAATTGTCCAGCGTGTGCAGCAGGGCGACCAGGCTGCGTTTAATTTGCTGGTAAAAAAATATCAGCATCGAATTACGAACTTAATCTCGCGTTACGTCTCTAACCATGGTGATGTGGCTGATGTAGCGCAAGAAGCTTTCTTAAAAGCGTATCGGGCTTTACCCGGCTTTCGTGGTGACAGTGCTTTTTATACCTGGCTGTACCGGATTGCTGTAAACAGCGCTAAAAACTATTTGGTGGCCGCGTCTCGTAAACCGCCGGCCAGCGATGTGGATGCTGAAGATGCCGATTATTTTGAAGGCAGCGATGCATTAAAGGAGCAGGATTCACCGGAAAAGCTTTTGCTATCCGATGAAATTAGGCAAGTCGTGTTCGATACCATTGAAAACTTGCCGGATGAGTTACGTACAGCCATCACACTGCGCGAACTGGATGGCTTGAGTTATGAAGAGATTGCCGATGTGATGGGTTGTCCCATTGGCACAGTGCGAAGCCGGATTTTCCGGGCTCGTGAGGCCATAGACTTACAGCTTAAACCTTTGCTAAGCTAAGCATAAGTGAATGACAGGAATGACTATGTCGTCAAAACAACAGCACTGGCAGTCTGCCGAGCAAATGCAGCAGTCCGACTCGGCTGAGTCGAGCCTTGAATCGTCATTGGATTGGCTCTCGGCAGCCATTGATGAACAGGGACTCTCTGAGCAACAACTTGGTCGTCTTCTGCATGATGAGCAGTTGCAACAGCAATACGAACGCTACCATCTGATCGGTGCTGCCATCCGACAAGAGCTTCCGAAACAAGTGCAGGTTGATTTTTCGGTCGACTTTGCCGCCCGATTGCAGCAAGAGGCGGTGCATCAGTTGCAGCCGCATGGTTCTATTTTGCAGCGTCTGGGGCACAGGTTCAAAGCGGCTGCCAATAGCGACTGGTTTAAACCCACAGCACAAACGGCTATTGCAGCCAGTGTGGCTCTGATGGCTGTGGTTGGCGTACAGCATTACCAGCAGCCGTTTGAACAAGAATTGATGTCGCCATTGCCAGTGCTGCAAACTCTGCCTGTTGCCGGCTTCGCGACTCCGGTGAGCCTGAGCCAGACCACGGTGGATACCCGTTTGGAACAGCATGCTCATCAGGCTATGCTTGAACAACAGCGCCGCTTGCAGGAATTATTAAATGCACACCATCAGCAAGTCCGGGTGCTGGAACAGGCCGCTTTGCTCAATGAGCAATCACAGCCTGCTGTTGATGTGGAGCCTGACGGAAACAACTAATGCGATGGTCTTTGTTGCTGCTGCTTGCCAGCAGCCTGCTGTTTGTACCGGCACTTCACGCCGAATCTAAGGGATGGCAGCTTTTTCAGCAAAGTCAGCATGCTGTTCGGACCAGCAATTTTGATGCCTCTTATGTGGTATTCAAAGGTGAGCAAATCACCAGCTTTCGTTGGCTGCATGGGGTGCATGAACAGCAGCAACTTGAGCAATTGGTGCCGATGGATGTCGACGGCATCGATATTTTGCGTAAGGGCAAGGTGGTGTACTACCTGACACCGGAAAAACCGGCCCTTATTACCCTTAGTTCTTACATCAAAGAATTACCGTCTTTACTTTATCAGCCGATTGATGATCTGCGCGAGTTGTACGATCCGGTATCAGGCAGTGTCAGTCAGATGGGGGGACGTTCGGCACAATTATTGCGACTGACCGCTTTTCATCCGGGCCGCTTAAGTTATTGGCTCTGGCTGGATGTTGAATCAGGATTTCCACTGAGAATTGATACTGTAGCTGAAGGCCATCAGATGCTGGAGCGCTGGCAGGTGACGCATTTGAATGTAAGTTCGCAATTGCCTGAACCCTTGCTGGCTTTGTTGGAGCTGCCTTTGCCCACCCCGGAGCAGCGTCAGCTACAGCCAGCTGCTGCAGCCCCAATGGCTTCGGATATCCAATTGGCTTGGCTACCATCTGGTTTTAAGATGGTTGAAGACCCTTTGGTAGTGCCTAGTTTGGGCGTACCCTTATTGAATTATTGGCTGCTGAGTGATGGCTTGCATCAGGTTTCGGTGTTCGTGCAGCACCCGAATCAACAGCCGCCACAGGCCTATCGTGATGGTGCCACCACCATTTATGTGCACTCGACCGAGCAGTTCGATGTGACAGTGATAGGGCCAGTCACGTTGGACATTGCTCGCCAAATTGCGAACGCCGTTCGTTATGATTGAACAAATTGCGACAGTGCGTAAGCTCGATTCGGGAGGTGTCTGGTTGGAAACGACACCGGTTACGACTTGTCAGTCCTGCTCTGCCAGCGAGGATTGCGGTACCGGCATTGTGGCTAAAACCTTTACCCCAAAGCGCAGCCAGTTTTTTTTGGTAACCGACAGTGCCTTGCTGCCTGGTCAGAAGGTAAGGATTGGCACCACCGAGCAGCGTTTACTGCTGGCAGCTTTCAGTCTTTATTTGTTGCCTCTGGTGTTGATGCTGCTGGGGGTTGCTGTCCTGAGCTGGTGGTTGCCAGCCTTAGCCGAGTTGTGGCTGATAGGAGTGGCCTTGTTGCTACTGTGGGCAGGCTTCCGCCTGGCAGCCAGGCTGTCGAAAGGATTGGAGCGTGATGCTGTGTTATTGCTGGAAGTCTTACCGGAGCTGGCCGTCACCAACCAGCAACCAGCTGAGGTTGCCGCTAAGATCACATAGCCAGCCGCGGCAGGATCGAGTACAATTCGCCGATAATCCAATCATGCCATCTGCTGCGTTAGAGCAATGAAGCCAGTAGAGCAGAGCACAGCGTTTGAACAATTTGAGACATTATGCCAAAACTCAGTCATATCCGTAACTTCTCCATCATCGCTCATATTGATCACGGCAAGTCCACCTTGTCGGATCGCCTGATCCAGCATTGCGGTGGTTTGTCCGACCGTGAAATGCAGCAGCAAGTGCTGGATTCGATGGATCTGGAACGCGAACGCGGCATTACCATTAAAGCGCAAAGCGTAACCCTGCATTACAAAGCCCGCGATGGTGAAACCTATCAGCTGAACTTTATTGATACCCCTGGCCATGTGGATTTCAGTTACGAAGTAAGTCGGTCGCTGGCAGCTTGTGAAGGCGCTTTGCTGGTCGTGGATGCTGGCCAGGGGGTGGAAGCCCAGACGGTGGCGAACTGTTATACCGCCATCGAGATGGATCTGGAAGTTTTAACGGTACTCAATAAAATTGATTTGCCTCAGGCCGATCCGGAACGGGTCAGTGCTGAAGTGGAGGACATCATCGGTATTGAAGCGGTCGATGCGGTGCAGTGCTCGGCAAAAACTGGTCTTGGCATCGAAGATGTGCTGGAGGCCATCGTGCTGAAAATTCCCCCACCAGAAGGTGAGCCCGATGCACCGACTCAAGCACTGATCATTGACTCCTGGTTTGATCCTTATCAGGGCGTGGTGTCGCTGGTACGGGTTAAGCATGGTCAGATCCAGAAAAAAGACAAAATTAAAGTGATGTCGACCGGTCAGGTTTACGAAGTCGATAAGATTGGTTTATTCAGCCCGAAAGCGACCGATACCGGCGTGCTAAAAACGGGTGAAGTGGGTTTTGTGATCGCCGGTATTAAAGAAATCAAAGGGGCGCCGGTTGGTGATACGCTGACTTTAGCCAAAAACTCTGCAACGGCTCCTTTACCAGGCTTCAAGCGAGTGAAGCCGCAGGTCTATGCTGGTGTGTTCCCGATTTCATCGGATGATTACGAAGATTTTCGCGATGCATTGGCCAAGCTCAGCCTGAATGATTCTTCACTGTTTTACGAGCCAGAAAGCTCCAGTGCTTTAGGCTTTGGTTTTCGCATTGGTTTCCTGGGTATGCTGCATATGGAAATCATCCAGGAACGTCTGGAGCGGGAATACGATCTTGATCTGATTACTACGGCACCAACGGTTATTTATGAAGTAAAAACCAAATCCGGTGATATCGTGATGGTCGATAATCCCAGTATTTTGCCAGCCGTCAATGATATCGCTGAAATTCGTGAGCCGATTGTTGAAGCACATATTCTGGTGCCGCAGGAATATCTGGGTAACGTCATTACACTCTGTGTCGAGAAACGTGGCACCCAAGTCAATATGACCTACCACGGTCGCCAGGTGGCTGTTGTGTACGAGTTGCCTATGGCGGAAGTCGTGATGGATTTCTTCGACCGCTTAAAGTCGACCAGCCGCGGCTATGCCTCGCTGGATTATAGCTTTAAGCACTTCCAGGAATCGGACATGGTGCGGGTCGATGTGCTGATCAATGGTGAGCGAGTCGATGCGCTGGCGATGATTTGCCATCGTGATTTTGCCCAGAATCGTGGCCGCTCACTGGCCGATAAGTTAAAAGAGCTGATCCCCCGCCAGATGTTTGATATTGCCATTCAGGCGGCGATCGGCAATCACATCATTGCCCGCACTACGGTCAAGCAACTGCGGAAGAACGTGATTGCCAAGTGTTATGGTGGTGACGTCAGCCGTAAGAAAAAACTGTTGCAAAAACAAAAAGAAGGCAAGAAACGGATGAAGCAGGTTGGCAATGTGGAAGTACCACAAGAAGCCTTCCTGGCCGTACTGCGCATGGATAAATAATACAGGACCCCCTTATGGCTGGATACTTTGCAATTTTTCTGGTGCTGCTTACCCTGGCCAGCGGCTTAATTTGGCTGCTGGATGCCCGGCTGTTTGCGCCTAAACGGCGTGAGCAGGTGGAGCAGGCGGTCGCTGCGGCCGGTGGCAAGCTTCCACCTGAAGCCATTGAGCGTATCGCCAAAGAGCCTTGGCTGGCGGAAACGGCGCGCTCCATTTTCCCTATTATCGCCTTTATTACGGTGCTACGATCTTTTTTGTTTGAGCCCTTTCAGATCCCGTCCGGATCTATGATGCCTACCTTGTTGGTTGGCGATTTTATTCTGGTGCAGAAGTTTGCCTACGATGTGAAAGATCCGGTATTTCGTAAAACGCTGTATCGTAACAATCTGCCGCAGCATGGCGATATTGCGGTGTTTAAATACCCGGAAAACCCGAGGCTGGATTACATCAAGCGCATTATTGGCTTACCGGGGGATCGGGTGATCTACCGTGATAAGCAATTTTTCATTCAGCGTGCCTGCACAGAGGCACATCAGAGCAATTGCCCTGGCCTGGAACAAATTCGCTATAGTTTTACTGCCGAAGGCGAGTTTACTCAGCAGGGTTTGCCGCAGCGGCGCTACACGGAGCAGTTTGGTGACAAGCAGTACGATATTTTGCTGACCGCTGCAATGCAAGAGCAAAAAGGCCAGTATTTTCGCCAGGCCGGTACAGCTATTGATGAGTGGTTGGTGCCCGAAGGCCACTATTTTGCTGTGGGTGACAACCGGGATAACAGCCGCGATAGCCGCTTTTTTGGCTTTATCGAAGAAGACTTGCTGGTTGGTAAAGCAGTCTTCATCTGGATGAGCTTTGAGTTCAGTGACAACCCAGATCGCGCGCTACCACGCTTTATTCCAATTGGCGTTCGTTTTGAGCGCATAGGACGTATTCACTAGATGATCAAGCAACAAAATCCGTTAAGCCGCTTGATGCCCCTGCTGGGGCATGAATTTACAGAGTTGGAGCTGCTGCAACAGGCGTTGACCCACCGCAGTTGCAAAGGTCGTCACAATGAGCGGCTGGAGTTTTTGGGCGATGCTATCCTTAGTATGGTGATTGCAGAAGCTTTGTACCAGTATTTCCCCAATGCCAAAGAAGGCGAGTTGACCCGTATGCGTGCCAGTCTGGTGAAAGGGGTGACCCTGGCAGAAATCGCCAGTGAATTGTCGATTGCCGATTACCTGCGCCTTGGCCCAGGTGAAATGAAAAGCGGTGGTCATCGCCGTGAATCGATCCTGGCCGATGCCTTTGAAGCCATTCTGGGGGCAATTTACCTGGATGCGGGTATGGATGTTTGCAAAGAGCGGATCCTTTGCTGGTTTGCCAGCCGCTTGCAACAGATTACACCGCAGCAGCAAAAAGACTCGAAAACCCGTCTGCAGGAATACTTGCAAGGCCGCCGCTTGGCCTTGCCGGTGTACCAGGTGGAAGAGACGGCCGGTGAGGCGCACAATCAACACTTTACCGTTAGCTGCACCATCGAAGGCCGCACCCCAGTGCAAGCTACCGGCAGTTCGCGCCGCAAGGCTGAACAGGATGCCGCCCATAAAATGCTGGAGCTGATTCAACATGAACACTGAAACCGAGCAGCCAACCACCCGTGCTGGTCTGGTCGCGATTGTAGGCCGGCCCAATGTCGGTAAGTCCACGCTGCTGAACGAGTTGATTGGTCAAAAAGTCAGTATTACGTCGCGCAAACCGCAAACAACCCGGCACCGTATTCTGGGCATTGATACCCGCGATGAGGTGCAAACCGTCTATGTCGATACTCCGGGCCTGCACATTGAAGAAAAGCGTGCCATCAACCGGCTCATGAATCGCGCAGCGGCCAGCTCTATTCTGGATGTAGAGCTAGTGCTCTTTGTGGTTGAAGGTACCCGTTGGACAGACGACGATCAAATGGTACTGAACCGGTTGATTGCTGCCAAAAAAGACGTGATTCTGGTAGTAAACAAAACCGATCAGGTGGCAGATAAAGAAAAGTTGATGCAGCAGTTGCAGTGGTTAGGTCAGCAGCTGAACTTCCTGGAAATTGTGCCAGTTTCCGCCAAAAATGGTAAAAATGTGGCTGAACTGCGTGCTTTGGTACAAAAGCAGCTACCGGCCTGTGAGTTCTTTTTCCCGGAAGATTATGTCACCGATCGCTCGATGCGCTTTATGGCAGCAGAAATTGTGCGCGAGAAGCTGATGCGCTTTTTGGGCGATGAATTGCCTTACTCGGTCACGGTGGAAATTGAGCGCTTTAAATGGGAAGAGAAACTGTACCACATAGCCGCCCTGGTATTGGTAGAGCGGGATAGCCAAAAGCGTATGGTCATAGGCAATAAAGGTGAGCGGGTGAAAACCATCGCCACTGAAGCACGCAAAGATTTGGAGCGTTTGTTGGAGCAAAAAGTGTTTTTGCAAATCTGGGTGAAGGTCAAATCGGGCTGGGCCGATGATGAGCGCGCCTTGCGCAGCCTGGGGTATGGCGAGAACTAGCCTGACAACGCCCTGGCATGCGGCGTATATTCTACACAGCCGGCCTTTGGCTGAGCATAAAGTCATTCTGCAGCTGCTGTTGCCGGAGCTGGGTCGTTTATCGGCAGTGGTTCGCAAGCGGAGCGGCAAACAGCGCCAACCGTTACAACCTTTTCAGCTGTTAACGCTGCAGCTGACCGGCAGCCATGAGTTAAAAACCATTTTAAAACTGGAAGAGCAGGCACCCGGGATCCCATTGCAGGGTGTTGCGCTGCTCTGTGCCTTTTACCTGAATGAGTTGTTGTGCCGGGTATGGCCGGATAACCTTGCCAGTGATCAGCTGTTTGCGCTCTATCAGACAGCACTGCAGCACTTGCAGCAAAGACCAGCCCAGCTGGATCAGCTGGAACCGGTATTGCGACAGTTCGAATTCGCGCTGCTGGCTGAGCTTGGTCAGCCGGTAGACTGGCAGCTGGATGCCAGCGGCCAGCCGTTGCAGCCCCAGCTTTGTTATAGCTGGCAGCACGAACAGGGCTGGTGTCAGGCTGAGCAGGGTTTTTCAGGCCTGCTTTTGCAGCAGATTGACCAGGGGGGTTGGGCAGAGCCGGGTTGCCGCCAGGCCGCCAAACAAATCAGCCGTATGCTATTAAAACCCTTGCTTGGTGATAAGCCGTTGCAAAGCAGGGGGCTTTTTTCCCCGCGCATCCCCGGAACCGAGCGGATGCCGTGGCAGGATGAACATTCTTAAGGAGACTGCAATGTCTGCAATTTTTCTGGGCGTTAACATCGATCATGTCGCAACTTTACGCCAGGCACGTGGTACCAATTATCCGGAGCCAGTGCATGCAGCCTTGGTGGCGGAGCAAGCCGGTGCTGATGGCATTACCGTGCATTTGCGCGAAGATCGCCGCCATATCGTTGACCGGGATGTGTATTTACTGAACCAGACCATTAGTACCCGGCTGAATTTTGAAATGGCGGTGACGGACGAAATGCTGACCATAGCGCTGGATGTCAAACCGCATTTCTGCTGCCTTGTGCCGGAAAAGCGTGAAGAGCTGACCACGGAAGGCGGGCTGGATATAGCCGGGCAACTGGATAAAATCCGTGCGGCCTGCCAGCGTCTTGGCGAGGCCAATATACTAGTGTCTTTGTTTATTGACCCTGATCTGAGCCAGATCGATGCGGTGCTGGCAGCCGGAGCGCCTTACATTGAGCTGCATACAGGCCGTTATGCGGAAAGCAGTGGTGAGCAGCAACAGCAGGAACTGGTGCGTATTCAGCAGGCAGCCCGTTATGCCCACAGTAAAGGTTTGGTGGTGAACGCCGGTCACGGCCTGCATTACCACAACGTACAACCGATCGCGGCGATACCTGAAATGTATGAACTGAATATTGGCCATGCCATTGTTGCCCGAGCAGTGTTTAGCGGTTTGCATGTTGCCGTTGCGGATATGAAGCAACTGATGATTGAGGCGCGTCGCTGATGGCGATCGCCGGGCTTGGCACCGACATCGTGCAAATCAGCCGGATTGAACGCAGTCTGGCACGCAGCCCTGCGTTAGCGGAGCGTGTGCTTACCGCGGCCGAACTGGTCGAGTTTGTTGGTCATGCCCAGCCCGCCCGCTTTTTAGCCAAACGTTTTGCGGCCAAAGAGGCGGCCGCCAAAGCTTTAGGGACTGGTATTGGACGAGGTGTGTCCTGGCAGCAGTTTCAAGTCAACCACGATGAAGCTGGGGCTCCTATACTGGTTTGTAGCGGCTACAGCCAGGAATTATTGCAACAGCGGCAAATTCAGCATTGCTGGCTAAGCATCAGTGATGAGCAGGACTATGCTTGTGCTACCGTGATTCTGGAGTGCTGAATCACACCTGTCGTTCTGGTGTTGCTACCAGTTGTTGCCACTCGGTGCCTGCTAAATCCTGCAACAGGCCTTGCACCACGTCGGCCAGCTCCAGCATTTCAGGTTCCAGCAGCTCCAGGCTTTGACCACGTTTTAGCTGCGTTTCTAACTGCTCCGTCAACTGCTTTAATTGTGGCACACCACTGTAGCAGGTGGCTCCATGCAACTTGTGCACATGGTGCAACAGTTGCTCTGCATCACGTTGTTGCCAGGCATTTTCAATATGCTGATAGGATTCCGGCAAGGAGTTGCAGAGCATTTGCAGCATTTCCAGTGCCAGCTCAGCTTTGCCACCAGCACGTTGCAGGGACAACGACCAGTCGATGTAGTTGCTGTGCGGTATGGCAGGCTCTTGTCGGAGCTGGGCGCTGGGTTTGCTCAGTGTCAGATGCTCTTGCAACGTCAGTTGCAGCATGTATTCATCCAGCGGCTTGCTCAAGAAATCAGCAAAACCCAACTGCAACAATCGCTCACGCTCACCGGCAACCGCATGAGCGGTAACCGCGATCACTGGCGTTTGCTCATTCAGTGAGCTTTGTTGGATCTTGTGACAAGCCTCAACACCATCCATCACTGGCATATTAATGTCCATAAAGATCATGTCGTACAGATGCTGGGTGGCTTTGTGCCAAGCTTCAGCACCATGTACCGCTGTATCCACATGCAGCACGAGTTCCGACAACAAGGTGTGAATTAACTTCAGGTTGGCTTCGTTATCATCTACCACCAGCACCCGCAAATTGGCTTTGGCAGGTTTTAATGCCACAGCATGGATGCTGACCTGTTGCACATAGGGCTGGGCCAGCACCAGCGCTAATTTACGGTGATGCACCGGCTTTGAGAGGCAAGCATCTGCACCGGATAACTGAATGGCTTCACGCAGGTGCGGTGAGAGTGTATTGACCAGCAAAAAGCAATGATCGCATTGCGGTCTGACACGCTGCACCAGCTCCTGGATTTGGTTCAGCTGATGCAATGATAAGGTGCGGCCAAGCAAGGCAAAGTCGTAATGCTGTTGATGTGCCAAGGCTTGTTGCAATTGAGCCTGGGTGGCACAGAGGGTGACATTAAGCCCCCAACTAAGCAGTAGGTTGCTGCAGGCTTCACGTGAGTATTGTTGCGGCTCGAAATACAGCAAGCGTTTGCCATCCAGCAATTCGAGCGGTAAAGGTTCTGCCACCGTGGTTGGATGCCGTTTGCACTCGAGTGTAAACCAAAAAGTGGCCCCTTTACCGGCCTGGCTGTCAACGCCGATATGGCCCGACATGGCATGCACCAACTTTTGCGAAATCATCAGGCCTAGGCCTGCACCGGTGTGTTTGCCAATATTGGTTTTCTGGTGGCCAGAGCCACGAAATACTTGTTGCTGCTGTTCTTCGGTCAGGCCAATGCCGGTATCTTGCACCGAAATATGCAAGCTCAGTTGATGTTCGGATAAAATGCTTGCGCGTACCCGGATCAGTACGCTGCCCCGGTCGGTAAATTTAATGGCATTACCGGCAATGTTCATCAGTACCTGGGTTAACCGGGTAGCATCTACCACGATGTCATCCGGACAGCTGGGGTCGACAATCAGGGCTAGCTCCAGTTGCTTCTCAAATGCCTGAGCGGCCAGCAGCTCGGTGGCATCATCCAAGAGTTCACGCAAGGACACCGGCTGTTGGTTCAGCGGCATTCTTCCTTCTTCAAGCCGGGCGAAATCCAACACATCATTGACCAGCACCAGCAGGCTATTGGCCGACTTCTGAATGGTTTGTAAGTAGTCGAATTGACTGGCGCTAAGCTGGGTTTTTAGTAATTGTCGGGTAAAACCAAGCACGCCATTCAGAGGTGTGCGTAATTCATGACTCATTTTGGCTAAAAATTCGGTTTTTTGCCGGTTTTCTTCCATGGCTTTGCGTTTGCCAAGTTCGAGCTCAATGCTTTGTACTTCCAGCTGCTCCATGCTTTGTTGTAAATCGGCGGTGGCCTGTTCGACCTGATGCTGCATGTCATCCTGCAGCTCCTGGCAGCACGTGATCAGTTGCTCAATGCCCTGGGTTAACTGCTGCAGTTCGCTGGATTGCTCTGAACTCGATTTCATCGGTAAGGATAATGATTGAGCTTGCTGAATGAGTTGCAGCATCTGCTGGATGGGCCGGTTAATAGTGCGGCTGGCCAGCCAGCCCAGTACAGTGCTAAGCAGTAATGCTGCCAGCACGGCCAGCACGGACGTCAGGATAGACGATTGTCTTGCCAGAATCAGGCTATCACGCTGCAGTCGTACCGCCAGATAACCTAGTTGCTGAGGTGCTACTTCTGGCTCTGCCTGCTGCCAAATAGGTGTTCGAATAATTAACCAGTTGGCGGCGCTTTCTAACTCTGTAAATTGCAACGGAGCTTTGTTGCCTTGGAGCGTGAGTTGATGAATGCCAGGGTAGTGATTGCTGGTCGCTATCAGTTGGTGTTGAGGGTCAAATACCGTAATACTCTTAACCAATGGGGAGTTTTTTCGGTGGCTGACATCCAGCAATTGACCAAGCATATACTGGTTGTTTTGTGCCAGCGCTTCAGCACTGGCCAGTGCCAGCGGTTCGGCGATATTGCTGGCCTGTTGTTCTAAAAAGTGCCGTACATCCTGAGTGCGGGCCTGGGTAAAATACCAGCCAAGCAGTGCACTGATCAGAAAAGTCGGTGCAACAATCAGCAACAGAACACGGTGATGCAGCGCAAGAGTCGTCATGGCGAAAGCGGCTTGCTACAATAGCTCATTGATTCAGCTATCATGACACAACCGTCAGAAAATGCCTACAAGGGTCTTTGGCTATGGCCATCATTTATCAAGCAAAAAAAGCTGTCGTTGCGAAGCCTGCCCAGCGTTTGACCATCAGTGCCTTAGATCATCTGGGGCAGGGGTTGGCGCGGCTGGATGGTCGTATGGTGTTTGTCCCGGGCGCTTTGCCGGGCGAAACGGTGCAAGTTAAGCTCAGTAGCCAGAAAAAAAACTTCAGCAAAGCCGAGCTGCAAAAGGTACTGACACCCTCGCCAGAAAGACAGCCTGCGGCCTGCCCGCATTATCAGCAGTGTGGCGGTTGCCAGTTGCAACATGCCACACCTGCTGCACAGCTGCGTTGGAAGCAACAAGCGGTGCAGCAACTACTGTGCCATCAGCTTGGGCTTGAGCAACTGCCCTGGGAGGAGGCCATCACGGGCCCGGACTTTGGCTACCGTCGTAAGGCCCGCTTGGGAGTTTGGTATCAACAGAGCAAAAAGCAGTTTCAGCTGGGGTTTCGCCAGCAAGGCGATTTTCGCATTCAGCCACTGATGCAGTGTGCTGTGCTAAGCCCGGTGCTGCAGCCGGTGTTCGAGAAGCTGCTGCCAGTGCTGAAACGTTTGCAACAAGGGCGAAGTATTACGCATCTTGATCTGATTGATGCCGATGGCGTAGTTACTTTGGTGGTGCGTCATACCGAACCACTTCCGCCCGGTGATATTGAGTTGCTCTGCGCCAGCTGGCCAGAGGCGTGCTGGTTGGGCGAAGCGGAGTCTGGTCAATTTACCCCCTGGCAGCAGGCGGATACTATGCTGCATTATTCATTGCCATCGCAGCAGTTGATGCTGCGTTTTCAGCCGGATGATTTTATTCAGGTCAATGACGCAGTGAATCAACAAATGGTCGCAACGGCACTTGACTGGCTGGCAATTCAGCCGCAGGATCGGGTGCTGGATTTGTACTGTGGTATTGGCAATTTTAGCCTGCCGTTGGCGCAACAAGCCGCTGAAGTGTTTGGTGTGGAAGGCTTGGCGGCTATGGTCGAACGCGCTGCAACCAATGCCGCAAAGAATGGTCTTAGCAATGTGCAATTTGCGCAAGCGGATTTGCACCTGCCCTGGCCGGACACTGGCTGGAGCCAGCAGCGCTTTGATAAAGTCCTGTTGGATCCGGCCCGGGCCGGGGCGGTTGGCAGCATTGAACAACTGGGCCGCACCGGGGCCAGCATGATTTTGTATGTGTCCTGCAACCCGGAGACGCTGGCCCGAGATGCGACTCAGCTGCTTCGGCAGGGCTATCAGCTAACGCGGCTCAAAGCGGTGGAGATGTTTCCGCAAACCCGCCATTTGGAAGTAATGGCGCTGTTTGAGCAGTCTTAAAGAAGAGAGTTATTACGCTCGGTGAGCAGCTCTGATGACTGGGTACGCTAAGCAGACGCTTTTTGCCATGGATGGCAAAACGCAGCCCCCATGGATGGGTTTACGGCGTGTCTGCGTGCGCTACCCAGTCGTCAGAGCCTGACTGATATCCGTATGAAACGACAAGGGGAAAACCATGGTCACCGTTCGCCATGTGCACCGAACTGATAGCACTGAACTGCTAAGCCGTTTAACGGCGCTTAAGCTATCGGACAAGAAAATCGATGCACTGCTGGCTGCGGAGTCTTGGTTGCTACAGAACGAGCTGGGTGCCGACCAGCCCAAGCTGCGTGATGGCTGGGAAATGGTCGAAATTCTGTCCGAGTTACGGATGGATAAAGACGCCTTGCTGGCGGCCTTGTTGTTCCCGCTGTTTGATGCCGGCTTGCTGTCTGCCGAAAGCATTGAAGATAATTTCCCTTCCGCTGTACTGCCGATGTTGCTGGCGGTCAAACAGATGGAAGCCATCCGCAGTATTCCAATTGGGGTCAACCAAACACTGCAACCTCAGCAAGCCGATAACTTGCGCCGCATGCTGTTGGCGATGGTCGAAGATGTGCGCGCTGTGGTGATCAAGTTGGCCAGTCAGATCTGTGAGCTGCGCAACGTTAAAAATGCCGACGAAGAAACCCGGGTTCTGGCTGCCAAAGAAACCAATGCCATTTTTGCCCCGCTGGCTAACCGTTTGGGCATTGGTCAAATCAAATGGGAGCTGGAAGATCTGGCCTTTCGCTACCTGCACCCACAACTGTATAAACAGATTGCCAGCTTGCTGGAAGAAAAACGGCTTGATCGCGAACAGTTTATGCAGGATTTTGTCGCGCAGATTGAACGAAAAATCGAAGAAGCCGGCCTGGCTGCCGAAGTCTATGGCCGGCCCAAGCATATCTACAGCATCTGGAAAAAGATGCAGAAAAAGCATCTGGCTTTTGATCAGCTCTACGATATCCGCGCGGTGCGCATTGTCACAGAGAAAGTACAGGACTGTTATGCTGCCCTGGGTTTGGTGCATACCTCCTGGCGGCATTTACCTACCGAGTTTGATGATTACATCGCGACACCAAAGCAAAACGGCTATCAATCCATTCATACCGTGGTGATAGGCCCGCAGGGGCGGGCGGTGGAAATCCAAATCCGTACCCGTCAGATGCACGAAGATGCCGAGCTGGGCGTGGCGGCGCATTGGAAGTACAAAGAAGGCTCTCAGCATGGCCGCGAAGGTTATGACGAGAAAATTGGTTGGCTACGCAAGCTGTTGCAGTGGCAGGAAGAGGTGGTCGACAGCGCGGATCTGGCCGAGGAGCTGCGTAACCAGGTTACCGAAGACCGGGTCTATGTCTTTACCCCCAAAGGCGACATTGTCGATTTACCGCTGGGTTCAACGCCGCTTGATTTCGCCTACTATGTGCATTCCAGTGTGGGCCATCGCTGCATCGGGGCTAAGGTATCCGGCCGCATTGTGCCTTTTACCTACCAGCTAAAAACCGGCGATCAGGTGGAAATTTTGACCGGGCGCGAGCAAAACCCTAGCCGCGACTGGTTAAACCCGCACTTAGGTTATTTGAAGTCCAGCCGGGCCCGCTCCAAAGTACAGTACTGGTTCCGCCAGCAGGACAAGGATAAAAACCTGGCTGCCGGCCGTGACTTGCTGGACAGTGAGCTGGCGAAGCTTAATCTGCCGATGGAGCATCC
Source organism: Alkalimonas sp. (assembly GCF_020831925.1). Taxonomy (GTDB): domain Bacteria; phylum Pseudomonadota; class Gammaproteobacteria; order Enterobacterales; family Alteromonadaceae; genus Alkalimonas. The sequence continues at coordinate 31,911 of NZ_JAFIFQ010000024.1, forward strand.
GGCCAAGGTATTGCAGCGCTTTAACGTCAACAGCATGGACGAGCTGCTGGTGGGCATTGGCGGCGGTGATATCAAGCTGACGCAGGTGGTGCATTACCTGCAAAGCCAGCAGCCTAAAACCAATGAACCACAAATTGATCCACGGCTTAAGCAAAAACCCAGTGCGCCCAGAGTCCAGAGTGATGTGGTGGTGCAGGGCGTAGGCAACCTGCTCACCCATATGGCCGGTTGTTGTCAGCCGCTGCCGGGTGATGCCATCATAGGCTACATTACCCAGGGCCGTGGTATTGCGGTGCACCGGGATGATTGTGATCAGTTTAAACTGATGGAAGCCCAGCATCCGGAGCGGGTGGTGGATGCCAACTGGGGCGATCAGTATGCCTCTGGCTATGCGGTTGATATTCGCATTCTGGCGCATGATCGCAATGGTTTGTTGCGTGATATCACCAGCATTTTGGCCAATGAAAAAGCCAATGTCACCCAGATGAACAGCCATTCCAACATCAAAGAACAAAGCGTGGTGATTACGATGACGCTGGAGCTGTACAACCAGGATTCATTGAACAAGCTGCTGAGTAAAATCAGCCAGGTCAGTGATGTCATTGAAGCCCGGCGCTGCCACCAAAATTAACGGAAGCCACAGCATGTCGTACCAGATGGATGATCTACTGGCCATTATGGCCAGGTTGCGCGACCCGGAGCATGGCTGCCCCTGGGACATCAAGCAAACTTTCAGCAGCATCGTGCCCTATACCCTGGAAGAAGCCTACGAAGTGGCAGATGCCATTGAGCGGCAAAGCTTTGATGAACTGAAAGACGAGCTGGGCGATTTGCTGTTTCAAACGGTATTTTATGCCCGCATGGCTGAAGAAGAAGGCCGCTTTCAGTTCAATGACTGTGTACAGGCCATCTGCGACAAACTGGTACGGCGTCACCCGCATGTATTTGCCGATAGCACAGTCAGCAATCCGGCTACGAATGCCGAGCAGGTACTGCAAAACTGGGAAGCTTTGAAAAGCGAGGAGCGTAAAGCCAGTGGGCAGCACAGCGTGCTGGATAATATTCCGGCCGCCATGCCGGCATTAAGCCGGGCTTACAAGCTGCAAAAACGCTGTGCCAACGTCGGTTTTGACTGGAGCGATGTGGCCGGTGCCTGGCTCAAAGTCAAAGAAGAGGTGCTGGAAGTCGAAGAGCTGCCAGCGGATAGCCCGGAACTGGCCGAAGAGCTCGGCGACTTGTTGTTTGCGCTGGTCAATGTAATCCGCAAGCATAAGCTGGAGCCGGAAGGTGTCTTGCGTCAGGCCAACAGCAAATTCGAGCGCCGTTTTCGTGCGGTGGAGGCAGAGCTGGCCAAGCGTGGCAAAACCCCGCAGCAAAGCGATTTAGCCGAGATGGATGCGCTGTGGGAGCAGATCAAACACCGAAACCGATAACTTAAGTTGCAGCTGTGGAGCCTTGCTGTCGATTTTCCCTGCAACAGCATTGAGCAGTTGGCATTGCTTTGCTATACTTTCCTCCCGTCCTGATACCAATTTCCATTGTTTGCAACACCCATGCTGTGGGTGCTTTTGTCGTTGCTGCAAACAGGCATGAGTTGGTTATCTTTGCTTTCATTAACGTCGTCTAGGGGTCTCATGACTACACGGTATATTTTTGTGACGGGCGGGGTGGTTTCCTCCCTTGGTAAAGGCATTGCGGCAGCGTCGCTGGCCGCCATTCTGGAAGCACGCGGTATAAGCGTTACCATCCTGAAACTGGACCCTTACATCAACCTGGATCCAGGCACCATGAGCCCTATCCAGCACGGTGAAGTCTATGTGACCGAAGATGGCGCAGAAACCGACCTGGATCTGGGCCATTACGAGCGCTTCATTCGTACCAAGATGTCCAAGCGCAACAACTTTACCCAGGGTGCCGTCTATGCCGACGTCCTTCGCCGCGAGCGCCGGGGTGACTATCTGGGCGCCACCATTCAGGTGATCCCGCATATTACCAACGAAATTAAAGCCCGCATTATTGCCGGTGGTGAAGGCCACGACATTGCCATCGTCGAAATTGGTGGCACCGTTGGCGACATCGAATCGCTGCCGTTTTTAGAGGCCATTCGTCAACTGGCGACCGAAGTAGGGCGTGAACGTACCCTGTTTATGCACCTGACGCTGGTGCCTTACCTAGGCACCGCTGGTGAAATCAAAACCAAGCCAACCCAGCATTCCGTCAAAGAGCTGCGCTCCATTGGTATCCAGCCTGATATCCTGGTCTGCCGCTCCGATCGGCCGATCCCATCCAATGAGCGGGCGAAAATTGCTCTCTTTACTAATGTGGAAGAGAAGGCAGTCATCAGCTTAAAAGATGTTTCCAGCATTTATCAGATCCCGGCGCTGTTAAAATCGCAGGGCCTGGACGATTTGATTGTGCGTCGTTTTCATATCGACTGCAAAGAGGCCGATCTGGCCGAGTGGGAGCAGGTGCTGTATCAAGAATCCAACCCAACGGGTGAAATCACCATTGGTATGGTGGGTAAATACGTTGAATTGCCCGATGCTTATAAATCGGTCAATGAAGCCCTGGGCCATGCCGGTTTAAAAAATCGCCTGACGGTCACCATCAAGTACATCGATTCACAGGATGTCGAAAGCAAAGGCACTGGCATTCTGGCCGGGCTGGATGGCATTCTGGTGCCAGGCGGCTTTGGTGAGCGCGGTGTGGAAGGTAAAATCAAGGCGGCGCAGTACGCCCGTGAAAACAATGTGCCTTACCTTGGTATTTGCCTTGGCATGCAGGTCGCACTGATCGAGTTTGCCCGCCATGTCGCTGGCATGGCCGATGCGCACTCCAGCGAATTCAATAAAGCCAGTACCCATCCGGTGGTGGGCTTGATTACCGAGTGGCTTGATGCCGATGGTGCTTTGGAAACCCGCAGCGAAGATTCGGATTTAGGTGGCACTATGCGGCTTGGCAGCCAGGCCTGTAATCTGGTCAAGGGTACCAAAGCCCGTGCTATCTATGGCAAAGATGTGATCCAGGAGCGGCATCGTCACCGCTACGAAGTGAACAACCATTTTTTACCTCAACTGAAAGAAGCAGGCCTGGTCGTGTCCGGGCTATCTGCCGATAACCAACTGGTGGAAATAATAGAAATCCCTACCCACCCATGGTTTGTGGCCAGCCAGTTCCATCCGGAATTTTGCTCCACACCCAGGGATGGACATCCACTGTTCGAGGGCTTCGTGGCCGCGAGCCACCAGCACCAGAAGCAACAACGCGTATAACTGAAACCAGGCCGTGCCCAAGTCGCACGGCTTTGTTGTTTTTTCTACAGGGAAACTACTATGTCAACTATTGCCAATATTATTGCCCGTGAAATTATCGACTCGCGTGGCAACCCGACCGTGGAAGCGGATGTGATCCTAACCAGCGGCATCATCGGCCGTGGCTGTGCCCCGTCTGGTGCCTCGACCGGCTCGCGCGAAGCGCTGGAGCTGCGCGATGGCGACAAAAGCCGTTACCTGGGCAAAGGTGTGCAGCAAGCTGTGGCCAATATCGACGGCCCCATTAAAGCCGCTTTGCTCGGTAAAGATGCTCAGCAGCAGGCTGAGATTGACCGCATTATGATCGAGCTGGATGGCACCGAAAGCAAAAGCAAGCTGGGCGCCAATGCCATCCTGGCGGTTTCCTTGGCGGTGGCACGTGCTGCAGCTGCGGATAAGAAAATTCCACTCTATCAGCACATTGCCGATTTAAATGGCACGCCAGGCCAGTTCTCCATGCCGGTGCCGATGATGAACATCATCAATGGCGGTGAGCATGCCGACAACAACGTCGATATCCAGGAGTTTATGATCCAGCCGGTTGGTGCTAAGAGCTTCGGCGAAGGCCTGCGCATGGGCGCTGAGATCTTCCACCAGCTGAAAAAAGAGCTGCAACAGCGTGGTCTGAATACTGCTGTTGGTGACGAAGGTGGTTTTGCACCGGATCTGAAATCGAACGAAGAAGCCTTAGCGGTGATCGTAGAAGCGGTGAAAGCTGCTGGCTACGAGATGAACAAAGACATCACCCTGGCGCTGGATTGCGCCGCCTCTGAGTTTTACAAAGACAACATGTATGTGCTGTCTGGCGAAGGCAAGAGCTTCGATTCGTTTGGCTTTAACGACTTCCTGGCCGATTTGACGCAAAAATACCCGATTGTCTCGATTGAAGATGGTCTGGATGAAAGCGATTGGGATGGCTGGAAAGATCTGACGCAAAAAATCGGCAATCAGGTGCAACTGGTGGGTGATGATTTGTTTGTCACCAACACCAAGATCCTGACACGTGGTATTGAAGAAGGCATTGGCAACTCCATTTTGATCAAATTCAACCAGATCGGTTCTTTAACCGAAACCCTGGCGGCGATTAAAATGGCAAAAGACGCTGGCTTTACTGTGGTGATTTCACACCGTAGCGGTGAAACCGAAGATGCCTTTATCGCCGATTTAGCCGTGGGTACTGCCGCGGGTCAAATCAAAACCGGCTCACTGTGCCGTTCGGATCGCGTTGCTAAATACAACCAACTGCTGCGTATCGAGCAGGAGCTTGGCGATAAAGCTATCTACAAAGGCCGCAGCGAAATCAAAGGCCAGTAACAGCCCTTGTTGCCGTTAAAACCCCTGCCAGGGTGGATACCCTGGCAGGGGTTTTTATATTCAGGTGCCGCAAAAAGTCCGCTGCACTACTTCTTCCGGCTTCGGTGGGGCGATTAAATCGGCATCCGCTGCACTGGCAAAAGGTTTTTTCCAGGCCTGATGTAGCCGATGAAACAGGGTTAGGTCACCATCATCTTCGGCTTGTCGAATGGCTTTGGCAATTAAGTGATTGCGTGGGATCAACAGCGGATTCACGCTATCCATTTGCCCGGCTATCTCGTTATGACTGAGTGCTTGTTCTGTCAGCCGCGCCAGCCAGCGCTCGCGCCAGCTGGCAAAGGCAGCGGGGCTGGCAAAGAGAGCACTGGCTTTGTTGTCCATCCCCGTCTGCAATTCACCACTCAGATAGCGAAAGCCTAAGGTAAAGTCCACCGCCTGCTGTTGCAATAGCTGCAAGTAATCGTCAATCAAGGTTTTGTCCGCAGGCACGGCTTGGCTGATGCCGAGTTTGGCGGCCATTTGCTCAAGCCACTGGGCTTCGTACTGTGGTTGAAACTGTTGCAGTGCTGCGGTGGCTTGTTCGACAGCTTGCTTTTCATCGTCGGCAATCAGCGGCAGCAGGCATTCGGCCAGCCTGGCCAGGTTCCACAGCGCTATCGGCGGCTGATTGCTATAGGCATAGCGGCCGCGCCGGTCAATCGAGCTAAATACCTTATCGGCCTGGTACTGATCGAGAAAAGCACAGGGGCCATAGTCGATGGTTTCACCGCAGATGCTGGTATTGTCGGTATTCATCACGCCGTGAATAAAGCCCAATCGCATCCAGTGAGCAATCAGGGTGGTTTGTTTGCTGATGACTTGCTCCAGTAAGGCCAGATAAGGGGTGGCTGCTGAGCTGCAGTCAGGGTAATGGCGCTCAATCAGGTAATCGGCCAGGGTGCGCAAGAAGTCGGTATTGCCCAAAGCCGCAATGTACTGCACGGTACCGATACGGATATGGCTGCTGGCAACCCGGGTCAGGATGGCACCTGGCAGTTCATCATCGCGAAACACTGGCTGGCCGGTGGTAACGGCTGCCAGCGCCCGGGTGGTTGGCACGCCAAGTACCTGCATGGCTTCACTGACCAGATACTCCCGGATCACCGGGCCAATGGCAGAGCGACCATCGCCACCACGTGAATAGGGCGTAGGGCCTGCGCCTTTGAGCTGAATATCATAGCGCTTACCATTGTGGGCAATGACTTCTGCCAGCAACAGCGCCCGGCCATCGCCCAGCTGCGGATTGTACTGGCCAAACTGATGGCCAGCATAGGCCTGCACCAGTGGCTTGGCCCAAGCGGGCACGGTGTTACCGGAGAATTGCAGCAAGCCTTGCTCGGTTTCACCTTGCTGCGCTGGCAGGTCAAGCTCTGTCGCCAGTTGCTGATTAAATGCCAGCCAGCTGGGGTTTGCTACCGGGCTGGCTTGCCAGGGCTGGAAAAAGACACTGGGTAAGCGGGAATAACTGTGATCAACCTGCACGGGAAACTCCGAACGACTTTGGTGGTCTTCATTGTAGAGTGAGCCGCGGGAAGTCTCAATGCAGGTTTGGGTTTCAGTGATAAAGCAACTAAGCTCTAGGGAGTCGTTGTTTGCTGGGGTTTTGTTGCGCGGTATCAAAACCAGGGCGGGCTTTGCGCAGTATTATAAAGAATATAAGAAAATTTATTTTCACAATGCAGGAGTAACACCATGTCTAAAACCAATGAAAAACGTCGCCAGTTTCTCAAACTCTCTGCCGGAGGTTTGATTGGTATGACGCTGGGCGGCATCAGTTTACGGGCGGTGGCCGCTGAAAAAATCAAGCTGGATGACCCGCTGGCTAAAGCCATGCGCTACACGCATGAGTCGGAGGTGGAAGGCCAGTATTGCCACAACTGCAACCTGATCCAGGGGGAGGAAGCCGATTGGCGCCCATGTGCCATTTTCCCGGGTAAATTGGTGGCCAACGAAGGTTGGTGTGCCGCCTGGGTCAAGATGCAATAAGCTCTGTCTTGGTTTGTTACGGAAGGCCAGCTGCTAGGTAGCTGGCCTTTTTGCCTTCTTTCGTGGTGCTTTTGCAGCTAAACTAAGGGGGAGCTGCTTAAGGAAATTGCTATGCCCCGTTACTCCACCGACTTTATCCGTGCCATGCCGAAAGCCGATTTACACCTGCATTTAGATGGCAGCTTACGGCTGGATACCTTACTGGCAATGGCAAAGACACTGAAAGTGCCGCTGCCGGCTGATACGGTGGAGGGCATGCAGGCTCAGGTCTTTAAACCAGCCTATCAAAACCTTGGTGAATACCTGCGCGGCTTTCAATACACCTGTGCTGTGCTGCGCGATGCCAATCATCTGACGCAGGCGGCTTATGAACTGGCGCAGGATAACTTGGCCGAAGGGGTTAATTACATCGAAGTGCGTTTTGCGCCGCAGCTGCTGATGGATCTAAGCAAAGGGCTGGACTTTGATACCGTGATGCGGGCGGTGAATGCTGGTTTACTGCAAGCCGAGCAGGAATACAACAGCTCGGCTGCGGTGCTGGAGCAAGGCAAGCCGCCTTTTCGCTACGGCATTATCAACTGCGCCATGCGGATGTTTGCTGCTAAAGGTTTTTCGCCCTATTACGATCAACTGTTTCAGTTAATGCGCGATTTTGAACCGATGCAGGTGATTAAGCTGGCCGCAATGGAGTTGGTGCGGGCCAGTGTGCGGCTGCGTGATGATGAAGGCTTGCCGATTGTCGGGCTGGACTTAGCCGGGCAGGAATCCGGGTATCCGGCCAGTAAATTTAAAGAAGTCTATGAGTACGCCCATCAGCATTTTTTGCTGAAAACCGTACATGCCGGTGAAGCCTATGGTGCTGAAAGTGTGTTTGAAGCCATTGCTGAGTGCCATGCCGATCGCATTGGTCACGGCTACTCCTTGTTTCTGCCTGAGCGCATCCAGGACCCGACCATTGCCGATCCTGTGGCCTACAGTCAGCGCCTGGCTTCCTTTATGGCCGATAAACGCATCGCCATTGAGGTCTGCCTGACCAGCAATCTGCAAACCAACCCGGCCATTGCCGATATTCGTCAGCACCCGTTTGGTGATATGCTCAAACACCGCATGGCGACAGTGATTTGTACCGACAACCGGCTGGTTTCCAATACCACGCTCAGTGATGAGTACAAGCTGGCGCTGGATCACTTTGATATTCCATTCAAGCGCCTCAAAGATATGGTGGCCTATGGCTTTAAGAAGAATTTCTTCCCGGGAAATTATGTCGAAAAGCGCCAGTACGCCAAACAGTGTCTGCAGTATTTTGACCGAGTAGCACAGCATTATGGCTTTATTGACTAACCCCCAAGCCGGACATTGCATTTTAAGATGACCACTGACAAGGAAGGGATGGCATGACTGGTTTGCAGTGGTTAACGGCATTGATGCCGGTGCTAAGCGTCTTTGTACTGCTGGTTTTGCTGCGCTTACCAGCCACCCGCGCCATGCCGCTGAGTTTACTGGTTTCTGCCATTCTGGCGCTGCTGGTCTGGCAGATGCCGCCTATGCAGTTGCTGGCGGCCATGCTGGAAGGCAGTGTTATTGCCATCAGCATTTTATGGATCGTCTTTGGTGCCATCTTGCTGCTGAATGTACTGAAGCACAGTGGTGGTTTGGATGTGATTCGGGCAGGCTTTGCCAAGCTTTCGCCAGACCGGCGGGTACAAACTATTCTCATTGGCTGGCTCTTTGTCAGCTTTTTGGAAGGGGCGGCCGGCTTTGGTACTCCGGCTGCGATTGCGGCCCCTTTGTTGGTGGCGCTGGGCTTTTCGCCGCTGGCGGCTGTGGTGCTGGCGCTGATTGCGGATTCGAGCAGTGTCTCTTTCGGTGCTGTTGGTACCCCTGTGCTGGTGGGTATTGCTCAAGGCATGGAAGGTGCCAGTCCGGAGGCTTTGCGTGCCATTGCCTTAACCGCTATTGGCATTGATGTGCTGGTGGCTTCCTTGCTGCCACTGATACTTTGCTTCATCCTGACGCGCTTTTTCAGCGAGGATAAAAGCTGGTGGCCTGCCTTGCAACTTGCCCCCTTTGCCATCCTGGGGGGGCTCGCCTTTACGGTACCCGCTTATGGCGTGGCCTGGGCGCTGGGGCCGGAGTTTCCATCCATTTTAGGAGCTTTGGTCGGGCTGGCACTGATGAGCACGTTAGCGCGCTATCGCATTTTGTTACCCAAACAGGCCTGGTACTTTTCGGCAGCAGACAAAACCCAAAGCGAAGCCCTGCAGCGTCAGGCGTTGACTATGCAGCTGGCGATGCCGCTGTGGCGTGCCTGGTCACCTTATGTGCTGGTTGCTGTGCTGCTGGTAGTAAGCCGGGTACCGCAGTTGCCCTTGCAGGGCTGGCTTAGTGGCTGGGTGTTGCGCTGGCCGGATATTCTGGGTACTACCATCAGCGCCAGTCTGGCACCCTTGTATTTACCGGGTTCTTTTTTTGTATTGGTGGCTTTGCTGACGCTTTGGCTGCATCACAGCGCGCAGCGTCAGAGCCCACTGCGCTGTCTGCAGCAAGCAGGACGTGACAGCCTGGCCCGGCTGGGGCCTGCGACTATTGCGCTGATGGCTTCGGTGCCTATGGTGCGGATTTTCCTGCAATCCGGTGTCAATGAAGCAGGCCTCTCAGCCATGCCGTTTGAACTGGCGCAGGTTGCAGCACTGCATCTGGCTGATTATTGGCTTTGGGTGGCACCTTTGGTTGGTGCTTTGGGGTCTTTTTTGGCCGGCTCGGCGACTTTCTCTAATATGATGTTTGCTTCGTTTCAGCAAACGGTCGCGACAGAGGCGGGTTTGCCAGAAACGTTGGTGCTTGGGTTGCAGCTGCTCGGTGCCAATGCCGGCAATATGATCTGTGTAGTGAATGTGGTGGCGGCGGCCAGTGTGGTGAATTTAAGCGGCCGTGAAGGCGATATTATTCGGTATACCCTGGTGCCGATGCTGTATTACTGCTTGGCGGCCAGCCTGGTAGCTGTTTTATTCTGGTGGTGATTAGGTCGATTGCAAGCAGCGGCAACTGTTACTCTCGCCATTTAGCCAGCTACCTGCAAGCTGGATTTCACCACGCAGCAATCGCTCTATCCAACCATCCCCAGAGCCGCAGAGCGGCCCCACTGTGTAGGGGCCCGCGTATACCAGTTCATCACCGTTCAGTAAAATAGCCATTGGCGCTGCCGGTATGCTCAAACCCAGCTGCCTGGCCTCAGCAATGCTCAGGGTCTGCTGCGGGATCTCTGCAAAGGTTTGTTGCAGTGCCTGTTGGTGTTGTTGGTGCTGACGATGGCAGCGGCAACCTGGGTCAATTACATGCAGCAGTTTCATTTGGCTTGCGCCCAATGCCTTGCCCACGCTGGCAAGCTCAAGACCTTGTGTTGTTTGTTGCTGCCAGCGCTGCTCCGGGTCAAAAGCGCCTACGACACTGCGCTGATCCTGCCACAGCAGATAGCCGCTAAGCAGCAGCCAACACAGCAGTATGAGGGTTGCCAGCACAACTTTCATTCTAGTGACTAAACCGCTTCATTTCGATGGCCAGAGTATTGGAGGCGGTTTTCACGCCTTGAGCAACATTTACCACACGTTGGCCCTGCTGTTGTTGCTCAAGGGCCATGGCGCTTAACTCTTGCGCTGACTCGGCAATCTCCTGGCTGGCCTGGCCTTGCTGGCTTAAGGTGGTGGACATAATTTCGGCCGATTGCAGTACACTTTGTACTTGCTGCAAGATGGCTTGCAGTTGCTCACCACTGTCGCTGGCACTCTCTTTGGTTTGCTCCAGCTGGCTCAGGCATTGATCCACTGCTTCGACCGATTGCTGGCTGCTTTGCACCATCCGTGCAATCATGCCTTTGATTTCACCGGCTGAGCTGGTGGTTCGTGATGCCAGAGTCCGCACTTCATCGGCAACCACCGCAAAGCCACGGCCTTGTTCACCGGCCCGGGCTGCTTCAATGGCAGCATTCAGTGCCAGCAGGTTGGTTTGCTCGGCTATGCCTTGAATGACATCCAGTACACCTTTGATTTCCTGAGTGGACTCCGCCATACCATGCACTTTTTGGCGTGAGGCAAGCAAATTGTCCGCCAGCGCCTGAATGGTTTTGATGGTAGTGGTAATGGACTCTTGACCGGAGTCGGCTGCCCGGTCCGAATCGTGCGCCAGTGTTACCACCTGGTTGGCCAATTCAGCCAGCTCCTGAATGCTGGCCGACATCTGCTCGGTAGCTGAAGCAATGCGCTCAACCTCTTTCATTTTTTGTGTCATCCGTTCTGCCAGTGAGCTACCCTGCTGCAGCAACTCATCGGATCCTTGATCCAGCTGTTTTGCTACCTTATCTATAGTATTTACGGTTTGTTGAATCGTGCTGACAACTTTAATAAATCGCCCGATCAACCTGGAGTTAACGGCGGGTACCTGGGTATGCAGTACAATTTGCCCATCTTCATTGAGCATGTGCTGAGAGCTGTTCATAAAAAACTGACCAATCTGTGCTTCTTTGTAACTGTAACGACAAATCAGCATCAGCACGATGGCTTCCACCACAACATAAGCGGCATGGATCATCACAATGCTGAAGGTAGCATCACTTGGAGGGACCAGATAAACCGGCTGCCCACTGGCTTGCAACCACATAAACAGCAAATGATGCACTGCGATCACCCCAGCAGCGACCAAAATCACCAGCCAATCCCGAAAAGCAATCAGCACAGCCAGTAGCACAAAGATGCCAAAATGCACTTCGGTCATGCCCATGCTTTGTTGAATATGCAGGGCACAAAACAACATAAAACTAATGCCGTAACTGATGCGGGCCAATGGATGATCGCCCAGGCTTTGCTGCAGCCACAGGGGGATAATCACGGCCGGTAAACCGATCAGCAAGGCGATCAGCCAGGTGCTGTGCAAAAACGCGAGCAACATGGCCAGGATGAATAAGCCACAGTTAACGTAGAGAGCAATTTGAAAGGCTTGCTGACGAAATTTTGGCATTCAGGACTCCTATTTGCCGGTCAGAGGCTTAGTGTCAGGCACTCCATCCAGTATAAGTGCTGACGCTGCTAATAACAGTGCCATGGGTGTTTTTTATCGTACTTCCGGCAGCTGATCCCAGCGGGTGGTATAGGCCGGGGACAGAAATTGTTGCTGCATTTGCCAGTCACCGTCTCGACCTTGCCGGGCGATAAATACGCTGCCGCGGTGTTTCTGGTTCAACTGGTCGATGGTGGCCATCAGCCGCTGGCTGCGCTCAGAGGGCGGTGGGGTGAATAAGCTGTTTTGCAAGCCTTGTACCGGACACAGATCATTCAGCACGACCCCTGCTTTGGCATAGGCCGGGCCATCCCGCCAGATCCTGTCCAGCAGCTGCATCGCTGCCTGTTGCAGTACCCGGCTATCGCTGCTGGGACTCTCCAGTACCAGGCTGGCCTGATCGCCGAAAAACCTGGCTTTTTGGTCAAAGCGGCTGCTGCGAATAAAAACACTAAGCTGACGTGCCAGGCTGTTTTGTGCCCGCAGCTTTTCTGCCGCCCGGCTGATGTACAGTGTAATGGCCTGCTGCATGGCGGTTTTGTCTTGCACCCGCTGACCAAAGCTGCGGCTGCTGATAATTTGTTGCTTTGGCTCCTGTACTTCGTCCAGTTTCAGACAGGCGATGCCGTTTAGCTCATTGACGGTGCGGGCCAGCACCACCGAGAACTTTTTGCGAATGTGCTGTGGGCAGGCTCTGGCCAGTTGCAAGGCGGTATCTATGTTCATCGCCTGCAGCCGTTCGGCCAGTTTGCGGCCAACCCCCCAGACTTCCTGCACGGGTGTGCGGGCCAGAATATGCAAGCGCTTATGAGGGTCGGTTACATCAAGTACACCGTCGAACTGGGCGTATTTCTTGGCGGCATAATTGGCCAGCTTGGCCAGGGTTTTGCTGGGCGCTATACCGATACAGACTGGCAAGCCAAGCTGCTGTTGGATGCTGCTGCGGATATGCTGGCCGAAGTCGGTCAGGTTGTGGCCAAACTCCAGGCCAGATAGCTCCAGAAAGGCTTCATCGATGGAGTAAATCTCGACTTTCGGCGCCAGTTGCTCCAGGGTTTGCATCACTCGGTTAGACAGATCGCCATACAGCGCGTAGTTGGAAGAGAACACCGCCACCTGATGCTGCTTCAGTAGCGCTTTGACCTGATGAAAGGGGGCCCCCATCGGAATGGGGATCTGCTTGGCCAGCGCACAGCGAGCGATAATGCAACCATCGTTGTTGGACAGCACCACCACAGGTCGTTGTTTTAAATCCGGCCGGAACAAGCGCTCACAGGAAGCGTAAAAGTTGTTGCAGTCCACCAGCGCAAAGCAGCGCTTGGTATTCAGAGGCACTGGCATGGCTTAACGCTTCAGTTGATGGATCACACTGCTGACCACGCCAAACAATTCAAACTCCATGCCATCGGCAATCTCGATGGATGGGTATTTGGGGTTGGCGGCTTGCAGCATTAACTGCGGGCGTAGCAGCAAACGTTTGACGGTCATATCGCCGTTGACGCTGGCAATCACAATGTCCTGATGCTGTGCCTGCAGGGCACGATCGACCAGGAGAATATCGCCATCAAAAATAGCGGCACCACGCATGGAATCGCCGCGGGCTCTCACAAAAAAAGTCGCGGTCGGGTGCTTGATCAGCAGTTCATGCAAATCAAGACAGCCTTCCAGATAATCTTGCGCGGGTGATGGAAAACCGGCCGCCACGGTATTCAGGTACATCGGTAGCGCCCGTCCAGCCGGATCGGCTGGCACTCCCAGCATATCCGGGCTGGTATCATGACGTAAAGCAGGCTCTGTGCTCATGAGGAATGGCTATCACAAATACTGGTTAGATATACAGTTATTTTAGCGGTTAGCTGACGAATAGCAAGGGGTAAAATTTGTCCTTAATTTGCTCCTCAAATGAAGTTGCATTAAGCTTACCAAGGGCTGGATAGTGAGGAGTTACAGGTGAGTGAGACAACGGCAAAATACAGTGCCAACACCATGTCACAAAAACGTGCGCGTGAAGCGTTAGGGGCACCGGACACATTTCGTGGCGGGTGTTACGTCACGCGCAATGGCGTGGCGGAGCTTTTTATTCAGACCGCGGATGAGCGAGCGGAAGAGCTGGCCGCACAGGAGAGGGAGCGTCAAAGTATGGCGTTGCTGAAATTGGCGATGCTTGCCGAGCAGGATATTCGACAGGGCGATACCTTGAGTGCAGAGCAGGCGTTGCAACAACTGCGAGCGGCCAGACGCTGACATGCAGCTGCAGTTCACTCGTACCGCCCTGCGTTGTTTGCAGGATATAGAATCCTGGCAGGCGGCGTTTAAAGGCCCTGAGGCGGCGGCAGTCTGGGTTGATGATTACCTGCAGCAGAGTGTGCAAGCCATTTTAGCGGCCCCGGACCGTTATCGTTTTAACGCCCTGTTGGCCGATTATGGTCTGATGCTGCGCGAGCGGCTGGATCAGGACCACCGGTTGCTGTATCGCCAACAAGGCGACCAGATTTTTGTGCTCCTGGTGCTGCACTGCAAGCAGGATCTGGTGCGCGCCTTGTATCGGCATCAGTTGATGCGGGGCTAATGTCTGTTATCTAGCCGTTCCGAATCAAGCAGGACCAAAAAATTGCATTTTTTCTTTTTTGCGACCAATAATGTCGCATGATCAGGCTATAACAGTAGCACTTGCTCAAAAAAGGATGCAAAGATGCCATTACCACCTTCCCCTTATACGGTTAGTTGCCAACAGTGCGGTTGGAGCAAAACCTTTGCACCCAGCAGTGATGTATTGATGCCTGGCGAACAGCCAACAAGCTGCCCAGAATGCAGCAGCCAGAACCTAAGCTATCAGAATGCCGGAGCGATAAAAGGCTGGTTTGCCCGGAAAAAGCGGGATATATTCAAAAAATATCAATAAGTTTCTGGTTTAATTGATTAGTTAGCATTTAATTCTAAAAAAATAATTCTAACTTTTAACTGAAGTGATATGGAGAAAAATAATGAGCGATTATAGGGATTTTCTTGGCGACAGCTACAACGAGGAAAGCGGTGAACTTGATCAGCGCAAGGCCAAAAATAAGGCTTTAAATGAAAGAGAAAAATGTAACATCATTATTTGTGGTGCCAGCGGTGTAGGTAAAAGTACCTTGATTAACGCTATTTTTGGCGAAGAAGTTGTTGAAGCCGGAGCAGGTATGCCCGTCACTCAGCATCTTCAAAAAGTTACCATTCCTGAAAAAGGTATTTGCCTTTGGGACACTAAGGGTATTGAAGCTGAAAACTATCAAGCCACAATGGCATCACTGAAAAATGAATTCAGGCAAGCAATTGATAACGCCACTGACGACAGCGACCTTCCTCATATTGGCTGGGTTTGCATTAAAGCTAGCAGTGATCGAGTTGAAGATCGCGATCTCACGTTGATTAGGCTTCTCACTGATCGAAAAATCCCCGCTGTCGTTGTTTTCACCCGTGTTACAGGTAAGGCCGAGAGAGAATTTGTTGAAAAAGCAAAGCTCATCATCGACAAAGAATTTAAAGACTTCCTGAGCGGAGCATATGTTTCTGTCAATTCCGTACCCTATGAAATTGATGAAGATATGGTAGTAAAGGTCAAAGGGCTTGAATTACTAACCGAGGTCACCGAGTCACGATTTCCTACGGGCAAAAAATCAGCAAAAAATGCCTTTCTAAAAGCTCAGCGTTCAAAAGTGGAAAAGCGCCTTGCTGCTATGAAAGATGGGGCCAAAAAATGGGTTCACATTGCTTCTGCCGCAGCTGGAACCGCAGGTGCTTCACCTATTCCCGGTTCAGATGCACCTATCATCGCGGCAATACAAAGCACTATGATTTATAAAATTAATACGGAGTTTGAACTAGATGCAGATAATTCTAAAATGACATCTATTTTAACCGGCATCATGGGAGTTACCGCACTAGCTCAAGTGGGTAAGGCTGTAGTGTCCAATGCCTTGAAATTCATTCCCGGTGCTGGAACCTTAATCGGCGGCGCAATTTCAGCTACTACCGCAATTGCTATTACGGAAGCTGTCGGCCATGCTTATATTTCGGTATTGGAAAAATTCTATAACCCAGAAACAGGTGAAGTCATTTTCCCAGAGAATTCAGAACGAATTATATCCGTCTTCAAGGAAGTTTTCAGCTATAAGAAGTAAATACACCAGCATCAATGAATGCCGAGTCATATTAGGCTCAGTTCGACCTTCGCATACATCGGACTGAGTTTTTGTTAACAAGACAATACACTGCGCGCCTTCGGCGCGAGACGCAGGTAAAGCAGCGTCGGCTATTGAAGCGACATCTTTGACTAGATGAAAGGTAGATGGAGTTTTTTGGAATATATTTGTTAGTGAAAATCACGTCATGATAGCTATTGTGAGTGCTGTATCTTTAACTCTATGGTTGCTGCCTACCAGCACAGTTAGAGAATTAGCTGATGTAGCCACTAAAAATATCTTATGCCGAGACTAGCGAGCAAGTTGCTGGCAACTTTAATAGAGAAAGTTGCTGCACGCTTTGGAATTGTTATTACTAATAAGGCAGTAGCTCAAGCAGTGCCTGTAATTGGCGGTATAGTAGGGGTGACGGTAAGTATAATGTTTACCGATTGATGTCAAGATATGCCGCAAGGATGCTTTATTGTTAAAATGCAAGAGGGTAAATACGGCCTAGAACTCGTCAAAGCTGAATTTCAAAAGCCTCTTTAAACACAAGATCATGATAATTTTATCCTGTCGATTTTGAAGGTGTTTAAAATCAAATGTCACTTTATTCTTCAGCCGGTAAGCTTGTTTGTTCAACTGGTTTAATAGATCTCGTTTCGTAATGGAGTGGCGTACGTTTATTAAACTAAAACCAAAAATTAAATCGGAGTTTTTTTGGAAATTATCCTACATACCACCATTCTCGCCATCTGGAGTACGATGGCGGTGGTGGTAAAAGCGCGAAGTCCCGCCTTTGTTGCAATGATCTACCTCTATGCTGCAATCAACTTTTTTGTCTGCATCTTAGTTGTGAATTCGGTGTTTTTACCTATTGGATGGTCTGTGCTGATTGCAAGCTTTACATTAACCAGCAAGGCAGAGCAATCAGTAGTACTGCGCTGGTTAATACGACCACTGATTAGCAACCTAGGATTTGTGTTGTTGTTTCTGGGGTATGTTCGCATATATCTTCAATACCGTGGTGGATAGCCATGAGCACCGAACTACTACAACGCGTTTTTACCATTTTGGAGCATATCCCTGCAGCACCAGCCCGGTTAAGTACGGGGGAGTTATTCCAACGCTTGCAGGACAATGCTGAGGTTGGTTTTACCAAACGTACCTTAGAGCGGTATCTGGTGCTGTTGGAAGGCAACTATTTGCTGTGCTGCTTCACGGAAGGGAAAACCAATCATTGGTGCCGCCATCCAGATAAATATTTATTTGGCGAGCGCTTAACTTCTGAATTGGCGCTAGCCTATGTATTGGCTGAAGCACCGTTAGAGCAGAATGCACCTGCAGCTTTACTGGAAACGTACCGAAGTCGTATTCATCAGGCGCACCGTATTTTGATGCAGGATAAACTGGGCGACTGGCAAAAGCGGGTGATCCAAGTGTCGGGTAGCTTCCCACCATTAGCTATTGCTGTTGAACAACAGATTAAAAATACCCTCTATCAGGCACTATTTGAGCAATCGTGCGTACAGGTTCAGTATAAGGCTGCGGGTTCCGCACTAAAAACCATGCTGTTGCACCCCTATGGTTTGATCAATGCGGGGGAGCGCAAGTACTTGATAGCCACAGATACACCAGACGATTTGTCATCTGTGCGGTTATTTGCTTTGCAACGCTTCAAAGCGGCGGAGGTACACTGGCAGCAGTTGCAAACACCGGAAGGCTTGGATTTAAAGCATTTCAGCAACCAAGGTTTATCTGGTTGGCGCATCCAGCAGGAGCCGATAACGGTCCAGTTGCAAGCGAAGGGCGTAGCCTTACAGCAATTGCAAGACAGTGCTTTGGTTTTGGAGCAAGAGCAGGTTAGCCAGGAGGTTCACCAGCTTCGCTTTGACACTCCCATGACCTATGAGCTAGTACGCTGGTGTATTGCCATGGGTGATGACTTGCATATTCAGAGCCCGGACTGTTTGATTGCAGAAATTATGGCTTTAAGGAAAGATCCCTTAAAGCCATTTGCATTGAAGGGAAGCCATTAAGTTAAATCAGAATGGCCTTGTTTCAGTTTGCTAAACATCAATGGCTACTTTTGGGCATAGAGCTGTGCTTCGGCAATGCCAGCGAAATCAGCACGGTGGCGATCAGTAAGGCACTGGAGACCCATAAGCAGGTGGCAAGACCATACTCTTGGTACAGCCAGCCCGATAGCACGGTGCCGAGCAAGCGTCCCATGGCATTGGCCATGTAGTAAAAGCCGACATCCAGTGATACGCCATCCCGCCCGGCATAGCTGACAATCAAATAGCTGTGCAGCGAGGAATTGATAGCAAACACCGCGCCAAACAGCAGCAGGCCAATCAGTAGCACAGGACCTACCTGCCAATTCAGCTGAATGCTGAGCGCGATCAGCGCAGGCAGGGCGCACAGCAATAAAGCCCAGTGCACGGCGCTGCGACCATCCGGAACTTTCCCCTGACGCTTACCGGTAACCTGCGGCGCTATGCTTTGCACGGCGCCGTAACCTATCACCCAGAGCGCTAAAAAGCCGCCAACCTGCCAGTGATCCCAGCCAAACTGCCCAGCTAAAAATAACGGCAGCGCAATAACAAACCAAACATCACGGGCGCCGAATAAGCACAGGCGGGCAGCCGATAGCAGGTTGATGGCGCGGCTTTTTGAGAGCATCTCACGAAATTTGGCTTTGGCTTTGCTTTTGCCAAGATCGCGTTTTAACAGCTTCAGGCTAAGCAGCCAGACCAGCAGCAGCGCAACGGCCATCAGCAAAATCGCCCACCAGAAACCAAACAGCGCCAGCAGGGCACCGCCTAAAAAGAAGCCGACGCCTTTAAGCGCATTTTTCGAGCCGGTTAAAATGGCCACCCATTTGTACAGTGTGCCTTGCTGCTCATCGCTGACCAACAGCTTGATGCTGCTTTTCGCACTCATTTTATTCAGGTCTTTGGCGATGCCTGACAGCGCTTGCGCTGCCATCACCCAGGGCACAATTAAGTACTCGGCTGGTAGCAGCAACATCGATAACGCCACGATTTGCAAAAACAGCCCGATGTTCATGGTCTTGTTCAAGCCAATACGGGCACCGAGCCAGCCACCGATCAAGTTGGTGACCACGCCGAAGAACTCGTAAAACACAAACAGCATGGCGATGCTAAGGGCGCCATAGCCCAGGCTGTAAAAATACAGCACCACCAGCATACGCAGGGCGCCATCGGTCAGGGTAAAGGCCCAGTAATTGCCGGTGACCAGCAGGTACTGGCGTATATCCGGGCTAAGTGCCCGCAGCTGGTTAAGCAAAC
The DNA here is from genome assembly GCF_020831925.1 of Alkalimonas sp. Lineage (GTDB taxonomy): Bacteria > Pseudomonadota > Gammaproteobacteria > Enterobacterales > Alteromonadaceae > Alkalimonas. The sequence continues at coordinate 51,087 of NZ_JAFIFQ010000024.1, forward strand.
CGGGCATGGCCGTTAGCCTGCCTGATCCTGCAAACCAACCATTTTAGCCAGCTCGACAGTACGGTTGGCATAGCCCCACTCGTTGTCGTACCAGGCGTAGATTTTCACCTGGGTGCCATTGATCACCATGGTCGATAAGGCATCGATAATGCTGGAGCGGGGGTCGGTTTTGTAATCAATCGACACCAGTGGCCGCTCTTCGTAGCCCAGAATATCTTTCAGCTCGCCTTCGGCGGCGGTTTTCAGCAACTGATTCACTTCTTCGGCGCTGGTAGCGCGCTCTACTTCAAATACGCAATCGGTTAACGAGGCATTGGTCAGTGGCACCCGCACCGCATGGCCATTTAAGCGCCCTTTTAGTTCCGGGAAAATCTCAATAATGGCAGTCGCCGAGCCGGTGGTGGTTGGAATTAAGCTGGTACCGCAGGCGCGGGCCCGGCGCAGATCTTTATGCGGGGTATCCATAATGCTTTGGGTATTGGTTAAGTCATGGATGGTGGTGATGGAGCCATGCTTAATGCCGAGCGATTGATGGATCACTTTGACCACCGGCGCTAAGCAGTTGGTGGTACACGAAGCGGCAGTGACGATAGGGTGTTTGTTTTTATCGTACAGCTGATGGTTCACACCCATCACCACATTCAGCGCACCGGCTTCTTTGACCGGGGCACTGACCACCACCCGTTTCACGCCCTGGTCCAGATAGGCTTGCAGTGCAGCGACGGTTTTCATCTTGCCGGAGGCTTCAATCACCAGATCGCAACCCGACCAGTCAGTATCGCTGATGGCTTTGTTGCCAGTGACCGCAATCCGCTGGCCATTAATAAGGATGTTGTCGCCCTCGGCAGTGGCATTGTGCTGCCAGATACCATGCACCGAATCGAAGTTCAGCAGATGGGCGTAGGTGGTAGCATCAGCGGCTGGATCGTTGATACGGACAAACTCAAACTCAGGCCAATCGAAGGCTGCACGAAGGGCCAGCCGGCCAATACGGCCAAAGCCGTTAATCCCTACTTTGATGGTCATGATGATTCCTTAAAGAATTAACAAGAAGCGATGCAGCATTGGCTGGAGCGTTCGGGGCGATCGCCCATCTGCGCCAGTTGCTGCTGGTTGTGGCTGAGCAAGGCCTGATTGGCGCTCAGAGTTTGTTGCAAGATGGTCTGCGCCCAGTCGTCCAGCTCCGGGTGCAGCTGGTAAAACACCCACTGGCCCTGACGGCGATCGCTCAAAATGCCGAGCTGGCGCAGCAAAGCCAAATGCCTGGATATTTTGGGTTGCGACAAGCCGAGCGCACAGGTCAGTTCACAGACACACAGCTCCTGCTCTTGCACAATCAGCAGTAAAATACGCAGCCGGGTGTCGTCGG
>NZ_JAFIFQ010000085.1 GCF_020831925.1 Alkalimonas sp.
TCAGTGTCTTTACCCGCAACTACCATGTGGCGATGCATCTGGCGGTGGAAATGGACCTGATTGCCACCCTGCCACTACGGGCCGCGAGGCTGTATGAGAACGATGACAGCATGGCGATTTTAGATCCGCCGTTTGCCATCCCATCGATAGAGTTAAAAATGATCTGGAGCCCGCTGCTGCATCAAGACGCCAGCCATATCTGGCTGCGGCGGCTGATCACAGAAACAGCGGATGAGATCAATGCCTGAGCCTGAAAAAAGCTAGGTATAAACAAGGGACGAAAACTATGGGGTCAAACCAATCACTCGGTATTTAAATTCGTTCATAAAACACCAAAACCTAAAAATAGAGGAGCAATAAAACCTAAAAATTAAATGACATCAAAACCTATAAATGATAAAACACTTACACCTAAACTCTAGATCTACACGCAATTCGATGACCAATGGGAAGCGACTATGAGCGATAGATCACAAAAACTAGCTGATTCACTTGAGCAATTAAAGCAGCTTCAAGAATCGGGTGTTGTCGCCATACAGTCTAAGCAATTAAGCCGAGTGCATCGCGAACGACTTTTGAAGCACGGTTTTATTCGGGAAGTTATCCGAGGCTGGTATATCCCTGCAATGCCTGATGCAAGTCCGGGTGATAGCACCTCTTGGTATAGCTCTTTCTGGGATTTCTGTGCTGCCTACTTGTCAGAACGGTTCGACAAATCCTGGTGTCTATCACCGGAGCAGTCAATTAGCCTTCACATCGGGGATAAAACAGTTCCTCAGCAATTGCTCGTTCGCTCTTCGAAAGGGAATAATAAACCCACTGCCTTTTTGCACAATACGTCGATTTTTGATGTCAGACTAAACTTACCTGATGTTGAACACATAGAAAATATAGAGGGGCTGAACGTATACAGTTTAGGTTCAGCGCTAGTCTCTTGTTCAGCTAATCACTTTATAAATGCGCCTATACAAATGCGTACTGCCTTATCCATGGTGACAGATGCTTCAGATGTGTTGTCCGTTTTATTAGCTGGCAACCACAGTGTAATTGCTGGCCGGCTAGTCGGGGCTTTTAGGAATATTGGCCGAGATTTAATCGCTGACAATATCTTAAAAGGCATGCAAGCGGCCGATTTCAAAGTACAGGAAGAAGATCCTTTTGAAGAGATACTTCAGGTAAGTTTTGGTCGCCGTGATGTATCACCTTATGTGAATCGCATGCGACTTATATGGGCGCAGATGCGTGAACGTGTTATCGCACACTTTCCTGAGCCAACAAATCAAGCAGTAGATATCAAAACGTACATTAGTGAGGTGGACGATAAGTTCGTTACAGATGCCTATCACTCTCTATCTATTGAGGGCTATCGCGTTACTCGCGATCTGATTGAGCTTGTTCGCACTGGCAACTGGCACACTGAGGGCTCTGATGAAAGCAAAAAGCACATGGATGCGATGGCTGCGAAAGGCTACTGGGATGCATTTCAGGAAGTTAAAAAAGCAGTGAGGGCAGTTTTAGAAGGCAAGAACCCAGGCGATGTTTTAGAGCATACGCATAGCGACTGGTACCTGGCTTTGTTTGGCCCAAGTGTTGCGGCCGGTATTATTAAGCAATCGGATCTGGCCGGTTATCGTTCGGGGCCTGTTTATATTCGCCAGTCAATGCACACCCCCCCTAATAGAGAAGCCATCAGAGATATGATGCCTACTTTATTCGATTTACTCGCTGAAGAAAAAAATGCTGCCGTCAGAGTTATCTTAGGGCATTTCATGTTTGTGTATATCCACCCATACTTCGATGGCAATGGCAGAATGGGACGATTCATTATGAATTTAATGATGGCCTCAGGAGGTTACCCTTGGACAGTCGTTCCAGTCGAACGGCGCGATGAATATATGCAGGCATTAGAATCGGCTAGCGTCAAACAGGATATCGTGCCATTTGCTAAGTTTCTTGCGTCGCTACTTTAGCGTCAGAAATTGCAGCAGCTAATAAATTCAGCCGCTGCTGACATCAGCAAGATCAGCAGCGGCTGCAGTGGCTCCCAGCATCCCAGGTTAGGGAGAGCCAAAGTCGTTTAACACCTTGGACGTTACGGCAGTAAGTCGTAAGCGGGTAAGGTTAAAAAATCTACCAATTCATCGGCAGTGGTGATGTCAAGCAGCAGGCTTTTGGCCCGCTCAAAGTTCTGGCTGGCCCAGACCTCTGTGCCCACTTCGGCTTTGACTACCTCGGCCTCTTCATCCAGCATGCTGGCAAACAACTGCTTAGTCACCAGCAGGCCATTGCTAAGCGTTTTGCCGTGCTGGATCCACTGCCAAATGGAGGCGCGGGAAATTTCTGCGGTGGCGGCATCTTCCATCAGGCCGTAAATCGGCACACAGCCTTTGCCGCTGATCCAGGCCGCCAGGTACTGCAGCGCCACCCGGATATTGGTACGCATACCGGTTTCGGTGCGCTCACCATCACAAGGCGCCAGTAAGTCAGCAGCCGTCACCGGTGCATCCTGCTCGCGCAGTACCTTCAATTGATTTGGTGTATCCCCCAGGTACTTATTCAGCACTGCGCCAGCGGTAGCTGCTAAGCCAGGATGCGCAATCCAGGTACCGTCATGGCCATTGCTGGCTTCCAGTTCTTTGTCGACAGTTACTTTGGCTAAGATGGCTTTATTTTGCTCCGGATCTTTGGCAGGAATCAACGCCGCCATACCGCCCATTGCCAGAGCACCGCGCTTGTGGCAGGTTTTGATCAGCAAGCGTGAGTAAGCGCTTAAAAAGGGTTTGTCCATAGTAACCACCTGCCGGTCTGGCAGTACCCGATCCGGGTGATTTTTCAGCGTTTTGATGTAGCTGAAAATATAATCCCAGCGGCCACAGTTCAGTGCCACGATGTGATCGCGCAAACTGTAGAGAATTTCATCCATCTCAAACACCGCCGGCAGGGTTTCAATCAGCACGGTGGCACGAATGGTGCCTACTGGCACGCCAAATTTTTGTTCGGTGTAACGAAACACATCATCCCACCATTTGGCTTCCTGATGGCTTTGCAATTTCGGCAGGTAAAAATAAACGCCGGTGCCCATTTTCTGACGCTGCGCCAGGTTATGAATCAAGTAGAGCGCGAAGTCCATCAGAGCACCAGGTACCTGACCGCCATCCACCTGCAAGTGTTTCTCCCACAGGTGCAGGCCACGTACCCGCGCTATTAACAGCGCCGGGTTGTCCTTGAGCGCATAGTGCTTGCCACTTTGCGGATCGGTATAGCTAATGGTGCCCAGATTGGCATCTCTTAGGTTGATTTGACCTTCCACCACCCCTTGCCAGGTGGGTGACTGCGCATCCTCAAAGTCGGCCATAAAGACTTTCACATCGGCATTGAGCGCATTGATCACCATCTTACGATCAACCGGACCGGTAATTTCCAATCGACGATCCTGCAAATCGGCTGGAATAGCAGCGACTTGCCAATCCGACTCCCGAATGTGTTTGGTCTCGGCTAAGAAGTCCGGCAAAGCGCCGGCATCGAACCGCGCTTGCTTTTGCCCGCGCTCAGCCAGTAACTGCTGCAGCCTGGGCCGAAATTCACGGGTCAGCTCCACCACTAAGTCACAAGCTTCCTTAGTAAATACCTGCTCCAGCTGCTGCTGAAAACCGGCATCGGCCGGGTTGGTTTGAATGGACAAGCTGTGGCGTTCAATCGCTGCGGTCGTCATGGGCATCTCCTTCACGGCCAGTAAGGCTGACCTGATTATTCGTCTTTCACCTGAAACAGTGCTTCAGCTAGGTGCGCTATACCCCACTATAAGCCGCCACCAACCATAATTAAAATCAATGAGCGATATACTTGTGATTCATACCATAAATATCACTATTGCCACCCACTCATAATGTTGGCATAGCTTGTGCTTTAGTCTAGCCAGTACAGGAAAATTCTTGTGGCTATGTCAATTTCTTGTCGGAGGGATTATGGAGTTTATCTTGCTATTGCTGGTTGCCCTGGTGGTGGTTGCTGCCCTTGTGGCCAGTCGCTTTGTGGAGCAGGGCAATCCGTTTCCATTTCAAAAGCGTGGCCCTGTCTTTACTCAGGTAGAACGTGGTTTTTTACGTTTATTGGAACAAGCGGTCGACAAAGAGTACAAGGTTCTGAGCCGGGTAAAACTGGCCGATGTGTTGGACTTTAAGAAAAACACCAGCAGCAAGACCCGTCGCAACGCCCTGTTAAAAATGAACCATAAGTACCTGGATTTTGTGCTTTGTGATCCAAACGATATGACGGTGGTAGCGGTGATTGACTTGGTAAACCCCAACAGCAAACAGGGCCACAAGGCCAGCCATGACTGGTATGTCAGCGGAGCACTGGAAGCCGTTGGCTTACCCTATCTACGTATGAAGATTAAGCAAGGCTATTCCATCGGTGATATACAGCAGTGTCTGATCAATCGCCTGGGAGCCAACATCAAAAAGACCGAGCCAATTATTAAAGGCCGCTTCAAGAAAGGGCCAACCCGACCGGTTCGTCCTATCCGTCCACTGATGCCGGCAGCGGCACAATCGGATACAATAGCAACCTTACCTTTAAAACCAGCTAGTCCAAGATTTACACCAGCCTTGTCGCAGTCGCAAATTAAAGCGCAATCGACAGCTCTGGTTCAGGCTTCTTAACGCATTGGAGAAATGAGTCACTCCTGCGATAAGTCGGATGCCGCCTGCTGCAACAGGCGGCATCATTTTTCCTCCCATGCGAAACAAAGCGGCAGAAAAAAGCACAGCGTTACTCTGATAAAATTATGATAATCACCGTACGGCACATCCAAAAGACAGCATAAACCGTAAGGTGAACTAGAATCATGTTACAGCCTTAACGCCTCCCGTTTTTAGAAAGGACACACCGAATGAAGTCAGCGCTTATTATCGATGACAATTCTCTGATACGGGAAGTACTCCGACAAATCCTGCACTCCATGAAGTTTGAGCAGATTATAGATGCACCGACCGGTCGACTGGGTTTACAACATGCTCTAAAAGACAAAGTAGACATCATTTTTCTGGACCTGGAACTTCCTGATACGCATGGTATTACCCTGCTCAAACAGCTTAAAGAGGCCTGCTCCACTCCGGTGGTGGTTATTACGTCGCACAGCACCCGCGAAAACCTGCAGCAGGCCATGCAAGCCGGTGCCGCCGCTTTTATTACCAAACCCTTCTTTGGGCAGAAAATTGCCGAAGTACTGCAAAAACTTAGAAAACAAACGGCCAAAACAGCATGACAAAAATACCGCTTAAGATGAGTTGCCACCTGCCGATAAACTGGTGACGACTTGCTCTAACCCAAGGAGGTTTTATGAGTCAATCCGTTGGCGCCACGGCTTCGGCCCAGGCGTTTGAAGTCCTGGGAGCTGTAATGGCAAAAAAGCAGCTTAATCAGGAAGCGCAGATGACCAACCTGTTGGTGGAAAGTGCCATGCAGAGCTCTGCAGCAGCACAAAGCCCATCACCGGTTGGTAATCTGGGCATGAACATCGACATCAAAGTCTGATGCGAGCAAGGCAAGTCAACATGGGATCTGCCGATGCTGTGTTGCTTGCCTTTTTTATGGCAGCGGACGAAGCAGCGGCTATACTTTAAAAAAGAGTCGGTCATTGCATTGAGCCGACAACACAAGAGTGTAGCAAAAGGAACTTGCGATGAACTTCAACACAGCCCTGATCATCGATGATAATGCCACCATTCGCGAATTACTGCGCCAAACCCTTAAACTGCTTGGCTTTTCACAGATAGTAGATGCTGATAACGGCTCTCATGGGCTGCTGCAACTTAACAACCAGAGTTTCGATGTGATCTTTCTTGATCTGGAGTTGCCGGATATTCATGGCACCAAGCTGATTCATCAACTCAGAGCGTTAGCGCCGGCCAGCCCGGTGGTGGTGGTCACCGCACACAACACCGTAGACAACCTGAAGTTCAGTGTACAGGCCGGAGCCGCCGGTTTTATCGCCAAGCCATTCTCTGCGGGGAAAATACAAAGCATTTTGCAAAAAAAACTGGGCAACAGCCACCACGCTGTCCCAGCAAAAAGCTTTGGCCTGGCCAGTCGCCCTTAATGCCGCATTGGCCGCTTGCCAGTCAGCGCCTGCACCAATTGCTCACTGGCACCGATAATCAACAGATACAACACAGGAACCAGCAACAGGGTTAGCAGCATAGCCCCGAGCAAACCGCCAATTACGCTGATAGCCAGTGGTTGCATGATCTCAGCTCCCTCGCCCAGCCCGATTGCCAACGGGGTCATGCCAAGTACGGTGGTCAGCGTGGTCATCAAAATAGGCCGCAGCCTTACCTGACCGGCTTCAATAATAGCTTGTTCCATCGCTTTGCCTTCAGCGCGACCAAGCTCAATGTACTCCACCAGCAAGATGGCATTGTTCACCACGATGCCAATCAATAGGACCACCCCAATCAAAACCGGCGCTGACAACAAGCTGCCGGTTATCCATAAAGCCAGCACCACGCCCATCAATGACATCGGTGCCGCTGCGATAATCACCAGCGGATTGCTCAGCTTCTCGTACTGTACCGCCAGCACCACAAACACCAGAAAAATCGACAGCAAAATGACCAGCCCAAGCTCACGCTGGGTTTCCTGCATGGTTTCCCACTGGCCGCCTAAAATCAGGCTGAATTGATCCGGTAGCTCCAGATCGACCAGTCGTCGCTCCACTTCGGCCATCAGACTGGCCACATCCGACTCTGCGGTATTGATATCAGCATTCATGCGCAGTAAGCGGCTTTGATTCTCCCGCTCAATATGGGCCGGGCCATCGGTCAGTTCAAAGCGGGCCAGATCACGTAAGAACACCGTCTGGCCCTGCTGACGAAACAGCAGCAAATTACCCAGTTGCTCGGCATCCTGCACCTGCGCGCGCGGCAATTGCACCCGAATATCGTACTCACGGGTTTGATCAACGAAACGTGACGGCACAGCACCATGCACCGCCTGCCGGATAGCCTGGCCAACCTGCGCTACACCTAAACCAAAATCCGCCGCCCGCTCACGATCCACCCGAATTTGCAATAAGGGGCTTTGCTCTTCACGGGCGGTTTCCAGGCCCTGCAACCCTGGCACATCGTGCAATAAAGCGGCGATCTGATTGGAGACCTGGTGCAGGCTGGCTAAATCTTCCC
>NZ_JAFIFQ010000025.1 GCF_020831925.1 Alkalimonas sp.
CTTTGCAAATGCTCGGCAGCAGAGAGTGCAGCCAAACGTTGTTTAAGAAGTGAATTCAACAGATATCCTTCCTCAATTGAAGGCTCGTATTAAGGAGCGACAGCCATCTAACCTGCCGCTCACTGTACTTTGGAAACACGCCTGGAACAAGGTATCTCAGGCAGTAAAATGTTACTTTTGTTCCTGTTTTACTTGTTCGGCCGGCTCATCCTGATTCGCCTTTGTTTTTGGCTCTTCAAAATCAGCAGGCGTAACATCGCCCACCACATGCTCCAACTTGAGCTTATTAACGCTGCGAATGGTGGTAACAGGGCCAGAGCAGGCATACAGCAGGAAAATCAGCAGCAGCATTTCAGCCGGCCTTGCTGCTATCACCACAAAAATCAGCACCACCAATAAAATGGTGACAAAAGATACTTTGTCACGCCAGTTCACATCTTTGAACGAGTGGTAGCGGAAGTTACTGACCATCAACAGGCCAGCCAGGATAGTCATAATACCAAGCAGGTAACCAAAGCCATTGCCATCCAGCTGGTAATAAGCGCCAGTCCAAACCAAACCTGCTATCAAGGCAGCCGCGGCCGGACTTGCTAGCCCCTGAAAGAAGCGGCCATCCGTTACCGACAAATTGGCATTAAAGCGTGCCAACCGCAGCGCAGCACAAGCCACAAACAAGAAAGCCGCCAACCAGCCAAACTTACCGGTATCGGATAGCGCCCAATTGTACATCACCATGGCCGGTGCCATGCCAAAAGATAGCATATCAGCCATGCTGTCGTACTGAGCACCAAACTCACTCTGGGTGTTGGTCAGCCGTGCCACCCGGCCATCCAGACCATCAAAAATCATCGCCACAAAAATGGCGATGGCAGCTGCTTCGAAGTGGCCATTCATCGATGAGATAATGGCATAAAAGCCAGAAAATAAGCCGCCGGTGGTCAGCAGATTTGGTAGTAAATAGATACCCTTACGGGGCTGAGATTCAGTTTTCACAGGTTCAGTCATAAAATCCTGGTAGCAGAATAAACGAGAGATTGATGGCTGTTAATGTAGCACGGATCGGAAAAACGCAAAAGAAAAGCCGCTGGGGCGAGTGTCTGTTGCATAAAGTCGCAGCATTCGAACAGCTTAGGTGCCGATAATTACCTTCATAGCCCGCCCTCTACCAACGCTTTCACTTTAAAAGCCTTTTCAAAGTGGTCAAGCTCGTGTGTCTGGATCCACCAGGTAGCTGCTTCCATCAGCAGCTGTGGGTCATCATTCTTATTCGCAAAGAATGCATAAAAAAACCCCGGTATCAGAACCAGGGTTTGTGCTATCAACGATGGGGGTTTATTCCCATTCAATGGTCGCTGGTGGTTTGCCGCTGATGTCGTACACCACGCGGGAAATACCGTCGATTTCATTGATAATACGGTTGGAGACCTTACCCAGCATATCGTATGGCAGGTGGGCCCAGTGGGCGGTCATAAAGTCGATGGTTTCAACGGCCCGCAGGGAAATCACCCAGTCGTACTTACGGGCGTCACCCATCACACCGACCGAGCGTACCGGCAGGAAGACAGCAAACGCCTGGCTGACTTTGTGGTACAGATCGGCTTTGTGCAGCTCTTCGATAAAAATCGCATCGGCACGGCGCAGCAGATCGCAGTACTCTTTTTTGATTTCACCCAGCACCCGCACACCAAGGCCCGGCCCCGGGAACGGATGACGGTACAGCATGTCGTAGGGCAGTCCCAGCTCCAGGCCGATTTTGCGTACTTCGTCTTTAAACAGTTCGCGCAAAGGCTCAACCAGGCCCATTTTCATATGCTCTGGCAAGCCACCGACATTGTGGTGCGATTTAATCACATGGGCTTTACCGGTTGCCGAGCCTGCCGATTCAATCACATCCGGGTAGATAGTGCCTTGCGCCAACCAGCGGGCATTTTTCAGTTTCTGCGATTCTTCATCGAATACATCCACAAAGACCCGGCCAATGGTTTTACGCTTTTGCTCCGGATCGTTCTGACCGGCCAGTGCATCCAGGAAGCGATCTTCGGCGCTGACATGGATGATGTTCAGACCAAAGTGATTGCCAAACATATCCATCACCTGCCTGGCTTCGTTTAAACGCAGCAAGCCGTTATCAACAAAGACACAGGTCAGTTGCTCACCAATGGCACGGTGCAGCAACATGGCCGTGACAGAGCTATCCACACCACCGGACAAGCCCAGGATCACTTGATCCTCGCCGACCTGCTCACGAATGCGCAAAATAGCATCTTCGATGATCGAAGCCGGGGTCCAGAGTTTTTCGCAGCAGCAGATATCGACCACGAAATGCTCCAGCATCCGCAGGCCCTGGCGGGTATGGGTCACTTCCGGGTGGAACTGTACACCGTAGAATTGGCGCGCTTCGTCGACCATGCCGGCATGCGGGCAAGTATCGGTGCGGGCTACGGTTTCAAAACCTGGTGGGATCTCAATCACTTTATCGCCATGGCTCATCCAGACATCAACCAGTGCGGTGTTGCTGGCACTGATGTGATCTTCGATGTTGGCAAAAAGACGGTTTTTAGCAATCACTTCCACCTGGGCATAGCCAAACTCACGCATATCGGAGCAGGATACTTTGCCACCCAGTTGTTCAGCCATGGTTTGCATGCCGTAACAGATGCCAAGGATAGGCACGCCGGCTTCAAACACATACTGCGGTGCCCGGGGTGAATCGGCCGCAGCGACACTTTCCGGGCCACCGGATAAAATAATACCGGTAGGGTTGAAGTCGCGGATTTGCTCTTCAGTAACGTCCCAGGCCCAAAGCTCGCAGTAAACACCGATTTCCCGGATGCGACGGGCGATTAACTGAGTGTACTGGGAACCAAAGTCCAGGATCAGAATACGATGCAGATGAATATTTTTGCTCATAGTGACCTTATCAATAGTGATCGTTGTAAAAGCAAGCGGCTGGCTTGTTAAGCCAGCCGCTGATAAGCGCAGCCCTTACCCCATCCGGTAGTTGGGCGCTTCCTTGGTAATTTGCACATCGTGCACATGCGACTCGCCCATACCGGCGGCAGTCACTTTGACAAACTGTGGCTTGGTACGCAGCACCTCGATGGACTCACTACCCGTTAACCCCATGGCAGATCGTAGCCCACCCATTTGCTGGTGAATGATGTTCTCGATCGGGCCTTTGTAAGCCACCCGGCCTTCAATGCCTTCAGGTACCAGCTTCTCGGTATTGTCGCTGCCCTGAAAATAACGGTCGGACGAGCCATGACGCTGCGACATGGCACCCAAAGAGCCCATACCACGGTAGGATTTGTAATAACGGCCCTGATACAGCTCCACTTCGCCCGGTGACTCTTCGGTACCGGCAAACATCGAGCCCACCATCACGCAATGGGCACCAGCAACCAGCGCTTTGGCCACATCACCAGAGAAGCGAATACCACCATCGGCAATGATTTTTACCTTGGTGCCTTTGACACCTTCAACCGCATCGGCGATGGCGGTGATCTGTGGTACACCACAGCCCGTCACAATACGGGTGGTACAGATAGAGCCTGGACCAATCCCCACTTTCACCGCATTGGCACCGGCTTCCGCCAGAGCTTTGGCGCCTTCGCTGGTGGCGACGTTACCAGCCACAATTTGCAGATCCGGGTACTGAGCACGGGTTTGCTTGACCCGGTCAATCACACCCTGCGAATGACCATGGGAGGTATCAATCAGCAGAATATCAACACCAGCTTCAACCAAGGCAGCAATGCGCTCGTCGGTACCAGCGCCGACACCGACAGCAGCGCCGACCCGCAGGCGGCCCAACTCATCTTTACAGGCATTTGGCTTACTGGCAGCTTTGTAGTAATCGCGAACGGTGATCAGGCCCTTTAATTTAAAGGCATCGTCCACCACCAGCACTTTTTCAATGCGGTGCTTGTGCATCAGCTTAAAGGCTTCTTCACGTGAGGATTGCTCGTTCACCGTGACCAGCTGCTCTTTTGGTGTCATCAACTCAGAGACTTTGGTACCGGCACTGGCTTCAAAGCTCATATCACGGCCTGTGACGATACCAACCAGATTGTGGCTGGCATCCACCACCGGAAAGCCTGAGAAGCCGTGTTGCTGCGCCAGGGCCTGCACTTCACGGACTGTCATATCCGGCGATACGGTCACCGGATCGGATACCACACCACTTTCGTATTTTTTCACCCGGCGAACATGCGAGGCTTGCTCTTCAATGGTCATGTTTTTGTGGATAAAACCAAGGCCACCTTCTTGCGCCAGGGCAATTGCCAGGCGAGCTTCGGTGACGGTATCCATCGAGGCGGAGACCATCGGAATATTCAGATGAATGCTGTCGGTCAGCTGAGTGCGTAAATCGGCAGTATGGGGTAGTACGGTGGAGTGCGCCGGAACCAGTAACACGTCGTCAAAGGTAAGGGCTTCTTTCATGATCCTGAGCATCGCAACAATCTCGCTTCTTGGGAAAAACCAAAGGAATGTTGCGGCGCAATTTTAGCGCTTTTTCGCCTTCGGAACAAACGATTTTTTACTTTTGTGTTAGAGTAAGGCGCAAAGCACAAGCAACCTCTGATATCGGCATGCAAAACAAAGACATCTACACCGTTTCCCGGTTAAACAGCGAAGTTCGCATGGTGCTGGAGCAGCAATTTCAGCGCATCTGGCTGCAAGGAGAGGTGTCAAACTTTGTTGCGGCCGCCTCAGGCCACTGGTATTTTTCGCTCAAAGACAGCGGTGCTCAGGTCAAAGTCGCCATGTTTCGCCAGAGCAACCGCATGGCCAGTATTAAACCACAGAATGGCCAGCAGGTGCTGATTAAAGCCCGCATCAGTGTGTACGAGCCGCGCGGCGAATACCAGTTGTTAGCAGAATTGCTGGAAGATGCCGGCAGTGGTGCTTTGCAGCTGCAGTTTGAGCAGCTTAAAGCCCGGCTATTGGCAGAGGGCTTACTGGCCAGCGAACGCAAGCGGCCCTTGCCAGCCATGATCCAACGCTTAGGGGTAGTCACCTCCCCGACCGGCGCGGCAATCCGCGATATTCTTACGGTGCTTAAACGCCGGGCACCGGGGATACAGGTCATTATTTATCCCAGCCTGGTGCAAGGTGCCAGCGCTGCCGGACAGTTGTGCCAGGCACTGCGCCAGGCTTACCAGCGTAATGAAGTGGATGCCATTATTATTGGCCGTGGCGGTGGCTCGCTGGAAGATCTGTGGTGCTTTAACGATGAGCAACTGGCCCGGCTGATTGCAAAAAGCCCGGTGCCTATTGTTAGCGCCGTTGGTCATGAGATTGATGTCACCATCAGTGATTTTGTGGCCGATATCCGCGCTGCCACCCCATCGGCCGCCGCCGAGCTGGTTTCCAGCGATCAGTTGCATTTGCTGGAGCGGCTGCAGCGACTGCAGCGGGCTTTGGTGCAGGCGCAGCACCAGCAGCTGCAGCGTTTTTCGCCCAAAGTAGCGCAACTCACCCAGCGACTGCAGGCCAGGCACCCTTCGAGGCAACTGCAGCAGCAACAACAGCGGTTGGACGAGCTTACCACCCAACTGCAGCGCCGCCTGCAACAACGTTTGCAGCAACTGACCCTGCAGCAGGCCAGTCTAGGCCGTCAGCTCAGTGCGTTATCGCCAGCCAAAAAGCTGCAGCAGCATCAGCAGCAACTGACGCAGCAACAACGCCTGCTTGGCCGCGCCATGCAACAGCATCTGCAACAGCAGCAACAGCGCTGGCAATTGCTATTGGCCCGGCTGGATACGGTCAGTCCGCTCGCTACCCTGGCGCGGGGCTACAGCATCAGTTTTGATGAACAGCATAAAGTGCTGACGGCTAGCAGCCAGTTAGAAGAAGGCCAGCTGGTTCACACCAAACTGGCCGAAGGATCTTTTGTGGCAGCAGTGACCGCTATCGAGCGCTAATGCGCTTCGGTACTGACCAACTGACCATTGATAATGACCTGGCTGACCTGAGTGGTGTACTCAAAAGGATCGCCGGTATAGAGCACCAGATCGGCATCTTTTCCCACCGCAATAGAGCCCACCCGCTCGTCAATGCCTAAGATACGGGCAGCATCAATGGTAATCGACGCCAGTGCTACCTCATAAGGCAGACCGTAGGCGGCAGCCATAGCCGCTTCCCATAGCACCACCCGGGTTTTCGGTACATAACGCTCGTAACCACTTTGCAGCGCAAAAGGAATCCCCGCCTGGTGCAACTTTTGCGCGGTGGTGAAGCTGGCATTTTCCAGCTCACCAAACTGCCGGGCCATGGTCGGATGCAAAATCACCGGCACCTGCGCCGCTTTGATGGCATCCAGCATTAAATAAGCTTCAGCGGCACCATCCAGCACGATACGAATACCAAACTCCTCGGCAATCCGAAGGGCCGATTGCATATCCTGTTCCCGATAAGCGGTGATCAGCAAAGGTGTGCTGCCATCCAGCACGCCAACCAGGGCTTCCAGCTCCAGATCGCGACTCGGCGCTTTGCCTTCCTCCGCTTGCTGCTGCTTTTGCTGATACTCTTGCGCCTTAATCAATTGCTGTCGCAGCATGGCAATTTGCTTGGAGCGGGTGCCCGGACTGCGGTTTTCGGCGCCGAAGGCACCTGGACCAAGCTGAGCCGCAATCATCGCCAGTGGCTGCATCATGCCATCATCGACATGATTGCCGTGGCTTTTACGCACCATGGTCTGGCCGGAAATCAATGCACCCGGGCCGTGACCGGTATGAAAGGTAGTCACGCCAAGGCTGCGCACCCAGTCCACCAGACGCTCGCGGGAGTTAAAGGCATCCAGGGCGCGCAATTGCGGTTGCATGGCGGCCGAGGTTTCCAGTTGATCCTGATCGTGCGGCTGGTTTAGATAGCCGGCCAGGCCAACCACAGTACGGGCATCAATCAGGCCTGGGGTAACTACCGCCGCTTGCAATGTCTTAGCTCCGGCGGGCAAACGCAGCTGTCCCTGACGGCCAACCTGGCGTATTTTGCCATCTTCGACCACAATAACGCCTGCTTCAATCACCGGGCCGGCCTGGGTATAGATCCGCTCGGCCAGCACCACCAGCGTTTCTGCCTGAAGGTGAGCAGACAACAGGCTCAGACCCAGCAAGTAACTTGTTTTTTTCAATGCGCTTTTCATTGAGCCGCCTCCAGTTGCAGTACGTCACTGGCAACCTGATCGCGACCAGCCCCATAGCCGCCGGTGGCAAAGAGTGCCTGCTCAGGATCCGCTAAATCAAACACTTTCTCACCCTCAACCCAGGTTTGCTCCACCCGGGTATAGACACTTAATGGATCGCCGCTCAGCACAATGAAATCAGCGTCTTTGCCAACCGTCAGGCTGCCTACTCTATCTTGCAAGTCCAGCATTTTGGCGCCATTTAACGTGACTGAGCGTAGCGCTGTCTCTCTGTCCAGGCCAAATCGTACGCCCATAGCAGCAGAGCGCAGGAATAAACGCGAATCGGTAATAGGATCATCGGTATGATAGGCCAGCAAGACCCCTGCATCGGCTAATACCTTGCCGTTATCCGGCAGTAAGTTCATCACTTCCAACTTGCCGCCAGGGCTATCGATATGAATGATGGAAGCCGCTACGCCAGCTTTAGCAATCGCATCAGCAACTAAAGCGCCCTCACTGACATGATGCAACACCACCCGGAAGTTAAACTCATCCGCCAGCCGTAAAACGGTCAGTACGTCGTCGTGGCGATGGGTGTGATGGTGCACGATGCGCTCACCGGCGAACACTTCGCACAAGGCATCGTGACCGATATTACGCGGTGGCGGTGTATCGCTGTCTTTTTTATCGCAGTATTCTTTGGCCGCCACCAATTGGGCGCGCATCAAAGCCGCCGCTTTGCCCCGAGTGCCAGGAAAAGGCGAGGCGCGCAGTGGGTTGGTACCATTTGCCATTTTGATGCCCCCCGCCATCGCCCCCGACTCTGTACGAATGGCCAGGGCTTCGACAGTGCTGGCATTGCGTAATTTCAGATAGTTGGTCTGGCCGCTCAGCAGATGGCCGGAGCCCGGCATCACATTGACGGTGGTAATGCCACCGGCTTTGGCTTTCATCAAGCCGGCATGGCGACTGTTGATGGAATCGAGCGCCCGAACATCGGCCTGAATGGGTGCGCTGCTATCGGCACCGGCCACCTGACCAATATGAGAGTGGGTATCGACCAGACCGGGCATAATGACTTTGCCATCCATACGATGCACAGTGGCAGCAGCCGGGATCGGTACATTGGCACCAATGGCACGAATGCGGCCATCTTGCACCAACAAAGTGCCATTTGAAATAGCGGGACCATCGATAGGCAGTAAGGTGGCGCCAACAAAGGCTTGTGGCCCTGGTTGGGCATGCAGCGAACCGGCCAGGCAGCCAAGCAGCAGTACGACACTTTTTCGCATGAAACAGGCCTTTTATTAGTATAAGAGGGTTCAGCATAAGCAGGGAGCTGGGTGGGCACAAGCAGCATCTATCCTGAAAACGGAGCGGGGTATCGCAAAAGCAGAGCGGGCAGCACAAGCTGCCCGCTTCATGTTAGGCTTCGTAGGCAGCCGGACTGCCAAACAGCCGGCGTTTGAGCGCCCTGAAGGGACGTTTCACATCCTCCAGAATCAGGTACAGGCAAGGCACCAGCACCAGCGTAATTAAGGTGGCAAACAGCACCGCAAAGCTTAAGGATACCGCCATTGGGATCACAAACTGTGCTTGCAGGCTGGTTTCAAACATAATCGGTACCAGACCAAAAAAGGTAGTCAGTGAGGTCAACAAAATGGCGCGAAAACGCATTTTACCGGCCCGTACCACCGAGTCTGCCAGTGATAAACCTTCTCGCCTCGACTGATTGACGTAATCCGTCAGTACCAAACTGTCGTTGATCACCACCCCGGCGGCAGCAATCATGCCAAAGAAGGAAAACAGCGACAAATTCATCCCCAGCACAAAGTGCGCCAGCACGGCTCCAATCATGCCAAAAGGAATTACCGACATGACGATCAAGGGCTGGCTGTAGCTTTTCAGCGGAATGGCCAACAAAATATAGACCATCAGCAAGCCAGCAATCATATACAGGAACATCTGATCGCGCTGACGCTGTTGTTCTTCAATCTGGCCGCCCAGCTCCGTCCGTACGCCAGGGAAGCGCTCTAACAATTCTGGCATGACTTCAGAGCGAACCAGCCGCACCACCTCAGACGTAGTAACCTGGGCTTGATCAACATTGGCTGACACCCGCACCGTGCGAAAACCATTCTCACGGTTAATACGGGAAATCCCGGGTGTTTCGACCAGTTCAGCGACATCACCAAGCAACACAAAATCACCGGATGGCAAGCGAACCTTGCTGTAATCCAATGCCGCGATTTGCTCGCGTTGCAAGCGTGGGTAACGCACCATCACCCGCACTTCGTCGCCATCACGGATCATGCGCTGCGCTTCCAGGCCGTAAAAACCAGAGCCAACCTGCGCAGCTAAATCGGCCGGCGTTAAGCCCAGCTGATAGGCCACCGGCTTTAACTGCAAATTCAGTTCTTTGCCGGCAGAGTCAATGGTTGAGCTCAGATCAAACACACCTGGGATTTTAGCCAAATCGGCAATCAAAGCCAGGCCCGCCTGATTGAGCTGGTCGATGTCGCGGCCAAACAAGCGGTATTCCAAATTGTTCTGTCCGCCCATGGTCATTACATCATCCTGCACCCGAATCAACCGTACCCCAGGCAGCTCCGGCATGTTCTCGCGCCAGCGCCGCGATAAGGTAAATGCATTGAAAGGCCGCTCATCCTCAGCCACCAGAGTAACCACTACCTGACCGCTGGTTTGGCTGTTTAAAAAGGCAAACACATCACTGATTAATGGCTTACCGGTTTCTTCCCGTACCCGCTCTTCCTGCTGATAAATCATGGCTTCAATGGCCAGCAAGCTTTCCAGCGTTTGCTGCTCGGAGGCGTTTTGGTGCATTTCAAAGCGGATTTGCGGATAATCGTGTGGTACCGGCGGCATCATCACCACCCTCAGATGATTCGACGCCATCAGGGCAATACTGACCATCAATAAGGCGACAAAGGCCGCCAAAGTGGCGTAACGATGGCTGATGCAGCGCTGTAAGAAAGGCTGATAGCGTTGTTCAATAAAGTATTGGAAGCGCTGCTGGAAGCGGCTACGCCAATGCTCTTTGCCCAACGGCTTAATTTTACTGTGCGCCAAATGCGCCGGTAAAATCAGTTTGGATTCAATCAGGCTAAAGATCAGACAGAGCACCACAACGATGGAAATATTTCGAAATTCATTCGACTCCATGCCCTGTGCAAACATAAAGGGCGCAAACACTGCGATGGTGGTCAAGACACCAAAGGTCGCAGGTGTGGCTACCCGGCGGGCTCCACGTACGATGTTATCGACACTATGGCCTTTTTGCTCTGTCTCGTGATAAGCGCTCTCTCCTATCACAATGGCATCATCCACCACGATACCCAGCACCATAATAAAGGCGAACAAAGTAACAATATTGATGGTGACACCAGCGAATGGCATCAGCCAGATAGCTCCTAAAAAAGCAATCGGCAAGCCCAGCATCACCCAGAACGCCACTTTTACGCGCAAGAACAGCATCAGCATCAAAAATACCAGCACCGATCCCTGCAACAGGTTGCTCCACATCATGTTGAGACGACCATTCAGGTAATAGGTCATATCGACCAGCGCATCCAACTGATACCCTTCCGGCAATTGTGCATTTTTAAAGGCAATGTACTGATGCACACTACGAGCCACATCCGGTAAGGATTGTGAGCTGGAAGCCTCTATCTGCAAGAAGGCAGCATTACGGCCATTGCTGCGCATATAATTGACCCGCTCCTCGAAACCATCGTGGATGCTGGCAATCTCCCCCAACAACACCCGCTCGCCCTGAGGTCCCAAAATGACCGGAATACGAGCAAATTCATCCGCCCTGTAAGCACGCTGCTCTGAGCGGATGGTAATCATGCCGGACTCACTGCGAATCATACCTGCCGACAGGTTATCGGAATAATTGCGAATGGAACGGCTAACATCCTGCAAGCTCAGATTGTAACGCTGCAGCGTTTCCGGGGCGATCTCCACCGCAACTTCCCAGGCCGGCATTGAGTTGAAATTAACAAAGTTGATCTGATCCAGCAGCAACAGCTCGTTTTGGATTTCACGCCCCAGCGCTTTTAGCTCCAGTGAATCCTCACTGCCGGTCAGCACCAGCTCGACCGCCTGCTGACGCCACTCCACCTGGTAAATAGTCAGCGGTTCCATGCCGGCCGGGAAAGTACCTATGGAGTCAACCCGCAGCTTGATTTGATCCAAGCGGCTGCTGATATCTTCACCGACTTCCAACTCAACACTGATGCGCCCGGCTCCGCGCCAGGCAAAACTGCGTACCCGTTTGATCCCTTCGATATCTTGCAAGGCCTCTTCGATTTTGATCAGGATGCCTTCTTCTATTTCCTGAGGCGCTGCACCACGGAAAGTGGCGTTGATATGGACGTAGTTCACTTCCACTTGCGGAAACATCTGTCGCTGAATGCTGTTGTAGGTGACAAAGCCCATCACCAAAATAAACACCATCATCAGATTGGCGGCCACAGGGTTATTGGCAAACCAGGAAATAATGCCTCTTTTCGGGTCGATGTAATCCATGGTTTATTCCACCTTGGCCAGTTCACTGCCATTGCTGTCAGTACGCACCTGCATGCCTGGCTGTGGAAAACTAGGGGCCAATAGTACCAACTGGTCACCTGCTTGCAGCCCTTGTTCAATCAGCACGCTTTTGCCTTCCTGACGCACTACCTGCACTGGCTGGCGACGCAAGGTGTTGTCTTCGTTCAACAGCCAAACCTGCTGGTTTTGCACCGAATCCTGTGGCACTTCAAATAACGCCGGATGGGTCTGGCCAGACAGGACTACCTCAACATAGTGACCAAAACGCAGCACTGGCTGTGCCGTATTTAAGCTGTATGGATCGTCCACCTGTACCACCAGATGGCCCATACGGGTCTGGCCGTGGATGACACCAAGATCACGTACCACTTCAGCCTTACGCTGATGGCCATCGAACTGCACCTGAGCAGGAATACCAGCCACCGGCTGAGGTAAAAAGCGGGCATCAAAGCCTGCTACCGGCAAATGAATTTCGGCCTGCTCTACGCTGTAAATTTCACCCAAGGCCGTGGCGGCAGAGACCACTTGACCAAGACCAACATTGCGGCTCACCACCAGCGCATCGTAAGGGGCTAGGATCTGAGTACGCTCTAGATCGCGCTTGGCCTTTTGCAAAGCTGCCTGAGCCGACTTTACACCAGCCTCAGCACTGTGTAACTGCGGCTTGCGCAAACCCAAAGCGGATACCTCGCCAGGCGATAAATGGCGAAGCTCCTGCTCCGCTACCCGTGCCAGGGCTTTTTCCTGCTCCAGTGCTGCATATGCAGCCGCTACACCCGCCTCAGCCGACAATACCGCAGCCTGATAGTCCGCATCATCCAACTGCGCCATCACTTCCCCCTTGGCAATGACGCCACCGGCAACAAAGTTGGGATGGATAGCAATAATGCGGCCAGACACTTCAGGCGTTAAGCGGGTTTTTTCTTTCGGTTGCACTTCACCAAACACCCGCACTTCAAAGCGGTGAGCTCTTGGTTGCAGTGTTTGGGTACTAACCAATGGGGCTAGAGCCCGATCGGCATCGGCCTCAACAGATTTTGGGGCAGTACTGACAATGGCCACCACCAGCACGATGCCAAGCAGCAACACCCCAACAGCAATAGCAACTTTGGTCCATAAGCTCATCATAGCTTCCTTTATACGAGCAAAAATTACCCTATAAAGTAGCAGATAGCCGGGCTTGGTGATAATGAAGAAGTGTTAACTTTTATGAAGGCTGAAACACTTTGTTGCAACTGCCAGAGTTGCAACAAAGTTTATTGACGGAACTATCAGCTTTTTTTCAGTTTCTGACGTGCTTTGAGTAAGCGTTCGAGCTTGTATTGTTGGTTCGGGGTCATACTCACCCGCTTTTTCTCCGTTGCAAAGGGGTTTTCACCTTCACGGAACTCAATGCGAATGGGCGTGCCCATAATCTGCAGCGCTTTACGGTAGTAGTTCATCAGATAACGCTTGTACGAATCGGGTAAGGCACTAACCTGATTACCATGGATCACCACGATCGGAGGGTTGTAGCCACCGGCATGAGCATACTTCAGTTTAACTCGGCGGCCATTAACCAACGGTGGCTGATGATCATCCTGGGCCATTTTCATAATCTGGGTCAGGATAGAGGTATTGATGCGCCTGGTGGCAGATTGATAGGCTTCTTCCACCGACTCGAATAAATTACCCACCCCGGAGCCATGCAAAGCGGAAATAAAATGCAAACGGGCAAAATCAATAAAACCTAAGCGTCGATCCAGCTCTCGTTTGACTTCATCTTTGACGCCTTCGTTTAAACCATCCCACTTGTTGACCGCAATCACCAGCGAGCGCCCAGCATTCAGCGCAAAGCCAAGCAAGCTAAGATCCTGATCAGAAATACCCTGGCGGGCATCCAGCACCAACAACACTACGTTGGCCTCTTCGATGGCCTGCAGCGTTTTAATGACGGAGAACTTTTCCACTTTGTCGTCAATTTTACCACGCCGACGCACCCCAGCCGTATCGATCAGAATGTAATCGCGCTCATTGCGCTGCATCGGAATATAGATGGAGTCTCGGGTAGTTCCTGGCATATCGAAAACCACTACCCGCTCCTCGCCCAGAATGCGATTGGTCAGGGTCGACTTACCGACATTGGGCCGGCCAATAATGGCTAGCTTGATCGGCTTATCCTCCAATGCCACGTCTTCATCAGATAGCCCCTCAGCTTCAGACTCCAAGGTATCAGCCGACGTCGTTTCATCCGGATCTTCAGCATCAGGCAATGAGAGCAAAGGCCGCAAGGCTTCATTTAACAATACCGATAAGCCGCGACCATGCGCAGCAGCTATCGGCCAAACCTGGCCCAGGCCCAGGCTGTAAAACTCAGCGATGGCACTATCGGCATCCAGGCCATCGGTTTTATTGGCTACCAGAAACACCTGCTTCTCGGCCTTGCGTAAATAATCCGCAATGCCAATATCACCTGCGGTTAAGCCAGCCCTTGCATCCAACATAAAGAGTACAATATCGGCTTCGTCAATCGCCCGCAGCGATTGATCGGCCATTTCCACTTCGATGCCTTCGGCATCGCCATCGATACCGCCAGTATCCACCACAATGAAGGATAACTCTTCGAACTCGACAGAACCGTATTTTCGGTCCCTGGTCAAGCCAGGAAAGTCAGCGACCAGCGCATCCCGCGTACGGGTCAAACGATTGAACAGGGTCGATTTACCAACATTGGCACGACCAACCAGAGCGACAACCGGTAACATGAGCTCACCTCAAAATAAAAAATAACAGGCTCACAGGAGCCTGTTATAGCTTAACGCATAAATTTGGTTTAGACCTGCTTTAAGGCTGGCGTAATACCACCAGCTCACCATTACGGCTTTGCAACACCAGGTATTCGCCATTGGTTACCGGCGCAACATACATGCCTGAACGGTGGAATTGGTGGCGTGCTACCATATCGCCACTGCGGCGATCCAGCCAATGCAGATGACCTTTGCTGTCGCCAAACACCAGATAGTCACCAAAAACCGTAGGAGGGGTCAGGAAGTGACGCTCCAGTGCAGTTTGAGACCACAGCTCCTGACCATTACGGCGATCAAGCGCATGCACCCGGCCAACCGAATCAACGATGTAGAGTACGGTATCCGCCAGTGCCATATTGCGAAAGCTGGCATAATCACGCTTCCACAGCGTACGGCCTGAATTAAGCTCCAGCGCAACTAACTCACCATTATAGGCAATGGCATAAACCGTATTACCCACTACCAAGGGGCGGGCATCCACATCCACCAACCGCGCCAGATCAGTCGCACCTTGTGGCGTAGCAATCACTTCCTCCCAGGCCGGTAAGCCATGCTCTGAAATCAAAACACCCACTTTTCCTGAGCCAGAGCCAAAGACTACTCCACCTGGTACTATGGAGGGCTCAGCTACACCACGAATGGTCAGTGCCGGCAGTTCCTGTTCATAGGCCCAGCGCTGGCTTCCATCGGCTGGGTTCAACGCGACAATAAAACCCGAACCGGTATTTACAACAATCATGCCATCGCCTGCAGCCGGAGCAGCCAGGACTTCGCCCGGTACTTTACTGGTCCAGCGCCGATCACCAGTGGCCGGGTCCAGTGCAATCACCTCGCCATTCTCGGTACCAAACAGCAGATGGCCAAATCCATGTGATAATCCACCGGAAACACGGGCTGTGGTATTGGATCGATTACTCAGTAAACGCCAAAAACCAATCACGCTGTCACGACGGGTATCGTAAGTCCAGACACGCTTGCCACTATCCAGCTCAAAAGCACTGATAAGACCGGTCCGGCTGGCAGCATAGAGCTTACCATCCAGAATCAGTGGTCGCAGACTGGAGTCAAAGTGTTGCACGCCATCAGCTGCAGTGTGATCCCAAGCCAGCACCGGCTCGAACTGGTTGTTTACACTTGGCAGTACCAGTTTTTCTTTCTTGGATGAACAACCACCCAATAACATCAAAACCAGAGCGCTTGCTACTATAGTTCGCATCGACATCAAATTCACAGCATACCCTCTGTCTGAACATGAGCCAGCTCGTCGAGTTTAATTTTCAACAACTGATTGGCTTCTGCACCTTCACTCGCTTTTGCCAACATGTAAGCTTGCTTCGCTGCATCGGCATTGCCTTGTGCCAGATGGATATCACCTTTAAGCTCTTGTTGTTGCAGCTTAAAACTGACTGGCATGTTGCCCTGTAATAACGCCAGTGCCTGGCTGTATTGCTGTTGTTGCAAATGAACCCGAGCCAGCCGTAAGCGTGCAATGGCATCAATCACAGGGTCCTTGGTATTGGCAATAACCCAACCTAGCTGCTGCTCAGCCAGGCTGTAGTCGCCAGCCAGGACTGCATCACGCGCTTTGAGCATGGCAGCAAAAGTGGCGTAAGCGGTTTTGCTATTACTTTCAATGTAACGTTCCGCATCCTGAACCCAGTCAGCAGATTGCTGTTCCTGTGCCTGTAGAAGTCGCTCAAAGCCCGTCGAGGCCTGTTCCGCTTGTGCCAATTGATGACTTTGATAATAACGGAAGCCGTACAAGCCACCTAAGCCCAGGATAGTCCCTGCAACGATGGTGATGCCATACTCTTTCCAGAAGCGCTTAATGGCTTCTAACTGTTGTTCTTCACTGCTGTAAACGTCCATAACTGCTCCGTTATTCTTTCGCTAATTCGTTTTGCAAAAAACTGACCAGGCCGGTCAGCGCAATACGTTGCTGCGGCTGATCTTTTCGCAGCCACTTAATGGTGATGCTATCCGATGCCAGCTCATCACTGCCCAGCACTAAAGCCAGCTCGGCGCCGGATTTATCGGCTTTTTTAAATTGTTTTTTCATGGCGCCACCGCCGCAATGCTGCATCAGCCGCTGCTGCGGAAAAGCCTGGCGTAGCTGTTCGGCAACCGGAATCAATGCAAGTTCCGCATCCAGGCCGGAGGCCATCAAATACCAGTCGGCCTGAGCCTGCTCTGCTGGTGCTAACTCCAGTGTTTGCAGCAACAGAATTAACCGTTCCATACCAAGTGCAAAGCCCACTGCAGGACAAGGCTTACCACCCAACTGTTCCACCAGACCATCGTAACGACCACCGGCACAAACCGTACCCTGAGCCCCTAAACTCTCGGTGACCCATTCAAACACAGTTTTGTTGTAATAATCCAGCCCCCGTACCAGACGAGGGTTGACCACAAACTCAATACCTGCTGCCGTAAGGCGCTGTTGCAGCTCAGCAAAGTGCTCGGCAGACTCGGTATCCAGATAATCCGCCAACCTGGGTGCCTTGCTTAACACGTCAGCCAGGGCCGGGTTTTTACTGTCTAAAATACGCAGAGGGTTGCTATGCAACCGCCGCTTGCTGTCTTCATCCAACAGCTCATGATGATCCGATAAATAGGCCACCAAAGCCGCCCGATACTGCTGGCGTGCTTCCGGGCTACCTAAGGTATTTAGCTCCAGCCGCACATGGCGACTTAAACCAAGTTGCTGCCATAAATGGGCGCTCAGGCGAATCACTTCAGCATCAATATCGCTGCTGGCGATACCAAAAGCTTCCAAACCAAACTGATGAAACTGACGATAGCGGCCTTTTTGCGGACGCTCATGCCGGAACATGGGCCCCATGTACCACAGACGCTGCTCCTGATTATAAAGCAAGCCATGCTCATTGCCCGCTCGAACACAGCAGGCTGTTCCTTCCGGTCTAAGGGTCAGGCTATCGCCATTGCGATCGCTAAAGGTGTACATTTCCTTTTCGACAATGTCGGTCACTTCGCCAATCGAGCGCTTGAACAGCTCCGTCATTTCGACGATCGGAAAGCGTATTTCCTGGTAGCCGTAGCTTGCTACCGTTTGCCGCAGTTGTTGCTCGACATATTGCCAGAGCCCACTGTCCTTAGGCAGACAATCATTCATGCCACGAATGGCCTGTACTTGTTTTGACACCTTATTCTACTCGGCTTTGCTAAAAAATAGACGGGATTATAGGAGCTTCAGTGGCAAACACCAAGCTTTCCCGTAGCTTTCTTACTGATCCAGCTGGGTAACGGCAATCTGTTGCTGTTTGCGTTTCAGATAATCACGCACCTGCTGTTCCAGCTGTTCAGCGATCTGGTTATTATCCAGCCGCAACTTTTGCCGCTCACCATTGATGTAAAAACCACTCATCCGGTTGGCACCTGCTACAGCCAGATCAGAGACCAGGGCTTCACCAGGACCGTTCACCACGCAACCGATGACCGAGACAGTAAGCGGCTCAACTACGTCTTCTAAACGCTGCTCCAGAGAATTCATGGTTTTGATCACATCAAACTCTTGGCGCGAACAGCTTGGACAGGCGATGAAATTTATACCACGCGAGCGGATACGCAGCGATTTTAAGATATCGAAGCCAACTTTCACTTCTTCAACCGGATCCGCCGCTAATGATACCCGCAGCGTATCGCCAATACCTTCAGCCAACAGCATGCCCAAACCAATCGCCGACTTCACGGCGCCGGCACGGGCACCGCCAGCTTCGGTGATGCCCAGATGCAAGGGTTGCTTAATCTGCTTCGCCAGTAAACGATAAGCCCCCACCGCCAGGAATACGTCCGACGCTTTGACACTGACTTTAAACTGTTCGAAATTAAGCCGGTCGAGGATATCCACATGACGCATGGCTGACTCAACCAAGGCTTCTGCGGTTGGCTCCCCATATTTTTGCTGAATATCGGCCTCCAGTGATCCGCCATTGACGCCAATGCGGATAGGGATCTGATAATCACGGGCACAATCGACCACAGAACGGATTCGATCTTCCCTGCCAATATTGCCGGGGTTTATCCGCAAGCAATCCACACCGTATTCAGCTACTTTAAGGGCGATTCGGTAATCAAAATGGATATCGGCAATCAGTGGCACTGGCGATTGCTGCTTGATCAGCCGAAAGGCTTCAGCCGCATCCATAGTAGGTACCGACACCCGAACCATATCAGCACCGGCAGCAGCGATGGCCTTAATTTGAGCAACAGTCGCATCGACATCGGTCGTTTTGGTATTGGTCATGGATTGCACACTGATCGGGGCATCGCCACCAACCGGCACAGTGCCGACCATAATCTGGGTGCTCTTACGTCGTTTAATGGGGTTATCAGCAAACATAGCTTAGTCTTGTAACGGAACGGAAAATTTAGCGACCCGACCAGAGCGGAAACCAGACATATCGACCGGTTCTGCATCCAGTTCAATCTCAACCACCGAAGGGTTGCCCAGGGTCACAGTAAAAGGGGCCCGGCCTTGCACCTGCAGCTGATAACCAGCGCGCTTGGTACCGAAGGCAACTCTGGAGCCATCAGCATCCACCACATCAATCCAGCAATCATCGGCAAAGCGCATACTCAACTGCTGGCTTGAGGCAATGGGCGCGTCTGCCAGTAAAGCGACACTGGACTGGGTTGATTCATTCTCAAAAATGGTCGGCCCGGTTTGCTCTACGAGTGAAGTGGGTAACTCGGGTAGCACAGTATGCAACTCTGGATCGGATTGGCTGTCTGCTGCGAGCATAGTCAGCGGCTCTGGTTCAACTGAATTCACTATTTCGTGCGGTGCACCAGCATTTTCGCTCTCTGCAGCAGGGGTTTCACCGGTCAACCAATGCGTTTGCCACCACCAAAGTAACAACAAGCCAAGCAGAACGGCCCCAACCAGGTAGGTTAACAGCATAAAGCGGCTCTCGGTCGCCTCTTTTTCCGTACGGTTGGAAAAGCTATGCATCGCACGGGGTTCTATGGCCTGATTACCATGGTGGCGCTCGTAGGCAGCCAAGACCTGTCGTTCGGAAATCTTCAGCAAGCGGGCGTAAGAGCGCAGATAACCGCGAATAAAGGTCGGCAGTACACTTTCTTCGTACTGATCGGTCTCCATGTTCTCAATCAGGGATAGGCGTAAGTTTAGCTGGCTAGCGACTTCTTTTTGCGACCATTGCTTGTGCTCACGGGCAGCCTTTAATAGCTCGCCTGCACTTTGATTTGTTGTTTCTGTTGGCGTTTTATCAGTCGTCATGGGATACATCAGCCGGGTCTTTCAGGTAAATACGTTGCCCTATGTACACTCTGCTGCGCTCGGTCAGATTGTTCCAGTACAGCAGACGGGCAAGACGAACATTGTAGCGCATAGAAATATTAAACAGCGTGTCACCCTCAGCCACCACATGAATATCCGGTCGATCCACAGCAACCACGGCCTGAACCTGCGATTGTTCAGGCGGCTCAGCTAACCATAAGCGCTGACCAGCCCTAATCGTTGCGCCAGGCGATAATTGATTCCATTGCTGCAGTCGCTCTAGGCGAATGTTGTAACGCATCGAAATGGCAAAGAGTGACTCACCTTGCTGGACGATATGGGAGGCCACTTCATCGAACTCAACAGCTGCGGTTGCAAATGAGCTATCTTCAGATAGTGTTCCGGATTCAAACGGCTCAGTAACCTCTTGCTCAATACCCGGGGTATGGACCGATGCCAGGGCTGAGAGTTCAGTTTCCATCATGGGTTCGGCTATATTTTCTGTCACTCCATGCTCTGTCATTTGAGTACGTTGCGACTCAGCCTGCCAGCTTGGCTCAACAACCTGGGTGATATCAAGAGCAAGTTCAGGCAGAGCAAGACGCTCCAGTTCAAACGCAGTTGTTGCAGGATCCGCAGACTCCGACTTTGGTTCAGGCATGACCCAGGAAGGTGCCGCCAGCACTACCTGATTTAATGATACGTCGGCAATGGGGCTGGCTTCGGCAACAGCTTCCGTTGCTTCAACCACTGGCTCAGGAGTTGGCTCGGATACTGTGGGAACAACATTTGGCCTGGAGCGAGTCAGCGACTGAGATTGGCGTGCAACTTCAGGCTCAGCGCGAGGCTCTGAGCGGCGCACGATACGGATTTGGGGTTGCTCTACCTCGGCTACAGGCTGTGCTGCTGGTGTAGGCAGCTCCAAATTGGAAATTAAATACTGTTTATAGCGCTCGCGCAGTTGCTCGTACTCGCTATCCTGCAACCGGCCCTGACGCATCAGGCGGGCGGCTTCGCTATCCGGATAAACCTGCAATAACAGCTCTTGGGAATTTCGTTGCGTTTCGCTATCCAGCTCTTTATCGGCAATCAGGTAACTCAGTAAAGAAGTACTGGCGGAGACATGGCCCAGACGCTGGATACGGGTGAGATGTTGGCGAGCTCGTTGATGATTGCCCATGGCATAATCAAGGCCAGCCAGATTTAACAGACTGCTAATGCGGTTGCCGCTGTGCAGCACAGCAGACTCCAAATAATGCTGTGCACGGCTAAAGTTATTTTGTTGCAACTGACATAAAGCCAGGTTCTCGTAACTTTCCGACACCCGCATATAGCCTGGTCGCCGAATCGCATTTAGCAGCAAAACTTCAGCCTCATGGTATTTGCCTTGCTGACAAAGGAAAGCACCATAATTATTGTAGGTATCGGGATTATCGGCATCACGGGCCAATGCTTGCCTGTAAGCCGCTTCCGCTTGCTCTGGCTCATTCACGCTCTGATAGTAATAAGCCAGCGCATTGTAAACCTCGGGTAGCTGAGGTGCCAATGCCCTGGCACGCTCCAGATTGAAAATTGCCTGAGCATTTTCACCACGCTGCAGATAGTTCAGCCCCAGTGACATCCGTGTTCGGGCAGCTTCCGTGTTATCCACCTGCCGCTGCTGTACTGGTCGTTCAGAGCCCACATAAGTACTTTCAGACACGCAGGCTGACAATACCAATGCACTCATCACAACCAAGCTAACCGACAGTTTTTGCATAACTTTTGCCCTGGCTCCCACCCTTAGGATGTCATTCTGACTGAAATTGCCTGACCTTTCATTTGTTTTTTTAATAAACGTTTGGTTCTATCGACCACATCCCCGACAAGCTGACCGCAGGCGGCATCAATGTCATCACCACGTGTCTTACGTACCATGACGGTAAAGCCATGTTGTTGCAAGACTTTATTAAAACGATCAATGCGCGAGTTGCTTGAGCGGGCATAAGGAGAGCCTGGATAAGGATTAAACGGAATCAGATTGATCTTAGCTGGTGTATCGCGCAGTGCATGCGCCAGCTCATGAGCTTGCTCCATACTGTCGTTAATACCTTCCAGCATAACGTATTCCACCGTCACTTTATCATTGGCCTTTGACCACTCAACATAACGACGGGATGATGCCAGAAAGTCCTCCATGGGATATTTTTTATTCACAGGCACCAGCTCATTACGCAGCTCGTTATTTGGTGCATGTAAGGAAATAGCTAATGCTACATCGATCTTACCCAACATGGCGTCAAGTGCCGGCACTACCCCAGACGTACTTAAAGTGACACGGCGCTTGGACAGACCAAAACCATAGTCTTCCATCATCAGTTCCATCGCCGGAATCACATTATTCATGTTCAACAAGGGTTCACCCATGCCCATCATCACCACATTGGTGACCGGCTTTTCCCCAGTATCACCATAACTACCAATCAGCTGACCCACCCGCCAGACCTGACCAATAATTTCAGCTACCGTCAGATTGCGATTAAAGCCTTGTTGGGCTGTCGAGCAAAATGAACAGTCTAAGGCACAACCAACTTGCGATGACACACACAGAGTACGACGATCTTTTTCCGGGATCCAAACGGTTTCAACTTCCTGGCCACCATCCAGGCGCATGACAAACTTAATAGTGCCATCTTTGCTATCCTGGCGGCTCGCCACTTCAGGAGCACGGATCTCGGAACACTGCTTGAGTTTTTCCCGCAGCACTTTATTGACGTTGGTCATTTTGTCAAAATCATCAACACAGTAATGATAGATCCATTTCATCACCTGATCGGCTCGAAATGGTTTCTCACCGAGATCAGCAAAAAACGACTTCATTTGCTCTCGCGTTAGATTCAGCAAATTTGTTTTTGCGATGGATGTTGTCATGCTATCTGTTCCTGTCTCATCATTGCCGTGGTAGCCGCACCAAAGACGCAACAAGGGGGCTATGCCCCCTTGAATCAATACCGCTGTTGGCGATTAACGGGTACGTGGGCAAATTTCCGCATCGGTGAAGAAGTAAGCGATTTCACGGGCTGCAGACTCAACGGCATCTGAACCATGCACCGCATTTTCATCAATGCTATCGGCATAATCAGCACGTAAAGTACCTGCCAGAGCATCTTTCGGGTTGGTTGCACCCATGATTTCACGGTTTTTACGTACTGCATCTTCACCTTCCAGCACCTGCACCATGACAGGACCTGAGGTCATGAAAGCAACTAAGGCGCCAAAGAAAGGACGCTCTTTGTGCTCAGCATAGAAGCCCTCGGCCTGCTCTTTGCTCAAGTGTAGCATTTTTGACGCCACAATACGCAGACCTGCCGCTTCAAAGCGCTGGTAGATGGCACCGATCAGGTTTTTGGCAACAGCATCCGGCTTAACAATAGAAAAAGTACGTTCTAAAGCCATGAAAGGACTCCTTGAATGATTGGGTTAAATTTTATAGGCGCGAAATTATACGTGATCCAGGCAAAAAAACCTATTTTCTGCAGCAAACTTTTTCAGGTAAAAAAAAGCTTCCGATCATGGAAGCTTTTCTACTAGGCTATGGCTTCGTCAGAAAGTGGCCACTACCTTGATACTATCATCGACATCGCTTGCCGAAATATACCCTATAGCTGACGGATCTGCCGCAACAGCTGCTTTCATCGCTGCTGCATTAGGGTGCTCGGCCGGAGGAGTACCTTTCCCGGTAAACACCAATCTGGACCAATACGCTTTTAACTGTGCCGAGCTGCGATTCAGCACCTGGGTATCGAAATGCTCGCGGGCAGGCACACCTTCTGCCAGGTTCAAAGGGGTTGCCCGACTGCCGTCGCTAAAGCTATTTCCTCTTCCTAAAAACAACCGATTCAGTTCTGACTGATCGACACTGGCATTGTTACCTGGATGCACAATGATCGCAATTTCAGCAACTAACGAACCACTTAGCAGTAGCAACGCAGCAAGCATGGCTTTTACATAACTCATAGCACCTCCTTAAAAGACCAGGTCAACACCGAAGGAAATCGATTTACTGTCACCAGCCACTTCCCAACCGGGTACACCTTTATCCTTAACGTCGTCGTATTGAATCTTAAAAGCGGCATTCGAATGAAAATCCCAACGCAAACCAAGGCTGGTTGTACTGTGCTTTTCATTCTCACTATCAAAGTCAGCATAGGATACATAAGGCGTAAAAGCCTGGATTCGATAACCGGCAGAGACCATATAGGTATCAAACTTACCGCCATCAAGATCCAAGCGGTTCAACTCTGATAACAACAACCAGTCACCAAAATCCATATTGACTGAAATGCCGGCAAATTTGCCCCGTCGGGTCAGAGAGTCCCCCCAGGTCACCCGCTCAACCACACCACCGACTGTGCGATAACGCTCGTTTATGTAGGTCATGTAGGTAAGGCGAATATCCAGCCAGTCTTTATTCAGATTGATCACCCCCCCTATGATATCTTTCCAAATCTCACGAATTGGATTGGACCCGAAAAACTGTGACAACAGTTTATTTTCCTGATCATCCTCGCGGCCGGTATAAATATTACCGCTAATATCCCAGTCACCAACAAAGTAGTTAAACTGAGCATTGATACCGGTGTAATTAAAGATTTGCCAAGTGTAATTATCTGCCGGTGGCCGGATCCATAAATAGGCATAGCCCACATCAAAAAAGTCTGAGTAGTAATACAATGGTAAACGCTTTTTGCCCGCCTGTAGCGTCCAGTTCTCATTTAAATCGTAGGACAAATAGGCCCATTCAAAGCGGGCATCAAAGTCATCTGCTCCTCTTGCGACCACTTGAGCCGTGGCAGACAAACCATCCATCAGATTTGCCCTAAACTGCAAACCAAATCGAGTATCCGGTTTGAAAGTCCAATCCTTTTCATAGACACCAACCAATGGATAATTAGCCAAAAAAGTTGGTGGTAAATCAAAAGCTTCAACCCCACTGCCACTGAGCACCCGACCGCCAATAACGGATGCATAGCCTGAGATATCTATATTGGCATGGGCCAATGGCTGCATCAGCAGCAAACCCGTCGCCGTTGCTATCAAGGTTTTCTTCATCATGTTCTCCTGCTCCACCTAATCAAGTTGCAACACAACCCGAACCCGTTCATCCACGGCAGCCGCTGGCACATAACCGACAATGCTAGGGTTGGTAGCGACCAACTTCAGCATCTCATCGAAGGAATCCACCTCCTGAGGTGGTGTGCCTTTGCCAGTAAACACCAATTTGGACCAGTAAGCCTTTAGCTGAGCCGAGCTTCTGTTGAGTGCCCGCTCATCAAAACGCTCCCGACCTGGCATCCCTTCGGCCAGATTGATTGGGATCGCGGAGTTGCCATCGGAGAAAGTGCGGCCTCGCCCAAGGTACAAACGGGACACATCTTCTGCGCTTAGCTCAGCCACATTGGTAGGATGCACAATGACAGCAAGCGGCTCAGCCACTAACCCGGCACTCAGCAGCACACTGCTCAATAAAATAGTGATAGATCGAACATTCATGGCGCGCTCCTTAGAACACGATATCGACGCCAACAACCAACGCATCATTGCGCTGATCAGAGATTTTGTTTTTTTCCGAGCTGTATTGCGCCTTAAACGCAGCCGAGGGATGAAAGTCATAACGCAGCCCCAGATTCACTGTGTTGGTTTTCGCTGCCTGACTTTCAATGGTGCCTACCACCAGTTCTCTTAAACCTGGAGAGGGCAATACTGGTAAAAAAGGCTGGTAGATATCACTTTTTGCTTTACGATCTACGCTTTCATAAGAGATAAATGGCGTATACTCGTTGATGCGATAGCCTACTGATACAAAATAATTGGTTCGCTTGGCAAATAAAGAGCCGGATACATCCACTTTATTGTATTCCGCTACTGCAATCAGGTTCTCTCGATCAACTGTCAGCCCCAAGCCAAAAAAAGTCCCTTTGTCATCGTCAAAATTCATTTCCCGAACCAGTGCACCAAGTCCAGCTCCTGCCAACCCGTCCAGTAACGGATTCAAAGCCAGTGTGTCGATGGTCACTTTGGCGGAAAAATATGCTGCCCTAAAACTGTACCAGTCTTGTCCGAGCTGCCAGCTCAAGCCAGCCAGATTCTGCAACTGAGTAGGTCCAAAGCCTGCCTCACCATCAAAAGATCCATAAACCAGCTGCAGAGTCGAGTCAAATTGACCTAGCTGATCCGTCCGATACAGCGAAACTCCTTCTATATTGTCAAAGCCAAGACCATAAACACTTCGAGGTACCCGACTCCATTCATAGGCATAACCGACATCCATAAATTCAGAGTAGATGTAAAAAGGAGTGCGAAGCCGCCCTGCATTAAATGTCATATTGTCGGTAAGTTCATAGGAGAGAAACGCCCACTCGAAGCGTGCATCAAAATCATTGCTGCCCCGCCCCATCAGCTGAGCGGTTACTGACAAGCGATCACCTAAATCTGAGCGAACCTGAATAGCAAATAAACTTTCGTTCTTAAAATCCCATTCATTGGTATAACCATAGAGTGATTTATCACTGCCTGTACTCATGCCCCCCTTGATTGAAGCAAAACCATTGATGTGCAGATTTGCACTAGCAACACCACTGCAGAGAACACTCATCAGGCTGATCGCCAAGATAGATTTCTTCATCAACATCTCTCCGAAAAAAATAATGGAAGAATCTGGGAACTTTTTTCAGCCTAGTTCAGAGATGTAAAAAAGCCAGTAAAAGCCAGAAAAAACAACTTTCTGGCCCTTATCTGGCTCTAAAATGGGGAACTTAGATCAAGGCAGAACAAAAAATTTAATGATTTTCACTCACCATATTGATGGTGTACTTGGGAATTTCGATGACTAAGTCCTCATCAGCGATATGCGCCTGACACCCCAAGCGGGATTCAGGCTCAAGGCCCCAGGCTTTATCCAGCATGTCATCTTCCAGCTCATCGCTTTCATTTAAGCTGTAAAAACCTTCCCGTACCACCACATGACAGGTGGTGCAGGCACAGGACTTTTCACAGGCATGCTCAATCGAAATACCGTTACGCAACGCTACATCTAAAATGGTATCGCCTTTGGCCGCTTCAAGCTCGGCACCTTGTGGGCACAGTTCTGCATGCGGCAGAAAAATAATTTTTGGCATGGTTAAACCTCATCCACCTTGTGCCCTTTCAGGGCGTTTCGAATTGATTGATCCATTCTCAGGGCTGCAAACTGATCGGTGCTGTTATTCACACGCTCAATGGCCAGCTTAATGGCCTCGCCATCCTGCCCCTGACGCTGTTGCTGCAACTCGGCTAGGTGCAGCTCAATACGCTTGCGTTCTTCCATCTCCAGCAGGTGGCCATCGCTAGCTAGGGCTGCATGTACCGCCTCGAGTACCCGGCCGGCTTCCACCTGCTGTTCCAGCAGCATGCGCTTTTGCATATCGGCTTTGGCGTGCTGCATCGAACCTGTGATCATGCTCATAATCTGCTCATCGGTCAGTCCATAAGATGGCTTGACTTCAATACTGGCCACCACACCGCTGCTTTTTTCCTGCGCCGTGACATGCAAGAGGCCATCGGCATCGACCTGGAAAGTGACCCGGATATGGGCTCCTCCGGCTGGCATAGGTGGAATGCCATGCAGCTC
Organism: Alkalimonas sp.; assembly: GCF_020831925.1. GTDB lineage: Bacteria > Pseudomonadota > Gammaproteobacteria > Enterobacterales > Alteromonadaceae > Alkalimonas. The sequence continues at coordinate 27,396 of NZ_JAFIFQ010000025.1, forward strand.
AAAGCGGGCCAGCGAGCGATTATCAGCCACCAGCTCACGTTCTCCCTGCAACACATGAATCGCCATTGCGGTCTGGCCGTCTTTGAAGGTGGTAAACTCCTGAGCTTTGGCCACCGGGATCACGGTATTGCGCGGAATAATTTTTTCCACCAGGCCACCCATGGTTTCAAGCCCCAAAGACAAGGGGATCACATCCAGCAGCAGCGTATCCTGCTCGCTTTTGTTGCCAACCAATACATTGGCTTGAATGGCTGCACCAAGTGCCACCACCTGGTCTGGATCAATGGTCGTCAATGGCTCTTGACCAAATAGCTCAGCCACTTGCTGACGCACCAGCGGTACCCGGGTGGAACCTCCCACCATCACGACCGACAAAACCTCATCCAGCTGAAGGCCAGCATCGCGTACCGCAGACTTACAGGCCAGCAGAGTTTTGCGCACCAATGGCTGAATTAAGTTTTCAAAGGTCGCGCGATCGAAGCTGCCGCGAAATTCATCATCACCAAGTGGCAATACAAAATCGGCCTGTTCAGCCTTGCTAAGCTGTTCTTTTAAACGTCGCGCCAATAATTTGTACTCGCGCAAGCTTTGAGCCGAACGCTCTGTTTCACCGGTTTGTTCAAGTAACCAACCAACAATGGCCTGATCAAAATCATCCCCACCGAGCGCTGAGTTACCGCCGGTGGCCAATACCTCGAACACGCCTTTTTGCAGACGCAGGATGGAAATATCAAAGGTGCCACCGCCTAAATCATAAACAGCCACCACCCCTTCCTGGCCGGAGTCCAGACCATAGGCCAGGGCTGCAGCGGTTGGTTCATTCAGCAATCGCAAGACATTAAGGCCTGCAAGCCGGGCGGCATCTTTGGTGGCCTGCCGCTGGGCATCATCAAAATAGGCGGGCACGGTAATAACGACACCGGCCAGCTCGCCGGCCAAATGTTCAGTTGCGATGTCATGCAGACGTTTGAGAATTTCTGCCGACACTTCAACCGGGTTTTTTACGCCCTGCCGTGTTTGCAAGGCCAACAGGCCGGATTGGTCTACCAGTTGGTAAGGCAACTGCTCCGCCTGGTTGGCGATTTCAGCAAAGCCTCGGCCCATAAAGCGCTTGACCGATAAAATGGTATTCTCAGCGTCAAATACCGCTGCATCCAGGGCGGACTGGCCGATGTCGGTCTGGTCAGCGCTAACAAAACGCACGGCTGATGACACCATTGGCTGGTCATCACTGCCCAGCAGAATTTGCGCTTCGCCACTGCGTACCGTAGCAACCAGAGAATTGGTAGTGCCCAGATCAATGCCAGCTGCCAGTTTGTGTTGATGCGGCGCCGAGCTTTGACCCGGCTCAGCGATTTGTAGTAATGCCATGGGTAATTGTCTTATCGTTGCTGTTCAATAAACTCAAGCTCTTGCTGCAGTTTATCAAAGAATTTAAGTTTACGAAGAAGAGATGCGGCTTGTTGATTACCGGTTTCTGATTGCTGTTCCAGCGCCTGGCTCAGCTCATTGTGCAGTTGCTGCTGGCCTTGCTGCAGCTCCTGCTCCAACTGCTGTTGCAGCACCTGGGTTTGCTCGGGAGCAGTAGCAATCTCGGCCAGTTGCTCACGCAGTTCCATTTGCTGCATTAAAAAAACCGGGTCCTGAAAGCTTTGTTGTTCGTGCTTAAGATCAATGCCACGGCATTGCAACAGGTACTCAGCGCGGCGCAGAGGATGCTTGAGTGTTTGGAAGGCATCGTTGATCAAGGCCGCCTGCTGCACCGATTGGCGCCGGTCGCGCTCGCTGGCGTTGGCAAAGTTATCCGGGTGAAACCGGCGTTGCAGCTGTAAATAGTGCTGGCTCAGCAGGGCTGCATCCAGCTCCATCCTTTGTGGCAGTTGAAACAACTCAAAATAATTCAAGGGCCTGGTTCCTACACCGTGAAACTTTCGCCGCAACCACACTCACCATTGACATTGGGGTTGTTAAACTTGAAACCTTCGTTTAACCCTTCTCGGGTAAAATCCAGCTGAGTGCCGTCAATGTAGACCAGGCTCTTACCATCCACTATCAACTTAATGCCTTGCTGATCGAATACCTCATCGTCCGGGTTCAGCTCATCAACAAACTCAAGTACATAAGCAAGGCCGGAGCAACCTGTAGTTTTCACACCAACCCGCAGCCCGATGCCTTTACCACGATTGCTGAGGAAATGGCGAACCCTGTCCGCCGCTGCATCCGTCATTGTGATGGCCATGCTTACCCCTGAGCACCTTGCTTTTGCTTGTAATCCGCAATGGCTGCTTTGATGGCATCTTCAGCCAAAATGGAGCAGTGAATTTTTACCGGCGGCAAAGCCAGCTCCTGGGCAATTTCGGTGTTGGTAATTTTTTGCGCTTCATCCAACGTCTTGCCTTTCACCCACTCGGTAACCAGCGAACTAGAGGCAATAGCACTGCCACAGCCATAGGTTTTAAAGCGGGCATCTTCAATGACACCCTGCTCATTCACTTTCAGTTGCAAACGCATCACATCACCACAAGCCGGCGCACCTACCATGCCAGTCGCAATGGTTGGATCGTCTTTGGCAAAGGAGCCGACATTGCGCGGGTTTTCGTAGTGATCGATTACTTTATTGCTGTAAGCCATTGCTTTAACCTCCTGAGTCAGTTACTTCGTTTAGTGAGCAACCCACTCTACTGAATTTAAGTCGATGCCATCTTTGTACATATCCCATAACGGCGACATTTCGCGCAACCGGGTGATGGCCTCGTTGACAATTTTCACAGTATGATCGATGTCTGCTTCGGTGGTGTAACGACCAATACTAAAACGAATCGAGCTATGTGCCAGTTCATCGCTCAACCCAAGCGCTCGCAGCACATAGGAAGGCTCCAGGCTGGCCGAAGTACAGGCAGAACCCGAAGAAACGGCAATGTCTTTCAGTGCCATGATCAGTGACTCGCCTTCCACATAGTTAAAGCTGATGTTGGTGATACCCGGCACCCGCTGTGCTTCATCACCGTTTAAAAACACCTGCTCAATATCCTTTACGCCATCCCACAGCCGTTGGCGCAGAGTTTCAAAGCGCTGGCGCTCTGCTGCCATTTCCTCTTTAGCAATACGGAAGGCTTCGCCCATACCCACCAGTTGGTGCGTTGCCAAAGTACCGGAGCGCATGCCCCGCTCATGGCCACCACCATGCGTTTGTGCTTCCAGCCTGATGCGTGGTTTACGCCGAACGTACAAGGCGCCAACCCCTTTGGGACCATAAATTTTATGGGCTGAAAACGACATCAGATCCACTTTCAACTGTTGCAGATCGATATCGACTTTACCCGCAGCCTGGGCAGCATCGACATGAAACACGATGCCCTTTTCCCGGCACAGCTCACCGATAGCAGGGATGTCCTGAATCACACCAATTTCATTGTTGACGAACATCACACTGATCAAAACGGTGTCTGGCCGGATGGCTGCTTTTAGTACCTCAAGATCAATTAAACCATTGGCCGCGACATCCAGGTAGGTCACTTCGTACCCTTCCCGCTCCAGTGCACGCATGGTGTCCAGCACTGCTTTGTGCTCGGTTTTCAGGGTAATTAAATGCTTGCCTTTTTTATGGTAGAAGCCAGCAACCCCTTTAATGGCCAGGTTGTTGGATTCAGTGGCGCCTGAAGTCCAAACGATTTCACGCGGATCGGCATTGACCAACTCTGCCACCTGACTGCGAGCCAGTTCAACAGCCTCTTCAGCTTGCCAACCAAAACGGTGTGAACGCGATGCCGGGTTGCCGTACTGGCCATCAAAGGTCAGGTACTGCATCATTTTTTCAGCTACCCGCTGATCAACCGGGGTTGTTGCCGCATAATCCAAATAAATAGGTAACTTCATCTTGGGCTCCAGTTAGGCTGCCTACAGCTGGCAACTTACTTCAATCTTGTTTACCGAGGAGGACGCCGCTTCTGCTTTATCCTGACGTTTCGCCACACCTTGAACGTCGCTTTGTTCAACCAATTCTGCCAGCGAGATACTGGTTAGGAAGTCCTCAATCCGCTGGCTTAGATCACTCCACAAACTGTGGGTCAGGCAACGCACCCCACCTTGACAGTCGGACTTTCCCTGACAGCGAGTTGCATCGATGGATTCATCGACCGCACTGATCACTTCTGCCACGGCAATCTTTGCCGCCTCTCGCCCCAGTTGATAACCACCACCCGGGCCTCGCACGCTGCTGACCAAACCACGTTTGCGTAAACGGGCAAACAGCTGCTCGAGATACGACAGGGAAATACCCTGCCGCTCAGAAATATCGGCCAGAGAGACTGGCCCGCTGCTGTGATGCAAAGCAACATCCAGCATGGCTGTCACTGCGTAGCGCCCCTTCGATGTCAATCTCATGCTGTACTCCGGATGGCTCTGTCATTAAGCGTTGTATTGATAGCAGCCATTGTACATTCCCGACTATTTTAGTCAAGTATAAAACCCGGCAGTTTAGTCAGGTATTATGGTGACGGATCAACCAGCCAGGCCAGCATTCGATGGCACTTTATTTACGCTATTTTTGTGGTTCGCTACCGGGCAAACGTTTTTGTACCGATGTCAGTATGCCCCGCAAAATATTGTACTCAGCCTCTTCCGGCCGTGCCCGGTTGAACAAACGTTTTAACTTGGTCATCACCATGCCTGGGTGTTGACGAATGATAAAGCCGGTCTGATCCAGCGTTTGCTCTAAGTGCTGATAAAAGTTGTCCATCTGGCTAGCTGTTGGATAACTGACTCCATCGACGGCATCGGTATGCACAGCCTGGGCGAGCGCCGCAACACGTACTTCATAGGCGATGATTTGCACCGCCATCGCCAGATTCAATGAACTGTAATCAGGATTGGCTGGAATACAGACATGATAATTGCACAATTGCAGCTCTTCATTGCTTAAGCCACTGCTTTCGCGGCCAAACACCAGCGCTACCGGGTGACTGCCCGCTTCTTTGACGGCCAGTTCACCGAGGGCTCTTGGTTCCAGCATGGGCCAGGACAGAGTGCGTGAACGCGCACTGGTGCCCACGACCAGGCCGCAATCAGCAACAGCCTGAGCCAGCGAATCAAAGTGCCCGGCTTGACTAAGTAATTCGCTGGCACCAGCCGAAAGTGCATAGGCATGGCCATCCAATTCAGCTTTAGGCTGCACCAAACAAAGCCGACTTAAACCCATGGTTTTCATGGCCCTGGCAACCGAGCCAATGTTGCCGCTGTGGGTGGTTCCCACCAGTACAATTTTAATCTGATCCAGCATAAGGCACCCTTTTTGAAGGGGCGCTATTCTATCACAGCCTTACGCGACAGGGACAGACTCTACCCAACATAGCCTGGCAATAAAACCAAAAGAGGTAGCATCGAGGTCATGCCAGCCATTGGTTGGAGTCAACAGCGGAGCGGTAAATCGCTGCATTTTTTGTTGGCCTTTGCTACACTAACCCACCTCGGCGGTGTGCGTGGTGTCCAGCCAATCCGATCCTGGACGCACCGGGTATAAACAATGCTTTCAACCCTATAAAGGATACCCTCATGACTGCAACTGGTAAGACATTGAGCTGGCTGACGCTGCCAGCACTGGCATTATGCACCTCACTATTCGCTTCTGAAGCCGCTATCCAGGCTGCTGTAGAACATCCCACTCGTACAGCGGCCAATACAGAGCGGGACCAATACCGTAATCCGGCCGCTACTTTGTCCTTTTTTGACGTGCGGCCAAACAGTACTGTGGTAGAGATATCACCAGGCGCTGGCTGGTATACCGAAATTCTTGCTCCTCTTCTGCACCAGCAAGGCAAGCTGTATGCTGCCCATTTTCCGGCCAACAGTTCATCCGAATTTGCTCAGCGATCACGTGCCGCTTTCTCTGAAAAAATGGCATCGCATTCTGTCTACAGCAAGGTTCAAATGAGCGAGTTCGCTCCCACCGCAGGTGTTCAGATTGCACCTGACGGCAGTGCCGATGTGGTGCTGACCTTTCGCAACCTGCACAACTGGTACATGCAAGGTGGTGAAGATGCCATGCGTATTGCATTCAATCACTTTTACCAAGCCCTTAAACCAGGTGGCGTGCTAGGCGTCGTCGAGCACCGCTTACCTGAAGCCAAACGTGACAGTAACTGGGTTCAAAGCGGTTACTTTCCGCAAAGTCTGGCCATTGAACTAGCCGAGCAAGCGGGCTTTGTGTTTGAAGCCAGCAGTGAAATCAATGCCAATCCCAGGGATACAGCCGATCATCCTCGTGGTGTTTGGACCTTACCGCCCAGCTTACGGCTTGGCGAGCAAGACAGGGATCGTTATTTAGCCATTGGCGAGAGCGATCGGATGACCCTTAAGTTTCGTAAACCTCAACAGTAATAATCGGACAAACGAATGAATGTACTGGTAGTCGGCGGCGGTGGCCGCGAACATGCACTGGCCTGGAAAGCGGCCCAATCTCCCCTGGTGACAAAGGTTTTCGTGGCGCCCGGCAATGCCGGTACGGCACTGGAATCAGCCTTGCATAATGTTGCCATCGCTGCAGATGATGTGCCGGCCTTACTGGCTTTTGCCCAAGAGCAACAGATTGCGCTGACCATTGTCGGGCCGGAAGCTCCTCTTGCCAAAGGCATTGTTGATGCCTTTCGCGCGGAAAGCCTGGCGATCTTTGGCCCGACTCAGGCAGCCGCTCAACTGGAAAGCTCCAAAGCCTTTGCCAAAGACTTTCTGGCCCGCCATCACATCCCGACAGCTGGCTACCAGACCTTCACGGAAATTGCACCGGCCAAAGCTTTTGTGCAGCAGCTTGGCACCCCTATCGTGATTAAAGCAGATGGCTTAGCCGCTGGCAAAGGCGTCATTATCGCTCAAACGGATGCCGAAGCCTTTGCCGCTATTGACGATATGCTGGCTGGCAACAAGTTCGGCGATGCCGGCAGCCGGGTGGTGATTGAAGAGTTTCTGACCGGGGAAGAAGCCTCTTTTATCGTGATGGTCGATGGCAAACATGCGCTGCCGTTTGCCTCGTCGCAGGATCACAAAGCCCGTGATGAAGGCGACAAAGGTCCGAATACCGGCGGCATGGGTGCGTATTCACCCGCGCCGGTGGTAACCCCAGCGGTACACGACTGGGTCATGCAGCAAGTGATTGAGCCGACTGTGCGTGGTATGGCAGCAGAAGGCAACGTATTCACCGGCTTTTTGTATGCAGGTCTGATGATAGCGCCGGATGGCACGGCTAAGGTCCTGGAGTTCAATTGCCGCTTTGGCGATCCGGAAACCCAGCCCATTATGATGCGACTGGAGTCCGATCTGGTGGCGCTGTGTCAGGCTGCTGCAGAGGGCAAGCTTGGACAAAGCGAAATCCAGTTTAGCTCCGATGCTGCCGTTGGTGTAGTACTTGCCGCCGGCGGCTACCCGGACAGCTACGCCAAAGGAGCAGAAATTCATGGACTGGCCGGGGCCGATTCGGCAAAAGCCAAGGTATTTCATGCCGGCACTGAGCTCAAAGACGGCAAGGTCGTGACGAATGGTGGCCGGGTACTTTGTGCCACCGCTTTGGGCGAGAATGTCACTGCAGCCCAGCAAGCCGCTTATCAGTTGGTGCAGCAAATAAGCTGGCAGGATATGTTTTACCGTAAAGATATTGGCTACCGGGCCGTTGCCCGTGAAAAGCAGTAATCCATGCTGGACTAAGGCGCTGAGTTTTCAGAGCCTTAGTCAAGCGACAACCAATACTCAGCCAGACTGAGGACCTCCTGATCTTTAAATAACGGATTTGCCAGCTCAAAGACACGCGCCTCCCGGTAACGTTTCAGCGGGAAGGCTGCTTTCGTGACCGGATGTTGCTGCATATATATCAGTAACTCGCCACTAAGCGCCAGAGTTTGCATGCCCCGCTCCAAGCGCTCTGCCAACTGCTCATTGTCTTTATGCACAAAGAAATACATGGCCATCGGATAACGCAGCAACACGGAGTCCAGAAAAACCAGCTCCGGAAAACGATCCGCAACAGCATCCAGTTCAGCCTGCCCCTCAAAAATACTCAGTGGCAAATAATCACAACGCTGTCGCACCACCATTTCCAGCATCGAATCAAAACGTCCTACACGGGCTACCCGCAAACCAGCATGCTCCAGAACAACGGCATCCGGCCAGTGCTCTCCCTGACAGGCGATGAATTGACGTAAGTGGTAAAGGTTTGAGACCGGGCTGAACTCATGAATACGATCCCGATGTATCACCAGGCCCCGGATCCCCAAACCACCAAGAAAAACAGGCACCTTAATAGCCTGCAGTTGCTCTTCCCGCTGTTCGGAAGTACCAGTCCACATCACATCATAATACAGGTTCATTGCCAGCAGCCGGATAACCCGTCCCTGCCCGGGGTGAGGAATTAACTCCAGTCTGGCCGGGCCAAACTCATCTACCGTCACTTCAATCACACGCTCCAGCAGACCGGTGTAATAAGAGTGACTACCATCCACTGCCGTTTGTGGCCCTATGGTGCGAATAATTTGTTCAGCAAAACTTGAGGCACTAAAGAGTGCAACACCAAACATGACCGTTCGAAAGGAAAACATCGCGCATCATTCAAAGCGAAAAGCATACTTAGAGCTTAGTTTATTTTGCTACACTTTCCTACCTAACGTCAGGCAGCTAAAGAGCAGGACCAATGCGAACTTTGTTTTCAATTTTTATTCTGATAATCATGCTGGGTTGTACTCAGCAACCGACACTAAGTTGCGACGCAAGCTTCATCAGTATCCCAGCCATTCAGGGAGAAGGGGACCAGAGCCCTAAGCTTGGCAAAACCGTGCTCACCCAGGGTGTGTTGACGGCTTATATTTACCCCGATAGCCCCAGGGCTGGCTGGCTTTTGCAACAAGCAGGCCAGCCGCAACTGCAACCGGCTTCTCAGGCACTGTTTGTGCCGGATGATGGCCGCCTGGCCGATTTACAACCAGGTCAGTTGCTGGCCGTCCAGGGCCGGGTGGCAGAAATAGAGCAGCTGACCAGTTTGATTGATGTTAGGCTGCAAAGTTGTGGCCAAAGTCAGACCGAACCGCTCAGTGTACAGCTACCGCTGCCTGAGCATTTGAGCTGGGAAGCACTGGAAGGCATGTGGCTGTCATTCGAGCAACCTTTGGTGGTCAACAGCACCTTTGGGCTTGGCCGCTTTGGCGAACTGACGCTGGCCGATAAACGTTTGTGGACGCCCACTCAGATCCATCTGCCAGGCGAGGCCGCCCAAGCCCATGAGGCGCTGCAAGAGCGCCGTACGCTGGTGTTGGATGATGGCAGCCTGGTGCAAAACCCAGAGCCATTGCCTTACCCGGCTTCAGGCTTAAGCGCAAAGCAGAGCCTGCGCCTTGGCGATACCTTTGGCGGTGTTGAAGGGATTCTGTTTCAGGATCTACGTGGTTACCGGTTGGTGCCAACCCGCCAGCCAGACTGGCAACCACAAAACCCGAGGCCTGAGCCACCAACACCACGCCAGGCTGGTGAACTGCGGGTTGCCAGTTTCAATGTGCTGAACTTTTTTACCGGCGCCGATCAGGAGCAAGCCTTCCCGACCCGCCGCGGTGCCAGCAGCCCGTTGGAGCTTGAGCGCCAGCAAGCCAAACTCACCGCTGCTATTTTGGCGATGGATGCGGATATTGTCGGGCTGATTGAGCTGGAAAATAATGGCTACGCGGATGGCAGTGCCATCGCGACGCTGGTGGCGGCTTTAAATGCAGCCACCGACCGTCCCTATGCCATGGTCAGTACCGCAGAGCGCCCCGGCACAGACGCCATCAAAGTCGGGCTGATTTACCGGTCAGATACGGTGCAACAAGCTGGAACTGCTGCCACCCAACCACAGGCTCCTTTTCATCAGCTGCACCGGGCGCCGGTGGCACAAAGCTTTTTGGATCTTTTTTCCGGGAAAGTGCTGACAGTCAGCGTCAATCATTTCAAGTCCAAAGGCGGCTGCCCCAGGCGTGAGCACCCAGACTATGCCGTGATGCGCGATCAGGGCGACGGCCAGGCTTGCTGGAATGCAGCCCGGCTGGAAGCGGCGAGCGCCCTGCACAGCTGGCTGCAGCAACATCCAACCGGGCTAGATACCCCCTACCAGTTGCTGATGGGTGATCTCAATGCCTACCGCATGGAAGACCCGATCCGGTTGCTGGAACAACAGGGCTGGCAGTATCTGGACGCCAAAACCGATCAACCATCCTATTCTTTTGTATTTCGGGGCAAAAGTGGCTCGCTGGATCACGCCCTGGCCAGTCAGGCATTGGCCGAGCTCAAGCCAGAGGTGAAACACTGGCCCATTAATGCCGATGAGCCGGTCTTGCTGCAATACAGCCTGGAGTACAAAAGCCCGGCACAGCAACAAAGCCTTTATGCGCCAACGCCATATCGCTCATCGGATCATGATCCCATTATTTTGACCTTTCGGATGCAATAAACACCAGCGCCGGGCTAACTTCCCCAGATAGCCCGGCCTATCATGCCAAAGGCAGCCGCCATGCTGACCAGCCATACCAGGGAGCGCAAGCTGGCTAAATCGTACCAGTAACAGACTAAATACAGCACCCGGCAGAGCACAAACAACCAGCCAAGGCCAAGCACCCAGGCATCCAGTTGGCCGCTGACCGCAACGGCCAGTACAGCGCAGCCATAGATAAGCAAAGCCTCAAAGCTGTTGTAATGAGCAGCATTGGCCCGCTGGCCAAAACCACTGAGGCCGGCTTGCTGTAAACGCGGATTGTGGTTATCGTAACCTTCAGGTTCGCGGTGCATTGCCACCACTAAGGGTGCTTTGGCTAGATACGGCAATAGCATCGCTATAAAAAGGGTCAGTAATAAGCTGGTCATTAGTCACTCCCAAAAACAAAAAAGGACGAAGCATGGTAGCACGAGCAACAGTGGCGCAGTGGCTGGAGCCATCCTGTGAGCACAACAAGCGCTATCTTTGGGTCGATATCGCCTTAATCCTGTTGATTGGCCTGAATGTTATCGCCTTAATCCTGCAATCTATTGAGGCGCTCGATCAACAGTACCATCACTACTTCTTATATTTTGAACTCTTTTCCATCACAGTCTTTACGCTTGAATACGGTGCCCGGATCTGGAGCATTGTCGATGCGCCCGAGTATCAGCAGCAAAGCGGCACGGCCTGGCAAAAACGCTGGCGCTATATCCGCTCACCGATGGCCATTATCGATTTGCTGGCTATTCTGCCGTTTTATCTGGGCTTTATTATTGAGCTGGATTTACGTTACCTGCGGGTGTTCCGTTTGCTGCGGGTGTTTAAACTCACCCGCTACTCTCGGGCGATGCAGCTGTTGATGAATGTGTTCAGAGAAGAGCGCTTCTCCCTATTCGCAGCCTTTGCCGTGCTGTTTATCATTATGCTGGTGGCCGCTTGCGCCATGTACTCGCTGGAAAAAGATCTGCAACCGGAGCATTTTAGTTCCATCCCGCAAGCCATGTGGTGGGCTTTGGTGACGCTCACCACTGTTGGTTATGGTGATGTGACACCGATGACTGATTTGGGTAAGTTGTTTGGCGGCCTGATTACCATCGTTGGTATTGGCATGGTCGCCTTGCCGGCTGGTATTTTGGCCTCGGGCTTTTCCGAGCAGCTGTCACGCCGGCGCCAGTTCTATCAGCTGGCACTGGATCAGGCCTATAAAAACGGGCAACTGTTGCCCGATGCCGCTCCTATGCTGGAAAAACTTCGCGCTGAGCTTGGTGTCAGCCATACCGAAGCCCGCATCATGCAGCAGTTGATGGAAAAGCGCTACCAGGCCATGCATGTAACAGATCCCGAATAGATGAAAGCAACTTGCCTGAAGGTCGCTGGTCTTATAAGGTATGGATCCAATACCATAGGGTGGGCTTGTTGTGTCCGATAAAAATCCAATCATTGCCATTACCGGCTCCTCCGGCGCCGGTACCAGCACCACCAGCAATGCATTCCAGCATATTTTCCGCACCCTGGGGGTGGATGCTGCTTTTATTGAAGGCGACTGTTTTCACCGTTACAGCCGGCCAGAAATGGATTTAGCCGTCCGTAAAGCCCAGGAGCACGGCAAACACATCAGCTACTTTGGCCCCGAAGCCAACGACTTTGGTGCGCTGGAAGATTTCTTTGCCAGTTACGGCAGCAATGGCAGTGGCCGCTATCGTAAGTACCTGCATACCTTTGAAGAAGCCGTGCCCTACAATCAACTGCCTGGTACCTTCACCCCCTGGCAGGAGCTGAGGCCAAACACCGATTTATTGTTTTACGAAGGGCTGCATGGTGGCGTGGTCACCGATCAGCACAATGTGGCGCAGCATGTGGATTTGCTGATTGGCATGGTGCCCATTGTGAACCTGGAGTGGATCCAGAAAATTATCCGCGATACCCATGATCGCGGCCATAGCCGGGAAGCGGTGATGTCCAGCATTGTGCGCAGCATGGACGATTACATCAATTTCATTACACCACAGTTCTCCCGCACCCATATCAACTTTCAGCGGGTGCCTACGGTGGATACCTCCAACCCGTTCAGCGCCAAAGACATTCCGTCACTGGATGAAAGCTTTGTCGTGGTCCGTTTTCGCGGCATCAAGCATGTAGATTTCCCCTACTACCTGCAGATGATCCACGGCTCTTTTATGTCGCGGGTCAATACCCTGGTGGTACCGGGCGGTAAAATGGGGCTGGCAATGGAACTGATTTTAACGCCGCTGATAGAGAACCTGATGAAAAAGCGCGCCAACACCCGGGGCCAACTAGATTGGCTGGGGCGTTAAATGAAAAAACCGCTCAGCTGAGCGGTTTTTATGGGTGCTGACTACCAAGTGTTACTTCACATCCGGCAAATTACGGCCATAGAAAATTTCGCGGATTTCTTTAAACACCTTGCTGCTGATTTCCTTCACCTGCTCTTTACTCATCGAATCAGTACCAACACCAAACAGGTAGTTGTCCAAATCGCCTTGTTTTAGCATCATCTTGGTGTGGAACAGATTTTCCTGATACACATTAACATCAATCATCTGAAACGCGTTTTTGGTTTCCTCGTCCATGAAGTTCTGGATCGAGCTGATGGGATGATCGATGTAGTGCTTGGTGCCGCTGACATCGCGGGTAAAGCCACGCACCCGGTAGTCGATGGTGACCACATCAGATTCAAAGCTGTGAATTAAGAAGTTCAGAGCTTTTAGTGGCGAAATAATGCCACAGGTCGATACCTCAATATCGGCACGGAAGGTACAGATACCATCGTGAGGATGGACTTCCGGGTAGGTGTGCACACAGATGTGGCTTTTATCCAGGTGAGCCACTACCGCCTCAGGCAAAGGCCCTGGGTTTTCCGAGTTATCCGGATTTTCCAGAACAGGCTCTTCACTCACCAGGATCGTCACACTGGCCCCCTGGGGATCGTAATCCTGCCGGGCAATGTTAAGCACATTGGCACCTATGATATCCACTACTTCGCACAGAATATCGGTCAGACGGTCGGCATTGTACTGCTCATCGATGTATTCGATGTATTCCTGCCGATGCTGCTCGGTTTTAGCGTAACAGATATCGTAGATGCTAAAGCTTAAGCTTTTGGTCAAATTATTAAAGCCATGCAGCTTTATTTTCTCAAACGGATTGATCACTTAGTGTGCTCTCCACTACCGCTGCCTGCGGCAACAGTTGTTTGACGACAGGAAGTCAGTTGGCGCTGGCCAACCCTTCCGCGGCTTTTATACTAAACGAATGCGATACCTGAACGCTTTTCGCCAGCATCAAGGATACCGAACAGTATTTATCGGCGGATAGCTCTACCGCCCTGGCCACCTGCTTGTCACTGAGGTTTACCCCAGTCACTTCAAAGTGCAGATGCATCTTGGTAAATACCCGGGGAATGCTATCGGCTCGCTCTGCCGTCAATTTGACTTCACAGTGCAGCACCTGTTGCCTGGCTTTTTGCAAAATGCTGACTACATCTACCGACGAGCAGGCACCTGCCGACATCAGCAGCATCTCCATAGGGCTTGGGGCAGTGCTTTGTTCTTTATTGGCATCAAACACCACCTGATGACCGCTGCCAGAACAGCCAACAAAAGTCATCGAGTCCAGCCATTTTACGGATGCTTCCATCACGAAAACCTCGGTAATACCACAAAGGGGGCATATTCTAGCGAAAACTTTGCCAGGCTGCCAGCGTAAGCTTAGGGGAATTGTGCTAATCGAAGAGATCAGCTACCGCGTTATCGAACAGGTTTTTAATCAGCAGCGCCACTTCACTAATAATTTCAGCTTGTTCTTCTGTGATAGGATGCTCCAGCACACTGGAGAGTACTTCCTGAAAATCGTACATAATGCCATCCACCTCGCGGATAATGACACTGCGATGATTCATTTCCAGCTCGGTATGCTGAGTGCAGAGTTGAATGATTTGTTCCGCAATGCACTCTTCTAAAAACTCACCGACACTTTTGTTATCCGATCTGGGCGTACCGGCCTGCTCAAACAACGAGAGATTCTCTGCCAGGAACTGGATCAAGTGTTCGTAGCCGGGTTTATCGATCACCATGGTCGCGATACTGCCTTAAGAGTGCTGTAGTTGCCTAACAGTTAAGCAAAATTTAGCCCAGAAAACAAATCGGGGCCTAAGCCCCGATCAAATATTTTCTGCGAACACAGGTTAACTTAGAACTTCAGACCTGGCGAAAGCTGCTCTGGCAGCTGTACTTTATCCAGTTCGACCGAAGCAACCGGGTATGCACAGTAATCAGCCGCGTAATACGCGCTGGCGCGGTGGTTGCCACTTTTTCCGATCCCACCAAAAGGCGCTGCTGAGCTGGCACCGGTAATTGGACGGTTCCAGTTGACAATGCCAGCCCGAATACGGCGGAAAAAATGCTCGTACAGTTCAGCGCTATCACTGAGCAGGCCGGCCGATAAACCAAAGCTGGTGCGGTTGGCAGCATCAATAGCGGCATCAAAATCGGTAAAACGGAACACTTTCAGCAAGGGACCAAAATGCTCATCATCCGGGAAATTCTGGATGTTGCTGCAATCGATGATACCCGGAGACACCAGACCGGTATCCGGCTGTAGATGCTTCATCTCCAGCAACGAACGACCACCCATTTTTTGCAGTTGCGCCTGCACGTCCAACATGCCTTTAGCAGCTGCCACCGAAATCATCGATCCCATAAAGGGCTGATCGTCATCGTCGTACAAGCCAACCTTGATATTGGCCGTCACATCCAGCAAACGGGCCAGAATACGATCGCCATGCTCAGTCGCTGGCAAAAACAGTTTGCGGGCACAAGTGCAGCGCTGACCGGCAGAAATAAAGGCCGACTGCACGATATCGTGCACTGCGGCATCGATATCCGCCACATCCTGAACCAACAAGGGGTTGTTACCGCCCATTTCCAGCGCCAGAATTTTTTCCGGCCGACCAGCAAACTGCTGATGAAGAATATGACCGGTACGGGAGCTGCCGGTAAAGAACAAGCCGTCGATATCGTCATGACTGGCTAATGCTTTGCCAGTTTCCACCTCACCTTGCAGCAAGTTCAACGCACCAGCCGGTAAGCCAGCCTGCTGCCACAATTGCACGGTCAGTTCGGCAACCTTAGGCGTCAACTCACTTGGCTTAAACAAAACAGTATTACCAGCCAACAAAGCCGGCACTAAATGACCATTGGGTAAGTGACCAGGGAAGTTGTAAGGGCCAAATACCGCCACCACGCCATGCGGTTTGTGCCGTAGGAAGGCTTTGCCTTGTGGCATGGGGTTTTCTTTGCTACCAGTACGCTCTTGGTAGGCACGCACGGAAATATCAATTTTGCCAATCATGGCAGCCACTTCGGTTCGGGTTTCCCACAATGGTTTGCCCGTTTCTTCTGCAATGCAACCAGCCAACACTTCTTTTTTCGCTGTTAACTGCTCGCCAAAAGCTTTGACAAAGCCCAAGCGCTCTTCAAAGCTAAGCTGTCCCCAGTTGTACTGGGCAGCGCGGGCAGAGGCCACCGCAGCGTTTACCTGAGCAACTGAAGCCGCTTTACCTTGCCACACCTGTTGGTTTTTGGCTGGGTCAATGGATACAAACGAATGACCTTCACCGGCCACCCACTCCCCTTGAATATACTGTACAGGACTTGTCATGCTACTCCCCTAATTTAGTGTCCATCCCAAAACTATTGCTTCAGAATGACAGGAATTAAATCCTGGTTAAACGAACCCAGTCGCCGGCTTGTACCAGCAACCCTTCAGCGCAGGCGGCAGGCAGCACGACCTCATCGCTGTCTTCTGGCACAGCCAGCTCCAGCCAAGTGGCACGAAAATTCTGCAGCTTGGTGTTGCATATCATGTAGGGTTGCCCTTTCCCTACCTCACCAATACGTACCTGCCTTTTTTCACTATCACGCGCCGAGCGGATATGCTCAAGGTTTGCCTCAACCGTTGGGCCTGCGTCAAAAATATCGACATAACCACGATGTGAGAACCCCTCCGACTGCAGCAAAGAAATCGCAGGTCGGGTTTTGCCATGTACCTGGCCGATGACTGCTTGCGCTTCTTTGCTGAGCAAGCTGACATAAATCGGATACTTAGGCATCAGCTCGGCAATAAAGACTTTCTGACCAATGCCGGTCAGATAATCAGCCGTGGGAAAGTCTACTGAAAAAAAGTGCTCCTGTAACCATTGCCAGAAAGGAGAGTTGCCGTTTTCATCTGAAACGCCACGCATTTCGGCAATGATTCGATCAGAGAAGCGCTCACTGAACTCTTTTAAAAATAAAAACCGGAACTTGGACAGCAACTTGCCATTATTCTTTTGCCGGCAGTTCTCCCGCAAAAACAAGGTGCAGAGCTCACTCGCCCCGGTGTAGTCGTTGCAAAGAGTCAGGATATCGACCGTTTTATACACATTGAGCGAACGCGAACTATGGACCACTTTACCCAGATGGTAATGATAAAACGCATCATCCAAACCAACCGCAGCTTCCAGCGCGCTGGTTCCCATCACAAGGCCAGTCTCGGTATCTTCCAGCACGAACAAATAGCCTTCATCGCCTGGCGTAGTCACTGTTTTTTGGAACGAACGCTCCGAGCGACTGATTTTACGCATCAAGAGCTCGTCATTGACCGGTAAGGAGGTAAAGCCATGGCCAGACTCTACCGCAATGTCGTACAAGGCGGCGTAGTCATCAGCACGGATTGGGCGAATCACAATCATTGTCGCTTGCTCCAGTTAAATTTAGATAAAAGAGGCAGCCAGGCTGCCTCAGTGCTTCATTTCGACGTTTAGACGCCTTATTGCTTTTTTATCGGTTAAGCTGCATTTACCACTTGGGCAACCGCTTTTTCAAAACGATCCATACCATCCTGAATGTCCTGCTCGGTAATCACCAATGAAGGCGCAAAACGCACTACATTGACGCCAGCAACCAACGCCATTAACCCATGATCAGCAGCCGCCAGGAAAAAATCCCGTGCCCGGCCCTGGTACTTATCATTGAGCACAGCTCCAAGCAACATGCCTTTACCACGCACTTCGCTGAACACCTGGTACTGTTCATTAATTGCAGCCAAACGCTGCCTGAACAGTTGCTCTTTGGCCAGCACACCTTGCAGTACTTCTGGCGTATTGATGGTGTCGATCACCGCCTCAGCTACAGCACAAGCCAGGGGATTACCACCATAGGTGGTGCCATGAGTCCCGACTTTCAGATACTTGGCAATCTCGGTAGTTGTCAGCATGGCGCCGATTGGGAAGCCACCGCCCAAAGATTTGGCTGTGGTTAAAATATCCGGCTGTACCTGGTAGTTCATATAGGCATACAAGCTACCAGTACGGCCAACGCCGGTTTGAACTTCATCCATGACCAACAACGCCTGGTGTTGATCGCACAAGGCCCGCACGCCATCCAAGAACTCTTGAGTGGCAGGAATAATACCACCTTCGCCCTGGATCGGCTCCAGCACCACAGCGCAGGTGCGCTCACTGATGAATGCTTTCACACTGTCCAGATTATTAAATTCAGCATGCAGTACAGCACCTGGCTTAGGACCAAAACCATCGGAGTAACTAGCCTGGCCGCCTACAGTGACCGTAAAGAAAGTACGACCATGGAAGCTTTTGCTAAACGAAATAATTTCATGCTTGTGCTCACCGTGCACTTCAAGCGCCCAGCGCCGTGCCAGTTTAAAAGCTGCTTCGTTGGCCTCAGCACCCGAGTTGGCAAAAAACACTTTTTCAGCAAAGGTCTGCTGTACCAGTTTGCTGGCCAGGCGCAACGCTGGCTCATTAGTCAGCACGTTACTTAAATGCCAAAGCTTACCTGCCTGCTCGGTTAAAGCGCTTACCATAGCCGGGTGGCAATGACCTAAACTACTGACTGCAATACCACCAGCAAAATCCACATACTCACGGCCGTCCTGGTCCCATACCCGTGAACCCTCACCCTTAACTGGGATCATTTTTGCAGGGGCATAATTGGGTACCATTACTTCGTCAAACAAACTGCGGGTGACCTGAATTTGTTCTGCCATTTCTTGCTTACCTCTTTTGCTAGTGGCTTGGATGCAGCACTATGAGTGGCAGCATCGCATCTTTGATGACCTTATTATTGCAGAATATTTCAGCGCTGTCTGCACCTCAAAACCTGCCAAAGCCAATAAAATCAAGGGCTGCAGATAGATTTGCACAGGGAGTGAATAACTAAGCAGAGACTATTCAGCACAAATTCAGCCAGCAGTTCAAGCAAGCAAGAAGCCATCGTCGCTGGCCAGAAATCAGCGGCTAACTGCCGCTCGGTAAGCACTTTGCATGTTTATTGGAAAAAAAATTTATACATCCACATCCAATTTAAGCAGATTGGTCTGAAGCAACAGCTGCAAGGCATCTTTTGTCATGCCTACAGCTTTCAGCATACTTTGCATTTCAGCCGGCTCCAGTCGTTGGCGCTTTTTTAATTGCTGCCATTGCACAAAGGTCTGCGCCTGCTGAACCACCCGCGCCATCGGCGAAGCTCCGCTGTAACCAACTCCTTCGGCCAGTTGATCCAAAGTCTGACACAAGGGCAAACGCTGCAACCCCCAACAAGACGTTAAATCCGCACTAAGAACAGCTGCATGCTCTGTTAACTGCTCGCTCAGAAAGTCAGCTTCTGGCTCTAATACGTCCAATGCATCAGTCAGCTTAATATCACGCGCCTCGCGTGCTTTGAGCAGCTCATCCCGCTTGACCTGTTGGTAGGTTCTTAAATAACTGCGTACCACTGCAACATGACCCAGGGTATGGAATAAGCCACTGCAAAACGCAGTGTAGCGATGTTCGCGATACAGCTCAGCCAGGGTTTTTGCAGCATTGGCTGTTGCCAGACTGTACTCCCAAAGTACAGTTTTTAAACCATGGAAAGGTTCTGTGGAGTGCGGCATACACCGCTTCATCGCATAGAGTGGAATAATAAACTGCAAGGTCTCCAGGCCAAGAAAACGCAAACCGGTTTTTACGTCTTTAATTAAGCCGCCTGAAGCAGTGCGACCACGGTATTTGGGTTGGTTGATAAGCTTTAATAAGTCTTCAACCAACCAAGGGACTTTTTTAATCGCAGGATCCAGCTGATTAAGAGTGACCGCTTTCGCACTCAGTAAATCCAGTAAAGTAAAAAAGTCTGGCGTTAACTCAAACAAGCTGGCTTTGACATCATCCAGCGACGTCAGTCGCTCCGCCAACAAGTCAGCAACCTGATCATGCAAATGTGCTTGAGCAAACTCGCCAAACTGTTCTTTTGCTTTGGCATCGGCCATCCGTGCTTTACGGGCAGCGGCCTCGACCGCCAGCAAGGTTCTTTGCTGCGAAAGCTCTTGCTGGCTTTTTTTTCCTTGCCGTCGCGCTGGATCAACCCCAATCAGGACATCAAAAAAGCGTAATGAGAAATCGGTTCCTATCGCTGGGGCATTCATCACTGAATCGTAGCCTCGTACGTTATTAAGAGAAATTTGTTTTTCATACTGCTCAGCCGGCTTCGGGCTGTCAAGCAACTCCTGCTGCCAAGCTGCTATTTTGCTGCAAAAACTGTTGCAGCAATACCAAGCCGGCATCGGATAAAATAGCTTCCGGATGAAACTGCACGCCAAACAACGGCATGGTGGTGTGCTTCAGTGCCATCAGCTCATCTGGTGTCGCATCCATGGTTTCGGTCCATGCCAGAGCAGTAAGCTCAGAGGGTAAGCTGTCGGCAGCCACCACCAAAGAGTGGTAGCGGGTTATACTGAGCGGATTCGGCAGATCTTGAAAAATCGACTGATTAGTATGTCGGATCCAGGAGTTCTTGCCGTGCATCACGGTACGGGCTCGCACCACTTGAGCACCAAAAACCTGTGCAATGACCTGATGCCCCAGGCACACCCCCAGCAATGGAACTTTACCAGCAAAGTGCTTGACTACAGCCAATGAAATCCCGGCCTGTTCCGGGGTGCCTGGCCCGGGCGAAATCACCAGATAATCCGGCGCTAACTGCTCTATACCGGCCAAGTCAATGGCATCGTTGCGCCTTACCAGTACCTGCTGGCCTAACTGCTGAAAATACTGTACCAGATTCCAGGTAAAGGAATCGTAGTTGTCGATCATAAGTAACATGACTGGATCCGTACTGAGTCGCCGAATTACCAACTAACAGCTAATAACGAAGAAGATTGCTGCCTATTCTATGCAAGCACCCGATTACGACCAAGTGATTTCGCTTGATAGAGTCTTTCATCGGCAGCTGCCAGCATGGCTTCGGCATCAGCATAGTCGGCATCTGAGCACGCGACACCTGCCGAAAAAGTACAATAAAAGTCCTCCCCTGCTGCATGAAAAACAATGCATCGGAAGCTTTCCAGGATCGTTTCCAGCATAGGCATTGCATCCTGGCGGCCGCAATTTGGCAGCACCAACAGGAACTCTTCACCGCCATAACGCCCGGCTTTATCGGTGCGTCGAATGCGCTGTTGCAGCATCGTTGCCAAAGTGGTAATGACCACATCGCCAATGGCATGACCATACTTATCATTGACGGATTTAAAATGATCAATATCCAGCATCACCACACTTACGTTTTTGCCACTTCGTTTAGCGCGCTCAAACTCAAGCTGGGCAACTTCCTTAATGGCACTGTGTTTAATGAGCCCCGTTAAGCTATCTTTTTCAATCAGATTACGAAGTTCACGGCTTCGCGCCAGCCGCACCTGCACGGCTTTAACCAACTGGGCATCGTCAATCGGTTTGGTCATAAAATCATCAGCGCCAAAGGCCATGGCTTTTAGTTGTTGGGTTTGGTCCCTCTCCGCAGACAGATAAACAATCGGTAAACTCTTTAAAGCATCATGTTGTCGAATCACTCCGGCAAGCTCGGGCCCCGAATACAGAGGCATATGTAAATCCATCAGAATCAGTTCTGGCTGAAAATGCAAAATATCCTGAATCAGCTGGCGAGGATCGGCCAAAACCATGCACTCAATACCGGCAGCTTGCAGTGCTAACGCGTAGTGCTCGGCTAACAAAGCATCATCATCCATCACACACACTCGTCCCTTTTGCTCGGACTTAAGCTGCATCAACTCGGTAATACGCCCCAACATCGACGGAATATCCAGTGGCGAGACATAAAAAGCCTGAGCCTGATGCCTTGCAGCCAGAATTCGCAAGTCAAAATCATCCGATGGGGAGTACAGCATCCAGGGAATTTGCTTCTCTTGCATCGCCTTCAGCAAATCGGTTTGTTTGAATACAGAGCCATCGGAGGCGTCCAGCTCTACCGCCGAATAGATGAGTGCCGGTGAGGTTGAATCAAGAGCCTGACAACAAGCGCTAAAATCAGTAAACACTTCAATAGAATAACCAAATGCGGATAACTGCCGGCTCAGATCATGCGTTAGCAGCGCATCATTAAGCAGCAACCAGATCAAATTATTTTCCTGCTCCGCGGCTTGTTTCACAACGGGCATATTCAAACCAGTATCGATGACAGAGGCTACATTGCGCTGAAAAAGCTCGGTTAGTTCAATTAACAACTGCAATGCTCTATCACTCTGTGGTACAGAGTTCTGCAATGCTATAGCGCTTTGCTCTATGTGGCTTGCTAAGTCCCCCAGAGCTTTTTGACCAAAAGTTCCACAGGAGCCTGCCAGTTGGTGACTATCCGCTATCACTTCAGTAAGGAAAGCCAGCTCTCCTTGGGCAATCGCCTTTACAAGCCGGGACAAACGGTCAGCTTTTGCCGTTAGCGTGCCAATGAAGCGTTGCTGCAAAGCAGCAAAACGTTGCTTAATATCCACTTGTTTTTGTTTGGATGTCACCAAACCTCCTAAAGCTGAGCGGCTATTCAGGCCTGGCGCGGAAAGCGCACATAAAAGCGTGCACCACTGCCTGCTTTTGATTCAAAGCCAATGCTACCTTGCATGCCTTCAACCAACTCTTTACACAAGGCCAAGCCCAGCCCTGTACCACCTTTTTCTTTTGCGCTGCTGGCATCCGCCTGGGAGAAGCGCTGAAAGAGCTTATCCTTAAAACCTTCCGGAATACCAGGTCCTTGATCCTGAACCGCAATCTCAATAAAGTCATCCGCCACTCTGGCTTGTAATTGCACTTGTCCCTGCTCTGGTGAGAACTTGATGGCATTGGATAATAAATTCGCCAGAATTTGCTGCAAACGATGTTCATCGACGAAGATGGTCACTGCCTTTGCCGGTTCTGAGATCTGCATTGAGAGCGTTAAACTGGATTTTGCGATATAGGTAGCATGATCAGCCAAGGCTTGCTCAAGCAGCGGCAATAACGGCTGATGCTGGAGCTCAAAATTCATTTTGCCGGCAATCAACTTTTCAATATCCAGCAAGTCATTGATCAACTGTTGCAAGCGGGCATTATTGCTGGTGGCAACATCAAGCAGTTTTTGACCTTTCCCGCTCAATTGCGAGCTTTGAGTAGCCTGCAGTAATTTCAAAGCGCCATTTATTGAGGTAAGCGGTGTTCTGAGCTCATGGCTTACGGTCGAAATAAACTCATCTTTCATCTGCTGCAAACGCATTCGCTCGGTCACATCCTGAACGGAGCCAATCATCATCAAGTCGGGGTTACCGGACTCAGGCAGCATTTGCGCCAGCTCATGTACCCAGCGAATTTCGCCATCGGGTCGGATAATTCGGTGCACCACATCGTGCAAGCCAGTTTGCTTTGCTATTGTTTCGCTGGCCTCAACCAAATGCAAATCATCCGGATGCACTGTACTTTTAAATAAAGCGACACTGGGCTCAGTGGTGGCCGCATCAAAACCAAACACATCATAAATCATCGGCGACCACCACAGATCGCCCGTTTTTAATGAGGCCTGCCAGTACCCTATTTGTGCCTGCTGGCTGGATAGCTCCAGCCGTTGCTGCGCCAGATGCAACTGCTCGTTGGCTCGCTCCAGCTCCAGATAGTGCTGTTTGGTGTCGGTAATATCATAGATATAGCCATGCCACAGCACACTGCCATCCAGCATGGCCTCTGGCATGGCTCTGCCAGACAACCACATCACTTCACCTTGCCGGTTAACCACCCGATATTCATGCTGCCAGAGCGATAGCTCGACACGGGAGCGCCCAATACTATCGGTCACAGCTGGTAAGTCTTCAGGCAGAATGCACTGGAACACCTGACTGGCATCTGTTTTGGCTTCTTCGGGACTCACCCCATAAATTTTTTTCAGATTGGCGCTGGCATAAGGGAAACTGGAGCGGCCATCCGGCCATTGCTGAAACTGATAGACCACACCTGGTAGTTGCTCCGCCAACTTGAGTAACTGACGCTTAAGTGTTTTTTCATTGGTCACATCCAGAATAAAACCATCCAGATAGCGAAGACTGCCATCCTGGTGGTACTCCCCCATACCGCGCTCTTCCACATAGCGCACTGAGCCGTCTTTGTGCAGCACCCGGTACTGCAGTAACCAGCTGTTTTTTTCAGCAACGGCTTTGGCGATTTCGTCTTCCAGTCGCGAAGCGTCCTCCGGATGGATCACACTGGCATAGCTGCGGACCTTGTTCTGGATAAAATCACTGGCCGGATACCCGGATAAGGGGTCAATGCTGCCGCTCATATACACCATGGTCCAGTGCTCATCAGCAAGACAGCGGTAGGTAATGCCAGGAATATTCGCCACCAGTGTTTGGAATTGATCGCGGCTTTGTTGCAGTGCCTGCCGTACCTCCATTTCCAAAGTTAAATCCATATGACTACCCACCATGCGAATGGGTTGGTTATCTGCCGACCACTCGATAACTTTACCAACACAGCGGACCCAAACAACAGTGCCGTTTTTGTGGTGATAGCGCACCACATTATCAAAAGGCACTTCTCCCCGGCTGGCAATATGCTGCTCAAAAGAAACCAGCACTTTGCTCAAGTCGTCCGGGAAAATAATTTTTTGCCAGGCCTCGGGCGAGTTTTCCATCTCATCATCGCTGTAGCCAAACATCAGCTTAAATGAAGGGCTCAAATACTCGGTATTCTCCTGAATATACCAATCCCAATAACCAGCCATGGTTTGTTCCAGGATTTGCTCAAACAACCACTTTTGTTCCTGCAGTTGCTGTTCCGCTTGTTTTTGTTCAGTGATATCGGCATGGGTGCCATACATCATCAAAGGCTTACCATCGTCTGTCCAGCTGACCACGCGGCCGCGGTCATGCACCCAGACCCAATGACCTGCTTTGTGCTTCATCCGGCATTTCACATCGTAAAAAGCAAGCTTCCCCTGAAAGTGTTGCTCCAGCAAGGCACCGGATTCTTTTAAATCATCCGGGTGCGCCAGACTGGCCCAGGTTTCAATACTGATAGGATCAAGCTCTTCCAGGGTGTACCCGACGATTTCTGCCCAGCGCTCATTGAAGATGGT